>NZ_CM177756.1:0-962500 GCF_058314695.1 Bradyrhizobium sp. T-12 | reverse complement strand
ACGACTTCACCCCAGTCGCTGACCCTACCGTGGCCGGCTGCCTCCCTTGCGGGTTAGCGCACCGTCTTCAGGTAAAACCAACTCCCATGGTGTGACGGGCGGTGTGTACAAGGCCCGGGAACGTATTCACCGTGGCGTGCTGATCCACGATTACTAGCGATTCCAACTTCATGGGCTCGAGTTGCAGAGCCCAATCCGAACTGAGACGGCTTTTTGAGATTTGCGAAGGGTCGCCCCTTAGCATCCCATTGTCACCGCCATTGTAGCACGTGTGTAGCCCAGCCCGTAAGGGCCATGAGGACTTGACGTCATCCCCACCTTCCTCGCGGCTTATCACCGGCAGTCTCCTTAGAGTGCTCAACTAAATGGTAGCAACTAAGGACGGGGGTTGCGCTCGTTGCGGGACTTAACCCAACATCTCACGACACGAGCTGACGACAGCCATGCAGCACCTGTGCTCCAGGCTCCGAAGAGAAGGTCACATCTCTGCGACCGGTCCTGGACATGTCAAGGGCTGGTAAGGTTCTGCGCGTTGCGTCGAATTAAACCACATGCTCCACCGCTTGTGCGGGCCCCCGTCAATTCCTTTGAGTTTTAATCTTGCGACCGTACTCCCCAGGCGGAATGCTTAAAGCGTTAGCTGCGCCACTAGTGAGTAAACCCACTAACGGCTGGCATTCATCGTTTACGGCGTGGACTACCAGGGTATCTAATCCTGTTTGCTCCCCACGCTTTCGTGCCTCAGCGTCAGTATCGGGCCAGTGAGCCGCCTTCGCCACTGGTGTTCTTGCGAATATCTACGAATTTCACCTCTACACTCGCAGTTCCACTCACCTCTCCCGAACTCAAGATCTTCAGTATCAAAGGCAGTTCTGGAGTTGAGCTCCAGGATTTCACCCCTGACTTAAAGACCCGCCTACGCACCCTTTACGCCCAGTGATTCCGAGCAACGCTAGCCCCCTTCGTATTACCGCGGCTGCTGGCACGAAGTTAGCCGGGGCTTATTCTTGCGGTACCGTCATTATCTTCCCGCACAAAAGAGCTTTACAACCCTAGGGCCTTCATCACTCACGCGGCATGGCTGGATCAGGGTTGCCCCCATTGTCCAATATTCCCCACTGCTGCCTCCCGTAGGAGTTTGGGCCGTGTCTCAGTCCCAATGTGGCTGATCATCCTCTCAGACCAGCTACTGATCGTCGCCTTGGTAGGCCATTACCCTACCAACTAGCTAATCAGACGCGGGCCGATCTTTCGGCGATAAATCTTTCCCCGTAAGGGCTTATCCGGTATTAGCACAAGTTTCCCTGTGTTGTTCCGAACCAAAAGGTACGTTCCCACGCGTTACTCACCCGTCTGCCGCTGACGTATTGCTACGCCCGCTCGACTTGCATGTGTTAAGCCTGCCGCCAGCGTTCGCTCTGAGCCAGGATCAAACTCTCAAGTTGGACTTGAACTTTGAACCGGCTGATCACAACGTTTGACGAGGTCCCACCATTTTTCCGACGACCGAAGCCGCCGAGCTGCCCGCGATTCACATCGCTGGCAACGATGGTGTTTCCTTTAAAACGTGTACCGCCGAAGTCTTTCGTCCGGTCCCGATCCAAAAAGCCGAAGCTTTCTAGATGCGAGACCCGCAAGGACTCCGCCGTCCACGTTTCTCTTTCTTCATCTTCACTTGTCAAACAGCCCGAGACCGTGGAGGCCTCAACCTTCCCTCAGGAAGGGTACCGACACCCTTACCGACGATGAATGAACTCCAACCGACTTGTGTCGGCTGTTGTGTCACTCAACAAAGTGAGGAGCATCAGTGGCGCGTTCGCTCGCCTTGGTCAGTGACCCGGCGGCGCCGCGCTCAGTGGTTGGGGTTATAGGCCCCACCTTCCGGGCTGTCAACGCCAATCGTCAACAAAACGTCGCACAGTGGATCGTCGCGAAAATTCCTGCAATTCCAGCCTATTAGCGAGGCGCGGGACGCGACGTCGGCGCCCGCGCCGGAAAAAATCTGAAAAAAAGTTTGCGCGCCGGCGGGCTCCGGAGGGCGCTCCAGGGCCCCCTTCCCGGGCCCTTCGCCTCCCCCTCCCCCGGCGCCCCGCTTACCTTGGCGGGGCGGGTCCAGAAGCGGCCCGGCAATCCACGGCCAGAGACCTGGCCGGATCAGCCGCTCGGCCCGGGCCTAGCTTTGCTCACCCCTCAGACCGGGCTTTTACGGCCTGTCATTCAGGAAACTTTTTCCATGATAGACGCCGTACTTGAGCCACAATCCCGCGGCGTTCTGATAAGAGACAAGCTTGAATCGCGGGGGTGCCAGTGGGGGCTGCCGGCGGTTTTCATGGGGTCAGAGGAAGGCGATCTTGCAGATGACGCGGCCTTCCCCGGACATTCGAGAGACATCGAGAGCGCTTTTTCCGTTCAGCTGTTCGTAATTTCGGCCGGGCCCCTCGCGGGGTCTTCTGAGCGCGAACGACTGTGCGGCTTGCCTTTTTCCGGCGATGCCCCTTCAAGAGGGCGACACGGACAAGGTTCGAACCGGGCTTCTTGGGTCGTTGATTGGGGGACTTGAGTGAACCACAGGACGTCACGCGGCGCTTACGGGCGTGAGACCGGGATCATCGATCTCGGCCACGAGCCGCCGCTGTCCGTCGACGGTTCTGAAGCCGCCGTGATCGACCGCCGCCGCGTCTCGGTGCAATGGTTCAGCGGCACGATTCTGACCGGACTCTGCGGCGCAGCCCTGATCGGCGGCGCCGTTTTCGCATCGCTCGACGGCGAGATGACCTTCGCCAAGGTGCCGGAGCGGGTCGAGGGCGCGCTGCGCGGGGCCTTCGGCGCAGCCGATCGCGCTGCCACGCTGCACAAGAGCGACCGCCTGCCGCCGCCGAGCGAATCCACGGCGTCGCGCAACATCGTCCGCGTCTCCACGGTCGCCCGCGTCGGCAACCGCGACGTGATGCGGGTGCGGCCCTTCGTCCGGATCGCCGGCAATCTGTCGATGACGACGAGCGATCTGTCGGCGAAAATTCCGCCGTTCAACGCCCAGCGCCTGCTCACCGATGTCGGCTCCGATCCGAAGACGGCCGCGGAAGACCCCAACAATCCGGAAGCCGTCGAGCCCGACGCGGAGGTCTCCTTCGTCACCAAGGACTTGTCGCCGGTGCTGCCGAAGGCGAAGATTTCCGCCGTGGTGGCGCTCGACGACATCCTGATGCGGGTGCGCGACGCCGCTAATTGGCGCGGCAATGGCGGGGTGCGCTACGCCTCGCTCGCCAACGCCGCCGCCGACATCTCCGGCGCGACCGGCCCCTCCGACATCAGGACTGCCTACGCCGCCGAGGCCTCGCCGTCCGATCCCTATGCCGGCTTCGAGACGCGCGTGGTGCCGGAAAACGTCACGCTGCTGCCCAAGACCAAGGAGCAGATCACCGGCGGCAATCCCAACGGCGAACGCGTCCATCTGGTCAAGAAGGGCGACAGCGTCGCTGGCGTGCTGCGCGATCTCGGCGCGACCGCCGACGAGATCAAGGCGATCACCGCGACGCTCGGGCCCCGCGGCCGCGACGGCGGCCTCAAGGAAGGCGAGAAGCTCCGCATTTTGATGGCGCCCGCAAGCCCCGGCGCCCGCCTGCAGCCCTATCGCGTCGTGGTTGCAAACGAAACCATGGTCGAGGCGATCGCGGCGCTGTCCGATCTCGGCAAATACGTCGCGGTCGACGTCTCCAGCATGAACACCGTCGCGGACGCTGCGGCCAGCGCCAACAGCGACGACGATGACGACGATGACGGCTCCGGCGTGCGGCTGTACCAGAGCATCTACGAGACCGCGATGCGCAACAAGGTCCCGATGCCTGTCATCGAGGACATGATCAAGATCTACTCCTACGACGTCGATTTCCAGCGCAAGGTGCAGCCGGGCGATTCCTTCGACGTGTTCTATGCCGGCGAAGACGAGGGCGTGGCGTCGAGCGAAAAGAACGACGTGCTGTTCGCCTCCCTCACCGTCGGCGGCGAGACCAAGAAATACTACCGCTACCAGAGCCCCGACGACGGCGTCGTCGACTACTATGACGAGACCGGCAAGAGCGCGAAGAAGTTCCTGGTCAGAAAGCCGGTCAACAACGCCATCATGCGCTCCGGCTTCGGCGGCCGCCGCCACCCGATCCTCGGCTATGTGAAGATGCACACTGGCGTCGACTGGGCCACCGCCTACGGCACGCCGATCTTCGCCTCCGGCAACGGCGTGATCGAGAAGGCCGGCCCCGAGGGCGGCTACGGCAAGTACATCCGCATCAAGCATTCCAACGGCTACGAGACCGCCTACGGCCACATGTCGGCCTTCGCCAAGGGCATGGAAGCCGGCAAGAAGGTGCGTCAGGGCCAGGTGATCGGTTTCGTCGGCTCGACCGGCCAGTCGACCGGCCCGCACGTCCACTACGAGATCCTGGTCAACAACCGCTTCGTCGACCCGATGCGCGTGAAGCTGCCGCGCGGCCGGTCGCTCGAAGGCCCGATGCTCGCAAGCTTCGAGAAGGAGCGCGACCGGCTCGAGGGCATGATGAGCGGCCGCGGCGGCGCTATCGCCCGCATGTCGGACGCCACCGGCGGCCCGCTGCAAGTCACTAACCGGTAAGCCGCCAACCGGTAAGCTGGCAGCCCGCCGACATCGGCTGGACATCTCCAAACACGACACGACTCTGCGTTGATCGCGCAAGGCTACTTCGCCACGTCACAACGTCAAGTTTCGTTTGCCAAAGCGCCGTGAGGAGCGAATACTTTCCAAAAAACGGGAGGTCTCGCCATGAAGAACAGGCTCGCCTGCGCAGCCTTCGTCGCTGCGTTTTTCACCGCGTCGAGCGCGTCAGCCGACGGTTGGGAAGTGACAAAACTCGTTCCCGGCTCGGCATTCCATGGCGTGCACGGGCTCGGTGTCGACAAGGCCGGCCATCTGTTTGCCGGCAGCGTCGCCGGCGCGGCGCTCTACGAGGTCGACATCTCCGCCGGTACCGCCAAGGTTGCAATCCCTTCCCCGGTGGGCATGGCCGACGACATCGCGTTCGCCCCTGACGGCACCATGGCCTGGACCGGATTTTTGACCGGCGATCTCTATTCGCGCAAGGGCGATGGCCCGATCAAGAAGCTCGCGAGCGGCCTTCCCGGCATCAACTCGCTCGCTTTCCGCAAGGACGGCAGGCTCTATGCCACCACCGTCTTCCTCGGCGACACGCTCTACGAGATCGACATCGAGGGCACCAAGCCGCCGCGCCAGATCATGGAGAAGATGGGCGGCCTCAACGGCTTCGAGTTCGGTCCCGACGACAAGCTCTACGGTCCGCTCTGGTTCAAGGGCCAGGTCGCCAAGGTCGACGTCGACAAGGCCGAGCTGACCGTCGTTGCCGACGGCTTCAAGGTCCCGGCCGCAGTGAATTTCGATTCCAAGGGCAATCTCTGGGTCGTCGACACCGCGCTCGGCCAGCTCGTCCGGGTCGATCCCAAATCGGGCGCCAAGACCATGGTCGCGCAGCTCAAGCCGTCGCTGGACAATCTCGCGATCGACGACAAGGACCGCATCTACGTCTCCAACATGGCCGACAACGGCATTCAGGAGGTCGATCCCGCGACCGGCCAGTCCAAGCAGATCATCATCGGCAAGCTCGCGCTGCCCGGCGGCATCGGCGTCACTAGCGAGAACGGCAAGGATACGATCCACGTCGCCGACGTGTTCGCATACCGCACGGTGGACGGCGCGACCGGCGAGGTCACCGAGAAAGCGCGCATGCACGCCGCCGGCACCACGCTCGAATATCCGATGAGCGCGACGGCGCAGGGCAACGACGTGGTGCTGTCGAGCTGGTTCACCGGCACCGTGCAGGTGATCGACGCCAAGACCGGCGCGACGCGCGACATGCTGCACGGCTTCAAGGCGCCGCACGACGCGGTCGTGCTCGCTGACGGCAGCATCCTGGTCGCCGAGCTCGGCACCAAATCGCTGGTCAAGGTGAGCGGCGAGCACGGCAAGGACCGCACCACGCTGATTGGCGACCTCGAAGGCCCGGTCGGGCTCGTCCGTGGCAAGACCGACGAGGTCTATGTCACCGAGGCCTTTGCAGGCACCGTGTCCCGGATCGACGGCAACGGCGAAAAGACAGTGGTCGCCAAGGAGCTGAAGATGCCCGAAGGAATCGCGCGCGGCAGCGACGGCACGCTGATCGTCGCGGAAGCCGGCGCCAAGCGACTGATCGCGATCGCGCCGGAGAGCGGCAAGGTGACGGAGATCGCGGCCAATCTGCCGATCGGGCTGCCGGGCGCGCCGGGCGGATTGCCGACGAACATTCCGACGGGCGTGGCCGTCGGGGCGACGGGGGTGGTCTACTTCTCGTCGGACGTCGAGAACGCGATCTACAAGGTGGCCAAGAAATAGCCTCGGCGCGTTCCCGCCTGCCGGCGGGGCCGCGCGTCGTGGCGCGATACAAGGCCCAGCAACCGCAGGTCCGCGAAGGTGCCTCGGGCCAGCGGAGGCGTATCGTGTCCACGGGTAAACCAGCTACCGACGTGTGGCGCGAGGTCAACGTCAACACCCCATGCGGGCGACAGCACGCGCTGTGCGGGCTCCGGCGCGTGCAGTGAGCCTGCGAACGGCCCTGCAAAAAACCGCCCCCGAGAGGCTGACCTCTCCGGGGCGGTTTGTCGTTTCAGGCTTCGAACACCCGCATTCAGTTCAACTTGCGTTTCGCCACTGGCGCCTCGAACTGCGCAATCTCGGCTGTCTGCGGTGCCTTGCCGTTGAAGGTCAGCACGTTGCCTTCGGAGGAGATCGCAACGGCATCGCCGTCCCTGACGTCGCCGGCCAGGATCATCTCGGCGAGCGGGTCCTGGAGGTGACGCTGGATCACGCGCTTCAGCGGCCTTGCGCCGTAGGCGGGATCCCAGCCCTTGGCGGCGAGCCAGTCGCGGCCGGCAGCGTCGAGGGTCAGCACGATCTTGCGATCGGTCAGGAGCTTCTGCAGCCGCGCGAACTGGATCTCGACGATCCGGCCCATCTCGCTGCGCTGCAGGCGATGGAACAGGATGATCTCGTCGACGCGGTTGAGGAATTCGGGGCGGAAATGCCCGCGCACCATTCCCATCACCTGCTCGCGCACGGCCGAGGTGTCCTCACCCTCCGGCTGGTTCACCAGGAATTCCGAACCGAGGTTCGAGGTCATGATGATCAGCGTGTTGCGGAAGTCGACGGTGCGGCCCTGGCCGTCGGTCAGGCGGCCGTCGTCGAGCACCTGCAACAGGACGTTGAAGACGTCAGGATGCGCCTTCTCGATCTCGTCGAACAGCACGACCTGGTAAGGCCGGCGCCGCACCGCCTCGGTGAGCGCGCCGCCCTCGTCATAGCCGACATAGCCCGGAGGTGCGCCGATCAGCCGCGAGACCGAGTGCTTCTCCATGTATTCGGACATGTCGAGGCGAACCATCGCGGTCTCGTCGTTGAACAGGTACTCCGCCAAAGCTTTGGTCAGCTCGGTCTTGCCGACGCCGGTGGGGCCTAAGAACATGAACGAGCCGGTGGGACGATTCGGGTCCTGCAGGCCGGCGCGCGAACGGCGCACGGCGGTTGCGACCGCACGCACGGCCTCGGCCTGGCCGACGACGCGTTGTCCCAGTTGCTCCTCCATCTTCAGGAGCTTCTCCTTCTCGCCTTCCAGCATCTTGTCGACGGGCACGCCGGTCCAGCGCGAGACCACCTGCGCGATGTGGTTGGCGGTGACCGCCTCCTCCATCATCTCGCCTGAGTTCTCTTTCGCCTCGATATCGGCCAGCTGCTTCTCGAGCTGCGGGATCCGGCCATAGGCGAGCTCGCCGGCCTTCTGAAATTCGCCGCGCCGCTGCGCATTGGCGAGCTCCACCCGCAAACCGTCGAGCTCCGCCTTCAGCTTCTGGGCATCGGAGAGCTTGTTCTTCTCCGCGCTCCAGCGCGCCGTCAGCGCCGCCGACTTCTCCTCGAGCTCGGCAAGGTCCTTCTCCAACGTCTGGAGCCGTGACTTGGAGCCGAGATCGCTCTCCTTCTTCAACGCCTCCTGCTCGATCTTGAGCCGGATGATCTCGCGGTCGAGCGAATCCAGCTCTTCCGGCTTGGAATCGACCTGCATCTTCAGCCGGGCCGCAGCCTCGTCCATCAGGTCGATCGCCTTGTCGGGCAGGAAGCGGTCGGTGATGTAGCGGTTAGACAGCGTCGTCGCCGCCACGAGCGCGGAATCGGTGATCCGCACGCCGTGGTGCTGCTCGTACTTGTCCTTGAGGCCACGCAGGATCGAGATGGTGTCCTCGACCGACGGCTCGCTGACGAAAATCGGCTGGAAGCGCCGCGCCAGCGCGGCGTCCTTCTCGACGTGCTTCTGGTATTCGTCGAGCGTGGTCGCGCCGATGCAGTGCAGCTCGCCGCGGGCGAGCGCCGGCTTGAGCAGGTTGGAGGCGTCCATCGCGCCGTCGCCCTTGCCCGCGCCGATCAGCGTGTGCATCTCGTCGATGAACAGGATGAAGTTGCCCTCGCTGCCGGTGACCTCCTGGAGCACGGCCTTCAGCCGTTCCTCGAACTCGCCGCGATACTTCGCGCCGGCGATCAGCGAGCCGAGATCGAGCGACAGCAGCTTCTTGTCCTTCAGGCTCTCCGGCACGTCGCCATTGACGATGCGCAGCGCAAGGCCTTCCGCGATGGCCGTCTTGCCGACGCCGGGCTCGCCGATCAGGACGGGATTGTTCTTGGTCCGGCGCGAGAGCACTTGAATCGTGCGACGGATCTCCTCGTCACGGCCGATGACCGGATCGAGCTTGCCGTCGCGCGCCGCCTGGGTCAGGTCGCGGGCATATTTCTTCAGGGCATCATAGGCGTTCTCGGCAGTCGCCGAGTCCGCGGTGCGGCCCTTGCGCAGCGCCTCGATCGCGGCGTTGAGGTTTTGCGGGGTGACGCCGCCCTTGTTCAGGATCGTGCCGGCCTCGCTGGTCTTCTCCAGCGTGAGCCCGAGCAGCAGCCGCTCGACGGTGACGAAGCTGTCGCCGGCCTTCTCGCCGGCCTTCTCAGCCGCGTCGAAGGTGCGAGCGAGCTCGGGCGCCAGATAGATCTGGCCGGCGCCGCCGCCGGAGACCTTCGGCACCTTGCCGAGGGCCTCCTCGGTCGCCTTGAGAATTGCACGGGAATTGCCGCCGGCGCGGTCGATCAGGCCGGAAGCCAGCCCTTCATTGTCGTCCAAGAGGACCTTCAGCACATGCAGGGTGGAGAACTGCTGGTGCCCCTCGCGCATCGCGAGCGACTGCGCGGACTGGATGAAGCCCCTGGAGCGTTCGGTATATTTCTCAATATTCATCTTTTCTGTCCCTCGGCCTGCCCTCGGGGCCCTCTAAGGCACCCCAAACGGCATCTTCATTGGGTTTCCGATTACCGCATTGACGTTTCTCAACCGGTAACGGTCGTCATTGACCGCCGTTGCCGCCGGCCTGAGGCAGATGTGGGAAGCAGGTTGCGGGTGCGAAAGAGGCGCCTTCACAATTTCGTGCGCTGGAGCGGCGGCTTGGCGGGGACAGGGCGAATCCCTTAAGTAACGGCATGACCCCTGTCGCAAAGTCAGCCAGCCAGACCGCCGAGATCACCGGCCTCTACCGCTACCCCATCAAGGGCCTTACGCCGGAGCCCCTGCGCCGCGCCCCCTTGCGGACAGGCCAGACCCTGCCCGCCGACCGGCGCTACGCCATCGAGAACGGCCCGAGCGGCTTTAATCCCGAGCAGCCCGAGTGGAAGCCGAAGATCCAGTTCCTGATGCTCGCGCGCAATGAGCGGCTGGCGCAGCTCGACAGCCGCTTCGACGACGCCACCAATGTGCTGACGATCCGCAAGGACGGCCAGATCGTCGCCAGCGGGGACCTCGAGACGGCCGCCGGGCGTGCCGCGATCGAGCGCTATTTCGCGGAGAATTTTCAGCCGGAGCTGAAGGGCCCGCCGAAGCTGCTGTCCGGCCGGGACCACAGCTTCTCCGACGTCGCCCGCAAGGTGGTCTCCATCATCAATCTCGGCAGCGTCCGCGCCATCGAGACCATGCTGGGCGGTACCGCCGTGCATCCCTTGCGCTTCCGCGCCAATCTCTACGTCAAGGGCTGGCCGGCTTGGTCGGAGCTCGACCTCGTCGGCCAGACGCTTGCGATCGGGCAGGCGCGGCTGAAGGTGGTCAAGCGCATCGTCCGCTGCCCCGCCACCAATGTGGATCCAGTGACGGCCAAGCGCGATCTCGAGATCCCGCCCACGCTCTCGCGCCATCTCGGCCACATGGACTGCGGCATCTACGCCGAGGTGGTCGAAGGCGGGGAGATCGGTATCGGCGACGCGGTCGCGGTGGAAGAGCCGAAGCTGCTGTGAGCTAACGCCGCGGCCGTAGGGTGGATTAGCTGAGCGGCTGCGCGAAGTGCAGTCGCTCAGCGTAATCCACCATGCTTCGTCGATCACCGAACGAAGTTGGTGGATTACGCTTCGCTAAGCCACCCTACGACACCTTCTCAATTCGGCATCACATACGCATAGATCTTGCCGCGCGAGACCGGTGCCTCGCGGACGCGGTTGCCGTTGTTGCCGGAGATCATGATCGGATTGCCCTGCGCGTCGACGCCGGTGATGATGCCGACATGGCCGCCACGGCCGCCGCGCGACATCACCGCGATGGCGCCGACCTGCGGACCGGAGACGCGCGTGCCATAGCGGGCGAACGAGCTCGCCATGTCGGAGCCTGAGCCCTTATGGCCGGTATGCTCCAGCACCATATTCATGAAGCGCGCGCACCACAGCCTGCCGCGCCCGGTCGGATTGCCGCCGATGTAGCGCCGCGCCTCGGAGACGAGGCCCGATCCGCCACCAAAGCCACCGCTGCTCGTGGCGTCATTCGCCATGCCGCCGTTCGCGCTCATCGCCGCGCGACGGCTTGCGCGCGTGATCATTCGACCGCCGCCGGTGATGATCGTTCCTCCATTGCCGCTCATGGCAACGCCGGGGCTGTTGGTGTTCGGATCATAGCTGGCAAAAGTGCCACCGAACCCGCTCGCCTGCAACTGCGCCGCGCTGCGCTCGAAGCGCGAGCTGCGGGCATGGTGGCGGTAATGATGATGTCTGGCGTGGTGCACGTAAGCGTGCCGCTCTGCGCTATGACGATGATGCGGCCGCGCTGAAGCCGGAGAAGCGAATGCGGCAAATGCCGCGGAGAAGATCGCCAGCGCGACAACACAACGCGACAGGCGAGACGCAAGCAACTCAAACATTCTTCATCCTTCGTTGACACCCCACTTCCCATCGGCCTGTGCAAGAGCCGACATCCGTCTGGCCGTTAAGCCGCCGGATGTGGCGAGAAAAAGACGCCAATAGCCTGCGAATAGCTGCGATGATTTTGCGCTGGCACTGGCCCAATGCTGCCGCATTGCGGACAACAGCATTAACTGCGATCCTGCAAAGGCGGCTTGAAGAGAGGGAAACGGTTAATGCCCCACGCCACGACCAGGGACGACGTCCGCATCTATTTCGAAGAGGCGGGTCTGGGAGCGCCGATCATTTTTCTGCACGAGTTCGCGGCCGACTACACCAATTGGGAGCCGCAGATGCGTTACTTCTCGCGCAGCCACCGCTGCATCACCTATTCGGCACGCGGCTACACGCCGTCGGACGTGCCCGAGGGCGAGGTCTACAGCTACACGCATTTTTACAGCGACGCGCTCGCCGTGCTCGATCATCTCAAGATCGATCGCGCGCATCTCGTCGGCCTGTCGATGGGCGCCTACTCGTCACTCCAGATCGGATTGAACGCGCCACAGCGCGCGCTCTCGATGACGCTGGCCGGCGTCGGCTCGGGTTCGGAGCTCGAGAATTTGGAGGTTTGGCGCAAGCAGTGCCGCGCCAATGCCGAGCAGTTCGAGACGCTGGGATCGGTGGAAGTGGCAAAAGTCACGCGCGAGGCGCCGAGCCGGATTCCCTTCCTGGTGAAGGATCCGCGCGGCCACGCCGATTTCTACGCCGCGCTGGCACGGCACGACGCCAAAGGCTCGGCGCGCACGATGCGCGGCTTCCAGGGCGGCCGCCCCTCGATCTTTACGATGACGGACGCGATCCGCGCCGCAGCGACGCCGGCACTGATCATCTGCGGTGATGAGGACGATCCCTGCGTCGGCGCGAGCCTGTTCCTGAAGAAGCACCTTCCCGCGGCGGGACTCGCGATGTTTCCGAAGTCCGGCCACGTGCTCAATCTCGAAGAGCCCGCGCTGTTCAACGAAACGGTGGCACGGTTCGTGACGCTGGTGGAAGCGGGACGCTGGCCAGTACGCGACCCGAGGTCGCTGGCCCCACACTAGCTGTCGTTCCGGGATGCGCCGGAGGCGCAGGCCCGGACTCCATCGGGCAGCGGGCAGTGTTGCACGATGGAATCTCGAATGCGCAATTGCGCATCCTGGCTCGCGCTTCGCGCGCCCCGGAATGACGGAGAGAGACTACTTCCCCCCGCCGCGGCTCAGCAGAAACACGCCCTGCTCGCCGAACATGTTCCACACCCACCAGGGCAGGTTCAAGGGCACCGGACGGCCGTAGAGATCGAGCGCCACCGAACGCTCCATCTTGACGTTGATCTCGTCGCAGAGCTCGACGAAATCCTTGATGGTGCAGAAATGGATGTTGGCGGTGTCGTACCAGGTCGCCGGCAAATTCTCGGTGCGCGGCATGTGGCCGCCGATCAGGAGCTGGAGCCGCATCTTCCAGAAGCCGAAATTCGGGAACGACACGATAGCGCGGCGGCCGATGCGCAGCAGATTCTCCAGCACCACCCGCGGCTGCCGCGTCGCCTGCAGCGTCTGCGACAGGATCACGTAGTCGAAGGCGTCATCGGGATAATTGACGAGATCGGTGTCGGCATCGCCCTGCACCACCGCAAGGCCCTTGGCGACGCAGCGGTTGACGCCCTCGCGCGACAGCTCGATGCCGCGGCCGTCGATGCCGCGGGTCTCCAGGAGCTGAAGCAGGTCGCCCTCGCCGCAACCGACGTCGAGCACCTTCGAGCCTGGCTTGACCATTTCGGCGACCAGCCGATGATCGGCGCGAAAATCACCGGACCGTCCGGTCGCAACGCCGCCCAGCGGCAATACGTCCTGCGCAGACATGCTAGCTATCCTTCAGCCCGCGGGCCTTGCCTGCCGATTGCAGGAAGGCGCGGGAGATGTCGAAGAATTCGGGAACGTCGAGCAAGAAGGCGTCATGGCCGCGATCGGTCTCGATCTCGGCGAACGACACCCGCGCGCTCGACGCGTTCAGCGCATGCACCAGCGCGCGCGATTCCGAGGTCGGAAACAGCCAGTCGCTGGTGAAGGAGACGACGCAGAAGCGGGTCTTGATATCCGCGAACGCCTTTGCGAGCACGCCGCCATGGTCGGCGGCGATGTCGAAATAGTCCATCGCGCGGGTCAGATAGAGATAGGCATTGGCATCGAAGCGTTCGACGAAAGAAGAGCCCTGGTAGCGCAGGTAGGACTCGACCTGGAAGTCGGCGTCGAACGAGAAGGTCGGCAGCTCGCGGTCCTGCATGCGCCGGCCGAACTTGCGATGCAGCGCCGCGTCCGAGAGATAGGTGATATGCGCCGCCATGCGCGCCACCGCGAGCCCGCGATGCGGATGGATGCCGTGATCGGCATAGCCGCCGCCGTGCCAATCGGGATCGGCCATCACGGCCTGGCGGCCGAGCTCGTGGAAGGCGATGTTCTGCGCCGAGTGCCGCGTCGCGCACGCGATCGCCAGCGCGGAGAACACGCGGGCGGGATAGGCCGCGGTCCATTGCAGCACCTGCATGCCGCCCATCGAGCCGCCGACCACCGCAAACAGCGTGTCGATGCCGAGCCGGTCGATCAGCATCGCCTGCGCGCGCACCATGTCCGGAATCGTGATGACGGGAAACTCGAGACCCCAGACCTTGCCGGTGGCGGGATTGATCGACGCCGGCCCGGTCGAGCCCATGCAGCCGCCGATCACGTTGGAGCAGATGATGAAGTAGTGCTTGGGATCGATCGGGCGGCCGGGGCCGACCAGCGTCTCCCACCAACCGGGCTTGCCGGTGACGGGATGCACATTGGCGACATGCTGATCGCCGGTCAGCGCATGGCAGATCAGAATTGCGTTGGAGCGATCGGCGTTGAGCTCGCCATAGGTCTGATAAGCGATCTGGAACGGGGAGAGATCGACGCCGCAATCGAGCCGCAGCGGCTGCTCGCTGCCGAAATGCGCGACCTGCGAGCTCGGATGATCCACCTCGTGCGATCGCTCGTCGGCGCTGATCGCAGGACTCGGTATCGACTTGACGCCACCCATCTGACCATCGACCTCGTTCGCGATCAAACCTTGATCGCCACTTGCATCAGGCCATGAAAAACCCGGCCTGAACGATAGGTTCGGCCGGGATCGGAAGCGTCCCCGGCCTGTTTAGCGAGTTTTTTAACGTGGCTGCAAGCCGGCCGGCTCAAATGACCACGGAACGGATGAAAACTACCGTCTTGGGCGGTTTTCGTCAAGTCGCGGCCCGGATCGGTTCAATTCGCCTCTGTCGCGCGGGACGAAAAGGACGTCATTTCTCTTTGCTTTCGCCGCTCCGACTGCCTAATCAGGGCATTCCCCATCGGAACGATCGACAGCCAGACATGTCCCAACGTCCGCCCGCGCCACCATCGCTGCAGGAACTGCGCAAGGAGATCGACGCGATCGACGAGGGCATGCACCGCCTGTTGATGCAGCGCGGCGACATCATCGACCGCCTGATCCAGGTCAAGCAGACCCAGGAGGTCGGCTCGGCGTTCCGCCCGGCGCGCGAGGCATCCATGATGCGCGAGCTCGTGCAGCGCCATCGCGGCATCCTGCCGCTCGACACGGTCGAGAGCATCTGGCGCGTCATCATCTCGACCTTCACCTATGTGCAGGCGCCGTTCTCCGTGCATGCCGACATCTCGGCCAGCGAGGCGGCGATGCGCGATTCCGTGCGCTTCAATTTCGGCTTCACGGTGCCTTACGTCGCCCATTTCAGCGCGCAGGCCGCGGTCGAGGCGGTGGCGAAATCCAAGGGCGATTTGGCAATGGTCTCGGCAACCTCGAGCCGCACGCCGTGGTGGCTGGAGCTGGAAGCGGACGGCGCGCCGAAGATCATCGCGCGGATGCCCTTCATCGAGCGTGCCGACCATCCGGCCGCCCTGCCGGTGTTCGCGATCTCGCGCGTCGCCGACAGCGCCCTGGTGACCGAGGTCGAGACCTTCAGTGTCCGCGTGTCCGGCTGGAACGCGGAGGTCGCGCGCGCGCTGTCGCCGCTCGCCGAGATCGTGGCGGTGCCCGACACCGCCTTCGACGGCGCAGCGCTCCTGGTCTCGGTCACGAGCGCGACCAGCATCGACAAAATCAGGGCTGCCCTGATCGAGGCGGGGGCCTCGGTGCGCTCTGTGGCCCTCGTCGGCAGCCACGCAACGCGCTATACGGTGCCCCCGACCGGGGCGAAATCGTAAACCGCGCGCCCGCCCCGCCATTTTCGGAGTTCAAGATGTCCCGCCCCGTGCCGAATCCCGGCATTCTCGATATTGCGCCCTACACGCCCGGCAAGAGCCCGGTCGCCGAGCCGGGCCGCAAGGTGTTCAAGCTCTCCGCCAACGAAACACCGTTCGGGCCCTCGCCCAAGGCGATCGAAGCCTTCAGGCGCGTCGCGGATCACCTGGAAGACTATCCGGAAGGAACCTCGCGCGTGCTGCGCGAGGCGATCGGCCGCTCGTTCGGGCTCGATCCCAACCGGATCATCTGCGGCGCCGGCTCGGACGAGATCCTCAATCTGCTGGCCCACACCTATCTCAGCCACGGCGACGAGGCGATCTCGACCACCCACGGCTTCCTGGTCTACCCGATCGCGACCATGGCGGTCGGCGCCAAGAACGTCGTCGCGCAGGAGACCAACCTCACCTGTGACGTCGACGCCATCCTCAAGGCGGTGACGCCCCGCACGAAACTGGTCTGGCTCGCCAACCCCAACAATCCGACCGGCACCTATGTGCCGTTCGACGAGGTCAAGCGGCTGCGCGCCGGCCTGCCCTCGCACGTGCTGCTGGTGCTGGATGCCGCCTATTGCGACTACGTGTCTCGCAACGACTATGAAATGGGGATCGAGCTGGTCGCCACCACCGAGAACACGGTGGTGACGCACACCTTCTCCAAGATCCACGGCCTCGCCGCGCTGCGCATCGGCTGGATGTTCGGCCCCGAGCACATCATCGACGCCGTCAACCGCATCCGCGGGCCCTTCAACGTGTCGACGCCGGCGATGTATGCCGCGGTCGCCGCGATCGAGGACACCGCGCACCAGGCGATGTCGAAGCAGTTCACCGAGACCTGGCGCAATTGGCTGACCGAGGAGATCGGCAAGCTCGGGCTGAAGGTGACGCCGAGCGTCGCCAATTTCGTGCTGATCCACTTCCCAACCGAGAAGGGCAGGACAGCTGACGACGCCGACGCCTTCCTCACCAAGCGCGGCCTCGTGCTGCGCGCGTTGAAGAACTACGGCCTGCCGCATTCGCTGCGCATGACCATCGGCACCGAGGAGGCCAATCGCCTCGTGGTCGACGCCTTGCGCGACTTCATGGCCGGCAAATGAGCGAGCAGACGCACTTCCAGCGCGTCGCGCTGATCGGCTTCGGCCTGATCGGCGGCTCGATCGCGCGCGCTGCGAAGCTTCAGGGGCTGGCGGGCGAGATCGTCACCACCGCGCGCTCCGAGAAGACCCGCGCGCGGGTGATGGAGCTCGGCATCGTCGATCAGGTCGTGGCGACCAATGCGGAAGCCGTGAAGGATGCCGATCTCGTCATCCTCTGCATTCCCGTCGGCGCCTGCGGGCCGGTGGCGCAGGAGATTGCCGCGCATCTGAAGCCCGGCGCGATCGTGTCCGACGTCGGCTCGGTGAAGGGCGCGATCGTCAGGGACATGGCGCCGCATCTGCCGAAGACCGTTCATTTCGTGCCGGCGCACCCCGTTGCGGGCACCGAGCATTCCGGCCCGGATTCAGGTTTCCCCGAGCTCTTCATCAACCGCTGGTGCATTCTCACGCCGCCCGAAGGCGTCGATGCCGCAGCCACCGATCGCCTGCGCGCGTTCTGGGCGGCGATGGGCGCCAAGGTCGAGGTCATGACGCCGGATCACCACGATCTCGTGCTCGCCATCACCAGCCATCTGCCGCATCTGATCGCCTACACCATCGTCGGCACCGCCGACGAGCTGGCGCAGGTGACAGAGTCAGAGGTGATCAAGTTCTCCGCCGGCGGCTTCCGCGATTTCACCCGCATCGCGGCCTCCGACCCGACGATGTGGCGCGACGTCTTCCTCGCCAACAAGGAGGCCGTGCTGGAGATGCTCGGCACCTTCACCGAGGATCTCGCCAAGCTCACGCGCGCGATCCGCCGCGGCGACGGCGAGGCGCTGTTCGACCATTTCACCCGCACGCGCGCCATCCGCCGCGGCATCGTCGAGATCGGCCAGGATTCGGCGGCGCCCGACTTCGGCCGGCAGCACGGACAGCTCGGCAAGAAGCCGTAGCGACGTCTCCTCGTCTTCCGTCATTCCGGGGCAACGCGCAGCGTCGAACCCGGAATGACGCGACGAACCAATCAATACAACGGCGGGATCTGGCCGACCTTGACCGGGCCGAGCAGCACGGCGCCGTCGACGAACTTCAGCGGGAAGCTGCGCGCCTTCTTGCCTTCCAGCGTGCTCTCGGTGCCGATCGAGTTGATGCCGGCGGCAACGCCGGCATTGGCGTTCTGCTTGATGACCTTGCCGAGACCGGGCACGGCACGATCAAGCGCACCGAACAGATTGTTGAGGTCCTGCGACTTCACGCCGGGCGCCACGCGGTCGAGCGTTGCCTGCGGCACGCCCTCCTCCAGCATCTTCTCGATGCCGAGCGCCGGGATCACGCGCTCGAGGCCCGTCACGGTCATCTGCAATTCACCGTCGAGCCGGCCGTTGGCGGAGAGGCCGAGCGTGCCGGCCGCGATCGCGATCATCTCACCCTGCTGGACCCGCGACTGCACGATCTCGATATGACCGCCGGCGGCCTGGATCTCGCGGAAGCGCTGCGGCCAAGGCTTTGGCGTGAGGTCGGAGAGGCCGGTGACCTTGGCGCGGGTGTCGGCCTCGAACGGCTCGGCAAGCAGGGGATGAACGCCCTGGATGCTGCCCTGCGCGACGTGGAGCACGGTCTCGATCACGGGATGATCGGCCGGCGAGCGGTCTGCGAGGCGGCCGTGCAGCTCGATCTGCTTGGCGCGCGCCAGCGGCACCTGCACGCTGCCGTCGAGGCGGTTGAGCGAGGGATCGTCGAACACGAGGGAGGCGCGGTCCGGCACCGCCGGAAGGCCGACCACGCTGCTGCGGCCCTTGCTCCAGTTCACCACGAAGGTGTTCTGCGTGACGCTGTCGGTCAGCGTCGCGGGTGCGGAGAATTCGGCGATGACGAGCTTGGGATCGTACACCTGGGCGACGACCAGGATGTTGTCCAGCTTGGCCGTGAATGGCGTCTTGCTCGCATTCTGCGAGACCAGGGCGACGCTGGCGCCGGAGCACTGGACCTCGAAGCGGAACGGGAAGCCGGCGATCGAGCGCTTGGCGCAATCATAGATGCGGCCGGACTTGGCCTCTTGCGCCCGCCAGGCGTCTGCGGCCACTTCGGCCTGTGAGGCCGCATAGAACCAGAAGCAGCTCCATGCGACGGCAAGGATCAGGACGATAACGGGTGCGATGAAAAGGCCCCAGCGGGAGCGGCGGCCGGCGGCAACGGTCATATTGGACATGCGGCGACCCTTTGATCCCAGATTTTGGCAAATGTAAGCGAGGCAGGCCTGCGACGAAAGGCGGAGAATTTGCTTCGCTTGGGGCCTTCGTTCTGGTAGCCGTGCGCGAAATGTCCGAAATCACCCTCCCCTCCGTCACGACAGCCACCGGCGACCTCTGGGTGTTCGGCTACGGTTCGCTGATGTGGCGGCCGGGCTTCGACTTCGAGGAGCGCGTTCCGGCGCGGCTGGTCGGCGAGCACCGCGCGCTCTGCGTCTATTCCTTCGTGCATCGCGGCACGCCGGAGAAGCCGGGCCTGGTGCTCGGGCTCGACCGTGGCGGCGCATGCCGCGGCATTGCCTTCCGCGTGGCCGAGAAGAACCGTGCCGAGGTCGTCGCGTACTTGCGCGCGCGCGAGCAGGTCACCTCGGTCTATCGCGAGGTGATGCGCTCGGTCTGGCTGGAGAACGACGCGCGCCAGCGCGTCTCCGCGCTCGCTTACGTCGTCGATCGCGGCCACGTGCAATATGCCGGCCGGCTGTCGCTCGCCGAGCAGCACCGCCATGTCATCCAGGGCCACGGCCAGTCCGGCGCCAACCGCGACTATGTCACCGCAACGGTGAAGGCGATCGAGGCCGAAGGCTTTCGCGACGCGCAGCTGCATCAGCTTGCATTGATGCTGCATGGTGATGCGTATTCCCTGCACACGCCTGTACCAGGGCAAGACCGCGAGAGTCGCTAGCGCTCCGCCGGAGTATAGCTCGGCGCCGAGCCGATCAACTGCTCCTGCTCCTTGCGGCCGGCCTCGACGAGGCGGCCGGTTGCTTCTTCGATGGCGGTTTGCACGCGGGAGAGAAATTCGTCCTTCGGCAGGCCCGGCGGCAACGGATCGAGGAACTCCACCACCAGCGTGCCGGGATAGCGCATGAAGGTGCGGCGGGGCCAGAACAGGCCGGAGTTGAGCGCGACCGGCAGGCACGGCACGCCGCAGGACGAATAGATCTGCGCAAAGCCGGTCTTGTAGTCGGGCTCAGCGCCGGGCGCGCGGCGCGTACCTTCCGGAAAGATGACGAGTTGCCGGCCGCTGCGCACTGCCTCGCGCGCGCGTCGCGTCATGTCGAGCAGCGCCTTCACGCCGGCATTGCGATCGATCGCGATCATCCCGGTCTTGACCAGGAACTGACCGAACACCGGGATCTGCATCAACTGACGCTTGAGGATGAAGATCGGCCGATTGAAGAAGCCCGGCAGCACGAACGTCTCCCAGAACGACTGGTGCTTCGCCACGATCACCAGCGGTCCCTGCGGAATCTTCTCCGTGCCCCGGAATTCCACCTTGATGTTGCAGATCACGCGCATCAGGACCAGCGTCGCCTTGGCCCACCATTCGGCGACCGTCAGCATCGCGCGCGGCGGCAATGCGAAGGTCGGCAGCGCCACGATCGCGAGGCACACCAGCACGGCGTAGAACAGCACGTTGAACACGAGCGAGCGCAGGAAAATCAGGAACATCGACGATCCGATTATTTGCCGGTCAATTGGCGTGTCAGTTCGCCTGGGCGGTGGCGGGCCGCTTGAGCTGGTGACCTGCAGGCTGCTCCGACATCTCGGGCGAAAGGTCAATCCCGAAATCCTCCAGCCGCACCCTGATCTCGGCCGCGATGTACTTGACATATTCCGACAGCAGCAGCCGCAAGGTGGAGGCCGAGGTCCACCACGGCTCCTCGCGCCATTTGTCGCCGACTACCGCGAACGGGATCAGCGTCGTTTGCGGCATCGCATGCGAGAATTCCACCAGCGCGCGCGGCATGTGATAGTTCGACGTGACCACGATCAGCGACTTGAAGCGGCGTCCCTCGGCCCAGCGCCGCGCCTCCGCCGCATTGCCGCGGGTCGAGAGCGCGGTGCGGTCGAGATCGACGCAACAGGTCATGAAGGACTGGTTCTCCGGCAACGTCCTGGAGATGTCGCTCGCCGTCGAGGTCGGATGCACGCCGGAGATCAAGAGCCGCCTGCCGTAGCCGGCAGCGAGCAGCTCCATCGCGTCCGAGACCCGCGAGGAGCCGCCGGTCAGGACCACGATGCCGTCGGCCTTGCGACCCGGCGCGACCTCGGCGCCGCGCAATTGCGATAGGAACGCGATGAACCCCGCCGCAGCGCCGACGAAGGCGAGCGCAATCGTCGACACCAATGCCGCGCGCAGCCAGCCGCGCGGCAGTTTCGGCGATCGATCGTCGGTCGGCGAGGCCATGTGATGTCGTTGATCCCTTCCCTGAAGTGATTTTAGGACGTTTTGAGGCGAAGTGGAGTCTCGTTTCTGCACCCTCTCCCCTTGTGGGAGAGGGTGGCTCGACGCGAAGCGGCGAGACGCGTGAGGGGTCTCTCTCCGCGAATTCGCACAGTTCTTTTGCGCCGAGATATACCCCTCATCCGGCGCTTCGCGCCACCTTCTCCCACAAGGGGAGAAGGGAAGAAATGATCTCAATCCACGTCATTCAGCGTCGCAAACAGCGTCTGGCGCGAGGCCACTGCGGTGATCGCGCCGATCAGCACGGCCTGGACCGCCAGTACGATGTAGCCGGACGGCCGCAGCGAAAAGGTGCCGAGCAGCGCGGCGAACTGGTCGCCGACGGGCGTACCGGAAAACCAGCCGGCGATCGACTCGGAGAACCCGAACACCAGCATGGCAGCGCCGCCGCCGATCACGCCGCCCTCGAGGCCCAGGCGGAGGAAATGGCGCAGGAAGTGATTGGCGATGTAGCGGTCGCCGGCGCCGACGAAATGCAGCACCTCGACGATCGGGCGGTTCGCCGCCATGGCGCCGCGGGTGGCGAACGAGACGGAGATGATGGTGGCGACGATGACGAGCGCGAGGATGCCGAGGCCGGCGAGCACGGTGGCGTTGGTCATCGAGCGCATCCGCTCGATCCAGGCGCGATGATCGTCGACGCTGGCGCCCGGCGCCACCTGGGTCACCCGCGCGCGCAAGGCGCCGAGATCGAGCGGCGTGCCGGGCTGCACGCGCGCGATAATCATGCGCGGCACCGGCAGGTCGTCCATCGCCAGCCCGGTGCCGAGCCAGGGCTCGAGCAGCTTGCCGCTCTCCTCCTTGCTGAACGGCTTGACCTCGACGATTCCGGCTTGCGCGCGCATCGCCTCCGTCACCGCGGCGGTGTCGCGATCGAGATCGCGCCCCGTTTGCGGACGAACCTGGATGGTGATCTCGCTCGCGACGTCGGACTGCCATTCCGCGGCGGAAGCACTCACCAGCAGCACGGTGCCCGTGGTCATCGACGCGAGGAAAGTCATGATGGCGACGACGGCGACCAGCGCCCGGCCCTGGATCGAGGCGCGCGGCACGATCGGTGACATGTTGCGCGCCTTGGCCGGCAGCTGCGGACGCTCCTGTCCGAGGTCGACCAGCACGCCGCGCTCGTCTGTCCTACTCATAGACGTGCAACCGTCCCTGGTGCAGCACCAGCCGCCGGGCCTCATACTGGTCCATCAGGCCGATATCGTGGGTCGCGATGATGACGGCGGTGCCCGATTTGTTGAGTTCGATGAACAGCCGCAGCAGGCGGCGTCCGAGCGTCGGATCGACGCTGCCGGTCGGCTCGTCCGCAAGCAGCAGCTGCGGCCGCGAGATCACGGCGCGCGCGATCGCCGCGCGCTGCTTCTCGCCCCCCGACAGGATCGGCGGCAGCGCGTCCATGCGGTCGCCAAGCCCGACCCAGCGCAACAGATCGATCACCTCCTTGCGGTAGCTCGACTCGCTGCGGCCCATGACGCGGAACGGCAGCGCGACGTTCTCATACGTCGTCATGTGATCGAGCAGGCGGAAATCCTGGAGCACGATGCCGATGCGCTTGCGCAGATCGGCGATCTCGTCCTTGCCGAGCTGCGAGATGTCGTGGCCGAACAGATTGACGAGGCCCCGCGTCGGCCGATGCGACAGGAACAACAGGCGCAGCAATGAGGTCTTGCCGGCGCCCGACGGGCCGGTGAGGAACTGGAACGAATGCGCCGGAATCTGGAAGCTGAGGTCGCGCAGGATCTCCGGCCCCAGACCGTAACGCAATCCGACATTTTCGAACCGAACCAAGCTCAGCTCCGTTCGAGAGGGGGCGCGGGACACATGGCCGCGCTCCGCCATGCGCGATCCACGGGTTTTGCCGCCGTTATGGTTTCCGGTTCGTTAACGGTCGCCCTGTAGCATATTGGTCGCATCCTGGCCGCCCGGTTCTTCCCGAAAGGGTTATGGTCAGGACCTCGTTCAAGTCCTGGTTCATGCATCAAGGCTCGTCCATGCATATCGTCTGCCCCCATTGTATGACATCCTACGCCATCAAGCTTGCGAGCCTTGGGGCGAACGGGCGGGCGGTCCGCTGTTCCCGCTGCAAGGAGACCTGGATCGCCCATGCCGAGGATGCCATCGAGGAGGCGTCCGTTCCGGCCATGGCTGCAGCCAGCCAGGCCGACGACCAATCCGACCTCGCCGAGCAGTGGAACTCCTACGCCAAGGACGACAGCGCCACTGACACGCCCGTTGTCGACAGCCCGTCGATCGCCAGCGACTGGCCCGAGGAAGAGGCCAAGGAAACCGAGGACGAGTGGTCAGCGGCGGCCCGGGAGGTCGAGGAGGAGGTCGCTGGCGTGCAGCACCAATCCTGGTTCCGCGGCCTGTTCAGCCGTCGCGGGGCGCGGGTCAGCCGTCCCGCCGCCACCGCCGCTCCGCGAAAATCCTATTTTGGGCTGCCGACCGCCTGCGCCGCCATGGGCGCGCTGGTGCTGGCGCTGGTGATCTGGCGCGGCGACATGGTGCGCCTGCTGCCGCAGACGGCAGCGTTCTACAAGATGGTCGGGCTCGAGGTGAACCTGCGGGGCCTCGCCTTCAAGGACGTGAAGCTGTCGAGCGAGACCGTGGACGGTAAACAGGTGTTGGTCATCGAGGGCGTGATCGTCGGCGAGGGCAAGAAGGCGCTCGACATCCCGCGGCTGCGCTTTGCCGTGCGCGACGCGCAAGGCGCGGAGATCTACGCCTGGAATACGGTGCTAGAGCAGACCGTGCTGCGGCCCGGCGAGCGCGCCTTCTTCCGCTCGCGTCTCGCCTCGCCGCCGCCGGAGGGCCGCAATATCGACGTGCGCTTCTTCAACCGGCGCGACATTGCCGGCGGCAGCGTGTAATCAGCTTGTAGGGTCCCGCACGGGAAGGTTTGTCCCAGAGGTTGATCTGATGCCGAAAATCCTGATCGCCGACGACGAGGATTCGATGCGCACGCTCGTGGCGCGCGCCATCGCCATGGACGGCCACGAGACCGTCACCGCGCAAGACGGCGCCGAGGCGCTGGAGATCCTGAGCCGCGAGGACGGCGCCTTCGACCTGCTGCTCACCGACATCCAGATGCCCGTCATGGACGGCATCGCACTGGCACTCTCCGCCGCGCGCGATTTCCCTGATCTGACTATCCTCTTGATGACCGGCTTTGCCGACCAGCGCGAGCGCGCATCGAACCTCAATGCGCTGGTGCACGACGTCGTGACAAAACCATTCTCGGTCGCGGATATCCGCACCGCGGTGGCGGACGCGCTGGCGGCAAAGAAGGGGTAGCCATGGATTCCGCTGTCATGCCCCGGCTTGACCGGGGCATCCAGTACGTCGCGGCCCCTCGGATGATCCACTAGCTTCCCGGAATACTGGATCGCCCGGTCAAGGCCGGGCGACGACACCGAGTGTGTCGTCAAAAATCCTTCAGCAGCCGCTCGATGTAATCGAGCTCGATCTGCGGGCGCGAACTGTCCCCCAAGCGGCGGCGGAGCTCTTCGAGGATGCGACGGACACGCTGGGCGTCGATCTCACCGGGAATCTTGACGGTGTAGTCGTCGCTGAGATCGCGGCCGTGCAGCGGGCGTCCCAGCGGATCGGTCTGATTGCCGCCGCTCTGCTGACGGCCGGCCCGATTGCCGGGACCATCGTTCTGCCCGTCGCCATCGCCCTGCTGCATCGCTTCGGCCATCTTCTGCGCGCCCTTGCGCATGGCGTCGAGCGCCTTGCCCTGCGAATCCACGGCGCCGTCGGCATTGCCCTCGCCGAGCTTCGAGCCGGCATCACCCATGGCGCCGTCCGCGGTGTCGAGGCTGCCATCATCGCCGTCGTCGCCGTCCTGATCGCCGTTCTGGCCCTGGTCCCCCTGCTGGCCTTTCTGTCCCTGCTGTCCCTTCTGACCCTTTTGTCCCTTCTGCGCGAGACCGCGCTTGGCAAGCTCGTCCTGCAGCTTCTTCAGGCGGTCGCGCAGCGACTGCTGATCCTGCTGCAGATCCGACATCGACTGGTCGCCCTGCTGCTTGCCGCGCGAGCGGTCACGCCGGGAATCCTGGCCCTGCTTGAACGTCTTGTCGCGCAATTGCTGCTGCTTGCGGATCATGTCGCTGAGCTCGTTGAGCGCCTGCTCCATCTCGCTTTCGCCGGATTGCCCGGGCTGCGCCATCTGGAGGTTTTCCATGATCTGCGCGAGCTGCTCGAGCAGGCGCTGGGCGGCCTCTTTATTGCCTTCGCGCGCCGCCTTCTCGATCTGCCGCAACAGGTCGTCCAGATCGCGCTGCGTGATGACGTTGCGGTCACGGCTGGAGGATTGGCTCCGTTCCGTCGCCCGCTTGTACTCCTCGAGCTTCTGGATCGCGTCGGACTGGTTGCCCAGGCTCTTGCCGGATTCCTTCTGCCTGAGGCTGTCGCCGGACTCCTGCATCGCCTTTTCGGCGCTGTCGAGCAGCGCGTCGGGATCCTGATCCAGCTGGGCCGCAACCGGGGTAACGCTTCCCAACAGGAAAGCGAGGCAGGCGATCGGCATCGCCTTCAAGACTGGCACGCGCGCTAGCTTCCGCATTTCCGGTCCCGCGTAAACTGGTTGGCCTTGTCGTCCCCCGCCTTGTTGGCACGGTTGTTCGCCGACTTCCGATAGGCCTGAAGCTGCTCGCGCAACGCGTCCTGCTGCTGCGCCAGCTCGGCGAGCTGCTCGGGCGTCGCATGCTGGGTCTTCTGTCGCAGCTCGATCGCCTTGTCGAGAATGAGCTGGACCTCCGCCGGGAACGGCTGCCGGGCACCGAGCGGATTCTGTTCGGCGCGGCGGGCGAGATCGCGCACCTTGCCGGCCATGGCCTCGCGGAGTTTCTGCGTCAACACTCTCAGCTCGTCCTCGCTGGCGCCGCGGTCGAGCGCCGCCTTGAGCGCGTCCTGCGCCGAGCGCAACGCGGCGTTGACGCTGCCGGCGACACCATCATCCTCGATGGTGGTCGCGAAGGCCCACATGCTCGCCACAACATTGCGCAGCGCATCGTCGGTGCGGGCTGCCTCGAGCTGGCTCGCGAGGCTGCGGAGGCCGAGATAGCAGCCGGCGTCCGGCGTGAACAATTCGGGTGCGATCATCAGCGCATCGAGCGCGGTGTAGACGTCCGAATTCCTGTTGGCGTCGAGCGCGAGGATGCGGCGCTGCTCGATCAGCGCGCGCGCCAGCGAGTTGGTGAAGAGACGCTCCGGCAGGCGCATGTTGAAGGGCTCGCTTCGCGCCTCGTTGCCGGCTTCGTCCTTGGCGGTGAGCGTCAGCGTGACATCGGCACCGGCATAGGGATCCTCGCTGAGGTCCTTCACGGTCTGGCCGACGCCGTTGCGGGTGCGCGCGTTCGGCAGCACGAGCGGGAATTGCGGCGGCTGGAACAGCGGCCGCGGCGCGGCCTTCCCGTCGGAATCCTTGGCTCCGTCTTTGGCGTCGGCGGGGCGCAAGGCGATGTGCGCGTCCGCGCCGGTGACGCCGTAATCATCCTCGATCTTGTAGGAGAGCTGGAGCCCGCCGCGCGCCTGGCGTTCGGGATCCTTGGCAAGCGCGATCGTCGGCGCATGGTCCGGCGTTGCGGCAAACGCCCATTGCGGCTGGCCGGAGGGCGCGCGGACATGCGCGGTGCCGTCGGTGGTGATGGTGAAATGCTTCTCGTTGGTGCCCTTGGGTGCGGCTTCCGTGGCGGCGACCTCCTTGAGGCCGCCGGAGACGACGACATCCAGGCTGCCGCCGGAGGAGCGCACGATCAGGGTGGAGCCGGCGGGAACGGCAAGCGGGCCGGACGCGGGCAGCGCCGCGGCCTCCTTGTTGGCGGCCGACAGGATGACCGGCGGCTTGCCGGTATAGAGCGGCGGCGTCACCCAGGCGTCGACGCGAACATTCGCGGGCGCCAGCACGCCGTTCCAGTCGAAGGCGGCGCCGAGCCGCATCGCCCGCTCGTCGCCGGCGGCGAAGAAGGTTGCAACCAGCATCACCATGATCAGCGCGCGCAGCGCCCAGGGATCGTGGAGCGCAAGCCGCGGATGCGGCAGACCGGCGCGGATGCGCTTGAGCGAGGCCAGCGTGCGTTCGCGCTGCGCCTGCCACAGTGCCTGCGCGACCGGATCCTGCGAGGACAGCGTGTCCGTCAGCGTCGTGGCCGGGCGGTGACGGATGCCGGAGCCACGATCGAGCCGGCCAAGTGCCTCCTCGCGGCTCGGCCAGCGGAAGCGAATCAGGGGCAACAGGGCCGCAATGGCGATGCCGGCGAAAACGACGAGACCGATGGCACGGGCCATGAAAGGCAGCGCCAGCCAAAGGCCGGCCCAGGACACCGCCAGGAACAGGCCGACGACGGTCAGAAGCCGCGCCAGATGTGGCCAGGCACGCTCCCATGCGATGGCATAGAGGGCCCGATCCAGGGCCTGCGCCAGCTTCAACCGCGACAGAGCGTCACTGTTGCGGATCGGGTCTGACGGGTCGGGGGTGACGCCGTTCAATCAACTCTCCAGGTTGCCCGGTGGAGCGAAGCCTATCACAACGGCAGCACTGAGGCATCCGTTCCGGTACGGGAGACACCCCTTTTCCCGCATAACACGAGGACGTGACTGGCTCGCCCCAACCCCGTAATTTCCGCGCGTGATCCGAGGGAAACGAGAGGAAACGCCATGGACAAGAAGATGCACGACAAGGGCCTGGAAGTCCGCAAAGCGGTGCTGGGCGAGGCCTATGTCAACAACGCCCTGAAGAACGTCGACGACTTCAACCGTCCGTTCCAGGAGATGCTGAACGAATATTGCTGGGGGACGGTGTGGGGCCGCGAGGAGCTGCCGCGCAAGACCCGCAGCATGCTCAACATCGCGATGATCGCGATCCTCAACCGCCAGCACGAATTCCGCGCGCATCTGAAGGGCGCGCTGACCAACGGCGTCAGCCGCGAGGAGATCCGCGAGATCCTGATGCAGGTCGCGATCTATGGCGGCATGCCCGCCGCGGTCGACAGCTTCCGCATCGCGCGCGAGGTGTTCGCGGAGATCGACGGCAAGGCGTGAGATGCAGCGCCAATCTCCGCTGCCGTCCGGGACAAGCGAGCTCGGGAAAACGCGTAGCGTTGTCCCGAGCGGAGCGCAGATCCGGGACGACAGCGGGGATGGAGCGAGCACTTACACAACAACGAAGAAGAAAGACAAGGAAACACCATGGACATCGGATACATCGGCCTCGGAAACATGGGTTTCCCGATGGCGCGGCGGCTGATCGAGGCAGGGCACAGGCTCGTCGTGTTCGACATGCGCAAGGACGTTATGGGCAAGCTCACGGCGCTCGGCGCGACCGCCGCAACATCGCCGAAGGACGTCGCCGATCAGGTCGAGACCGTGATGGCGAGCCTGCCTTCGCTGCAGGCTTCGCTCCAGGTCGCAACGGGAGCGAACGGCGTCGTCGAGGGCAGCCGCGCCAAACGCTTCATCGATCTCTCCACCGTCGGCTCGGCGATGGCCGTGACGATTCACGGCCTGCTCGCCAAGCGCAAAATCGTGCAGATCGACTGCCCGGTCTCTGGCGGCGTCGGCGGCGCCGAGAAGGGCACGCTGGCGGTGATGGTCTCCGGACCTAGGACCGAGTTCGAACTGCTCAAACCCGCGCTCGACGTGATCGGAAAGGTGTTCTTCATCGGCGAGAAGCCCGGCGCGGCGCAGACCATGAAGCTCGCCAACAATTTCCTGTCGGCCACCGCGATCGTGGCGACGTCGGAAGCGGTCGTGATGGGCGTGAAAGCCGGGCTCGATCCCGCCGTGATGATCGACGTCATCAATGCCGGCTCCGGCATGAACACGGCGAGCCGCGACAAGTTTCCGCGCGCCGTGCTGCCGCGCAGCTTCGACTTCGGCTTCGCCACGGGATTGATGGTGAAGGACGTCCGGCTGGCGCTGGAGGAGATGAAGCAGCTCGGCCTGTCGATGGAAGTCGCCGACGCGGTCGGTAGGTTATGGGAGACCGTGATCGCCGCGGAAGGCGCCGAATCCGATTTCACCGCGGCGATCAAGCCGATCGAGAAGAAGGCGGGAGTCGTGGTGGGCGGAGCGAAGGGCGGATTGGCGGGGAAGTAGCCGTCCCCATCTCCACTGCCGTCCCGGACAAGCGCGCCCAAAGCGCGTGCTGATCCGGGACCCTCACGGTCAGACTACGACACACTCACAGCCACGGCGCCGGCTTATCCATCGCGATCAGCTGCTCGACCTCGATGCGCGGGCGCACCACGGCGTATTGGTCGTCCTTCACCAGCACTTCCGGCACCAGCGGCCTTGTGTTGTAGGTGCCGGCCTGCACCGCGCCATAGGCGCCAGCGGTCATGATGGCGAGGAGATCGCCGGGCGCGGGCGTCGGCAGCGTGCGGTCGAGCGCGAGATAGTCGCCGGTCTCGCAGACCGGGCCGACGACATCGGCCATGATGGTCGCCGCGCCCTTTGGGGCTTGCGTCACCGGCAGGATGTCGTGATGCGCCTCGTACAGCGTGGGGCGGATGAGGTCGTTCATCGCAGCGTCGATGATGACGAAATTCTTGCCGTCGCCGTGCTTCACATAGATCACCTTGGCGACCAGGATGCCGGCATTGCCGACGATCATGCGGCCCGGCTCGAACATCAGCGTGCAGCCGAGATTGTGGCTGACGCGCTTGACCATGGCGGCATAGGCGGCCGGCGCCGGCGGCGCCTCGCGGTCCATGTAATAGGGAATGCCGAGGCCGCCGCCGAAATCGACGTGGCTGATGTTGTGGCCGTCGGCGCGCAGCGTCTGCACGAATTCGGAGAGGATGCGGAACGCGGTCTCCATGCCCGAGAGGTCGGTGATCTGGCTGCCGATATGCACGTCGGTGCCGGTCACCTCGATGCCCGGCAGCTTCGCGGCGCGCGCATAGACCTCGCGGGCATGCACGATCGGGATGCCGAACTTGTTCTCGGACTTGCCGGTGGAGATCTTGGCGTGGGTGCCGGCATCGACATCCGGGTTGACGCGCAGCGAGACGCGCGCGGTCTTGCCCATCTCGGTCGCAATCCGCGACAGCAGCTCGAGCTCGGGCTCGGATTCCACATTGAGGCAGAGGATGTCGGCGGCGAGCGCAGCGCGCAGCTCGGTTTCGGTCTTGCCGACACCGGAGAAGAGGATCTTGTTTGGCGGAATGCCGGCCGCCAGCGCACGCTTCAATTCACCGCCGGAGACCACGTCGGCGCCGGCGCCGAGCTTAGCCAGCGTGCGCAGCACCGACTGGTTGGAGTTCGCCTTCATCGCGTAGCAGACCAGCACCTTCTCGCCGGCGAAGGCGTCGGTGAAGACGCGATAGTGCCGCTCCAATGTCGCGGTCGAATAGCAATAGAACGGCGTGCCGACGGTCGCGGCCAGCTCGGACAGGTTCACCGCCTCGGCGTGCAGTACGCCGTTGCGGTAGTCGAAATGGTTCATGGCTTAGGCTCGGTTGTCCCGGCTTATTTTCTGCCGGGAGGTTCGTCCAGGAGCGGGTCGAGAATAAACGGTTTCTTCCGGCCCTTGGCCGCCGCCGGCTCGGCATCCGCACCTGAGCTGGGATTGAACATGCTCGACGTCTTCTGGGCTGCGGTGTCGGTGTTGGTCGAAGCCGCGCCGTTGGGCGCGGGTGCGTTGGTGGCCGTCGGCGGCAAATCCAGCGGACCCTTGCGGCCGCAACCGGCAAGCGCAAGCGCCGTCAGACTCAAGACAACGATGGCCCACCCCGAGCCGGCCGGGCGAAACTTTGACGTCACGACGAAATCCCCAATACGCGGGCCGCACCATACAGAGATTGGCGCGCTCTGGCGAGAGCCCGGATGACCATGAAACATCAGCGAAATTTTGCCTTCAGCCCAATTTCCGCTCTTTTTCCAGCCGCTTCGCCCACGCTTTGGCCTGGGCCGTCACGTTCTTCGGCGCGGTACCGCCGAAGCTGGTGCGGCTCTTCACCGACGATTCGACCGAGAGCACGCCGAACACGTCCTTGGTGATTTTCGGCTCGATCGCCTGCATCTCCTTGAGCGGCAGCTCGTGCAGCGCCACGCCGCCCTCGGCGGCCTTGGCGACGATGCGGCCGGTGACGTGATGGGCGTCGCGGAACGGCATTTTCAGCGTCCGCACCAGCCAGTCGGCCAGGTCCGTCGCGGTGGCGTAGCCCTCGCCCGCAGCGGCCTTCATCCTGGCTTCGTCGGGCACGAGGTCGCGGACCATGCCGGTCATGGCGCGGATCGCGAGCGACAGCGCGGCAAAGCCCTCCATCGCGCCCTGCTTGTCCTCCTGCATGTCCTTTTGATAGGCGAGCGGCAGGCCCTTCATCACGATCAACAGGCCGTTGAGCGCGCCGATGACGCGGCCGGTCTTGGCGCGCACCAGCTCGGCGGCATCCGGATTACGCTTCTGCGGCATGATCGACGAGCCGGTGGTGAACTTGTCGCTGAGCCGGATCATGCCGACCAGCGGTGAGGTCCAGATCACGATCTCCTCGGCAAAGCGCGACATGTGCACGGCGCAGATCGAGGCCGCCGACAGCGTCTCCAGCACGAAGTCGCGGTCGGAGACGGCATCGAGCGAGTTCGCCATCGGGCGATCGAAGGCAAGCGCCTTCGCGGTGGCGTGGCGATCGATCGGGAACGAGGTGCCGGCCAGCGCGGCGGCGCCGAGCGGGGATTCGTTGAGCCGCTTGCGCGCATCCTGGAACCGTCCGCGGTCGCGCGCGGCCATCTCGACATAGGCGAGCAGATGGTGGCCGAAGGTCACGGGCTGCGCGGTCTGCAGATGCGTGAAGCCGGGCATCACGGTGCCCGCGTGCTCCAGCGCGCGCTCGACCAGCGCCTGCTGGAACGCCGCCAGCGCCGCATCCGTCTCGTCGACGATGTCACGGACATAGAGACGGAAGTCGGTCGCGACCTGGTCGTTGCGCGAGCGCGCCGTGTGCAGGCGGCCGGCGGCGGGACCGATCAGCTCGGACAGGCGGCTCTCGACATTCATATGAATGTCCTCGAGCGCGCGCTTGAATTCGAAGCCGCCCTTGCCGATCTCTGACAAAATCGTGTCTAGACCCTTGCCGATATTTTTCGCATCAGAACCCGTGATGATGCCTTGGTTGGCGAGCATCGCGGCGTGAGCCTTGGACGCGGCAATGTCTTGGGCGAAGAGGTGACGATCGACGTCGATGGAGACGTTGATCTCTTCCATGATCTCATCGGGACGTTCCGAGAACCGGCCGCCCCACATCTTGTTGCTCATGATCCCCTGCTCACGCCTTGATGTGCCGCACGTTTGCTGGCCGCCGCCAGCCGTATTAAGAGGCCTCTGATAGCCATATCTGCGACCGGATGACAAACGATATGCTCGACAAGAAGCCCTCCGCCACGCGCCGGGTCCCCCTCGTGATCGCCACCGTGGCGGTCGGGGGCCTGGCCGGCTTCGCCGCGCTGTACGGGCTGGGCCTGAGCCGGGCGCCCTCGGGCGATCCGACCTGCAAGCCGGCGGTCGCGACGGCGCAAAAGATCGCTCCCCTCGCCCATGGCGAGCTGGCGGCGCTGACCATGGCGAGCGCCCCCCTGAAGCTGCCGGACCTCGCCTTCGAAGATGCCGATGGCAAGCCGAAGAAGCTGTCGGATTTCCGTGGCAAGACGCTGCTGGTGAATCTCTGGGCCACCTGGTGCGTGCCGTGCCGGAAGGAAATGCCGGCGCTGGACGAGCTGCAGGGCAAGTTGTCGGGCCCGAATTTCGACGTGGTGGCGATCAATATCGACACCCGCGACCCCGAAAAGCCGAAAAACTTCCTGAGAGAGGCCAATCTTTCAAAGCTGAGCTATTTCAGCGACCAGAAAGCCAAGGTTTTTCAGGATCTTAAGGCGATAGGCCGGGCGCTGGGCATGCCGACCTCGGTGCTGGTCGACCCGCAGGGCTGCGAGATCGCGACGATCGCGGGGCCGGCGGAATGGGCGAGCGAGGACGCGCTCAAGCTGATCCGCGCGGCAACCGGCAAGGCCGCGGCGGCGCTTTAGAAAGTCAGGCGGTGACGTTGAGATTGCCGCCGACGCCAGGGCCGACATTGGCGAGCGAGGGCTGACCGGCACCGAGCAGCGTCAGGACGGTGGATTTCTCCATATCCGCGTTCTGCTTGCTGAGCGTCGCCGCAATATTCGACTGCAGCGCACCTTGCTGGGCGGCCAGCATGGTGCTGACCATTGCCATCATGTCCATTACGCGAACCCTCGTACTCGCCGTAACCTAGGCGCGAGAGGTTAACGCGACATGAAATGTCACAGAGGCTTGTGAAGTGGCCATATTGCAGCCCTCCAGCGCATCGCTGACGCGCTGCGCCGCGTCGGGGGGCACGAGACCACGCTTATCGCGTCGGAACCGGCTTGGCGCCGCGGTAGTCGTAGAAGCCACGCTGGGTCTTGCGGCCGAGCCAGCCGGCCTCGACGTATTTCACCAGCAGCGGGCACGGGCGGTACTTGGAATCGGCGAGGCCCTCGTGCAGCACCTGCATGATGGAGAGGCAGGTATCGAGGCCGATGAAATCGGCAAGCTCGAGCGGGCCCATCGGATGGTGCGCGCCGAGCTTCATCGCCGCGTCAATCGCCTCGACGTTGCCGACGCCTTCGTACAGCGTGTAGATCGCCTCGTTGATCATCGGCAGCAGGATGCGGTTGACGATGAAGGCCGGGAAATCCTCGGAGACCGCGACCTGCTTGCCGAGCTTGGAGACGAATTCCTTTGACGCCTCGAAGGTCGAATCATCGGTGGCGATGCCGCGGATCAGCTCCACCAGCTCCATCAGCGGCACCGGATTCATGAAGTGAATGCCGATGAAGCGCTCGGGCCGGTCGGTGGCGGCCGCAAGCCGTGTGATCGAGATCGAGGAGGTATCGGAGGCGACGATGGCCTCCGGCTTCAACACCGCGCAGAGCTCATGGAAGATCTTGCGCTTGACCTCTTCCTTCTCGACCGCGGTCTCGATCACGAGATCGCAATCGGCGAGGTCGTCAAGCTTTTCGGCGGGCGTGATGCGCGCCATCGCCTTGGCCTTGTCGTCCTCGGAGACGGCCTTCTTGGAGACCTGGCGCGCCAGATTGCCGTTGATGGTGGCCATGCCCGATTTGAGGCGGTCCGCCGAGATGTCGTTGAGCACCACGTCGAAGCCGGCGAGCGCCGCGACATGCGCGATGCCATTGCCCATCTGCCCCGCGCCGATCACGCCGACCTTCTTGATCACTGCCGCCATAATGTCATCCACCGGAACGGCGCGCAGATCGCGCCTGTCTATCCCCCGAGCCGGGAGGTCTGATTTGATCAGGAGCTGATTTAATCAGAACCCGGGCTCGAAACCTAGATTGGATCGCTTCCCCGGCGTGCCCCCCGCCAAAGAAAACGCTTCAGAAATGAAACACCGGCCGGAGTTTATACCTCCGGCCGGTGTTTACGACGTCTTTTACTTGCCGAGCTTGCCGAGTTCGGTCGTCAGCTCCGGAACCGCCTGATAGAGGTCGGCGACCAGGCCGTAATCGGCAACCTGGAAGATCGGCGCGTCCTCGTCCTTGTTGATCGCGACGATCACCTTGGAGTCCTTCATGCCGGCCAGATGCTGAATGGCGCCGGAAATGCCGACGGCGACATAGAGCTCGGGCGCCACGACCTTGCCGGTCTGGCCGACCTGCCAGTCGTTCGGCGCATAGCCGGCATCGACCGCCGCGCGCGAGGCACCGACACCGGCCCCAAGCTTGTCGGCGAGCGGCTCGATGTACTTGGCAAAATTCTCACGGCTTTGCATGGCGCGGCCCCCGGAGACGATGATCTTGGCCGAGGTCAGCTCGGGACGGTCGCTCTTGGCAACTTCCTCGCCGACGAAGGTCGACAGGCCCGGATCGGCCGCACCCTGAACGGTCTCGAGCGGCGCGCTGCCACCCTCGCCCGCAGCGGCGAAGGTCGAGGTCCGCACCGTGATGACCTTCTTGGCGTCCTTCGACTTCACGGTCTGGATGGCGTTGCCGGCATAGATCGGGCGCTCATAGGTGTCGGGGGCGACCACCTTGATGATCTCTGAGACCTGCATGACGTCGAGCAGGGCGGCGACACGCGGCATCACGTTCTTGAAGCGCGAGGTCGCGGGCGCGACGATCGCGTCATAGCCGGATGCCAGCGAGACGATCAGCGCGGCCAGCGGCTCGGCCAGATCGTGCGCGTAGAGGTCGCCATCGACGAGCAGCACCTTCTTCACGCCGGCGAGCTTGGTCGCGGCATCGGCCGCGGCCTTGGCGTTCTGGCCGGCGACCAGGACTTCGACATCCGCGCCGAGCGCGGCGGCCGCGGTCAGGGCCTTGTTGGTCGCATCCTTGAGCGACGCGTTGTCGTGTTCGGCAATCAGAAGCGTCGTCATCAGAGCACCCCGGCTTCGTTCTTGAGTTTCGACACCAGCTCGGCGACGTCCTTGACCTTGACGCCAGCCTTGCGGCCCGCCGGTTCAGTCGTCTTGAGAACCTCGAGGCGCGCGGCGACGTCGACGCCGTAATCGGCGACGGCCTTCTCCGCGATCGGCTTCTTCTTCGCCTTCATGATGTTCGGCAGCGAGGCGTAGCGCGGCTCGTTGAGACGGAGATCGGTGGTGACGATCGCCGGTCCCTTCAGCTTCACGGTCTGCAGACCGCCGTCGACTTCGCGGGTGACCTTGAAGTCAGAACCTTCGACCTCGAGCTTCGAAGCGAACGTCGCCTGCGACCAGCCGAGCAGCGCAGCCAGCATCTGGCCGGTCTGATTGCTGTCGTCGTCGATCGCCTGCTTGCCGAGGATGATGAGGCCCGGCTGCTCTTCTTCGGCGACCTTCTTCAGGATCTTGGCGACCGCAAGCGGCTCGACCGCACCTTCCGCCTTCACCAGGATGCCGCGGTCGGCGCCCATGGCAAGACCAGTGCGGATTGTCTCCGACGCCTGCGCCGGTCCAATGGAGACCACCACGACCTCGGTCGCCTTGCCGGCTTCCTTCAGACGCAGCGCTTCCTCGACCGCGATTTCGTCGAACGGGTTCATCGACATCTTGACGTTGGCGAGTTCAACGCCCGATCCATCGCCCTTGACGCGGACCTTGACGTTGTAATCGACCACCCGCTTTACCGGCACTAAGACCTTCATCGATCCTCTTTCACTCAATTTGGGAGGGGGGTTATCAACTGGCGCGGAACCTAAAGGCCTGATCTGCCCCGGTCAACGCGCGAACGGGCCTAATTTTGGCCTTCTGAAATGCAGCGGTCTCGATGGGTCAGCGGTTCTGGCCCGGAACCCAGAGCACGTCGCCGGCGCCGTTACCGTTGGCGGCTCGGCTGGCCACGAACAGGAAGTCCGACAGGCGGTTCATATATTGGATGCCAGCCGCGCTGACCGGCTCGCCCGGCCGGGCCGCCAGTTCCACGATCACCCGTTCCGCCCTGCGGCATATCGTGCGCGCCACATGGAGATGGGCCGCGGCGGGCGTGCCGCCGGGAAGCACGAAGGAGGTCAGCGGGGCAAGCTCGTCGTTGAGCGCGTCGATGTCGCGCTCGAGCCGCTCGACCTGGCTCGCCACCACCCGCAGCCGTTCCGCCTTGCCTTCACGCTCGGGCACCGCGAGATCGGCACCGAGATCGAACAGATCGTTCTGGATGCGGCCGAGCATCGCGTCGAGCTCGGCCATGCCCCCGGCATGGAGCCTGACGATTCCGATCGCGGCGTTGGTCTCGTCGACAGTGCCATAGGCCTCGACGCGCAGATCGTATTTCGGACGCCGCTCGCCGGTTCCAAGCGCCGTCGTGCCGTCGTCACCGGTCTTGGTGTAGATGCGGTTCAACGTGACCATGGGGTCCTCTTGAGTTGAGGCATGATCCTGTCGGAAAACCGCTTCACACTTTTCCGGATCATGCCCTAGCGCCCCATGGCCCAGACCGCGGCCATCGCGATGACGATCGCCACGAACTGAAGCAGCACGCGCCAGCGCATCAGCTTCTGCGAGGTGTCGGGCGAGCCGCCACGCATCATGTTGACGAGACCGAGCAGCAGCACCAACGCCACGGCACCGACTGCGATCGGCAGGATAAAAGTACTCAGGATAGATGCCATTCGGGGGTGATAACACCATGTGCGCCGGTCCGCCATGGTGCAGCGGCAGCCGCCGGCGCCCTTCTACGCGCGTCCCGGAATGACAGCGGGGCGTTTCGCGAACTGGCTTTTGGGCCAATAATGTCAGATGGTAGCGTGATGATTTCCGATTTGTGCCGATTGCCTGCCCTTCTCGCCTCTCCCTGCGTCCAGGGGGAGAGAGCAGCGGCGTAGGTGCCACGTGAAAGCCGTCCGCTACATCTACTGCGTTCTGGAGGATGCGTTCTACACGTTCCTCGCCGATGACGGCTGGGCGATCGCAAGCCACATCGCCCTGTCGACACTGATGGCGCTATTCCCGTTCCTGATCGTGCTGACCTCGCTCGCCGGCTTCTTCGGCTCCAAGGAACTCGCCGACCAGGCTGCCAGCCTGATGCTGCAGATCTGGCCCAAGCAGGTCGCCGATTCGATCTCGGGCGAGGTCCATGACGTCTTGACTACGACCCGCACCGGCATTCTGACCATCGGCGCGGCGCTGTCGGTCTATTTCGCCTCCAACGGCGTCGAGGCGCTCCGGGTCGCGCTCAACCGCGCCTATGCGGTGGTGGAGATGCGGCGCTGGTACTGGCTGCGGCTGGAATCCATCCTCTACACGCTGATTGCGGCTTTCACCGCGCTCGCCATGGCGTTCCTGATCGTGCTCGGCCCGCTCCTGATCGAAGCGGCGCGGCGCCATATCCCGCTGTTCGTCGAGTCCAACGAGAGCATCCTCACCTGGCTGCGCTACGGCATCACCATCGGTGCGCTGGTGGTGGCGCTGATCATCCTCCACGTGTGGCTGCCGGCGGGACGGCGGAGATTTGTCCAGATCCTGCCCGGCATCATCTTCACCATCGTGGCGTCGCTGATATCAGGCATCGTGTTCGGCCAATATCTGGCGCGCTTCGCCAACAATTACGTGACGATGTATGCGGGGCTCGCCTCGGTCATCATCGCACTGGTGTTCCTGTACTTCATCGCCGCGATCTTCGTTTACGGCGGCGAACTCAACGCCGCGATCATCAAGTCGCGGCTTCCTCACGGCGTGTCGCTTCAAGCAGCGCAGTCGCTAGCGCCCGCGGAGACACAGGCTTGACCAGGAAGGCGTCGGCGCCGGCCTCACGCGAGGCTGCCTCGTCCTCGCCGCGACCGGACACCCCGATGATCGGGATCTGAGCCAACGGCGCGTCCATGGTACGGATCCGCCGGATGGCCTCGACGCCGTCGATGCCGGGCAGCACCATGTCCATCAGCACCGCATCGAACGCGCCTTGCGCAAGCCGGCCGACGGCGTCCTCGCCACGCCCGATGAACTCGGCATGATGGCCGAGCTCGGTCAGAATCGTGTTGAGCACGACACGGCCGAACGGGTTGTCCTCGACGCTGAGGACGCGCAGCGCGGCGACCGTATCGACCTCGGCCCCGCCCTTTGTCTTGCTGGATTTGCCCGGTCCCGTGGCATCCAGTGACACCGTCAGGGTGAAGGTGGCGCCGCCGCCGCGTCGTGGTGCGACGCTGATGTCGCCGCCCATCGCCCGCGCCAATTGCTTGACCGAGGACAGGCCGAGACCGGCGCCGCCGAAGCGCGAGGCAATGGTGACGTTGGCCTGGGTGAACGGGCGGAACAGCCGCTTGATCTCGGCCATGGTGAGGCCGATGCCGCTGTCGGACACCGCGAAAGCAACGCCGACCCTGCCTTTGGTTTTGGCCTTGCCTTTGGCAGGACGCCACGGCTCGACCGCCAGCGCCACGCCGCCCTGGTCCGTGAATTTCACGGCATTGTCGATCAGGTTCTCGAGCGCCGCGCGCAGGCGGACGGGATCGCCGACCACGAGGCCGGGGAGCTTGTCGGAGATCTTCACCTCGGCCTGGAGCCCCTTGGCTGCGGCGCGCCCCGCAAGCGAATCGCCGGCGCTGCGGGCGAGCGTGCGCAGATCGAACAGGTCCTGCCGCAGCGCGCTGCCCCTGCCGGCCCCCTTGCCGCTCCTGGCGGCATCCACGAACAGCGTGGCAAGGCTCGCCAGATGCTCGGCCCCGGCCTTGATGGTGTCGGCCCAGCGCCGCTCCCGTTCACCGAGATCGGAGGTCGCGAGCAGGTCACTGATCGCCAGAATGCCGGTCAGGGGGGTGCGGACCTCATGGGCAAAGGCGGCGAGCGCCGCCTGGACCACGTCAGGCGCAACCACCTTCGTGCTGCGCTTGCGCACCTGTGCAGTCGTCCCGGACCGTTTCCGAGGCGGTCGGCTGGACGTCCGCGTGGTGCGCGCTGGGCGCTTCTTCGCCGCCATGAATTCCCTTCGAAGTCTCCCTTTCGGGCCCGGGTTGTTTACCGAGCATGGCACGGCGAAACACCCGGAGTCACGGCGACGTTTCGCTAACCCCCAGAGAAACTTAACCTAATCCCACCAGCTGGCGGACACCGGCAGGCGTGATACCGGCCGCGCGCAAGGCGCGCAGGCCGGTCGAGCCGCTCGATTTCGACAGCTTCCGCCCGTCACCGTCGCAAATCAGCCGATGATGGCGGTAGGCGGGTTCGCCCAGGCCGAGCAGGGCCTGGAGCAGCCGATGGACGGAAGTCGCGTGAAACAAATCCTGGCCGCGAACGATCTCGCTGACGCCCTGCAGCGCGTCGTCGACGACCACGGACAGATGGTAGCTGGTGGGCGTCTCCTTGCGGGCCAGGATCACGTCGCCCCAGGCCTCCGGTCGCGCCGGGACGCGCGCGCCGTCGGGCTTCTCGCCGAATTCGTTCCAGGTCAGGCCGGCGATCCGCTGACAGGCGGCCGCCATGTCGAGCCGCAGCGCGTAAGGCATGCCCGATGCGATGAGACGATCGCGCTCGGGAGCCGAGAGCGATTTGGCATCACCAGGATAAAGCGGCGCGCCGTCGGGATCGCGCGGCCACGGGCCATCCGCCTCGCGCGCGGCAACGAGCTTCGCGATCTCGGCGCGGCTTTCGAAGGCGGGATAGACGAGACCAAGCGCCGACAGCTCGTCCAGCGCGGCGCGGTAATCGGCGAGATGTTCCGACTGCCGCCGCACCGGCGTCTCCCACTCAATCCCGAGCCAGGCAAGATCCTCGTCGATCGCCGCCTCGAATTCCGGCCGGCAGCGCGTGCCGTCGATGTCCTCGATCCGCAACAGCAGCCGCCCGCCGCTCTCTCGCGCGCGGTCGAAATTCAGCAGCGCGGAATAGGCGTGGCCGAGATGCAGGAAGCCGTTGGGGCTGGGGGCAAAACGGAAAACGGGTGGCACCATCTGATAGATCTCGTCATGGCCGGGCGTGGCCGCCACGGCTGTCATTCCGGGGCGGCCCGAAAGGACCGAACCCGAAATCTCGAGATTCCGGGTTCGATGTCCGGGTCGCGCTTCGCGCGATCCCGTCGCATCGCCCCGGAATGACGGAGTAGGATAATAGATGCGTGGTCAAGCCCGCGCATGACGTCGGAGAGAGCCTGCCAAACACATGACCATCCACCTCGAAACCCAATCCGATCTCGAAGAGGCCGTCCAAGCGCTGATCAAGCGCGATCCGCGCCTGAAACCGGTGCTCGAAATCGCGGGCATGCCGGCGCTGCGGCGGCGCGAGCCGGGCTTTGCGGGGCTTGCCCACATCGTCTGCGGGCAGCAGCTGTCGACCGCGAGCGCCGCGGCGATCTGGGGACGGCTGTCGGCGGCCTTCGATCCGTTCGACCATGAGGCGGTGGGGCGCGCCCGCACCGACCGGCTGGGGCGGCTCGGGCTCTCGGCCGCCAAGATCAAGACGCTGAAGCACCTGGCGCGCGAGATCCGCGCGCAGCGGCTGAACCTCGACGTGCTGGCCGAGGAAGACGCCGATGCCGCGCATCACACGCTGATCGCGCTGCCCGGCATCGGCCCCTGGACCGCGGACGTCTATCTGCTGTTCTGCCTCGGCCATGGCGATGCCTGGCCGGCCGGCGACCTCGCCGTGCAGGAAGCCATCAAGATCGGTCTCGGCCTGAAGGCGCGGCCTACTGAGAAGCAGATGGCGCCGCTCGCCGAGCCCTGGCGTCCCCTGCGCGGCGCGGCGGCGCATTTGTGGTGGAGCTATTACCGCGCGGTGAAGAAGCGCGAGGGCGTGCTGGCAGGATCGAACTAGCCGCGAAGCCGCTCGCGATCGGCGCGGGCGCATTCGGCCACGAAATCGACCACGGCCCGCACCGCGGACAGTTCGACCAGATCAGGGTGAGCGAGCAGCCAGAGATCGGCGACGCTGGCGAGCTTCTGCGGCGCGACACGCACGAGGTCCGGATAGCTCTCCGCGACGAAGCAGGACAACGCGGAGATCCCGATTCCCGCGCGCACCGCCGCCAGCATGTCGCCCTGCGACGAGCAGCGCATCACCATCGTGCCCTGCCGCGTGATCGCATCGCTCCAGCGCGCCAGCTGCGCGTTGGAGTCTTGATCGGCAAAGCCGATGACGCTGTGCCCCTTCCACTCGCCGCTGCGCTCCGGCAGGGACCGGCCCGCCGCATAGTCACGCGAGGCATAAAAACCGGTGCCGAGACGGCCGATCTTGCGGCCGACCAGATTTTCCTCGCCGCTGTCGACCGGACGCAGCACCACGTCGGCTTCGCGGCGCCGCACGCTGGCCGGAAATGGATGCGTGATGATCTCGAGCCGGATGTGATCATGCGCGCCGAGGAAGGATCGCAGCCGCGGCATCAGCCAGTGCGAGGCCAGCGTCGCGCCGATCGACAGCTTGACGGTGCCGCGCGCCTTGCGGCCGCCGGCGCCAACGGCCGCCTCGGCCCGCAGCGCGGCAGCGGCCATCGCCTCCGCATGCTCGCGCAGAGTGCGGCCGTCGGCGGTGAGCACGAACCCCTCGGCGGCGCGCGCCAGCAGCTTGGTGCCGAGCTGCGCTTCCAGCGCCATGATCTTGCGGCTCACGGTCGGATGGCTGACGTGCAGCCGCCGCGCCGCCGCGGTGAAACTGCCGGTATCGGCGACCGCGACGAAGGTCTTGCAGAGATCCCAATCCACAGGCGCTCCCGTTCAAACTTGGATAGACACATGTTCAATATTGAACGATCCCCCGGCTACCGTGCAACCCTATAGTGAGGCCAAAGGCGCTAGCGGACACCCGCCGGCGCGACAATCGACATGGAAGCGCTCGACCATCGGCCGGCAGGCCACCGACGCGCGCCGTCAGGAGGATCGGATGGCACTGCCCGCCCTGCTCAAGAACAATCTCGAGCTGCCCGTCGTCGGCTCACCCCTCTTCATCGTGTCCGGCCCGGAGCTGGTGATCGCGCAATGCAAGGCCGGAATCGTCGGCTCGTTTCCCGCGCTCAATGCCCGTCCGGTCGAGAAGCTCGACGAGTGGCTGAGCCGCATCGAGGACGAACTCGGCGAATACAAATCGCGCAATCCCGGCAAGAAGGTCGCACCCTACGCCGTCAACCAGATCTGCCATGCCTCCAACGACCGGCTGATGAAGGACATGGAGACCTGTGTGAAGCACAAGGCGCCCATCATCATCACCTCGCTGCGGCCGCCCGCGGAGATCGTCGAGGCCGCGCATTCCTATGGCGGCCTCGTGTTCCACGACGTCATCAACGTCAAGCATGCGCGCAAAGCCGCCGAGCAGGGCGTCGACGGCCTGATCCTGGTCTGCGCCGGCGCCGGCGGGCACGCTGTCGCCCTTCGCGCTGGTGCGCGAGGTCAAGCAATGGTTCGGCGGCGCCATCCTGCTGTCGGGCGCGATCAGCGACGGTTTCGGCATCGCCTCGGCGCTGACGCTGGGCGCCGACCTCGCCTATATGGGCACGCGCTTCATCGCGACGAAGGAAGCCAATGCCGACGAGGCCTACAAATCCGCGCTGACGCAGCACGCCGCGCATGACATCGTCTACACCAACCTGTTCACCGGCGTGCACGGCAATTATCTCGGCCCTTCGATCGCCGCCGCGGGACTCGATCCGGACAATCTTCCGGCCGCCGACAAGTCGAGGATGAATTTCGGCTCCGGCGGCAACATGAAATCAAAGGCGTGGCGCGACATCTGGGGATCAGGCCAGGGCATCGGCCAGATCGTGGACGCGCCGCCGGTCGCCGAGCTCGTGGACCGGATGAAGGGCGAATTCGACCAGGCAAGACAGGATTTCCTGATGCGCGCCAGCGCCTGATGGTTCGGACTGACAGAACGAAAAACGGGAGGACACCATGAAGCTGGCAGCCGCACTGATCGGCCTGTCGTTGCTGACGCTCGCCGCCGGCAAGGCCCATGCCGAAGGCAGCGATGAGATCCGGATCGGGCAGACCCTGCCCTATAGCGGCCCGGCCTCCGGCTTCGGCGCGATCGGACGGACGCAGGAGGCGTTCTTCGAGAAGGTGAATGCCGAGGGCGGCATCAACGGCCGCAAGGTCAAGTTCATCACGCTGGACGATGCCTATTCGCCGCCGAAGACGGTCGAGCAGACCCGCAAGCTTGTGGAGCAGGACGAGGTGCTGATGATGTTCGGCTCGCTCGGCACCGCCACCAACAGCGCCGTGCAGCGCTACCTCAACGGCAAGAAGGTGCCGCAGCTCTTCGTGCTGTCCGGCGCGACCAAATGGGCCGATCCGCAGAAATATCAATGGACCATGCCCGGCATGGCCGCCTACGAATCCGAGGGCGTGGTCTATGCCAAGCACGTGCTGCGGACCAGGCCGGGCGCCAAGATCGCCATCCTGTCCCAGAACGATGATTTCGGCCGCGACTATGTCGCCGGCTTCAAGCGCGCGCTCGGCGACAAGGCCGCGAGCATGATCGTCGCGGAGCAGACCTACGAGACCAGCGCGCCGACGATCAGCTCGCAGCTTTCGACGTTGAAGGCATCGGGCGCCGACGTGCTGTTCGGCGTCGTGCTCGGCAAGTTCACCTCGCAGATGATCAAGGGCGTCGCCGAGATCGGCTGGAAGCCCGAGCTGTTCTTCGTGCCGACATCAGCCTCGTCGATCTCGTTCCTCGAGCCGGCCGGGCTCGACAACGCGGTGGGCCTGATCTCGTCGAGCAACCAGAAGGACACGATGGACCCGCAATGGGCCAGCGATCCCGGCGTGAAGGAGTATTTCGCCTTCATGAAGCAATACATGCCGACCGCAGATCTCTCCAATTCCAACTACGCGGCCGGCTACCATTACGCGACGCTGCTGATGACGGTCCTCAAGGCCTGCAAGGATGATTTCAGCCGCGACAACATCATGCGCCAGGCCGCGTCGCTGAAGGACGTCAAGCTGCCGCTGCTGCTGCCGGGCATGTCCGTCACGACAGGCCCTGACGACTATCTGCCGTTCCAGCAGCTGCAGCTCCGCCGCTTCAACGGCAAGAGCTGGGTCGGGTTCGGCGACGTGCTGGACGATCGGTGATGCGAGCGGAACAAGGACAGGCCATGATCATCAGCGGCGAACGCCGGATCGGCTATGACGAGATCCAGGCGCGCATCAAACGCGCGGCGAGCGGGCTTCGCGAGATGGATCTTGCCGAAGGCGCGCCAGTCGCCATGATGCTGCGCAACGATTTCGCGCTGTTCGAAGTGGTTGCGGCCTCTGCCGCGCTCGGCAGTCCGGTGGTGCCGATCAACTGGCATCTCAAGGCCGAGGAAGTCCGCTACATCCTGACTGACAGCGGCGCGAAGATCCTGGTTTGCCATGCCGACCTGCTGCCGCAGATCCGCGCCGGGATCCCCGACGACGTCCGCCTGCTCGTCGTCGCAAGTCCGCCGGAGCTTGCGGCGACGTTCGCCCTTCCTCCGGGGTTGACCGAGGTTCCCGCCGGACTGACCGATTGGGACCGCTGGCGCGACGGCCACACCGAAACCCAGGAGGCGCCGCGCCGCGCCGCCGCGATGATCTATACGTCGGGCACCACGGGCATGCCGAAGGGCGTGCGGCGCATGCCGATGCCTCCCGAGCAGGCCGCCGCCTCCGAGCGCGTCGGCGCCATCGCCTACGGCATCAAGCCGCGCGAGGGCCAGATCGTGCTGATCAACGGGCCGATGTATCATTCGGCGCCGCATTCCTACGGCATGATGGCGTTCCGCAACGGCTGCACCATCGTGCTGCAGGCGCGGTTCGACGCCGAGGAACTCTTGGCGCTGATCGAGCGGCACCGCGTGACGCACATCCACATGGTGCCGACCATGTTCGTGCGCCTGCTCCGCCTGCCCGAGGCGGTGCGCCATCGCTATGACCTGTCGTCACTGCGGTTCGTCGTGCATGGCGCCGCGCCCTGCCCGCCCGAGGTCAAGCGGGCCATGATCGAATGGTGGGGACCGGTCATCAACGAATATTTCGGCTCGACCGAGACCGGAATCCCGGTGTGGCATTCGGCCGAGGAAGCCCTGAAGAAGCCCGGGACGGTCGGCTGCGCCATCGAAGGCGGCATCGTCAAGATCTTTCGCGATGACGGCAGCCTCTGCGGCGTCGGCGAGGTCGGCGAGATCTTCATGCGGCAGACGGCGGTGCCGGATTTCGACTATCACGGCAAGGCGCAGGCCAGGGCCGAGGCGGGGCGCGAGGGTCTCGTCAGCGTCGGCGATGTCGGCTATCTCGACGAAGACGGCTATCTGTTCCTGTGCGACCGCAAGCGCGACATGGTGATCTCGGGCGGCGTCAACATCTATCCCGCCGAGATCGAGAGCGTGCTGATCGGAATGCCCGGCGTGCGCGATTGCGCCGTCTTCGGCGTCCCTGACGCGGAATACGGCGAGCGGTTATGCGCCTGCATCGAGCCCGACAGCGGCGCACAGCTCTCCGCCGGCGCCGTACAAGGCTGGCTGCGCGACCGGCTGGCCAACTTCAAGGTGCCGAAGGACGTTCAGTTCCTGGATGCGCTGCCCCGCGAGGCGACCGGAAAGATCTTCAAACGCAAGCTGCGCGATCCCTATTGGGCTGACCACAAGGCGGGCGGGCCTTAGTTCACCGCCGAAGCCCGGCCAGGGCATCGCCGGCACATTCCGTCCGAGCAGTGCCATATGCCGGCATCGCTGGGGTCGCCGGCTTTTGGCGGCCCGCGAAACAGGATAGCTTCGACCCGAGGAAACGCCGCGAAGACGGCCACGAGGTCGCATGCTGGACAGGACGAAGGATATCGCCGCATCCGCGCAGGCCTGGCTCGATGCATTCGAGCGCACGCTGGGCAAGCCCGAGCCCGATGCGCTCGGCCATCTCTTCCTCGCCGACAGCTTCTGGCGCGACGCGCTGGCGCTGAGCTGGAACCTGCAAACGCTCGCCGGCCGCGACACGATTGCGCAAGCGCTGGCCGCGCTCGCGCCCAGAGCGTCACCAACCGATTTCAAGATCGCGCCCGACCGCGCACCGCCGCGCTGGGTAACGCGCGCCGGCACCAATACCATCGAGGCGATCTTCAAGTTCGAAACCGCGATCGGGCGCGGCAGCGGCATCATCCGGCTCATTCCGGATACCGCTGACGGCGACCGTCTGAAAGCGTGGACACTGCTGACCGCGCTCGAGGAGCTCAGGGGATTCGAGGAGCGGCTCGGCACCTCGCGACCACGCGGCCAGGCCTATTCGCGCGATTTCCGCGGGCCGAACTGGCTCGATCTGCGCAACGCCTCGCGCGACTATGCCGACCGCGATCCGGCCGTGCTGGTGGTCGGCGGCGGCCAAGCCGGGCTTGCGATCGCAGCGCGGCTGAAGCAATTGCAAGTCGACACGCTGATCGTCGATCGCGAGACGCGGATCGGCGACAATTGGCGCAAGCGCTATCATGCGCTGACCCTGCACAACCAGGTGCAGGTCAATCATTTGCCCTACATGCCGTTTCCGCCGAGCTGGCCGACCTATATCCCCAAGGACAAGCTCGCCAACTGGTTCGAAGCTTACGTCGACGCGATGGAGCTGAACTTCTGGACCGGCACCGAATTCGAGGGCGGCGCCTATGACGAGGCGAAGGCATGCTGGACGGTGACATTGCGGCGCGCCGACGGGGGCAAGCGCACCATGCAGCCACGCCATGTCATCATGGCGACCGGCGTCAGCGGCATTGCCAACATTCCTGCTATTCCGACCCTCGACAATTTCAAGGGGACGCTGCTGCATTCCAGCCGCTACGAGGACGGCGAGAGCTGGACCGGCAAGCGCGCGATCGTCATCGGCACCGGCAACAGCGGCCACGACATCGCGCAGGATCTCTATTCCAGCGGCGCCGAGGTGACGCTGGTGCAGCGCTCGCCCACCCTCGTCACCAATATCGAACCGTCGGCGCAGCTTGCTTATGCCACCTACAATGAGGGCACGCTCGAGGACAACGATTTGATCGCGGCCTCGATGCCGACGCCGCTCGCGAAGAAGACGCACGTCATGCTGACCGAGCAGTCGAAACAGCTCGACAAGGAGCTGCTCGACGGCCTTGCCCGCGTCGGCTTCGAGCTCGATTTCGGCGAGGCCGGAACGGGGTGGCAATTCAAATACCTCACCCGCGGCGGCGGCTATTATTTCAACGTCGGCTGCTCCAATTTGATTGTCGAGGGCAAGATCAGGCTCAGGCAATTTGCCGACATCGAGAGCTTCGTCACCGAAGGCGCACGGATGAAGGACGGCTCGACCCTTGCGGCCGACCTCGTCGTGCTCTCCACCGGCTACAAGCCGCAGGAATACCTCGTGCGAAAGCTGTTCGGCGATGCCGTCGCCGACCGCGTCGGCCCGATCTGGGGCTTTGGCGACGGCTTCGAGCTGCGCAACATGTACGCGCGCACTCGGCAGCCCGGCCTCTGGTTCATCGCCGGCAGCCTCGCGCAATGCCGCATCAACTCGAAATTTCTCGCGCTGCAGATCAAGGCGATCGAGGAGGGAATTTTGGGGCGGACGTAATCACAGTCGTCATTCCGGGACGCGCGTAGCGCGAACCCGGAATCCATGGAGACTCCGGGACCCGCGGCCCAATGGATTCCGGGCTCGCGACTTCATCGCGCCCCGGAATGACAAGAGGAGAGATCAGTGCCAGCCATTCTCGGCAGCGGCGAGCATCGCTATCGCGTCGTCGACAACTTCGCAAAGTTGCCGGGCGGCTGGCAGCTCACCGACGTCGCCTCGGTCGCGGTCGACAGCAAGGACCGCGTCTACGTCTTCAACCGCGGCGCTCATCCGATGGTCGTCCTGGACCGCGAGGGCAATTTCCTGCGCAGTTTTGGCGAAGGGTTGTTCTCGCGCGCGCACGGCCTGCACATCGACGCCGACGACAATCTCTATTGCACCGATGACGGCGACCACACCGTGCGCAAATGCACCACCGACGGCAAGGTGCTGCTGACCATCGGCATCCCCGCAAAACCGTCGCCGTTCATGAGCGGCGAGCCGTTCCACCGCTGCACCCACACTGCGCTGTCGCCGAAGGGCGAGATCTACGTCTCCGACGGCTATGGCAATGCGCGCGTGCATAAATTCACGCCGGACGGGAAGTTGATGACGAGCTGGGGCGAGCCGGGCACCGATCCTGGCCAGTTCAACATCGTGCACAATATTGCCACCGATCCCGACGGCTGGGTCTATGTCGCCGACCGCGAGAACCATCGCGTGCAGGTGTTCAACGGCGAAGGCAAATACGAGACGCAGTGGAACAATTTGCACCGCCCTTGTGCGCTGTGCTGCTGCGGCGGAGCGAAGAGCCCGACCTTCGTGATCGGCGAGCTCGGCCCCGGCATGGCCGTCAACCGCAAGGTGCCCAATCTCGGCCCGCGACTGTCGATCGTGGACGCCAAGGGCCAGCGCATCGCACGGCTCGGCGGCGAGGACGGCCCGGGCATTGCCAGCGGCAAATTCCTGGCGCCGCACGGCATCGCGCTGGATTCGAAGGGCGACATCTATGTCGGCGAGGTCGGAGTCACCGACTGGAAGACCAGCTTTCCGGACGAGGAGATGCCGGCAACGGTGCGCGCCACGCGATGCCTGCAGAAGCTGGAGCGGGTACGGGAGTAGCTGCCACGGCACGTCACGACGTGCAGAGGCAGGCAGTTCCGCGCCCGCCGCATGCCTCCGCCAGATCGCGGCTTTTTGTGCGCCTTCGCCACCCCGGCGCCGCATTGCTTGCGCCCGAATAAGTCGCTCAACGGGCTTCACAATCCCGTCACGCTGCATGTAGTATGTCAACACATGCTGCTTCGCAGCGTATATTGGAGGCCGGGAGCGTTACTTGAACGCACATGTCTCGCAAGGCAGTTGGCCGGTGTTGGTGCTGAATGCGGACTTCCGGCCGCTGAGTTACTACCCGCTGTCTCTTTGGTCGTGGCAGGACGCGATCAAGGCGGTGTTCCTCGACCGCGTCAACATCGTCGCTCACTACGATCAGGCGGTCCACAGTCCGACGCTGCAAATGCAGCTGCCGAGCGTCGTCTCGCTCAAGTCCTTCGTCAAGCCGACCACCCACCCCGCCTTCACCCGTTTCAACGTCTTTCTGCGCGATCGTTTCGCCTGCCAATATTGCGGCTCGCCCGAAGACCTCACCTTCGATCACATCATCCCGCGCAGCAAAGGCGGCCAGACCACCTGGGAGAACGTGGTCGCGGCATGCTCGCCGTGTAACCTGCGCAAGGGCAATCTGACGCCGGCGCAAGCAAGAATGTTTCCGCGCCAGAGCGCGTTTGCGCCGACCGTGCACCAGCTCCACCGCAACGGCCGCCTGTTTCCGCCGAACTATCTGCACGACAGCTGGCTGGATTATCTCTACTGGGATACGGAGCTGGATCCGTAGGAGGCGCCGGCGCCCTCACCCCCGCTGCAGGGCCAGCGTCACGCCGCCGAGCGTGAGCGCCATCGCCGTCCATTCGCGATAGCCCAGTGGCTCGCCGAGAATGATGGCGGCGGAGACGACGCCGATCACGGGTACGATCAACATGCCGGTCGAGGCCGTGGTCGGTGGCAGACGGCGCAGCGTCTCGAACCAGGTGACGTAGCAGATCCCCATTGGCACCAGCGTCATGTAGACGAAGCAGCCGAGCCCCAGCGGGGTGATCGCGGTGACGTCGGGACGCTCGAACGCGACGCCGAGGATCAGCATCGTGGCGCAGCCGAGCCCGACCTGCCAGGCGACGACGACCAGCGGCGGCATCGGCAGCGGCTTGCGGTTGAGCACGTTGCCGAGCGCGAACAGGATGGCGCAAGACAGCGCCAGCACAATACCCAGCAGCTTGTCGGCGCCGAACGCAAGACCGTTGCCGCTCAGGAGCAGCGTGACGCCGGCGACACCGAGGACGAGCCCGAAGATATCGCGCGGGGCCGGCCGTGCATGCAGCGCCGGCCAGGCGAACAGCATCGCCCAGATCGGCATGGTGTAGGCGAGCAGGGCGCCCTCGCTCACCGTCACGTACTTCATCGCGACCGTGCCGAGCCCCATCCAGGCAAAGACGTTGGTGAAGGTCGCGAACACCAGCCGCGGGATCGCCTCGCGCGGAACGACGAACGATTCCTTCCGGCTCAACACCAGGGCACCAAGGATGAGCGAGGCGCAAACACCCGCAAGCCCGCGCGCGAACAAAGGCGGCCATTGCTGCAGCAGCAGCTTCATCAGCGGCCAGTTCAACGCCCAGCCGAAGGCCGTGACACCGAGGCAGAGAGAGCCGATCATCCTGTCGCGTCGTGCGGGATCCATGGATTGCGCATAGCAGGCGGCCACCGGCCGCTCCACCTCGGCCGGCGCATGCAAGCCATCGCGCAGAACGGAACTGGACCGCCCGGCGCCCGTTCAGATGAGAGCACGGCGCGTGGGCGCGTGCCGCAGTGCAACCGAGGGAGACCATCATGCCTGCAGCCGAGAAGGACCATGTCTACAAGATCCTGGACCTGGTCGGATCGTCCGAGACCTCGATCGAGGACGCGATCAAAAATGCGGTCAGCCGCGCGTCGAAGACCATTCGGGAGATGAAGTGGTTCGAGGTTGTGCAGACCCGCGGCCACATCGAGAACGGCGCCGTCCGCCACTATCAGGTGACGCTGCGCGTCGGCTTCACGCTGGAGGAATGACGCGGCTGATTTCGACGGGAACCATCTCGCGCCGTCCGCCGTGAACATCCACCGGCCGCAAGGCGATCGAGAGATATCCACGACGGTCCCCGGTAGAGTACGGACCCTGCGCAATCATCGCAAATATTGCAACAGGCCGTTAAGGTCAAAGTGAGAGGTTTGCTCCGATTTGGAGCAAGCCCGATGGTGACGAGTCGCGAACTCGGCAAGACGCGCCTTCCGCTCTGGGCGGCTGGGTTCGTCGTGCTCATCTGCGTGGCGATCCTCGGCATGAGCATCTGGCGCGAATGGGAGGCACGCAATGCCGAGCTCAGGAGTGCCGAGATCGACGTCGCCAACCTCGCCCACTCCCTGATCCAGCATGCGGACGACACGTTCGAACTGGCCGACACACTGCTGGTCGGACTGGTCCACCGGCTCGAAATCGACGGGATGGGTCCGGACACGATCACGAAACTCCAGGCCTATCTGCCGACACGCAAATCATCGGACCGTATCCGCGGCATCTTCGTCTACGATGCCACCGGCCGCTGGCTTGCCACGACGGAGCGCCTCGACTTCTCCAAGCTCAACAACAGCGACCGCGAATATTTCCAGCGCCATCGCGACTCCCCGGAGACGGGCACGCTGATCGGGCGGCCCGTCAAGAGCCGCGCCGGGGGCCAGTGGATCATCACGGCCTCGCGCCGGATCAACGATGCCGACGGCGGCTTCGCCGGCGTTGCCCTGCTCACGATCGACGTCAGCTATTTCGCGAAATTCTACCAACGGTTCGACTTCGGGCCGAACGGCTCGGCATCGCTGCTCAACACCAGCGGCATCCTGCTGGCGCGCAGCCGCGACGAAGGCGACACCTTCGTCGGACGCGACCTGTCCAACACGCCGCTGTTCAGGGAGTGGGGAAGCCGACCCGCGGCGGCGATCTACTATTTCACGTCGCCGCTCGATGGCGTGAGGCGGCTGAGCTACTATCAGCGCAGCAGCCGCTACCCCCTGATGGTGCTCGCGAGCAAGTCGCAGGACGACGTGCTGGCTCCGTGGCGAAAAGCGGCCGCCGCACGCATGACCTTCGTCCTCGGCCTCGTCCTGTTGATCGCGGTGATCGGTTTCCTCCTGGTCCGTCAGTTGCTGCAGCGGCAGCGGACGGCACAGGCGCTGGTCGCCCAGGAAGCGAACTTCCGCCTGTTGGCAGAGCAGTCCAGCGACATGGTGACCCGGATCGGACTGGACAACCAGTTGCTCTACGTGTCTCCCTCATGCGTGCGCATCACCGGCTGGTCGCCCGAGGAACTGCTGGGCACCTCGTCGCTCGCCGGCATTCATTCCGACGACACGGAACGGGTCGAGCAGGCCGTCACCGCGCTGAAGAACGGCGAAGCGGAGGAAGCGCGGTTCGTCTATCGCCAGCGTCATCGCGACAAGGGCGAGATCTGGGCCGAGGCTGCACTGCACGTGACGCTGGCGTCGGACAGCGGCGAGATCGACGGTGTCGTCGCAGTCGTGCGCGACATCACCGAGCAGAAGGACCTGCAGGACAAGCTCGCCTCGCTTGCAACGACCGACGGCCTCACCGGCCTCGCCAACCGGCGCGCCTTCGACGAACGTCTCGCCGACGAATGGGCGCGCGCGCGGCGCGACGACACACAGCTTTCGCTGCTCCTGATCGACGTCGATCATTTCAAGAAGTTCAACGACCATTACGGGCACGTGGCGGGCGATGGTTGCCTGCGTGCCATCGGTCGGATTCTGTCTGCCCATGCCAAGCGCCCGGCCGACCTCGCGGCGCGCTACGGCGGGGAGGAATTCGCCGTCCTGTTGCCCAATTCCGACGCCGCCGGTTGCGCCGAGGTCGGTGAAGGGATCCGCCGGGCGCTGCACGAGCTCGCGCTGCTGCACGTGCAAAATCCGCCCAGCCGGCTGGTCACCGCCAGCGTCGGCGCTGCAACCGCTCGTCCGGCCCAGGCCACGACGGATTGCAGCACGCTGGTCGCCGCCGCCGACCGCGCGCTCTACGCTGCCAAGGACAGCGGCCGTGACCGCCTGGTGATGTCGGGACAGGTCGTCCCCTGGCCAGCCAAGACTGCGTGACACGGATCCGCCCTCGCCTTCTCGCATCCGTTTGTCGCCTGCGGCCTGACGGGATATGAGTCCGGGCCCGGCCGGGCGCCGGCCGACCCGAGAGTGCTGCCGTGACCGATACAATCAAGCTCGTCCTGTTCGACATGGACAACGTCCTCTGCGGCTACGACAGGGGCAAGCGTGTCGCGTGTCTCGCGGAGCTTGCGGGATCGACCAGCGACGCCGTCTACAAGGCGATCTGGGACAGTGGATTCGAGCTGCTCGGCGATTCCGGCGCGCTCGACGCCGCCGACTATCTGCGCGGCTTTGGCGAACGCATCGGCTATCCGCTATCGCTCGACGAATGGGTCGAGGCGCGGCGCCGCTCGATGCAGGCGGATCGCGCGATGCTGGAAATTGCCGCGAGCTTACGCAAAACCGTCGATATCGCCGTGCTGACCAACAACACCACGCTGGTCGCGGACCACATCGACACGCTGCTGCCGGAGCTGCGTCCGCTGTTCGGCGCGAACATCTACACCTCGGCCCAGTTCAAGACCGCGAAGCCGGACCCGCGCTGCTACCGTCTCTGCCTGTCCGAGCTGCAGGTGGTGCCCGCGACCGTTCTCTTCATCGACGACCTCGCGCAGAATGTCGCCGGAGCGAAGGAAGCCGGTCTCCTGGCGCATCATCACACCACGCCGGAGGCTCTGAGGCAGGCGCTCGCGAAGCACGGCCTGCTCGCGGCGTCATGAGCAGAGGCCGGATCAGGCAAGCTCCGCGCCGCGCCGCTCTGGAACCAGCGCGAGCAGCGCCACGACATCCAGCAAATAGAGCAGCGCCAACGCACCGATCGCCGTCGGAAAGCCGTAGGACGCGCTGATCAGGCCGACCACCAGCGGACCGAACCCCGCGACCGCGCGGCCGATATTGAAGAACACGTTTTGTGCAGTCGCCCGCGAAGCGGTCGGATAGAGCTCGCTCATCAGCGCGCCATAGCCGCCGAGCATGCCGTTGACGAAGAAGCCCATCACGGCTCCGCCGACCAACAGCGCGGTGGCGGCAGTCAATTGCGAATAGACCAGCACCATGACGGCTGCGCCCAGCATGTAAGTGAGAAACGCAGGTCGGCGACCGAAGCGATCGGCCGCATGGCCGAACAGAAAGATGCCAAGCGCCATGCCGGCAATGGTGACGGAGGTCCAGACTGCCGATTGGGTGAGGCCATAGCCGAACCGCGTCGAGAGATAGTTCGGCAGCCAGATCATGATGCCGTAATAGCCGAAATTCTGCACCGAGCAGAGGATGACCATGGCAAGGCTGATCTTTGCCGTCTCTCTGTCGGCGACGAGCGCGCGAAGCGAGGCGACGGCATCCGTCGTCGTGGCCCGACGAGCCAGAAAGATGTCGGGCTCGTGCAGCCTGCGCCGGATCACATAGGCAGCCAGAGCCGGAAACAGCCCCACCGCGAACATGCCGCGCCAGCCGATGAGGGGCAGGAGCACCGGCGTCACCAGCGCCGCACAGAGCACGCCGAATTGCCAGCCGAGACCGACATAGGAGGTCGCCCGCGCCCGCTTGTCCGACGGCCAGGCCTCCGCGACCAGCGCCATGCCTATGCCGAATTCGCCGCCGAGCCCGATGCCTGCGATGGCCCGGTAGATCATGAGATCCCAATAACCCTGAGCCAAGGCGCATAGTCCCGTGAAGACCGCAAACAGGACAATGCTCCAGGTCAGGACGCGGACCCGCCCGAGCCGGTCGGATAGCAGGCCGAAGACGAAGCCACCGAGCACCGCCCCGACCAGTGTCGCGGTCACCAGCGAAGCAGCCTGCGGCTGCGTCAGATGAAGATCCCTCGAGATCGCCGTCAGCATGAAGCCCAGGATGAGCAGATCGAACCCATCCATGCCGTAACCCAGCGCAGATCCCCACAACGCCCGGCGCGCATCGGCGCCGATTTTAGTGGCTCGAGTCGAAAGCAGCTCCGCTTCAGTCATGATGAGACCGGTATCATGGATCTGACTCACGTTCCCCTCCCCGCACCAATCCGTCGCAATCGCCTGCCGGCGTCAGGCCAGATGACACGCCACGAAATGCCCTCCAGCGCCCTCCTTCAGCACGGGCGCGCTCTCGGCGCAGCGCGGCTGGGCAATCGGGCAGCGGGTGTGGAAGTGACAGCCCGACGGCGGCTTCATCGGGCTCGGCACGTCGCCCTTGAGGCGGATGCGCTCACGCTTCAGCTTGGGATCGGGCACCGGCACCGCCGAGAGCAGCGCCCGGGTGTAGGGATGCTGCGGGTTGCGGTAGAGGTCGCTCGCTTTCGCCAGCTCGACGATGCGTCCGAGATACATCACCGCGACGCGGTCGGAGATGTGCTCGACCACCGAGAGGTCGTGCGCGACGAAGAGATAGGTGAGGTTCAGCTCGGCCTGGAGGTCTTCCAGCAGGTTGATGACCTGGGCCTGGATCGACACGTCGAGCGCCGAGACCGGCTCGTCACAGACGATCAGCTTCGGCTCGACCGCGAGCGCGCGCGCGATCACGATGCGCTGGCGCTGGCCGCCCGAGAATTCATGCGGATAGCGCCGCATATGCTCGGCCTTGAGCCCGACCTTGACCAGGAGTCCCGCGACACGTTCCTCGCGCTCTTTCGCGGACGATGCGAGATTGTGGATGGTGAAGGCCTCGCCGAGGATGGCGCCGACCGTCATGCGCGGATTGAGCGAGGCGAAGGGATCCTGGAACACCAGCTGCATGTTCCGCCGCATCGCGCGCAGATCATTTCCGCCGAGCTGACGCACGTCCTGGCCGTCGAAGACGACCTCGCCGTCGGTCGGCTCGATCAGGCGCAGCACGCAACGTCCCGTCGTCGACTTGCCGCAGCCGGATTCGCCGACGAGACCGAGCGTTTCGCCGCGGTTGACCGAGAACGACACGCCGTCGACCGCATAGACGGTGCCGACCTGGCGCGACAACAGGCCGCCGAGCACGGGGAAATGTTTCTTCAGGCCGCTGACGCGGAGCAAGGGTTCGCTCATGACGCGGCTCCCAGGTTCGGATCCCCGAGATGACAGGCCATGCGGTGACCCGGCGCGATCTCGCGCAGCAGCGGCTCCTTCTCGGTGCAGACATTCATGGCGAACTTGCAGCGCGGCGCAAAGCGGCAGCCGACCGGCGGATTGATCAGGATCGGCACCGAGCCGCCGATCGCCTCGAGCCGCGTCTTGTGCTCGCTGTCGAGATCGATGCGTGGGATCGAGCGGATCAGGCCTTGCGTATAGGGATGGCCGGGATGGTCGAAGAGGTCGTCGACGGGCGCCTCCTCCACGACCTTGCCGGCATACATCACGACGACGCGTTGCGCGGTTTCGGCGACGACGCCCATGGCATGGGTGATCAGCATCACCGCCATGCCAAAGCGCTCCTTCATGTCCTGGAGCAGGTCGAGGATCTGGGCCTGGATGGTGACGTCGAGCGCCGTGGTGGGCTCGTCGGCGATGATCAGCTTCGGCTTGCAGGCCAGCGCCATCGCGATCATCACGCGCTGGCGCATGCCGCCGGAAAACTGGTGCGGATAATTGTGCACCCTGCCTTCGGCGTTGGGGATCTGCACCAGCTTCAGCATCTCGATGGTGCGATCGAGCGCCTGCTTTCTGGTCACGGCCTCGTGGCGGCGCAGGCTCTCGGCGATCTGCTCGCCGATGGTCAGCACCGGGTTGAGCGAGGTCATCGGCTCCTGGAAGATGAAGCCGATCTCCTTGGCCCTGATCTCGTCGAGCTGATTGCTGGTCAGCGGCACCAGGTCGCGGCCCTCGAAGATGATCTGGCCCGCCGCGATGCGGCCCGGCGGCATCGCGATCAGCTTCAGGATCGACATCGCGGTGACGGTCTTGCCGCAGCCGGACTCGCCGACGACGCAAAGCGTCTCGCCCCGGTTGATGGAGATGTCGACGCCGTCGACGGCCTGCAGGATGCCGTCATCGGTGGAGAAGTGGGTCTTCAGTCCCTTGATCTCGAGCAGCGGCGCCATCAGATCACCCGTCGCGCATCGAGCGCGTCACGCAGACCGTCGCCGATGAAGTTGATGGCCACCACCGCGATGAAGATCGCGCCGCCCGGGAACAGCGCCCAGTGCGGGCCGATGTCGAGAAAGTCCTTGGCGTCATACAGCAGCCGGCCCCAGGTCGGCGTATCCGGCGGAAAACCGAGGCCGAGGAAGGACAGCGTCGATTCCGCGATGATCGCGGCGGCAACGTCGATGGTGCCGGCGATGATCACCGGGCCGAGCGCATTGGGCAGGATATGCCGCACCACCTGCCGCACCGGGCTGGCCCCGAGCGCGCGTGCAGCCTCGACGAACTCCTTCTCGCGAATCGACAGGAATTGCGCGCGCACGAGCCGCGCCACCGGCATCCAGCGCAGCCCCCCGATCACGAGCACGATCAGGATGAAGATGCCGCCTTCGGGGCCGAACACCTGTTTCAACCCGTCGCGGAACAGGTAGATGAGCAGGAGCAGCAGCGGCAGTTGCGGCAGCGACAGGAAGAGGTCGGTCAGCCACATCAGGCCGTGCCCGAGCGCACCGCGCGACATGCCGGCGAGCGCGCCGATCAGCGTGCCGATGAAGACCGAGACCAGCATCGCGGCGAGGCCGACCGCGAGCGAGATGCGGCCGCCATAGATCATGCGCGCCAGGATGTCCTGCCCGAGATCGTCGGTCCCGAACGGATGGGCGAGCGACGGCCCCTGCATGCCCGCGACGATGTCGATGTCGTTGATCTTCACACGCCACACGAACGGCCCGGCCACGACGGCGAGAACCAGAATGAGGAGCAGGAAGGCGCTGACGACGGCGAGCTTGTGGCGGCTGTAACGCCGCCACGTCTCGCGCCAGGGCGAGTAGACGCGCCGCTCAGCGGAGGGAGATGCGAGGGTCAAGCCAGCCATAAAGCACGTCCGCGATGAGATTGAACAGCACGACGAGACACGCGAAGACGAAGGTGACGGCCATCACCACCGGCGTGTCGTTGGAGAGGATGGAGGAGATCAGCAGCGAGCCGATGCCGGGGATGCGGAAGATCTGCTCGGTGACGATGGCGCCGCCGAACACCGCGGGCATCTGCAGCGCGATCAACGTCACGACCGGGATCATGGCGTTGCGCATCACGTGCTTGACGATGACCTTGGCCTGCCCGAGCCCCTTGGCGCGGGCGGTGGTGACGTAGTCGAGCCGGATCACGTCCAGCATCGCCGAACGCACGAACCGCGTCATCGACGCCGCCTGGAACAGGCCGAGCACCGCCACCGGCATGATCGCCTGGCGGATCATCTCCAGCACCCAGTGGATGCCGGTGGCCTTGATGTCGGTGGTATAGACGAACGGCAGCCAGTCCAGCGTGACCGAGAAGATCAGGATGAACAGGATGCCGGTGAAGAAGGTCGGCAGCGAGAAGCCGACGAAGGCGAGCGTGTTGGCGATCTGGTCGAACAGCGAATAGGGCTTGGTCGCGGCATAGACGCCGACCGGGATCGCGATCAGCAGGGCCAGGATCTGCGCCGAGCCGATCACGTAGAGCGTGGCCGGCAGGCGCTGCAGGATGAGCGTGTCGACGTTCATCCGGCTGACGAAGGAGAAGCCCCAGTCGCCGTGCAGCATGGCGCTGAGCCAATGCAGGTAGCGAAGATGGATCGGATCGTCGAGGCCGAACTTGGCCCGAAGTGCGGCCTGCACTTCGGGCGGAACGTTCGGATTCGTCGCCAATTCGGAGAAGGGATCGCCGGGCGCAAGCGCCAGCACGAAGAACAGCACGGCCGAGATTCCGAGCAGGCTCGGAATCGCGATCAGCAGGCGACGTAGAACATATTGACTCATGAGGGAAAGCCCCCGTCTAGCGCTGGGGGATCATTCCTCGCGGTACCAGTCGAACAGATTGTCGGTCTCGTTGGCCCAGCCGGAAACGACCGGCCGCAGGTTGTTGGCGGCCGCCTCGACCTTCAGGCGATGCTGCACCGGGATGAACACCGTGTCCTGGTACATGAGGTCATTGGCCTTGATGTAGAGCGCAGCACGCTTGACCGGATCCATCTCGCCGTCCGCGGCCTGGATGGTCGCGTCGTACTCCTTGTTGACCCAGCGCGGGAAGTTGGTGCCCTGCCACTTGTTCTCCTTGGTGGCGACCAGGGTCGAGAGATAGCGGCGCATGTGCTGCGACGGATCCGGCTGGCTCAGCGGGATCTGGAACATCTCCATGTCGGCGTAGAACTTGGAGTAGGTGTCGGGATTGCCGACGTCGGAGGAGAAGAACACCGAGGCGACGACCGATTTCAGCTCGACGTCGATGCCGGCCTTCTGGCAGGCCTGCTTGACGATCGCCTGGGTCTTCTGGCGCGGGCCGTTGATCGAGGTCTGGTAGACGAGCTTGAGCTTCTTGCCGTCCTTCTCGCGGATGCCGTCGGCGCCCGGCTTCCAGCCGGCATCGTCGAGCATCTTCGAGGCCTTCTCGATGCTGAATTCCCACGAGGTGTTCTTGGACACGAATTTTTCGGGCCCGTTGAGGAAGTTCGCGGTGGTGCGGCCGGCGCGGCCGTAGATCGCCTTCTTGACCGACTCGCGATCGATCAGCAGCGAGAGCGCCTTGCGCACCGCCGGATCGGAAAACAGCGGGTGCTTGGTCTTGATCGACGAGCGTTCGCCGTCGACCTCGGTGTTGGGATCGGTGAAGTTCAGTGCGATGAATTCGGTGTCGCCGCCGACGGCATAGACGGTCTTTCCCTTGCCGCCCTTCTCCAGGCGCAACAGCACGTCGTCCTCGACCTGGATGTTCCAGCCGAAATCATACTCGCCGGTCTGGATCACCGCACGCGCGGCCGAGACGGCGTCGCCGCCGCCCTTCATCTCGACCGAATCGAAATAGGGACGGTTCGGCATGTGATAATCGGGGTTGAGCACGCCGCGAACGAGATCGCCCGGCTTGAACTCGACGAACTTGTAGGGGCCGGTGCCGACCGGCGAGAGGTTGGTCGGCGCCTCGCGCGACTTGGACCCCGTGTAGTCCTTGAACAGATGTTTCGGGATGATGGTGTTGGGCGCCCCGACGAAGGCGTCGGCCCAGAACGGCGTCGGCTTGTTGAAGACGATGCGCACCGTGAGCTCATCCACCTTCTCGACCGTGATGTCGCGGAGCGTCGCGATCGTCAGTGCGGAGGTCGCCGGATCCTTGGCGTATTCCCAGTTGAACACGACGTCGTCAGCCGTGAACGGCTGGCCATCGTGCCACTTCACGCCGGGCTTCAGCTTCCAGGTCACCGACTTGCCGTCGGCGGCGAGCAGGCCGTTCTGGATCGACGGAATCTCCGCCGCCAGCACCAGCTTCATGTTGCCGTCGGGATCCCAGCAGGCGAGGGGTTCATAGAACAGACGCGCACCGTCCTGGTCCTTGGTGCCGGTGGCGAAATGCGGATTGAGCAAGGTCGGACCCTGCCACCACAACAGCTTCAGCGCACCGCCGCCGCCGCGCTTGGTCGGCTTGTAGGTCGAGGCGCCCTCCGCCATGGCGACGCCGCCGAGCGCGAGGATCTGGTTGGCCAGGGGGGCGGTGAGGCCGACCGCGGCCATGTGCTTGATGAAGGCGCGGCGATCCATTCGCCCGTCCTTCACCTGGCCGATCATCGAACGCAGTTCTTTATCCAGCATGGTTGTCCCCCGTCTGGTTCCCATCGTGATGAAGACGGCCGTGATAAGGAGCCGCCCAATTAGCTGGCAGTAGATGGCACACCGAATGGGGGGCGCGTCAACTGGGACCGTGTGTATGCAAACGGTCTTCTGGCTGTCCGTTGGGCAAAACTGCGTTCTGCAGCCCATCCGTTCGGCAATCCAGCATCAAAACATGCTGGATTGCACGCTGCACTGCGAAAAATTTGTTCGCCGGATCAGACGAAATGTCGAGGCGAAATTCTACGCCACGGACATGTCGAGCGGCGGCTCAACGTGGTCCGGCAGCGGACAGACATAAGGTGTCTTGGCCGTCCGCTTCTTCAAATCGGCCTTCGCCGCCTTGATCAGCTCCGGATCCGACAGCGCCTTGATGCCGAGACCGGCCATCGCCTTGGCCGCCTGCACCATGGCCTTGTGGGCATGCGGGCTCTTGCCCTGCGCCACCACCTGCCAGGTGTGGAAGGGCGTGCCGATTGCAACCGTCGGTGCGTGAACCTGCACGGTCGGCACCACCCAGCTGACGTCGCCGACGTCGGTCGAGCCGACCAGCGGGTTGCGTTTGGCATCGAGCGGCACCAGGAAGTCGGCCAGCGGCCGATCGGTCGGCTCCATGCCGATCGCGTAATAGACGGACGCGATGTCCTTGTCGCTCAGCGTCGCGCGGATCTGGCCGGCAAAGCTCTTGTCGGCATCATCGAAATGCGGCGGTCCGAGCTCTTCCATGACCCGGTGCAGCGCCTGCTCCAGCGGCGCGTTCGGCAGGATGTTGGAGACCGCGGAGATGATCTTCATCTCCACCTTGGTTTCCGTCATCAGCGCCGCGCCCTGCGCGATCTTGGACACGCGCTCGACCAGCTCGTTCATGCCGGGAAGATCACGTGCGCGGATCGAATAGCGCACCCGCGCATGGGCCTGCACCACGTTGGGTGCGATGCCGCCGGTGTCGAGCAACGCATAATGCACGCGCGCATCGCTCGGCATGTGTTCGCGCATGTAGTTCACGCCGACATTCATCAGTTCCACCGCATCGAGCGCGGAACGGCCGAGATGCGGCGAGGCCGCGGCATGCGAGGTGCGGCCGGTGAAGATGAAGTCCGCACGCGTGTTGGCGAGCGACGGCGTCACCGCGACCTCCCAGAAGCTGTGCGGATGCCAGGTGATCGCGATGTCGGCGTCCTCGAACGCGCCGGAGCGCACCATGAAGGCCTTGGCTGCGCCGCCCTCTTCAGCCGGGCAGCCATAATAGCGCACGCGACCGGGCACCTTGTTCTGGGCGAGCCAGTCCTTCACCGCGGTCGCGGCGAGCAGCGCGGCGGAACCGAGTAGATTATGACCGCAGCCATGGCCGTGTCCGCCGGCTTCGATCGGACGATGCTCGGCGACGCCCGCTTCCTGGCTGAGGCCGGGCAGCGCGTCATATTCCCCCATGAAAGCGATGACCGGACCGCCCTCGCCCCACTCGCCCATCACCGCGGTCGGAATGCCCGCGACCTTCTCGGTGATGCGGAAACCTTGATGGCGCAGCTCGGCGAGATGTTCGGCGGCGGACCGCGCCTCGGTGTAGCACACCTCGGGCATGCCCCAGACCTTGTCGCTGAGGTCGATGAAACGCGCCTTGATCGTGTCGATGCCACGCCAGATGTCGCTGCGGTTGTCCATGCTTCGATCCGTGATCCCTTGGTCAAACGAAGCGGCAATGGTTAGCAGCTTCACTGCACGGCGCCTAGCACCTCGCCGGACACCAGCCATGCGGCACGTGCCGGATCGAGGGGACGCCTGCCGCCGTGCGCGTTCCCCGCGCCTTTCGAAGATTTCACGCGGCGTTCTCACGAATAGTTGGGGAACGAGGCTTTCAAGACGGCCTCCCCCGGCCTAAATTATGCGTGCGTCGCGCGCCGCTCTGCAGCAATCCCGGAGCGATGCACTCAGCCAGGAGAACTCCATGACCACCCTGACCGAATGGAGAGTGCCGCCGGCCAACCAGCCGCGTGCGAGCGACTACGGTTTCGATCTCGACCGCGCGCTCGCATCCGTCGTCGGCCTGCACGCCATCATCCCGCCGGACGCCTTCAGCGCCGAAACGCTGGGCACCGAGCGCGCGGGCAACGGCGTCGTGATTGATGACGGCCTCGTGCTCACCATCGGCTATCTCATCACCGAGGCGGAATCGGTGTGGCTGCATCTCGCTGACGGACGGGTGGTCGAAGGGCATGCGCTCGGCTTCGATTCCGTCACCGGCTTCGGCCTCGTGCAGGCGCTCGGTGCGCTCGACGTCGAGCCCTTGCCGCTCGGCAACTCGGCAGCAACCCGAATCGGCGACCGCGTCGTGGTCGGCGGCACCGGCGGCCGCACGCGCTCCGTCGCGAGCCAGATCGTGGCCAAGCAGGAATTCGCCGGCTATTGGGAATACCTGCTGGACGAAGCCATCTTCACCTATCCCGCGCATCCGAACTGGGGCGGCACCGCGCTGCTCAACGAGCGCGGCGAGTTGATCGGCATCGGCTCGCTTCAGCTGGATCGCGAACGCGACGGCAAGGCCGAGCACGTCAACATGATCGTGCCGATCGACCTGTTGAAGCCGATCCTGGAAGATCTGCGCAAGTTCGGCCGCGTCAACAAGCCGGCGCGGCCATGGCTCGGGCTGTTCTCGACCGACATCGACAACCGCGTAGTGGTGATCGGAATCTCCGCCAACGGCCCGGCCGCGCGCGCCGAGCTCAAGACCGGCGACGTCATCCTCGCCGTCGACGGCGACAAGGTCACGAGCCAGACCGAATTCTACAAGAAGATGTGGTCGCTCGGCGCCGCCGGTGTCGACGTGCCGCTGACCGTGCACCACGAAGGCGTCACCTTCGACGTCACGGTGACCTCGACCGATCGCTTCAAGCTGTTGAAGGCACCGAAGCTGCATTGACTCCCCGCTGAAGGACGCCGCCAAGGAAGCTGCAATGAGCGAGGCCGTGATCGACGACATCGTGGCCGTGCTTCCGCCGCTGCTGAACGCGCTGGAGGCGCTCGGCTTCTTTGCCCGTCATCTGCATCCGCCGGCGTTTGCCTCCGTCATGAACGCAATCGGCACGCCGGACGAGGCGCTGCAGACGGCACGCGATGCGATCGGGGATTGGCCGGAGCAGTTCGCCGGCTTGCGCGCGCAACTGAATCGCGCCTGCGACGAGACGCTCGCCGCCTTTGCCGGCATCCGTGAGGTCGGGCGCGGCCATGGCGATCTCGTCGCGGTGTTCCGCGCGCTGCGCCATCTGCCGCGCGCGCAGGAGGCGCTTTATCCCCTTGCGGCGCAGTTTCCGCCGGTAAGCAGCTTCTTCCTCAACGCCGCCCATCGCGACGATGCGGACCTGTTATCCCGGCTCGAAGCCGGCACGCGCGAAGACACCGGCATCTTGCACGATCACAACGAGCCCGGCAGCCGCGGCGGCTTCTCGGTCTATGTGCCCGAGTATTACACGCAGGATCGCGCCATGCCGCTGGTGATGGCGCTGCATGGCGGCAGCGGCAACGGACGCGGTTTTCTGTGGAGCTGGCTGCGCGATGCGCGCAGCCTCGGCGCGATCCTGGTGGCGCCGACCGCGATGGGCTCGACCTGGGCGCTGATGGGCGATGATGCCGATACGCCCAATCTCATGCGCATCCTCGAAGCCGTGCGCAGCCGCTGGACCGTCGATGCCTCGCGCATGCTGCTGACCGGAATGAGCGATGGCGGCACCTTCTGTTACGTGAGCGGGCTTGAAGCCGCTTCGCCCTTCACCCATCTCGCCCCGGTCTCGGCAACCTTCCATCCGCTGATGGCGGAGATGGCGGACGCCACGCGCCTGCAGAGGCTGCCGATCTTCATCACCCACGGCAAGCTCGACTGGATGTTTCCCGTGCAGACAGCGCGCCAGACGCAGGCGGCGCTCGCAGCCGCCGGCGCCGATGTCACCTATCGCGAGATCGACGATCTCAGCCACACCTATCCGCGCGAGATCAACACGGCGCTGATGCAGTGGCTGAATGCCGCTTAGCAGTCATCACAATAAGCCCTGCTTGAGAGACACATCGGGTAACGCCCCTACGCGATCTCGGGCCTCCCGCAGGATCCGGCGATCGCTCGCCCTCAGAGCTCGAAGATCTCCATCTTCGAAGAAACCTATTGCGCGCAGCACTTGCGCTGGTTCGCCGCCAAACATCTCCCGGAATGCCGAGATTCCGCGCGGCAACGACACACCCGCGGAGATCATTTCAGCCATGTCCCGATAGTCCTTGGCTTCGGCGCGGTCGAGCGTCGCCTTGAGCTTGGCGGCCAGCAAGTCCTCAAGCGATGCTACAAACATGGTGCCATCAGCCACTTGCATCGGGTCGTTGATGCGACCGAAGCCGATGCGTCCGAAGAATGAGACTTTCACTGAGCCTGAGGGCATGGTGGTCGAGACAACCAGTGTATTGGGCGCATCATGAAGGATGACCGCACCCTTGACGAAGTCGAATTGCGCACGGACTTCGTCCTTATGGAGCAGAGCAGAAGAAGTCGAAATCGAGCGACTCTCGGTGCCCCAATTGAAGGGCAACGGCAGTTCCGCCGTAGAGGACAAGCTGCAACTTCCGTGAAGGGACAAGCAGGGGCCAAATTTCGCGTTGAGCGGCAGGCAAGATCGACAGTTTCGGCTCAAAACGTTGCTGCATCGAAGGCTCTTCGTGGCGCCTTGTCCGGCAGCTCGGTCCCCGTTGCGAGGGAAAGGCGCCCGCGCCAAAATTCCCAGGAGCGATCGCTGAACCAACCCGGCTCGGCGTGAAGCATGATGTCTGAGAGACGGGCGGTACCCAGCGCGGCCTCCAGCTGGAGAATATCGTCGTATGTGCCGAAGTTCATGATCTGCGCGACGACGCGATCCTCGGAGAATGGCAATCCGTCGACCGGTCGCCACCAGAGGTACTTGCGACCGAGCTTGTCGATCAGGCTTGCGGATGCATCGTTCGTCATTGATTTCAAATATAGCCAACCTGCTTCCGTTAATCCACGCCCCGTAGGGCCGATCCGGGCCGAACTCCCCCTGGACCAGCACGGAACCGTCCAGCCCCACCGACGTTATCGCCCGTCACCGGAGGTTCGCAAATGCAGACGTTTTTAGGAATGATTTTGGGCGCGTTGCTGCTCGCGGGCGGCGTCTACGTCTATGATTCCATGCAGACGTCGTCCGTCGCCAACGGCCAGGTCGCGACCACCAATCGCACCATCGTGAACTGGGACGTGGCGAAGGCGGATTGGGATGCGCTGCGCGATCGCGCGCACAAGGACTGGGTCCGGATCTCGTCGAAGTAACGACGCCGTATCATGAACAAGGCGCCGTCGCGAACACCGCGGCGGCGCCTTTGTGTTGGCTGCGGTCGACGTGTCGGCGCCGATCGACGCCGTGCGCGTCAGTTCATCTTGGCCTTGCGGGCATCGGCGATGACCTGCTCGAACTCGGCCATGCTGAGCACACCGGGCACACGGTACTTGCCGACGATGAAAGACGGGGTGCCGTTGAAGCCGAAGGCCTCGGCCTGCTCGTTGTTGCGCTTGAGCAGCGCATCGATGTCGCTGCCCCGGCCGGCAAGATCGCGTTTCAGGCGGTCCATGTCGACGCCGGCCGCCGCCAGCAGCTCGTTGATGCGCGACTCGGTCAGGCGCGAGCTGACGCCCATCATGGCGTCATGGGCCTTATGATACTTGTCCTGGAATTTCGCCGCGAGCGCGGACCGCGCCGCCGTGACCGAGACCGGCCCGAGGATCGGCCAATCCTTCATCACCAGTCGCACCTTGCCGTCGTCCTGAACGACCTGGCGCAGCTCGGGCTCGAGCTTGCGGCAATAGGGGCAATTATAATCAGACCATTCGACGATGGTGATGTTGCCATCGGGATTGCCGGCGACGGGCGTATCGGGATCGCGCAGCACCTTGGCTTCGGTCAACACCTCGTCGTCACCAGCGGCTGCCAGCGCAGAGTTGATCCCGCCCGCCGCAAGGGCGCTCGCCCCGATCAGCGTCAGAGCCGTGCGCCGCGTCGGCTCAAATGCCTTGTTCTTGAATCCGGCCATATCTCGTCCCGTTTCGGTCCCATCTCCGTCGATACGGTTCGGGACTGGGAATTGTTACAGGTCATATAGAGTGTCGCGGCGGCGATGTCATCGCACCAGCAGCGCGACGGCCAGGGGGACCAGGAACGAGGTCACCAAGGCGTTCAAGCTCATGGCGATACCCGAAAACACGCCCGCGATCTCGTCGACCTGGAACGCGCGCGCGGTCCCGATGCCATGGGCCGCAAGGCCGGCCGCGAATCCGCGGGCACGGTAATCGGTGATGCCGGTGCGGTTCATCAGCGGCGTCACGATGATGGCGCCCATGATGCCTGTGAGGATCACCGCGACGGCCGCCAGCGAGGGATCGGCATGCAGGGATTCGGCGATGCCCATGGCAACGCCCGCGGTGACCGATTTCGGCGCCAGCGACAGCACCACCTCGCGGGGAAGGCCGGCAAGCTCGGCCAGCAGCACCACCGACACCACGGCGGTGACCGAGCCCGCGACCAACGCCAACAGCATCGGCACGATGGAGGCGACCACGCGCTTGCGGTTCTCGTAGAGCGGCACGGCGAGCGCGACGGTTGCAGGCCCGAGCAGGAAATGCACGAATTGCGCGCCGGCAAAATAGGTCGTGTAGGAGGTGCCGGTCAGCAGCAGGAACGCGCCGATGATCCACATCGCATGCAGCACGGGATTGGCCAGCGGATGGCGCCGCGTCGCCAGCGACACCGCGTCCGTGGCCGCATAGACCAGCAGCGTCACGGTCAGCCAGAGCAGCGGCGACTGCGAGAGATAGACCCACAGCGAGAACGGATTGTCGCTCATGGCGCGTCCTGCTGCTTCAACAGGCGGCTGACCAGCCGAAAGGTCAGCACGGTCGCAAGCAGCGTGACGACCACGGAGAGGGCGAGCACCAGAACGATGGCGATGCCGTGGGCCGCGAGGAGATCGAGCTTCTGCACCACGCCGACGCCGGCCGGCACGAACAGCAGCGAGAGATGGGCAAGCAGGCCCTTGCTTGTCGTCTCCACGCCGTCGCCGCCGAGCGGCCCGCGCGCGATCAACGCAACCCGGTCGCGCACGAGCAGCAGGACCAGGAGCAGCAGCAGGCCGAGCACGGGGCCCGGCAGGGGCAGGCCGAGGCCGCGCACGACGGCTTCGCCGATCAATTGGCACAGCAGGATGAGGCCGAGACTTGCAAGCATGACCGCCGCATGAAGGGATGGGCCGGCAGGCTTGTCAATTGCGGCTATGCGCCGGACGGGGCCGGCGCGGGCGAGGCAGCAATGCGCGGAAGCATCGCCATCAATGTCGCGGTCATCGTGGCGATCGGCGTGGTCTTGCCGTCATGCTCGGCGAATGCCCTGGCCTCGCAGAAGGTCAGCGTGCGGCCGGGCTTGACGACCTCGGCCTTGAACACGAAGCGCTCGCCCCGGGCCGGCGCCAGCAGCGTGGTCTTGAACTCCACGGTGAGGATATCCGCCTCGCGCGGCATCAGGGTGAAGGCGGCAGCGCCGCAGGCGTTGTCCAGCCCGGCGGTGATGATGCCGGCGTGAACAAAGCCGTTCTGCTGGGTGAATGCAGGCGAATGCAGCATCGCCAGCTCGACCTCGCCCGGTGCAAGGCGGACAATCACGATGCCGAGGGTGTGCATCGCCGGCTGGGCATCGAACATGGCGATGGCCGCTGCCCGATAGCCCGGGTTCTTCGGCTCGAACGCAGCCATGGTTCAAGCCTCGGCCGGCTCGGCGAGATGCCGCAAGGCGGTCTCGCGGACGGCATCGGTGAACGGCGCCGATTTGCGCTGGCTCCGGTCCATGTGCACGCCGGTGATCTCGCAAATCGCGGCGATCTCGCCGGTCTCGGCGTTCGTCATGTCATGCCGGAAGCGGATCGACTTGTCGCGAACCTCGAGCAGATGGCTGCGGATCTCGACGATGTCGCCGGCGACCAGCTCGCGCCGGTAGGTGATGTTCTGCTGCACGGCGGCCATGCCGCGGCCGGAGGACCGCAAGTAGCTCGGCGTCAGTCCGAGGCGCGCGAACAGATTCCAGTTGGCCTCGTCGAACTTGCCGACATACCACATGATGTTCATGTGGCCGACGTGATCGCACTGCCACGGATAGACCGTCCCGCGATAGGTTGCCTCCTGCTCCATCGCCATTCCCTGCCCTCGTGCGACTTTTGATTTTGATACGGTAGCGTATCAGGGTGGCGACGGGTTAGCAATACGGCACCGTATCAAGAATCCGAGAGGCCTACTTCATGAGCGACGGCAGGGGCGACGTCTGGGTCGAGGCTGGGTTTGCCGAGCTCGCCCGCTCGGGGATCGAGGGCGTCAGGGTCGAGGTGCTCGCCAAGCATCTCGGCGTCACCAAGGGCGGCTTCTACCGCCGCTTCGCCGACCGCGCAGCGCTGCTCGAGGCCATGCTGCAGCGCTGGCGCGAGGGCCGCGCCGCGTCGATCGCGCAGCAGACGCGCCTCGACGGCGAGGAGCCCCGCGAACGGCTGAAGGCGGTGATCCAGCTCTATTCGGAGCGGCTCAATCCGGAAGCCATGGCGATCGAGCTCGCGATCCGGCAATGGGCCCGCTCGGACGAGACCGCCGCGGCGGCGGTGGCGGGTGTCGATGCCGCGCGGCTCAAGCACGTGGCCGAGCTCTATCGCGCGACCGGGCTCGACACCGAGGCGGCCGAGGCACAGGCCTTCCTGTTCTACTGCTTCATCTTCGGCCAGAGCCTGTTGTTCGTCGAGCGCGGCCCGCGCAAGCGATCGCAGCTGGTGGCGAAATCGGCCGAGAAGCTGCTGGACTAAGCAAGATGGCCGGAGCTTTGCTCCGGCCATCGCGTCATGTCGAAACTCAGGCGGCGCCCTTCAGCTTCTTGGTGCATTCGCTGTAGTAGCCGCCGCCCTTCTGGATCCACTTCAAGCCGCCATTGCCGTTGGTGGTCTTGTTGGCATTGTACTGGTCGACGCAGGTGTGCATCCGCGCCTTGCCGGGGGTCTCCTTGGCGTATTTCGGATCGACCGCGTTCGGATAGATCGCGGGACCGGCCGGCAGGGTCGGCGCGGCGGCGGGGGCCGCCTCCTTCTTCGCCTGCTTCGGTTCAGTGGGAGCGGCCGGAGCAGCGGGCGCAGCCGCAGTCGGCGCGGCGGCCGGCGTCGCATCCGCACCGCACTGGGCCTTGCGGAAGTCATTCCACTTCATCGTGCCGAGCGAGCCGTCCTTCTTGGCAGCCTGGTATTTCGCGCTGCATTCCTGCGAGGTCAGCGCCTGCGCCGGTGCCGACAGCGCGAGCGCCGCAAATCCCGACAACGCAACCGCGCACAGCCATCTTGATTGAATGGTCATCCCTGGGTCTCCTCCTTGGTCTTCTCCCGACGGGGAGCAAAATAACACTTGCTATCCTAGCGTGTCGGCTGCTTGCGACAAGGATGCGACGACTGCTGCCGCCAAAATATAGTGACGGCCTCGTTCAGATTATTCATGTCGCGTTCAGCAATCCGAGCCGACGTTCGCAATCCCTCGCAATTCTCGCAAGATAGAGTGCAACACCATGACCCTCGCCTCCCGCCTCGCCGCCGTCGCCCTCGCCTCCCTGCTCGTCACCGGCACCGCCTTCGCGCAGACCACCGCGCCGGCGGCCAAGACCGATGTGAAGACCGATGTGAAGACAGAGGCCGCGAAGGCGACGAAGGAGCGCACGGCCGAGTCGATCGAGTGCTCCAAGCAGGCGGACGCCAAGGGCCTGAAGGGCAAGGAGCGCAAGAAATTCCGTCGCGAGTGCAAGAAGGAAGCGAGGTCCGGCACCGCCGCGCCCGCCGCCCCTGCCGCCGACAAGAAGTAACCCTCGCGACCCTCCACGCGCGCCGGCGCGAGGCGCACGCATTGCGGCATGACGAGCCTGCAATTGTGCGCCTCGCGCCGATTTGCGATAAGGCGGCGTGAAGCAGATCACCGCCTCCCTGCCGTTCGAATGGCCGAGCCGCGCCAAGCTCTTGAGCACGGCGGAGACGCTCGTCATCGGCACCGCCGGAGGCCTGGTGTTTCTCTTCGCCGGGCTGCCGGGCGGGCTGATCTCGGGCTCGATGATCGCGGTCGGCATCGCTGCCATCGCCGGCCGCCAATTGTCGCTGCCGCCGCTCCTGACCCAGACCGTGCTGGTGCTGCTCGGGATTTCGCTGGGCTCGGTGGTCTCGCGCCATCTGCTGCAGCAGCTCAGTGCCTATCCCCTCACCATCGGGTTGCTTGCGCTCGCGACCTTCTGCTCGACCTTCGGCTCGAGCTATTACCTCCAGCGCATCCATGGCTGGGACCGCACCTCGGCCTTCCTGGCCGGCAGCCCCGGCGCCCTGTCGCAGATCACGATCCTGGCGGTCGAGCGGGGTGCCGACCTGCCGGGCATCGCGGTGGTGCAGACCATGCGCGTCATCATCCTTACCGCCGCGCTGCCGATCGTGCTCGCGCTCGCGGGCGTCGCCCCCTCCGCCGCGCCGTCGCTGACGACGTCGATCATTGCCTCGCCGCTCGACCTCGTGGAGCTGGCCGCGGCCTCACTTGTAATGGCGCTGGTCCTGCGGCTGATCAGGTTTCCGGCGAGCTGGATGTTCGGCGCCATGATCGCCTCCAGCGTGCTGCATGGCGCGGGCTGGGTCGAGGGCGGCCTGCCGGACTGGGTGCGCGGCGTCGCGCTGGTCGGGATCGGCGCCCTGATCGGCAGCCGTTTCGCGCGGATGCGGATCAAGACCCTTGCCGGTCACCTCAGCGCGGCGCTGGGCTCATTCACGGTCGCGATCGCCGTCTCCGCCATTTTCGTCGGCATCATTGCGCTTACCACGCAGGTCAAATTCTCCGACGTCGTGGTCGCCTTCGCGCCGGGCGCGATGGATGCCATGCTGGCGCTGGCGCTGACCTTGCACATCGACCCCATCTTCGTCGGCGCCCATCATTTGTCGCGTTTCGTGTTCGTGACGATCGCAACGCCAGGCATCGTGCACCTGTTCGGACGCACGCAAGACGACGTCGACGATTGAGCTTCAGCGCTGCGCGGTCCGCACAAATCCCCACGCGGCGATCGCGGCCATCAACAGCGAGATCAGCACGTTGTAGCCGGCGAGCGAGAGACCGAGGAAGCGCCATTCCACCTCGTCGCAGCGCACCACCTTCACGGTATCGAGCCGCGAAAAGAGATCGCCGGCGTTGCCGAGGTTGACGACGGGACCCGTGCAATCGGTCGGCCCCTTCCAGAATCCCCATTCGACGCCGGAATGGTAGGTGCCGAGCCCGGCATTGGCGAGCGTCGCGAGCGCGAGGATTGCGAGCCCCGCCAGCAGCAGCGGCCGCGGCGCGCCGCTTCGCGCGGCAAGCGCCGCGAGCGCACCGAGGGGAATCACGAGGTAATAGGCGTAGCGCTGCTCGAGGCAGAGCGGACAGGGCAGGATCTCCAGCACGAGCTGGAAGAACCAGGCGCCCGCGATGGTCACGGCCGCGATCAGCGTGACGAGCAGCGAGGCCGTCAGCGCGGGGCCGCCGGCAGCCGGCTTGAATGCAGGTATGGCGGCACTCTGGGTCGTCACGGCAGCCTCTTTCCTGGGGGTCGCGCCCTTAAGCCTCTAGCTCCGGTCCATGCGGCTGTCGAGAACGGCGGACATCACTTTGGCGCGGGTTGACCCCGCTTTGTCCATGGCTATAGTCCGCCGGCTTCGCGACGCTCCCTTCCAGGGCCGACCGAGGGCCCCTGTGGCGGAACTGGTAGACGCGCTCGACTCAAAATCGAGTTCCGCAAGGAGTGCTGGTTCGATTCCGGCCAGGGGCACCACGCTTCGCCCTTCGGGCTACGCGTGGCGCAGCCACGCTGAAGGTGAAGGGCCAAGCGTGTCCGGCGTAGCCTCTTGGCGAAGACGGACTGTCTCGACACAGCTCCCCTTCCCATCGTCACATCCCACCTGTATACACCGGTAGCTTCTTCCGTTAATCGAAGGAGCTCATATGAACGACCTGCACGCGTGGCTTTCGCAACAGCACCACGGTTTGCGGACTTTTCAGACCTTCCAGCACAAGCTCGAGACGCTCGGCCGGCGCGATCCCGCGCAGCGCGGCCTGTGCCGCCTGCTCAGCGGCATCGTCGGCAGCTATGTCGAGGCCTTTGACGAGGCGCCGCTTCCGGTCGAGGTCGCCGACGGCGCCTATCGTCGCCTGCTGACGCTGGTCGAGAGCCTCGATCTGCACGGAGATGCCGCGCGGCGCCTCGCCGACATCAATCGCGTGGCGACCTGCGACTTGTGGCGCTGATCGGCAGAAGCAGCGGACAGGGCTGATCGCGAAACGCCCCTTGTCCATGGGCCAGGATGAACGCGACACACGATATTTCCGAATTTCGGTCAAGCAGAATTTTTCAACCCCGCAACGGCGCGTTCGGGCTGGCCGCGCTCCGGCCGAGAACCATGTTCTTGGCCCCTCTTAGCCCGCGTGCCTCCACATCGTCGTGGCGAACGCAGCGAAGCAATCCAGGAATGCGTCTGCGGAGACGGTCTGGTTTGCTTCGCCGCAAGGGCTCCTCGCAATGACGAGGAGGAGAGATTACGCTCTCCCGAGGCTTCGACTTCGCCACGCCAATCCCTATATCCGGTAGCAACCGACCCGATGCCGCGGACAGTTTGATGGCCAGGACACGCACGACGGACGCCGACGACCTTCCCCGCTATTTCGTCTGGGTCCGGGGTCTCGAAGGCCCCGAGCCGCAGAAATGGAGGGCGATGGATTTCGGTATCGGCGACTGGAAGCGGCCGCTCGTGCTGGCCTATCTGGAGCTGCCGGAGGACGAACGGCGTCTGTCGCTGTCGATGCTGGCGCGCCGCTATCCGCCGCCGCGGGTCGATCTGTCGTGAGCCGGCCGGGGTGTGAATCCACGGCTTTGCAAGATTGGGCGGTCAGCCCAATCGCGCCGCGACCGCCTCGCCAGCGTCGTGTTTTCTCCACTGGTCAGATGCGGCCTTCTTGTCCACGCTGGGCGGCTGCCCGTACATGCGGGTGTATTCGCGGCTGAACTGCGAGGGGCTGACGTAGCCCACCTTGAAGGCCACCTGGCTCAAGGTCTTCCCCTCCAAAATCAAGCGTCTCGCCTCGATCAACCTGAGATGTTTCTGAAACTGCAGCGGCGACAGCGACGTGATGGCACGAAAATGCTGGTGAAACGCCGAGCGGCTCATGCCAGCCGCCGCCGCCAGGCGCTCGACCTGCACGGGCCGGGCGTGGTCGGTGCGCAGCATCGCCACGGCGCGTGCGATGCGTTGCGCGTGGCTGTCGGACAGACCCAGGTTGCGGATGGCGGCGCCCTGGCGGCCAAGCAGCAGCCAATAGTGAATTTCCCGGATCAGACCATCCTTCAGCATCGCGAGTGGTTGTGGCCGATCCAACAGCAGCACCAGCCGACGGAAGGCATCGCGCAGCTCCTCGCTTGTCTCAGGCGCGGCTCGCGATGAATGGAATTCGGGTGCCCTCGTGATCAGATCCGTGACCACGGTGGGATCGAGGTCCAGTGCGATCGCCAGGTAGGGAACGGCGGGACTCGCCTTGCTGATTCGAGTCGCCTCCGGCCGGCTGCTCGTGACGATCATCGTCGACCCCGCAGCATAGGATGACACGCCCCTGCCCGTGGTCACTCGCTTGCAACCCTGCAAGACCAGGCACACTAATGGGTGCGCCAAGGTGTGCTCCAATTCGCTCGGTGCCGTGTGCCTGACCAGGTACAGGCCGTGGACGGGCGTGACGGTGACGCCCTCCGCTCGCTTGTGCTCTCCGGTGTAGCGCAGGATGGCCTGCTTCAGATCGTGCGACATGGCGGCAATTCTGGCCATGACGATCCGCGAAGTAAAGCTGACCTGAAAGCCGACCTGGACGATTAGGCAAGGAATGCCGACGTTCCGGCACCTCGCGCGGCAGGCGATATCCTACAGAGGGCGCATTAACCCAGGAGCCGCGCCCATGACCCAATTGCCCTCATCGCAGACCTCGACCAGCTCGCCCGCTCCCCACAAGGGCGTGCAGGTGCTGGGAGAGCAAGGCCCTGAAGGCCGCAAGGCGTTCTTCATTCAGATCGAAGCCCGCCCTGGCCAGGAGGAGGCCGTCGTGCAGATGTTGCGCGACATTCGCGCATGCGTCGAAGACGAACCCGCAACCGGCCCCTGGTTCGCCGTTCGCTTTTCACAGACGAGCTTTGGCATCTTCGAAGCGTTTCCCGATCTGGCGGGACGCCAGGCCCACGTGGAGGGCGGCGGCGGCGACATCTTTCGCGACGTGACGCGAATGAACGCCATCCTGGCCGAAGCGGCCAGCGTGCACCGTGTCGATGTCCTTCTGAGCAAGGATACGTTCTCTCATTTCGACCCGCGCTGACCCGGGGGACCGTCGCTCCCGCCCCCATGATTATGGGTGTCACGGCATCCCCTCACCGGCTAAACTTGTCCTTGCGCCGCGGGGGACACGCGGGTGCGGGACCATGATCATGACCGAACAGGGCGAGACGGGTGAAATCATCACCATCCTCCTCGTCGAGGACGACGCACCGACCTGCTGGCGGCTCCAGGACGCGCTGGTCAAGGCGGGCTACGAGGTGCGCAGCGCCGGCACGCTCGGCGAAGCCCGTGCCGCGCTCGCCGGCGGCGCGCCCCGCGTGCTGCTGACCGATCTGCGGCTGCCCGACGGCCACGGCATCGAGCTGATCCGCGAGATGAGGCAGCGCTTCCCCGACACCGAGATCATGGTGATCTCGGCGCTCGGAGACGAGGAAAGCGTGATCTCCGCGATCACCGTCGGCGCCACCGGCTATCTGCTCAAGGACGCCTTCCCAACCGACATCGCCACCACCGTGCGCGATCTGGTCGCCGGCCATTCGCCGATCTCGGCCTCGATCGCCCGCTTCATCGTGCGCAGAACGCAAGGCGCCGCGCAGAACTCGGCAGAGCCGCCGCCCGGGCCCGTGCTCAACACCGCGAAGCTGACGCCGCGCGAGATCGACATCCTCTGGGGCATCGCAAAAGGCTTCAGCTATGCCGAGATCGCGAGCCATCTCGGCCTGTCCAAGCAGACCGTGCCCGGCCATATCAAGAACATCTACCGCAAGCTCGAGGTGCACACGCGCAGCGAAGCGGTGTTCGAGGCGGTGCAGCAGGGCCTGATCAAGCTGTGAGCGAGATTCCGGCCAAGGCAATTACAAAGGCAACTACCAAGGCAACGACGACGGCACCGACGCGACCGCGGCGCCAGCTGATCGCCTCGCGCCTCGTGCCCTATCTGCTGCTCCAGGTCCTGATCGTGATCGTCACCATCCTCGGGCTGCGGCTGCTGCAGCCGAGCGACCCCGAAGACTTCGCGGTGAGCGATTTTTCGGCCCGCGAAGACGGCCTGACCCGCCCCGTGACGCTGCCGCATTTCACGTCGTCGCGCTATTCCCTGGCCGACCCGCCGTTCTACGCCGGCGCCTTCTCTTTCCGGCGCGACGATGCAGCCGCGGGCTGGTCGGTGTACCTGCCACGCTTCAGCAACGCGGTGGAGGTTGCCGTCAACGGCGTCGTCGTGCTCGACTCCCGGCGCGATGCCAATGCCAACCGGCCCGACCGCAACACGCCTGAGATCGCAGCCATCCCCGCCTCGCTGCTGCGCGATGGCAGCAACGAGATCACGGTGCGGCTGTTCGTGTGGGGACCGCTCAAGGGCTTTCTCGACACCGTCTATGTCGGGCCGGATGTCGCCTTGCGCCCGGCCTATGAGACGCGCACCCTGCTGTTCGTCACCCTGCCGGTGGTGTTCTCGGCATGGCAGTCGATCCTGGCCGTCATCCTCGCGATCATGTGGCTGATGCGGCGCCGCGAGCCGGTTTATGGCGTGCTGGCGACCGCGATGGTGCTCGGCGTGGTGCAGGCGTTCGCGCCTCCGCCGGTGCCGCCGGCCGCCACGTCGCGGCTCGCCGCCGTGCTGCTGGCGTCCGCGCCGATCGAGAGCGCGCTGGTCGTGATGTTCGGCGTGCTGTTCTTCGGCTGGCGCTGGCCTCGCTACGGCACGCTGGTGTTCGCGCCGGGAATCGTCGTGTTCGTGGTCGGGCTGATCGGCGGCCCGCCGCTGCCGCGCATCCTGTTTCTGGTGCTCGGCATCCCAACGGTCGGGCTTTGCCTTTTCGTGATGGCTTGCGTCACCGCGACCGCCGTGGTGCGGCGGCAGGATGCGGCAAGCTTCATGATCGGGTGCGCCGTGACCATCGTGCTGGTCTGCTGGATCAAGGACATGCTCACGGTCTTCGAGATCGTGAGCAACGAACGCATCTTCGTCTCCCGCCTGTCCTATTCGGCGATGCTGGTCGCGATCGGCGCCGGGCTGACCTGGCGCTTCGCCCGCGCCTTGAACCAGGTCGACAGCTTTGCCGGCCAGCTCGTGACGCGCGTGCGGGAGGCCGAGGAGCGGCTGAAGGCGAGCTTTGCCCGCGAGGAGGAGCGCGCACGCGCCGCCGCCCTTGCCAACGAGCGCACGCGCCTGATGCGCGACCTGCATGACGGCCTCGGCGGCCAGCTCGTCAGCATCGTCGCGCTCTCCGAGCGTGGCCATGAGGGCGCGACCATCACCGACGCTGCCCGTGCCGCGTTGAAGGATCTGCGTCTCGTCATCGATTCCATGGACGACATCGGCGGCGACCTGATGCTCGCCCTCGGCTCCTGGCGCGAACGCGCGAGCGCGCAATTGCGGCCGCACGACATCACGCTGGACTGGCGCGTGGCGACGCCGCAGGGACTGCCGCTGCATCCGGAACTGCGGCCATGGCACGTCATCCAGATCGTACGCATCCTCGACGAGGCCGTGACCAATGCGGTCAAGCACGCGCAGGCTCGCCGCATCGCGGTCACCATCGACACGCTCGACGCAGGCCAGGGGCCGTACGGCGTAATCAGCGTGACCGACGACGGCCAGGGCTTTGCACCGAACGAAAATAACGAGGCCGGACGCAACGGCCAGACCGCGCGCGGCCTGCGCAACATGAGAAGCCGCGCCGCGCGCTGCGGTGCGGCGCTCGATCTGAGTTCGGATGCCTCCGGCACGCGCGTGCGGCTGCAATTGCCGCAGCGTTTCCCCGACAGCGACGCAGCCGCGGGCTGAAAAGCCCCCTCCCCGAACGTGTGGGGCGCACGGAGAGAGGGGACGGGCCGGGTAAATCCGCCTGCGGAGGACGGGGGGTGTTCATCCGCAGGCCCCGTTGGCCCGAAGCAATGCAATCAATCCAAAGGAAATATCAGCGCCTGCCGACGCGGTTGACCGGGCCGCCGCGATTCATCGGCGTTCCCGCGCGGACGCCGACACCAGGCGCGCCGACGCCGGGCGTTGCGACCGCCGCCGCAGCGACCGGCGCTCCCGGGGCGACCACCACCGCCGCCGTCGGCCGCACCACGCAACCCTTGGGTACGCCGACGGTCTTGCAATAGACCACCGCCTGCGCCGGGCTCGTGCCCAGCAACACCATCGCCGCACCCGCGAGCGCCGTGACCGTCAGTGCCGTGACCGTCAGCCTTGCGCTCAGCGCTCCAGCTCTCTTCGACATTCTTGCTCTCCTGCTTCCCGTTCGGCGTCCCGATGCAATCACCGGATTTCGCAGCCGAGGTGCAGCCTGAATGACAAAAGACGGGGCGCGGATACATGCCATGAAGATGGGGGTACCGCGGCTGCAAGGACCGGCCGGTGCCATGAACATGGCATGGACCGGCGCCCGGCCTTTGCGGGATCGTCCGGCCGCTTGATCCCAGGCGGGACCAACGACAATCCCAAAGAGGTGCTTTATGAAGATTTCGGTTCTTGCCGCGCTGCTGCTCGCCACTGCCGCCCTGCCCGCGTCTGCGCAATCCGGGCCATCGGTTCAGGAGCAAATGGCCTGCCGCGGCGATGCCAGCAAGTTCTGCGCCGAACATATCGGCAAGCCGCCGCAGATGAATGCCTGCCTGCGCGAGAACAAGTCGAAGCTCTCGGAGAGCTGCCGCAAGGTCGTCGAATCGCGCGGCGGCTAGTCCGTCGTCGTTCTGCCTTGAAAAATATGAGGGCGGCGCAACGCCGCCCTCATGATTCCGGCGCCGCTATTCCTGCATCATCTCGCCGCTGCCGCCGAACTCGGCCGGAAAATCCTTCAGCTTGGGCAGGCCGTCGCGCATCGGCAGCACGGTCTCGGCATAGTTGACGTGAACGCCGGGCGCGAAAGCGAGCGTCGGGATGGTGGCGGTGAAAACGTCGACGAGGCCGAGCGGCGGGTGATTGGTCATGAGATGACCGCCGCACTTCTTGCAAAACTGGCGCTGGCTCAGCGGAGTCTTGGCAAAGGTCTCGACATTCTCGGCACCTTCGCTGACGCGGACCGCCTCGGGCTTCCACAGGCTGAAGGCGTTGACCGGGCCACCCGACCACGACCGGCAGGAGCGGCAATGGCAATAGCCCATCGCCTCCGGGGCACCCGTGACCTCGATCGTCACGGCGCCACAAAAGCAGTTTCCGACATGTTTCATTGGGTCGTCTCCGTTTGATGAAGGGGAGAAATCCTCTCCCCGCCCCCTGTTCCGCGATAGCTCGGGAAGGCGGGATGCGGGGAGAGGGTGTCGGGGTGAAGGGGGAGATCACCCCGGGGGACTTTGAGGGGACGGACGCGTGCGAGGCTTGCGTAACTCACACGACGCGACCGGACGTCCTCCGTTCGGGGGACGCGCGGCGCCGCGCCTGCGTTAGTGTGACCGGCGCCAGGGAATAAGCATCGCTACCCGTTGTTTGTACTGCCGGTACTCGTCGCCGAAGAGCGCGACGAGGTCGTGCTCCTCCAGCGCAATGCCGACGAAGATGTAGAGCGTGGTGACGGCCGCGAACAGCAGATGGCCCGCGGTCATGGTCGGCGCCGCCCAGAACGCAATGATGAAACCGAGATAGATCGGATGGCGGACGAAATTGTAGAGCAGTGGCGTCTTGAAGCGCGGCGGCGGCGTCTCCTTCCCGATCAGGTGGTTGGTCACCTGATGCAATCCGAACAATTCGAAATGATTGATCAGGTAGGTGCTGGTGAACACCAGGACCCAGCCCGCGAAGGACAGCGTGACCAGAGTCACGGCAAGATTCTGATTCTCGACGTTCCATATGACCGCAGGCAACGGACGCCACTGCCAGAACAGGAGAAGCAATGACAGGCTCGCCAGCAGCACATAGGTGCTTCGCTCGACCGGCTTGGGGACGAACTGCGTCCACCACGCCTTGAATTGCTGCCGCGCCATCACGCTGTGCTGAACGGCGAAGATCGACATCAGGAGCAGGTTGATGATGACGGCCTCGGTCGTCGAACTCTGGGTTCCAATGTCGATGGTCTTGTCGATCGTCTTGGGCACCACCAGACCCGTGACGAAGCCGATGGCGTAGAGAATGGTGACGAAAAAAACGAGATACGCCGCAATTCCGTACAAAAAGGCGATGATTTTGAAACTCCGCAAGCCCGCAACCCCCGGGCCAATCGAATGAACCTGATGATCGAGTTGGGTCATGAAACAGCTCCGTTGTGCCAGAACGCCGGCACTTCGTTGGTTGCTTCACCATGCACCCCGGACGGGCCCGGGGCTTTCGCGGACCATTGATTTTCGCCTGAGACGACTTTGATTTTTGCTTGAGATGATGAAGCCGTGCGATTTTGCTTTGAAAACAACGTGCTCGACGGCGACCTGCGGGAGCTCACCTGCGGCGGGGCGGCCGTGCCGTTGCAGCCACAAGTATTCGATCTCTTGCTCTATCTCGTCGCACAACGTGCGCGTGTCGTCAGCAAGGATGACCTGATCAGCCAGATCTGGAGCGACCGGATCATCTCGGATTCGGCGCTGAACAGCCGGATCAACGCCGCACGCAAGGCGATCAGCGACGACGGCGCGACACAGCGGCTGATCAAGACCATTCCGCGCAAGGGCTTTCGCTTCGTCGGCGAAGTCCGGGAAGAAGCGGCAGCCTCGATCGTGCCGGCTGAAGCCAGGCTCGCTCTGCCGCGCGCGGCGGACCGCCCGGCGGTCGCGGTGCTCGCCTTCGAGAACATGAGCGGCGACCCCGCACAGGATTATTTCGGCGACGGCATCAGCGAGGACATCCTCACCGCGCTGTCGAAGCAGCGCTGGTTCATGGTGATCGCGCGCAACTCGTCCTTCACCTACAAGGGACGCGCAGTCCACATCCGGCAGATCGCGGAGGAGCTCGGCGTCCGCTACGTGGTCGAAGGCAGCGTGCGCAAGGTGGGCAGCCGGGTCCGCATCACCGCACAGCTCAACGATGCCAATTCGGGCAGCCATCTGTGGGCCGAGCGCTATGACCGCGAGCTGGTCGACGTCTTCGCCGTCCAGGACGAGATCACCAACGCGATTGCCGCGGCGATCGAGCCGCAGATTCACGCGGCCGAGAGTTTTCGCGCCCACTGCAAGGGGCCCGCGAGCCTGGACGCGTGGGATCTCCTGATGCGGGCGCTGTCGCATTTTTGGAAGGTGACGAGGTGCGATCACGAGGCCGCGCGGACGCTGCTCGAACGCGCGATCGCGATCGATCCGAACTACGGACAGGCGCTGTCGCTGCTGGCGGCCAATGACATGTTCGGCGCGCATCTCGGCTGGTCCCATCTCACCGCGGTGGCCCCAGTGGCGGAAGCCGCCGCGCTGGCCGCGGTTCGCTGCGACCATGAGGATGCCTGGGCGCATGTCGCGCTTGGCAGCGTCTATTTCTCGACGCGCAGGCTTACGGACGCGCTGTCCGAATTCGAGCGGGCGCTCGCGCTCAATCCGAACTTCTCGCTGGCGCAGGGCTATTACGCGCTGGCGCTGTCCTATGCCGGTCGGCCGAGGGAGGCGTTCGAGGCCGCGCAGAGGGCGATCCGGCTGTCGCCGCGCGATCCCTCGCTGGCGATTTATCAGGGCGTCGCCGGCTATGCGCGCTTCACCGAACGCCATTACGACGAGGCCATCGCGCTCGCACGCGAGGCGATCCGCCATCGCGGCGATCTCACCGGCGCCTACCGCGTGCTCGCGGTCTCGGCCGGCATGACGGGCGACGGCATGCTCGCGGAGGCGGCGCTGGGCGAGTTGCGCCGGGCCCAGCCGGGCATCTCGCTGCACTGGATCGCGACGCAGCTGCCCTGGGCCAACGACGCCGATCGCGCGCACTATCTCGAAGGATTCAGGCGCGCGGGGTTGCGGTGAAGTGTGGCGCTACGTCCGCTTGCGGCGCAGATGGACGATGACGTCGAGCCGGGCGATCTCGTGGCCGGGAAGCGCCTCGGGCATCCCAGTGAAGACGAGGCCTTCGGCAACGTCGACCAGCATGTCCTCGCCTTCGAGATAGAAGTGCGGATGCACCGAGGTGTCGGTGTCGAAGAACGACTTGATGCCGTCGGCGGCGATCCGGCGGAGCAGGCCGGCCTCGGTGAACTGGTTCAGCGTGTTGTAGACGGTCGCCAGCGACAGATCGGCGTTCGCCGCGATCGCCTCTTCATAGAGGCTCTCGGCGGTGACATGACGATGGCCGTTCAGGAACAGCAAATGGCCGAGCGCGAGACGCTGGCGCGTCGGGCGCAGGCCGGCATTGCCGAGCAATTGCAGGCAGTGCTGCACGCCCGCATCCGGCGGTGGCTCGAGGCCGGCGACATCAGGTCCGTTGTCGTCAACCGCCGGGATATTCGTGGCCTGCAAGTCCATCGATCGTCTCACCGGCTCGAGGGAACGCGACGCGGAGTGCCGGGGCCCGCCAGTTGCCATTGGATCGCAAAAGCGGCGGCCTCACTTTGATCCGGATCAAATCCGCATGCCGCCTCTGACCTATCGCAAGGCGGCCCGTTCTATTCCCGGCCAGAATCGACCGGTATCAACGAGGCTCACATGTCCAGACCGGTTCCCGACAAGGCAGAGGTCGCGCTCGAATATCCCGACAAGTTTTATGTCGGCACTTTCGAGCATTCGTCGCGGTTCGAGGCGCGGCTCGACGGCAGCGGCGTTGCGCTGGTGCTGCAGCATCCGGGAGCTGCCGACGAACGCAAATCGGTGCATCTGCACATCAATTTCGGCCTGCTCGCCGGCATCCTGCGTGAACTCGCCGGAAGCGTCGCCGGCATCCCCAAGGACGACATCGCGCACCGCGAGCAGCTCACAGAGGCGCTCGACGAATTGCGACGGGCGCTGCGGACCTCCTGACGGCTACTTCGCTTTCGCCGCTATCGGCCTCGGGGCCGGCACCATCGCCCACTCCTTGTCGGCACGCGGGCCATTGAGGTCGCCGGTCAGGCCGACGAGCTGGCCGGGCAGCACGTCGAGGGTCTGCTGCCAAGTCTGGGTCTGGCACAGGAATTTGATGAGACAGCCTTTCAACTTGAGGCGATCGCCGGATTCGCGCCACACCGAGACCGAATAGGATTTGCCGTCCTCGGCATTATAGATGTCGCCGGCAAACCGACCCTCCTGCGTCGCCTGCAAGCCCATGATGAGCTGGTGGCCGAGCAGCATACGAGCGCGCTTGTCCGGATCCGGATTCTGGGTGTCGCGATAGGGCTGGCCGCGCTTGTCGGCCGGCTCCTTCATCCAGACGATGAAGCCGCAGAGGCGGTCGCGCGAGGGGCCGCAACGCTCGAGGCGAATGCGGGCGCGGCCGTCCTCGACCAGCCATGTGCCGCTCGGATCTGCCGGGGCACCAGCGCCGGCTCGGCCGCCAAACGCCAGCATCACGATCGTGATCGCAATGCGCAGCAGGAAGCGAAGGAGAATGTTCATCGGCAGCACCTTTCGTTGAATGGATCGCGGCGTCAGTTCAGCTGCGCCATCAGCGCGTCGGCGCCCTTGTCGAGGCCGGCCGTCGCGGCCGCGAGCGCGCCGGTGGTGGCCTTGATGTCGTAGGCAGCCGGGTATTGCTTGGTGACATAGGCCGAGAGCAGCCGCGAGCTCGTCGCGTCGAAGATCTCGACGCCGTAGATGACCGAGCCGGTCATCATGCCCTCGCCGTCGCGCGCGGCCTGCACGCCGTTGTAGACCGCACCGGCCATGTCGAAGCGCGAGAGCGTGCCGAGCACCGGCGTGTTGGTGACGGCGCCGGTGAGCGTCAGCCTGACCCGCAGCGTGTTCGGTCCGCGCTCGCGCGCCAGCGCGAAGCGGCTGCGCAGCCGGTCGGCGAAACAATTCTGCATGTAGGCGGCGAGCGTCGCTTTGTCCTTGTCGGACATGTCGCCGAACTGATGGTCCTTGCCGCGGTAGACCACGACGGGATCGAGGATCACCTTATTGTATGCGCGCCAGTCGACCGGCGTCGAATAGCGGTAGGGCACGCGGCCGGAGGCATCCGATTTGTCCGGGGCCAGGAAGGCCGAGGACGCCATCTCCGAATAGGGCACGGGAGCAACCGAGGCACAGCCACCCATGCCAGCGCAAAACACCAGCGTTCCCAGACCGCGCATGGCGATCGAGCGATTCATCTCAGACTCCTCTCAGCGCTCTCCACGGCGATGGCGACCGCAGCCGCGTCAAGGACCGGACGCGGCTGCGGCGCTCACCATTGCCAACCCTCGGCTTCGTCCGGGGCCGTCTCGGAAGCTTCGGGCTGCCTCAGTGCTGGATTTATAAAACCGACTAGACGGTTTGTAAAATTCGAAAATGAAGGCCCGGCGCATTTGGCCGCAGGGCGGCTTTGTGCAGGTCACGATTGGATTTCGCTAACGAGGAATCAGGCGCGCTTGCGCCGGGTTGCCGCCTTCGCGACCGGTGCCGCTCCGGATTTGGCGGCGCGCGTTGCCACCGGTTGGGCGAGACCGCTCCATTGTGCGTCGTCGAGCAGGCGCGCGAACAGCCGCTCGTGCTCGTCCTTGCCGAGCGGCGACATACCGAACAGCGAGCTCAGCAGCAGTCCCATCGCTCCGGCCCAGCGCAGCATCGCAAGATCCGGGTCCGCGGCCTCTTCCCGGATCGCCGCCATCCGCTCCATCTCGCGCTCGCGCGGCAGCGCCATCAGGCGAGGGTTCTCCACCATGGCCGCAACCAGCGCCAGCGCGGCGGAATTCGGCGAGGTCGCAGCTTCCCGCACGGTCGCGAGCTGAGTCGCCAGATTTGGATTCGCGGAGGTCTCGCTCGCCTTCGCCATATAACGCGTCGAGAACTCCTCGAAATGCGCCATCTGCCGCTCGAGCAACGCCTTCAGCACCGCCTCCTTGGTGCGGAACTGATGCATCACGCCGCCCTTGCTGAGGCCGCTCTCGCGCGCGATCGCGTCGAGCGTCAACCGGCCCGGCCCATCGCGCGCGATGATCGCGATGGCCGCCTCGAGCGCGGCGTTACGGGATCGTTCGGAGCGGCTGGCATTGTCCATGGCCGACTTGTCTCCATGACGCCGCGATGAATCAAGTGAAAACAGGACGCGCTGTACATTTTTTGTGCTGATACTGTCGCGACTTTCATCTTGCGGCGCTGAACGAGACTATGTGAGCCTCGCCATCGGATGGGGACTGGGATGGGCTGGCCACAGCTTTGCGCGCGAGGACGTTGCGAAGCGTTTTCGGCTGGCCGCGCTTGAGAAAGATACGACATGCCGAAACGAGTGTTGCTTGGTCTCCTCCTGGCTTGCGGCCTTGCGGCCCCGGCATTTGAGCCAGTTCTTGCGCAAGAGCCGAAAACGGGGGGAACGGTCAATGCCGTGATCCAGCCCGAGCCGCCCGGCCTGATGCTGGCACTGGTGCAGAACGGCCCGACCCAGATGGTGTCGGGCAACATCTTCGAGGGGCTGCTGCGCTACAGCCCCAAGCTCGAACCCCAGCCGGAGCTCGCCGAGAGCTGGAGCGTCAGCGAGGACGCCAAGACCTACACCTTCAAGCTCCGGAAGGGCGTGACCTGGCACGACGGCAAGCCTTTCACCGCTGCGGACGTCTTGTTCTCCATCGAGATGCTGAAGCAGACCCATGCGCGCGCCCGCAACAACCTCGCCCAGGTCGACAAGGTCGAAGCACCCGACGATTACACCGTGGTGTTCACGCTGAAGCAGCCGTTCGGCCCGTTCCTCGGCATCTTCGAGGTCGGCTCGATGCCGATGGTGCCGAAGCATCTCTATGAAGGCACCGACTGGAAGACCAATCCCTACAACAACGCCCCTGTGGGCACCGGCCCCTTCATGTTCAAGGAATGGCAGAAGGGCTCGTTCATCCGCCTGGCGAAAAACCCGAACTATTACGAGAAGGGCAAGCCCTATCTCGACGAGATCTACTGGCAGATCATTCCCGACGCCGCGGCGCGCTCGGTGGCGTATGAAACGGGCAAGGTCGACGTGCTGCCCGGCGGCTCGGTCGAGAATTTCGACGTGCCACGGCTGTCCAAGCTGAAGGACACCTGCGTCACCGGCGCCGGCTGGGAGTTCTTCTCGCCGCTGGCCTGGCTGTGGCTCAACAACCGCCAGGGTCCGCTCGCCGACAAGCGGGTGCGGCAGGCGATCATGTACGCGATCGACCGCGACTTCGCCAGGGACGTGATCTGGAACGGGCTCGGCAAGGTCGCGACCGGGCCGTCCGCCTCGACCATCAAATATTACACCGACGACGTGAAGAAATATCCGTACGACCCGGCCAAGGCCAAGGCGCTGCTGAAGGAAGCCGGCTACAAGGGCGAGAAGATCCGTCTGCTGCCGCTCGCCTATGGCGAGACCTGGCAGCGCTGGGGTGAAGCCGTGAAGCAGAACCTCCAGGACGTCGGCATGACCATCGAGACCATCGCCACCGACGTCGCCGGCGGCAACCAGAAGATCGGCGATTGGGACTACGACATCGCCTTCACCTATCTCTACCAGTACGGCGATCCCGCGCTCGGGGTGGGACGCAACTACGTCTCCAGCGCCATCGCCAAGGGTCAGGTGTTCAACAACGTCGAGGGCTACTCGAACCCGGAGATCGACAAGCTGTTCGCCGACGGCGCGGTCGCCACACCGGACTCCAAACGCAAGGAGATCTACAAGCAGGCGCAGAAGATCCTGGTCGAGGACGTGCCGGTGGCCTGGATGCTCGAGCTGCAATTTCCGACCATCACGCGCTGCAAGGTCAAGAACCTGATCACCACGGGGATCGGGGTCAACGACGGCTTCAAGGACGCATGGCTCGACAAGTGAGGGCCTCTTCCTTCACCTCTCCCCGCTCGCGGGGAGAGGTCGAATGTGCGCATGGCGCACATTCGGGTGAGGGGGAGTCCGCGCGAATCCAACTGCTGATACGCTCGCGGAGAGTCCCCCCTCCCCCCGACCCTCTCCCCGCAAGAGCGGGGCGAGGGAGCGCACCGTCTCCGTGGCTAAAGGTCACCTTACCAAGATGACTGTCTAGAATGCTCTCCTTCATCTCCCAACGAATCGTGAAGGGCGTGATCGTCCTGCTTGCGATCGTCGTCCTCAACTTCTTCCTGATCCGGCTTGCGCCCGGCGATCCCGCGGTGGTGATGGCGGGCGAGGCCGGCGCCAGCGATCAGGTCTTCGTCCAACAGCTCCGGGAAAAGTTCGGCCTCGACAAGCCGCTGCCGGAGCAGCTCTTCATCTACGTCAAGGGCGTGGTCACCCTCGACCTCGGCTTCTCCTTCCGCCAGCAGGCACCGGTCGCAAAACTGATCGGCGAACGGCTGCCGGCAACGCTGCTGCTGACGCTGACCGCGTTCGCGATCTCGCTGATGCTCGGCATTCTCTTCGGCACCTTCGCCGCGCGCTTCGCCGGGACCTTTCTCGACACCGCCATCACGGTCTTTGCGCTGATCTTCTACGCCATGCCGCTGTTCTGGGTGGCGTTGATGGGCATTTTGCTGTTCTCGGTCACCATGGATTGGCTGCCGAGCTTCGGCTACGAGACGGTCGGCGCCAACCTCACCGGCCTTTCCCACGTCGTCGACGTCGCAAAGCACCTGATCATGCCGGCGATGACGCTCGGCCTGTTTTTCATGGCGACCTACACCCGCATGACGCGCGCCTCGATGCTGGAGGTGAAGCGGCTCGACTTCGTCAAGACCGCGCGCGCAAAGGGCCTCTCCGACGCCGTGATCCAGCGCCGCCACGTGCTCCGCAATGCGCTGCTGCCGGTCGTGACGCTGGCCGGCGTGCATTCCGGCACGCTGATCGGCGGCGCCGTCATCACCGAGACCGTGTTCGCCTGGCCCGGCATCGGACGGCTGATGTACGACGCGCTCTTGCAGCGCGACTACAATCTGCTGCTCGGCGTCTTCGTGATCTGCTCCGCCATGGTGCTGATCTTCAATCTCATCACCGACCTCGTCTATCGCCTGGTCGATCCGCGCATCGAATTCGCCTCATGAAACAGTTCTGGACATCGATGCTCAAGAGCCCGAGCGGCGTCATCGGGCTCATCATTCTGCTGCTTGCCATCTCGGTCGCGGTATTCGGACCGATGCTGTTCCCGAACTCGCCCTGGCGCATGGTGCAGCGGCCGTTCCTGCCGCCGTTCACACTGTCGACCGTGCCGCTCGGCACCGACGCGCTCGGCCGCGACGTGTTCGCCGGCATGATCTTCGGCGCCCGCGTCTCGCTCCTGGTCGGCCTCGTCTCGACACTGGTCGCACTTGTCGTCGGCATCCCCATTGGCGCCATGGCCGGCTATTTCGGCGGCAGGGTCGACGATGCCCTGATGCGCTTCACCGAATTCTTCCAGACCATCCCGAGCTTCGCGCTCGCGATCGTTCTGGTCGCAATCCTGCAGCCTTCGATCTATTCGATCGTGACGTCGATCGCGCTGGTAAGCTGGCCGCCGGTCGCCCGCCTCGTGCGCGGCGAGGTGCTGTCGCTGCGCACGCGCGAATACGTCCAGGCCGCAATCGTCACCGGGCAAAGCAACAGCTGGATCATCCTGCGCGAGATCCTGCCCAACGCGCTGTCGCCGGTGATCGTGCTGGCCTCGCTGATGGTGGCGACCGCGATCCTGCTGGAATCCTCGCTGTCCTTCCTCGGCCTCGGCGATCCCAATCTGATCTCCTGGGGCTACATGGTCGGCGCCGGCCGCACCGTGATCCGCCAGGCCTGGTGGATCACGGTGTTTCCAGGCGTCGCCATCCTGATCTCCGTGCTCGGGCTGAACCTGATCGGCGAAGGCCTCAACGACGCGCTCAATCCGCGCCTGTCGCGGGAGGGCCGCTAGATGACGACCGCCCCGCCCGCCGTCTCCATCAAGAACCTCAGGATCGCGCTGCCCAAGGGTGCCGAACGTCCCTTCGCCGTCGACGGCGTCTCGCTGGACTTGCATCCCGGCAAGATCGTTTGCGTCGTCGGCGAGTCCGGCTCCGGCAAGTCGATGTGCGCCCATGCGCTGATGGGTCTGTTGCCCGATACGGTGGCTGTCGCCTCCGGCGAGATCCAGTTCGAAGGCCGCGACCTTCTCAAGCTCGATGACGACGGCTGGCGCGATCTGCGCGGACGCCGGCTCGCGATGATTTTTCAGGAGCCGATGACCGCGCTCAATCCGTTGATGCGGATCGGCGACCAGATGGCGGAGATGTTCGAGGCGCACGGCCTGCTGACGCCGAAGGAGCGGCGCGCCAAGGCGCTGGCGCTGGCCCGGGAGGTCGGCCTGCCCGACCCTGAAAGGATCGTGCGCGCCTATCCGCACCAGCTCTCCGGCGGCCAGCGCCAGCGCGCCATGATCGCGATGGCGCTCGCGCTCGAGCCCGCGGTGCTGGTTGCGGACGAGCCGACCACCGCGCTGGACGTCACCACGCAGGCGCAGATCCTCAAGCTGATCCGCAACCTCCAGCAGAGCCGCAACATGGCGGTGATGTTCATCACCCACGATTTCGGCGTGGTCGCCGACATCGCCGACCAGGTCGTGGTGCTCCGCCACGGCAAGGTCGTGGAGGAAGGCCCGGCCGCGACCGTCTTCAGCGAGCCGCAGCACGACTACACCAAGGCGCTGCTCGCAGCCGTCCCCTCCATGGATCCGCCGGCGCGCAGCCCCCTCGACAACCAGGCCAGGGCGGTCGAGGTGATCGGGCTTGACAAAACCTATGTGACATCGGGCGGCTGGTTTCGCGAGGACCGCCGCGTCGATGCCGCGCGCGCGGTCAATTTCAGCATCCTCAAGGGCGAGACGCTCGGCCTTGTCGGCGAATCCGGCTCCGGGAAATCATCGGTGGCACGCCTCGTGATGCGGCTGATCGAGGCCGACCGCGGCACGGTGCGGATCGGCGAGACCGATCTCACCTCGCTCGCTGGCAAGGCGTTGCGCGCCGAGCGCCATCGCATCCAGATGATCTTCCAGGATCCGTTCGCCTCGCTCAATCCGCGCCGCAAGATCGGTCACATCATCGCCGCCGGCCCGATCGCGGCCGGCGTCGATCCGAAGGTCGCCTTCGATCGTGCCCGTGATCTCCTCAAGATGGTCGGCCTCGATGCCGGTTCACTCGAACGCTATCCGCATGAATTCTCCGGCGGCCAGCGCCAGCGGATCGGCATTGCGCGCGCACTGGCGCTCGAGCCGGAGATCATCGTCGCGGACGAAGCCGTCTCCGCGCTCGACGTCTCCGTGCAGGCGCAGGTCTTGCGGCTGCTCGAAGACCTCAAGGCACGCCTCGGCCTCTCGATGCTGTTCATCACCCACGACTTGCGCGTCGCCGCCCAAATCTGCGATCGGATCGCGGTGATGCAGCGCGGCGCTATTGTCGAATTGAAGCCGACGGCACAGCTCTTCGCCGCGCCGGAGCACGCCTATACGCGCGAGCTGCTGGCCGCCGTGCCGGGACGAAAGGAACGCGCGCCGGCGGCGTGAGCCGGCGCCCGCGTCGATCACCGAACTTCGCGATGGTTCCAAAAACTTGGATGTCCCAAGACGTGAAACATATTCGGTCCAGCGGCATTTGCTTTCCGGAATGATCCCTTGCTGATGACGGCATGGAGTAAAGCTGACACCAGCGTTCGTCGCCCGGCTCCGCGCCTTGCAACGAATATGAAGTGGCGAGCGGCTTCTCAACTCGGCGCACGAGGGCGTCGGATAAGTTGAGACGTCCGGGCGCGCTCACGCGTTTTTTATAGTGACGTGATCGGTCACCCCCGTTTCAAGAGCGGGGTGGCAGTCATAAGTCATGATGGAATGATCCACGTCATCTGATGACGGATGCCAATTGATACGGAGCCAACATGGGCGAAATCATTCGATTTGTCTCGAAGTCCGAGCGCGAGCGGATGCGTCTCATCCAGGAAGCGCGCGCCATCTACGACAGCATCTTCCCTTCGGCTGATCCCTCCGGCGAAGGTCAGGATAAGACGCCGCTTGGCCGGGCGTTCGTCGGCGACGGGAGCACCCGGTCGTGATCAAGATCATCGCGGTGCTTTGCAGTCTCGCCTCTCCGACCAATTGTCACGAGCAGATCGTCACCACCTCGGATTTCGCCGAGGTCTCGGTGCAGTCCTGCCTGATGGGCGCGCCGCAGCTCGCCGACTGGATGAGCCAGCATCCGGCCGAGCGACTGGCAGCCTGGCGCTGCGTGATCGGAAACCAGGCTCGCAGGGGAATCTAACTATCGCGCCTTGTATCGCACCTTGCCGGCACACACTGGCCTGCATCGCTCTAGCGGGTGGTGTTGCTCCAGGTCGGAACGGAATTGGTCACGCCGACCGAGGGCCAATTGTATGATCCGACCGAGGGCGCCGTGACCGTGCCAACTGACGGTCCCGACGAGCCATAGGACGCCCTCGGCTGCGCCGCCGGCGATGCCGCGCCGCCATAGTTCGGGGCAACCACGCCGGTGCTGGAATGTCGGCTCGATCGCTGCTTCTTCGCCTCAGCCGTGAAGGGCGTGAGGAGCAGTCCGGCAGAGATGAGTGCGGCGATGGCGAATCTGATGCCTTTCATGGCTGATCCCTCGGTCTCAGGGGCCCCTTGTGCCATCTGTTCATTCCGCGGACGATGTCCATAGGCACAAGTTCATAACTCCGTGCGCGCGCAAATGTGCCGGAGCGCGGCCACCGCTCAGATCGATGCCGAATGTCTTGCGCAAACCGATCTGGCCGGCCGGCGTGACGCGCACGATTCGGCTGTCGCGGTCCCGCCTCAGCCAGCCGCGCTCCAGGCAGCAACGGTGTATCTCCGCGCCGACGTGACCGGCGAGGTGATGGCGGCGCTCGCTCCAGTCGAGGCAGGGACGGCAGAAGATTCGCCGGCCTCCGGATTTCGGCCCCAGCGCCGCGCCGAATGCGGAGAGGAAGTTGATCCCCGATGCCGTTACCTCGCCGCCGTCACCCGCGAGGACAATGTGCCCTTCGGCAACGAGAGCATCTGCGATCGCGACGCCCAGTTGGCCAGCCAGATGGTCATAGCAGGTGCGCGCGAAGCGGAGCCGGTCATCGCCGATCGAGCGCGGTTGGTGACGTTGCGGAACCTCGATCGCGGCGACTGCCTTGATGCCTTCCAGCATTCCGGCAATCAGCGGCGAGGCAATGCGGTAATAGCGGTTGCGCCGCTTCTGCGTCACGTCGAGCAACCGCGCGCGGACCAGCTTGCCGAGGTGTCCGCTCGCGGTCGATCTCGATATCCGCGCACGAGAGGCGAGCTCGCTTGCGGTCAGCGCCTGTCCACCCATCAGCGCCGCCAGCATCGTGGCCCGCCCGGTGTCGCCCACCAGCGCCGCCACCTCGACCATGTTTGCCGCTGCGACCATGGACAAACCGTATCGCGACCGCCTAGGCACGGCAACGGCAATGGTTTGGCGGCGGCCGAACCATTGGATCTGAGGGCGCTCTACCATGGCCTCCGCAACCCGGGAGGAGCCATATGAAGAGGATCCGCGTGGAGCCGATATCGACCTATCTGGAGCGTCGCCGCAAAGGCCCGATCTATCCGGTCGTGATAGCCGAGGGCCTGGTCTATCTGTCCGGCTTGCCACCGTTCGATCCTGACACGGGCGACGTCAGGCCGTTGCCATTCGAGCGACAGGCCGAGATCGTGCTGAACCAGATGCAGCTCTGCCTGCAAGCGGCAGGATCGTCGCTGGCCGAGGTGATCAAGTGCAACGTCTATTGCACGCCAGATCTCGCGCATTTCGCCGCGTTCAACGAGGTCTATGCCCGCTACTTCCGGGACGAGACGCCTGCGCGCATCTTCGTGCACGTCCCATCATGGCCCGGGCCGTTCGACGTCGAGGTCGATTGCATCGCGCTGGCAGGGCGCGGTGGATGAGACTGCCGCGACGGCCCGCCTTCGGATGGACCCGAATCAGCGCTAGTGCATTGCCTCATCGACTTCGCGCATTGAGGCGACATGACTGGTCCCGAACTGAAGCAGCTCCGTGTCGACCTCTCCGATGCCCTCGAGCGACAGCTCACCGCGGCCGACATGGCAAAGCTCTGCGGATTGCCGGAGAAGGGCGGCGCCGACACCATCCGGCGCTGGGAAGTCAGCGGACCCTCGCCATCCGCGACCAAGGTGCTGCGCGTGCTCGCGATGGCGAGCGAGCGCTATCCGATCCTCGAGAAGTTCGACATCTTCGATCGCCATGACGTGCGCGAGGAAGACCGTCCCGCAAAGCGCGCGGCGTTCCGCGCGCAGATGCGGGATGAGGCCCGCCGGCGTCTTGGTTAACGAAGGACGCACGCAGCTTACCGGAACGCTATGAATTTAAGCCTTTCTTCAGCATTTCTTAAGCTGGCATTAAGCACGAAAACCATTTGCAGCCCAATAAGTTAGGTTGGGCCTCGCTGTGCCATGCATGTGACAGCATTTTCGTCAAAAGCGAGCTATCTGCAAAACCAACGCGGCGCGGAAAGCGCGCCTGCCGGGGACATTGAGTGCTGGAGTTCAAGACGATGAAGAAGATTCTGTTTGCGACGGTTGCGCTGCTCGTGGTGGGCGTGGCTGCACCGGCCGTCGGTGCCGATCTCGGCAACCGCAACTATTACAAGGCGCCCGCGCCGGCCTATGCCGCGCCGATCTACAACTGGACCGGTTTCTACATCGGTGGCCATGTCGGCGGCGCGTTCTCCAGCGACAACAATTTCAACGGCCTCTCCACCGGCAACAACGGCAACGGCCGTTTCCTCGGCGGCGTGCAGGTCGGCGGGGACTGGCAGTTCCATCCGAACTTCCTGGTCGGCGTCGAGGGCCAGTATTCCTGGCTCTCCGGCAGCGTCGGCGCGGTGTTTCCGGGCGGAATCGCCTACACCAACGACCAGCGCGGTCTCGGCTCGATCACCGGCCGCGTCGGCTACACCTGGGGTCCCGGCCTCGTCTACGTGAAGGGCGGTTACGCCTATTCCGACAACAACGAGAAGGTGACCGTCGGCGGCGTGCCGACCGCCTTCGTCATCACGGGCGATCACCGCAACGGCTACACCGTCGGTGCCGGCCTCGAATACATGTTCGCCCCGAACTGGTCGGCCAAGGCCGAGTACCAGTATTACAATTTCGGCGACGCGAGCTTCACCGGCGGTCCGCTGGTGGGCACCGGCAAGTTCACCACCGACGACCACACCATCAAGGCGGGCGTCAACTACCGCTTCAACTGGGCCAGCACGGGCGGCGCGCGCTACTGATCGGTTACCGCAACTTTACCATGACACAGGGCCGGCGATCTCGCCGGCCCTTCTTTTTTCGCTCTGCGGAACGCGCACAACCGTTTGCGGAGATTGCGATTTTTTAACCGGCCGCGCCGATACTGCCGGCCACAAAGAGAAGCAAGAATGCTGGGGGAATTTTCGATGGCTATCCGTCTGGGCGTTGGCCGTTTGCTTGGTCGATTCAAGCCGCGATTCAAAATGCCGACATGGGGCGTGCGTGGCAGCCTGTTTACGGCCTTCGCGGTGATCGCGGGCATGGGCCTCGTGATCGCAGCCGGCGCTGGCCTCGCGCTGCAGAATCTTGGAACTCGCATGACGGAGCTGAGCGGACGGGACATTCCGCGCCTTGCCGCCAGCCTGCAATTGTCGGCGCTGAGCGCGAGCCTCGCGGCCCAGGGACCGGCGCTGCTCGCGGCGCAAAGCGAGGACGCGCTCAACGAGCGTACCAAGAAGCTCAAGGAGCTGCAGGAGCAGACGCAGCAGAAGCTCACCGAGATCATCCAGCTCGGCGGCGACAAGACCGTCGTGTCCGGCCTCAGCGAGACGATGAAGAGCATCAACGAGGCGGCGCAGAGCCTGGCCAAGGCCGCCCGCGAACGGCTGGACATCGCCGCCCTGCACGACAAGCAATATGACGCGCTACGCACCGCGCAGGGCGCCTTCGTCGGCGCGGCCAGCCCGGCAATGCTCGACGCTCAGACCCGGGTCAACGCCATTCTCGGCTCGGCCGACCTGTCCGCCGCGGATGCTTCCGACGCGGCGCAGACCGTCGGTCAGCTCGGCAACGTCGTCGCCAGCGGCAATCTCGCTGCCGCCGACATGAGCGCGGCGCTGTCGGCCAACACCAGCGACAAGCTCGACGACATCCAGAAGGAATTCAAGACGGCCCAGGGCCGCCTGCGATCCAACCTCGATCTGTTGCCGGACAATCAGGGCAACAAGATGCTGCGCGACACCGCGGAGAAGCTGCTGGCGCTCGGCACCGGCAAGACCGGCGTGTTCAATCTGCGCGAGAAGGAGCTCGACGCCGCCGATTACGGCCAGACCATCCTGGACGAGACCCGCAAGCTCAATGTCGGCCTCGGCATCAGCGTGCAGCAGCTCGTCGACGGCGTGCAGAAGGAGACCAACGCCTCGACCTCCCAGGCGCAGCAGGAGACCTCGCTCGCGACGACCGTGATGCTGGCGCTCGGCGCCTTGATGCTGGTTGGCTCGGCGCTGTTCGTCTGGCTCTATGTCGGCCGCAACATCCTGCGCCGCATCCGCGAGCTTCAGCGCGCCATGCAGCTGCTGTCGGCCGGCGACCTCGACACCGAGATCGTGCGTTCCCGCCAGAACGACGAGATCGGCGTGATGAAGGAAACGCTGACCGTGTTCCGTGACAGCATGATCGAAGCCCGGGCGCTCGCCGGCGAGCAGGAAAAGGACCGTATCGCCAAGGCCGAGCGTGCCGCGCGCATGGAAGCGAAGATCGCCGAGTTCGAGGACACGGTGCGCTCCGCGCTCGACAATCTGGCGCAGTCGGCCAATTCGATGCAGTCGACCGCACAGAGCATGTCGACCACCGCCGACCAGTCCAACGCGTTGGTCAACGCGGTCGCCTCCGCCGCCGAGGAGACCTCGGTCAACGTGCAGACCGTGTCGTCGGGCACCGAGCAGCTGTCGTCCTCGATCGAGGAGATCAGCAAGCAGGTCGTGACCTCGGCCGCGATCGCCAAGAAGGCGGTCGACGAAGCCGGCGCGACCGACGCCACGGTGCAGAGCCTCGCCGACAGCGCGAGCCGCATCAGCGTCGTGGTCGATCTGATCCAGACCATCGCCTCGCAGACCAATCTGCTCGCGCTCAACGCCACCATCGAGGCGGCGCGCGCGGGCGAGGCCGGCCGCGGCTTCGCGGTGGTTGCCTCCGAGGTGAAGAGCCTCGCGAGCCAGACCGCCAAGGCGACGGAGGAAATCCGCAGCCAGATCGCCAGCATGCAGAACATCACGACGTCGGCGGTCGGCGCCATCCAGGGCATCGGCCGGATCATCGGCGAGATCGACAACGTGACCACGACGATCGCGGCCGCCGTCGAGGAGCAGGGCGCGGCCACGCGCGAGATCGCCCGCAACATCCAGCATGCGGCCGGCGGCACCAGCGAGGTCTCCAGCAACATCGTCGGCGTCTCCACCGCCTCGGCCGAAGCCGGCGCCGCGGCGAACGAGGTGCTGGGCGCCTCCGACGCGCTGCGCCGCGAGGCCGACATGCTGCGCGGTGAGATCGACGCGTTCCTCAACAACATGCGGGCGGCGTAAGCCGCCGGCCACGCGGGGACTCGACTCCCTCTCCCGCTTGCGGGGGAGGGCCGGGGTGGGGGTGCCTCCGCGTTGGGAGTGTCTGAGGTACGCGAGAGTATCTTTACGCGGAAACAGCCCCCACCCGGCGCTTCGCGCCGACCTCCCCCGTAAGTAGGAGAGGTGACCGAGTTCGAGGCTCGACTGTCTCACGTCACGGAAAAACAGCGTCCGGTATGACCGCCATGCGGAGACCACGGCCCGCCCTTTTTCGGCTGGCGCGGCGCCCGCGGCGGGTTTAAGCCGGTAGCATGAACGCAAAAACCGACATTGCGCAGTCCTCGGCACAGTCCTCGGCCGAGGCCCTGCGCTATCCCTGGGACCAGCCCCCCGGCCACGACGAGATCGTCGAGGTCCGGCCCGGCGTGTTGTGGGCGCGGCTCAAGCTGCCGTTCCGCCTCAACCACGTGAACATCTACCTGCTCGCCGACGGCGACGGCTATGCGATGATCGACGCCGGCTTCGGCAACGAGGAGACCATCGAGGCCTGGACCAAGCTGTTCGAGGGGCCGCTGAAGGGCGTCACCATCACGCGCCTGATCGTCACCCACTCGCATCCCGATCATGTCGGCCTCGCCGGCTGGATCGTCGAGCGGTTCAACTGCCCGCTGGTGATGTCGCAGGTCGAATATCTGCAATCGGTCTATCACCAGAACCGCGGCACCGAGGAGCGGCGCGAGGCGCAGCGGCTGTTCTTCCGCCGCCACGGCATGGACGAGTCGCTCACCGAAAAGCTGCTGGGCCGCGGCCAGGATTATCTCAAGCGCGTCTCGGTGCTGCCGCCCTCCTACCGTCGCATCTCCCATGGCGAGGACGTCGTGATCGGCACGCGCCGCTTCAGGGTGATCACCGGCGGCGGCCACGCGCTCGACCAGGTGATGCTGTATTGCGCCGACGACAAGCTGTTCCTTTCCGCCGACCAGGTGCTGAGCAAGATCTCGCCCAATGTCAGCGTCTGGGCGGTCGAGCCCGACCAGAACTCGCTCGGCGAATATCTGGCCTCGCTCGCCAGCCTCACCACGACGCTGCCCTATGACGTGCTGGTGCTGCCCGGCCACGGCGTGCCGTTCTACGGATTGAAGACCCGCATCAAGCAGCTCGCCGACCACCATGAGGAGCGCTGCCGCCTGATCGCGGAAGCCTGCCGCGAGGTGCCGCAGACTTCGCGCGCCCTGGTGCCCGTGGTGTTCAACAAGCACGTGCTCGACGAACACCAGATGGGCTTTGCCGCCGGCGAGCTCGTCGCCCACGTCAATTACATGATCGTCGAGGGCCGGCTGACGGCCGAGACGAAGGACGGCGTGCTGCAATTCCGGACGACGTGAGCGCTGTCTTCATCTCGCCCCGCTTGCGGGCGCGACCGGCCCGGCCGTCATGGACGGAGCGCGGTCCTTGGACAAAATGTCCAAGCCGGATGCAACGGTCCCGTACTGTCCCGGGAGCCATGGTCCGCGCCGGCGGGCGACTGTTAGGCGTTTGATCCACATCAACTATCGCCCGCGAGACGGCGCTATCAATATACCCGCGCGCCTCGCACCAAATGTGTGCTGGCGCATAGACATGAGAGCTGGAAAAGCTCTAAAAACGAGTGGCCGCCGTGGCCGGGTTCCGTTGCAGGTTTTGCCGATGGATTACAATCAGTTCTTCGATTCCGCCCTCGATCGTCTCCACGCCGAGCGGCGTTACCGCGTGTTCGCAGACCTCGAGCGCACGGCCGGCCGATTCCCGCACGCGGTCTGGCACTCGCCCAAGGGCAAGCGCGACGTCGTGATCTGGTGCTCCAACGACTATCTCGGCATGGGCCAGCACCCCAAGGTGGTCGGTGCCATGGTCGAGACCGCGACGCGCGTCGGCACCGGTGCCGGCGGCACCCGCAACATCGCCGGCACGCATCATCCGCTGGTCCAGCTCGAGGCCGAGCTCGCCGATCTCCACGGCAAGGAAGCCGCGCTGCTGTTCACCTCGGGCTATGTCTCGAACCAGACCGGCATCCCGACCATCGCAAAGCTCATTCCGAACTGTCTCATCCTCTCGGACGAGCTCAACCACAATTCCATGATCGAGGGCATCCGCCAGTCGGGCTGCGAGCGGGTCGTGTTCCGCCACAACGATCTGGCGCATCTCGAGGAGCTGCTGAAGGCGGCCGATCCGAACCGGCCGAAGCTGATCGTCTGCGAGAGCCTCTATTCCATGGACGGCGACGTCGCCCCGCTCGCCAAGATCTGCGATCTCGCCGAGAAGTACAAAGCGATGACCTATGTCGACGAGGTCCACGCGGTCGGCATGTACGGCCCGCGCGGCGGCGGCATCGCCGAGCGTGACGGCGTCATGCACCGCATCGACGTTCTCGAAGGCACCCTCGCCAAGGCGTTCGGCTGCCTCGGCGGCTACATCGCCGCCAACGGCCAGATCATCGATGCCGTGCGCTCCTATGCGCCGGGCTTCATCTTCACCACCGCGCTGCCGCCGGCGATCTGCTCGGCCGCGACCGCCGCGATCAAGCATCTGAAGACCTCGAACTGGGAGCGCGAGCGCCACCAGGACCGCGCCGCCCGCGTCAAGGCGATCCTCAACGCCGCCGGCCTGCCGGTGATGTCGAGCGACACCCACATCGTGCCGCTGTTCGTCGGCGATCCCGAGAAGTGCAAGCAGGCGTCCGACCTGCTGCTCGAGGAGCACGGCATCTACATCCAGCCGATCAACTATCCGACCGTTGCCAAGGGCAGCGAGCGGCTGCGCATCACGCCGTCGCCCTATCACGACGACGGCCTGATCGATCAGCTCGCCGAGGCCCTGCTGCAGGTCTGGGACCGTCTCGGCCTGCCGCTGCGCGCGAAGTCGCTGGCGGCGGAGTAGGCTCTTTCTTACCCTCCCCTTGGAGGTCCGGGACGAGCGTAGCTCGCCCGTGGGTCGGCCCACATTGAGCGCAGCGAAAATGTGAGACGGGGTGGGCTGACGGCGTTTCCTCATCCAACAGTGCCCGAGTGGATAGATCACCCCACGCCGCTCGCGCTTCGCGCGATCGACCCTCCCCCTCCAGGGGAGGGTAAGTCCCGGCGTCCGCGCTCCGGACCTTAACGACATCCCCAGTTCCCGCCCTCACCCGGCATTTCGCTGTCGCCTCGCCCCGACCAACGCGCTAGATTTACAGCGAAAATGAGCTTGGGCGCCGCCGGTGCCCTTTCGAGAAGCGCGTTTCCCATGCTGCACGACTGGGGCGTGATTGCCGCCGCCTTCGGCTATATCGGCTTTCTGTTTCTGGTAGCGAGCCATGGCGACCGCCGCTCGCCGGCCGGGCCCGGCCGTGCCTCCGGGTGGATCTATCCGCTGTCGCTGGCGATCTACTGCACCTCCTGGACCTTCTTCGGCTCGGTCGGTTTCGCCACCCGCACCTCGACCGACTTCCTCGCCATCTATGTCGGCCCGATCCTGATGATCGGCCTCGGCGCAGGCGTCCTGCGCCGCGTGATCCAGCTCGCGAAGGCCCACAACATCACCTCGATCGCCGACTTCATCGGCGCGCGCTACGGCAAGAGCCAGGCGGTGGCCGCGACCGTCGCGCTGATCGCGATCATCGGCTCGGTGCCCTACATCGCGCTTCAGCTCAAGGCGGTGGCGTCCTCGCTGCAGACGATCCTGAGCGAAGACCAGGCCTTCTCCCACATCCCGATCGTCGGCGACATGGCGCTGATGGTGACGCTGGCAATGGCAGCCTTTGCCGTGCTGTTCGGCACCCGGCAGACCGACGCGACCGAGCATCAGCACGGCCTGATGCTGGCGGTCGCCACCGAATCCACCATCAAGCTGGTCGCCTTCCTCACCGTCGGCATCTTCGTCACCTTCTGGATGTTCTCGCCGCACGAATTGATCGAGCGTGCGATGAAGACGCCGGAGGCGGTGCGCGCCATCGATTACACCCCGTCGATCGGCAACTTCCTGACCATGACGCTGTTGTCGCTGTGCGCGATCATGCTGCTGCCGCGCCAGTTCCACGTCAGCGTGGTCGAGAATTCCTCGGATGCCGAGGTCAGCCGCGCGCGCTGGCTGTTCCCGCTCTACCTCGTCGCCATCAATCTGTTCGTGATCCCGATTGCGCTCGCCGGTCTCGTCAGCTTCCCCTTTGGCGCGGTCGATCCGGACATGTACGTGCTGGCGCTGCCGATGGAGGGCGGTGCGGGCCTGCTCAGCGTTGCTGTCTTCGTGGGCGGCCTCTCGGCGGCCACGGCTATGGTGATCGTGGAATGCGTCGCGCTGTCCATCATGGTCTCGAACGACCTCGTGGTGCCCCTGGTGCTGCAGCGGCGGCCCGAGGGGCGCACCGGCGGCGCGGATTTCAGCGACTTCCTGCTGCGCTCGCGGCGACTCGCGATCTTCGCCATCATGGTGATGGCCTATTTCTACTATCGCGCGCTCGGCAATACCCAGCTCGCCGCGATCGGCCTGCTCTCCTTTGCGGCCATCGCCCAGCTGGCCCCGAGCTTCTTCGGCGGACTGCTCTGGCGGCGCGCCACCGCGCGCGGCGCGATCGGCGGCATGCTGGTCGGCTTCGCGGTGTGGCTCTACACGCTGTTCATGCCGAGCTTCATGGATTCCTCGACGTCGGGCATCCTGCTGCTCCAGCACGGCCCGTTCGGCATCGAGGCGCTGCGGCCGCAGGCGCTGTTCGGCGCCGATCTGCCCCCGCTGATGCACGGCGTGATCTGGTCGCTGTCGCTCAACATCCTGACCTATGTGCTGCTGTCGCTGGCGCGAAGGCCCTCGTCGATCGAGCTGTTGCAGGCCGATCTGTTCGTCCCCAACACGCTCGCGCCGATCTCCCCGGGTTTCCGCCGCTGGCGCACCACCGTCACCGTGCAGGACATCCAGACTACGGTGGCGCAATATCTCGGCCCCGACCGCGCGCGGCACTCCTTCGAGGCCTTCTCCGCGCGGCGCAACGTCCGGCTGGAGCCCGGCGCCCCCGCTGATTTCGAGCTGTTGCAGCACGCCGAGCACCTGATCGCCTCCTCGATTGGAGCGGCCTCCTCCCGCCTCGTGATGTCGCTCCTGCTGCGCAAGCGGACGGTGTCGGCAAAAGCCGCGCTAAAACTGCTCGACGATTCGCACGCGGCGCTGCATTTCAACCGCGAGATCCTCCAGACCGCGCTCAACCACGTGCGCCAGGGCATCGCGGTGTTCGATGCCGATTTGCAGCTGATCTGCTCCAACCGGCAGTTCGGCGATCTCCTCAACGTGCCCCCGCACATCGTCCAGTTCGGCACGCCCTTGCGCGAGATCCTGGAATTCATGGGGGTGAGCGATCCGGACCATCAGGCCGACCGTGAGGCGATGATCGAGCAGCGGCTCATCGCCTACACCACCGACAGTGAGCCGTATCTCGAACGCCTGCCGGAACGCCACATGGTGATCGAGGTGCTCACCAACCGCATGCCCGGCGGCGGCTTCGTCATCACCTTCACCGACGTCACGCCCAGCTTCGAAGCGGCGGAAGCGCTGGAGCGCGCCAACGCGACGCTGGAAAAGCGCGTGCGCGACCGCACCGAGGAGCTGACGCGGCTGAACTCCGAGCTGGCCCTGGCCAAGAGCACGGCGGAGGACGCCAGCATCTCCAAGACCCGCTTCCTCGCCGCCGCCAGCCACGACATTCTGCAGCCGCTGAACGCCGCGCGGCTCTATGTCACGAGCCTGGTCGAGCGCCAGCACAGCGGCGAGGAGACGCGGCTGGTCGAGAACATCGACGAATCGCTGCAGGCGATCGAAGAGATCCTCGGCGCGCTCTTGGACATCTCGCGGCTGGACGCCGGCGCGATGACGACCTCGATCTCGAGCTTCAAGATGGCCGATCTGATGCGCTCGCTGGAGATCGAGTTCGCGCCGATCGCGCGCGCCAAGGGCCTGGAGCTCGCCTTCGTGCCCTGCTCGCTGCCGGTCGAGTCGGATCGGCTGCTGCTGCGCCGCCTGCTGCAGAATTTGATCTCGAACGCGATCAAATACACCCCGCGCGGCCGCGTGCTGGTCGGCTGTCGCCGCCAGGGCCCGTCGCTCAAGATCTGCGTCTACGACACCGGCGTCGGCATCCCCCAGGTCAAGCGCGGCGAGATCTTCAAGGAATTCCATCGCCTCGAGCAGGGCGCGCGGATCGCGCGCGGGCTGGGGCTCGGCCTCTCCATCGTCGAACGGCTCGCGCGGGTGCTCAAGCACGGCATCGCCATCGACGGCAACAAAAGCGGCGGCTCGGTGTTCTCCGTGACGGTGCCGACCGCCAAGGCGATCACCCACACCGCCGCCGTGACCAGCGCCACGCCGCTGGCGCGCACACCGATCTCGGGCGCCCTGATCGTCTGCATCGAGAATGACGCGGCGATCCTCGACGGCATGCGCACGCTGCTGAAAGCATGGGATGCCGAGGTGATCGCGGTCGCCGATCCCGAAGGCGCGATCGCCGCGATCGAGACCGCCGGCCGCCGCGTCACCGGCCTTTTGGTCGATTATCATCTCGACCGCGGCAACGGCATCGCCGCGATCCGCGAGATCCGCCGGCGTTTCGGCGACGGCATTCCCGCGATCCTGATCACCGCCGACCGCAGCCCCGCCGTGCAGGTCGCGGCGCGGGACGAAAACGTCGCGGTGCTGAACAAGCCGGTCAAGCCGGCCTCGCTGCGCGCGCTCCTTGGCCAGTGGCGCACGCAGCAGATGGTGGCGGCGGAGTGAGGGGCGCGGCCGGTCAATAGCGGTAACTGCATCGAATGAGGCCCGCGCCTCGCGACGACGTACGATCGCCCCTTTGTCTGCTTCAGCTTCCGGGAAGTCGCCTGGCAGCCACTTCAATTCGTCGTGGTCTTGCCGCCGCGCATGGACACGAGGTTTTCCTCACGAAATCGGAGAATGAGCCATGCGGTTTCATCGAAACCGTCTGCGAGCTTTCCGGCATGAGAATACACCATCCGGGCAGCGTCCGACTTCGACGGCGGTCCCAGCGCCCTGACCACCTCCAAACGCGACATCCCTAAATGCAGCTTGCCGTCGAAGACGAGCGGCCCGAACTTTTCCGGGACGATGGCGCAATCGGTCGAAGCCTCGGTGTCCTTCTCGGCGAGCTCTTCGACAATCTCCGTGACGCGATGGTCCGGGCCGCCCATCTCTCCGCTGGACACGACCCATATTCGATGCTGCGCGCGCCGATAACACAGCCAATAGATGCTGTCTCCAGCATCGCCTCGATGTTGGATGGTCCCTTCACCCACGGTGTCGCGGACCGCGCCGAGCGGCGTCTCCTCGAAGCGGCCGGCGAACGCGCCTAACGAAAAGCGGGTTGCCAATCTCTTCTTGATCGTCGGCGACACGCGCTCCAACGCATGTCCGTCGACTGGCGGCGGTGTTGCCTGCGCGAAGCAATCGTCCGCGGGGATCGCGAAAAGGAGAAGCAGCAGGAGGACCGTCTTTCGGCCATAAGCTCCGAATCGCCTCACATTGGAGATTGAGCGCTTCTGCATGGCTCAATTGCTCATCATTCTGTGCTCAAGTCTTTCTTCGCTCGCCGGATCGCTTCTGGCGCGTCGGGATCCCGCGGATCAAGTTTGGAAGCTGCGTCATGGTCCGCCCGCGCCTTTTTTTGAGAAACTCTCTTCCGACCCTTGGTCGGGGTCGGAATTCAAATGGTTCATACATCGCCTCGGTCAGCTTCCCCGGGTCAAAACCGGCAAAGCTCCGAGCGCCGGATGATTCCGCTTTGCTCTTGCGCCGGCAGAGGCCCGCTTCAGGGCGCCAGCCGCGTGAAGACGTAATCGCGGCTCTTGGCGCGGGCTTCGTGGCAGCCCCAGCAGGTACGATGCTGGGCTTCGTCAACCGGCTTGCCGTCGACGAAGCGGCCAAAGCCCCAGCCGCCGGTCGCGGCGTACTTCCTGGAATCCTTGACCATCACCTGGACCGTGGTGGCGGCGCCGGGAATCGTCGCTGATGCAAACTCGGGCGACTGTTTCCGTTTCCAGGCGCGCTTGACCAGGATGCTGCCGTCCGGGAACGGAAGCTTACCGGCCTGATAGGCGTCGACTGCGGTCTGGTTGCCGACGACGGCGCGAAGCTCGTCGAGCGGGGCGGCCTCCTCGGCCGGAGCGATCAACTCCCATTGCCTGTAGCCGGGCGGAATGGTGACGCCGAAGATCGGCGAGGCTTCCGCCGAACTCTGCGCGGGCGCCTCGGCAAGGGCGATCGAAATCAGGTAAGGCACAAAGGTCAGGAGAAGGACGAGAACAAGCGCTGCCAGCGTGATCGCCGTGGCATAGGAGCGCTTCTGCGTTTCAGGTTCGCTGGACGTCATGTCATTTCTGCAGGTTGGGGGCGGCACATCCTCGGTCCAGCCACGCTGGACCGAGGATCGCATCAATGATCAGACGCCGTCGGCGTCGATGACGGCCTTGGCGAAGGCTTCTGGCGCCTCTTGCGGCAGATTATGGCCGACGCCGCCGGTGATCAGGCGAAACTCGTACCGGCCCGAGAACTTCTTGGCATAGGCGCTGGGATCGGGATGCGGTGCGCCATTGGCGTCGCCTTCCATGGTGATGGTCGGCACCTCGATGACGGGAGCAGCCGCCAGCTTCCTTTCGAGATGTTCGTATTTCGCTTCGCCCTGGGCGAGCCCGAGCCGCCAGCGGTAATTGTGGATCGTGATCGCGACATGATCCTTGTTATCCAGCGCCGCCGCGCTGCGGGCGAAGGTGGCGTCGTCGAACTTCCACTGCGGCGAGGCGAGCTTCCAGATCAGCTTGGCGAAATCGTGCGTGTACTTCTCGTATCCGGCGCGGCCGCGCTCGGTCGCGAAATAGAACTGGTACCACCATTGCAGCTCGGCCTGCGGCGGCAGCGGCATGTTGCCGGCGGCCTGGCTGGAGATCAGATAGCCGCTGACCGACACCAGCGCGCGACAGCGCTCCGGCCACAACGCGGCGATGATGTCGGCGGTGCGAGCGCCCCAGTCGAAGCCGGCAACGACCGCCTTCTTGATATCGAGCTTGTCCATCAGCGCGATGATGTCGGCGGCCATCGCCGCGGGCTCACCGTTTCGCGGCGTCTCGCCGGAGAGGAAGTGCGTCGTGCCGTAGCCGCGCAGATGAGGGATGATCACGCGATAGCCGGCCTTCACCAGGATCGGCGCGACGTCGATGAAGGCGTGGATGTCGTAAGGCCAGCCATGCAGCAGGATCGCCACGGGACCGTTCGAAGGTCCGGCCTCGGCATACCCGACATTGAGGACGCCGGCATCGATCTGCTTGATCGCGCCGAATGACGCGGTCGATCCGGATGATCGCGGCGCTTCCGTTTCGGCGCGTGCGAGGTCGATCACGCCGAGGCCGACGGCGACGGTTCCGGCGGCCACGCCGAAAAACTTGCGACGATGCTGGTCGATGATTGGTGGCTTCATGGTCGTACCTCGTGGTGCTTGGTGATCGTTGCGTCAGATCAGCATGACCGTGACGTCGATGTTGCCGCGAACGGCCTTGGAATAGGGACAGGTCTGATGCGCATCATCGACGATGCCGCGCGCGATCTCGGGGTCGAGGCCCGGCAGGCTGACATTGAGGCGTGCCCGGAGCGAATAGGCGCCGTCGTCGAGCACGAGATCGATCTCCGCATCGACAGCGCATTTCCTGGGAAGCTCGAGCTTGCGCTTGCGGGCGGCGATCTCCATCGCGCCCTCGAAGCAGGCCGACCAGCCGGCGGCGAACAATTGCTCGGGATTGGTACCGATGCCGGTGCCATCAGGCGGCGACAGCTTGACGTCCAGGCGGCCGTCAGAGCTGCGCGATATGCCGTCGTGCCGCCCGCCGCTGGTGTGGGTCCTGGCCGTGTAGAGTAACTTCGCCGCCTGCGTCATCATGGTCTCCTCGTCGTCACGCCACTGACTAGCAGCGGCTGCGACGGCACACCCGTTTGGACTTGTGAGAAGTTGTGAGGTCTCGCCTGGCGCCTCACAAAGGCCTGCATCCGCGGTCTGATGCCGATGCAGGAGCGGCCTTGCCGGATCGCGATCATCTGGCTATCGGGTCCTTCCGAAGGGACCAAGATTTCGCCATGACAGAGCCGGCCGTCACCGCGACGGGAACATTGTCGTTCGGGCCATTTTCCGTGACGCCGCATGAAAGGCTGGTGATGCGCGACGGCGTCGCGTTGCCGCTCGGCGCGAAAGCCTTCGACACGCTGATGGCGCTGATGTCGCGGCCGAATGAGGTCGTCAGCAAATGGGACCTGATGGCGCTGGTGTGGCCCGGCATCACCGTCGAGGAGACCAATCTGCGCTTTCATGTCGCAGCGCTTCGCAAGGCGCTCGGCGACGGCAAGGATGGCGCCCGCTACATCACGACGCTTTCCGGCCGCGGCTATTGCTTCGTGGCGCCGATCTCGCAGACAAATATCGCCCCGGTGCAGCGCCCCGCGCCGCGGCTGGAATTGCCGCCCGTGAAACTGCCGAACCGGCTGCAGCGGATGGTCGGGCGCGACGATGCGATCGCCGCCGTCTCCGGCAAGCTCCTCGCCTCGCGCTTCGTCACGATCGTCGGCCCCGGCGGCGTCGGCAAGACCGCGGTCGCCGTGGCGATCGCGCACGACCTGCTCGAATCATTCTCCGATGCCGCGCACTTCGTGGACCTTGCCTCGCTCAGCGATCCCGATCTCGTGATCACCTCGATCCTGCTGATGCTTGGCCTGCCGGCGGAGACCGACGATCCCCTGCCCGCGCTGCTCGCGCATCTCAGGGACAAGCGGATGCTGTTGATCCTCGACAATTGCGAGCACGTCATCGCAGGGGCCGCACCGCTGGCCGCGGAGATCTTCCATGCGGCGCCGCACGTCCATATCCTCGCGACCAGCCGCGAAGCCCTGCGCGTCGAGGGCGAGCAGGTCTATCGATTGGCCCCGTTCGCCGTCCCGCCCGACAATTCCGGCCTGACCGCCGCCGCAGCACAGACCTATCCCGCACTTCAACTATTCCTCGAACGTGCCACAGCCGGCGGCGCGCAGATCACGCTCGACGATGCAAATGCCGCAGTCATCGCGAGGATCTGCCGCAAGCTCGACGGCATGGCGCTGGCGATCGAGCTCGCCGCGGGCCGGGTCGAAGCCTACGGCCTCGCGCAAACGGCCGCACTGCTCGACGAGCGTCTCAACCTGCTCTGGCAAGGCCAGCGGACGGCGCCACCCCGGCAGAAGACATTGCAGGCCACGATCGACTGGAGCTACGGGCTATTGTCGGATCGCGAACGCCTGGTGCTGCGCAGGCTCGCGGTCTTCGCCGGCCATTTCACCCTCGACGCAGCGCTCGAAGTCGTGCCGGACGAGCGCGTCGACCACGCTCATTTGTTCGATGCCGTCGACAGTCTCGTTGCCAAATCGATGGTCGCCCCGCGCCCGATCGGCGCCATGATGCGCTATCGCCTGCTCGACACCACGCGCGCCTATCTGCGCGAGATCGAGCCTGATGACACGGCGCTCGCCGTCCGCCACGCGACCTACTACCGGCGATGGCTGGAACAGGCCGGCATGAGCTGGGCCAATGTGCCGAGCGCGGACGAACGGGCGGCTCACTTCTCCGCGCTTCACAACGTGCGCGCCGCGCTCGACTGGTGCTTCGGCGCGGGCGGCGATCTCGGCGCCGGTATCGCGCTCGCCGCCGCCGCGGCGCCGATCTTCCTGGCGATGTCCCTGTTGATCGAATGCCGGCGCTGGTCGGAACGTGCGCTGCTGGCAATGGTGCCCTCCGCGCGCGGCAGCGCCGAGGAAATGCACATCCAGGCCGCGCTCGGACTGACCTTGATGTTCACCCGCGGCGGCAGCGAAGCGGCGCGCAACGCCCTGAGCCGGAGCCTTGCGATCGCCGAGGCGCGCGGCGACCAGATCAACCAGCTCCAGCTGCTCGGCCGGATGCATATCTTTCACGAGCGGATGGGAGAGTTCGACGCCGCGCTTGGCTATGCGCAGCAGAGCCTCGCCGTCGCAAGGTCGCTAGGCGATGCGGCCTCGATCGCCCTCGCCCATTCCCTCCTCGGCGTCTCGCTGCATCTGGCAGGCAGGCATCGCGACGCGCTGAAGATGCTGGAGATGGCCTGGCGGGGACCGGGCACGGAACGAATCAGCACGGTCTACGGCTTCGATCATCGCAACCGGGCCGGCATCACGCTCGCCCGGGAGCTCTGGCTGCAGGGCCGGCCCGCGGATGCGCTGCAACTGGCGCGGCAGACGGTCAGCGAGGCTGCGCAGATGGATCATCCGATCACGCTCTGCATCGCGCTGATCTGGGCGGTCGCCATCGAGCTCTGGAGCGGCGACCTCGACGGCGCGGAGGAGGACATCGACCGCTTCATCGCGCACGCCAATTCGCGCTCGATGGGGCCCTATCTTGCGGTCGGCCGCGGCGTCAAAGGCGAGCTGGCGATCCGGCGCGGCGATGCCGCCGGTGGCGTCGAGACGATCGGGACTTGCCTGCGCGAGCTCCACGATGCCGGCTACGAGCTGCTGACCACGACCTTCAACATCGCGCTGGTCCAGGGCTTGCTCGCGCTCGGACGGTTCGAGCAGAGCGCGCACCTCATCGACGATGCGATCCGGCTGGTCGAGCGGAGCGGCGACCACCTCTACATGCCCGAACTGCTGCGGATGAAAGGCAAGGTCCTGTCACACCAGCCGGCGCCGCGGATGCAGGACGCCGAGGCCTGCCTGATGCAGGCGCTGGAGCTCAGCCGCGCCCAAGGCGCGAAAGCCTGGGAACTGCGGGCGGTGGTCGATCTCGCCGGGCTCATCGGCGAACGCGGCCGGCGCGAGGAAGCGAAGGGATTGCTGCAATCGTCGCTTGAAGGCTTTGCCGAAGGTTCGGAGACGGCGGATATCCGGGCTGCCGATGCGCTTCTGAAGATGTTGTAGCGAGGCTCACCCCGTCGGGGTGCCCTGCTTCCACTGGCCGCTGGCGATCTTGGCGGCGGCGATCACCGCCTGGGTGCGGCTCTCGACGCCGAGCTTTTGCAGGATCGCCGAGACATGCGCCTTGATGGTGGCCTCGGAGACCCCGAGCTCGTAGGCGATCTGCTTGTTGAGCAGCCCCTCCGACAACATCATCAGGACCCGGACCTGCTGCGGCGTCAGCGTCACCAGTCGGTCGCGCAGGCGCGTCATGTCGGGATCGCTGGCTGCGGACAGGTCGGTGTCGGCGGGAACCCAGACGTCGCCCTCCATCACCTTGAGAATGGCGTCGCGCAAGGTCTCGACGCCGAACCGCTTCGGAATGAAGCCGGAGGCGCCGAAATCGAGCGAGCGGCGGATCGTGGCACCGTCGTCGGACGCCGAGACGATCACCACCGGGATCGCCGGATATTGCGCCCGCAGGTAGATCAGGCCGGAAAAGCCCGAGATCCCGGGCATCGAGAGGTCGAGCAGAATCAGATCGACGTCCGAGGCCTGTTCCAGGAGCTTGGTCAGATCCTCGAACGACCCGGCCTCGTCGATTTGGGCCGAGGTCAGGACGCCGGCCACCGCCTGTCGCAGCGCGTCGCGGAACAGGGGATGGTCATCGGCGATGACGAGATGGGTCGAGGGAGCGTTCATCGTTCTCTTGCTGTCGTTCGCGGGCCGGCAGACCGACCCGGATGAACCAATTCTTCCCCGAGCGGACGTGGCATGCAAGTGCACATTATCCCTTTGCTGCAAAGGGGTTAATCTTGGAATCTCCGTGGCGGCACGCCGTTGCCCGATACCGGACGTCAGCTGCACGTCAGTGCGCAAGGCCGAAAGTCGTATTGGGGCAGCTTTCACGCCGATGTTACCTTGCGGGCAAGACCTGGGTTGATCCGGCATGTCCGGACATCCGGGGCGCGAGGAAACGCATTTCGGGGAGCGATTCAATATGTCGACGATGGCTGTGTCTCAAGCACGCGCGGGAGGGATGACAAAGGACGAACGGTTCGTCATCCTCGCTTCCTCGCTCGGTACCGTCTTCGAGTGGTACGACTTCTACCTCTACGGTTCACTCGCCGGCATCATCGGCGCGCAGTTCTTCTCGGCCTATCCGCCGGCAACCCGCGACATCTTCGCGCTGCTGGCGTTCGCAGCCGGCTTCCTGGTCCGCCCGTTCGGCGCGATCGTGTTCGGCCGCGTCGGCGACATCGTCGGCCGCAAATACACCTTCCTCGTCACCATCCTGATCATGGGTCTGTCGACCTTCATCGTCGGCCTGCTGCCAAACGCGGCGACCATCGGCATCGCGGCCCCGATCATCCTGATCGCGCTGCGCCTCGCCCAGGGCCTGGCGCTCGGCGGTGAGTACGGCGGTGCGGCGACCTATGTCGCGGAGCACGCTCCGAACGGCAAGCGCGGCTATTACACCTCCTTCATTCAGACCACCGCGACGCTCGGCCTGTTCCTGTCGCTGCTGGTGATCCTGTTCACCCGCAGCGCCCTCGGCGAACCCGACTTCGCCGCCTGGGGCTGGCGCATCCCGTTCCTGGTCTCGGTGCTGCTGCTCGGCGTCTCGGTCTGGATCCGGCTCCGCCTCAATGAATCCCCGATCTTCCAGAAGATGAAGGACGAGGGGAAGAGCTCGAAGGCGCCGCTGACGGAAGCCTTCGGCAACTGGCAGAACGGCAAGCTCGTGCTGCTCGCGCTGCTCGGCGGCGTGATGGGCCAGGGCGTGGTCTGGTACACCGGCCAGTTCTACGCGCTGTTCTTCCTGCAATCGATCCTGAAGGTCGACGGTTACACCGCCAACCTGCTGATCGCCTGGTCGCTACTGCTCGGCACCGGCTTCTTCATCGTGTTCGGCATGCTGTCCGACAAGATCGGCCGCAAGCCGATCATCCTCGGCGGCTGCCTGATCGCGGCACTGACCTTCTTCCCGATCTTCAAGATGATCACCACCAACGCCAACCCGGCGCTGGAGAAGGCCATCGAGCAGACCAAGGTCGAGGTTGTGGCCGATCCCGCGGGCTGCGGCGACCTGTTCAACCCGGTCGGCACCCGCGTCTTCACGGCACCTTGCGACACCGCGCGCGCCTTCCTATCGCAGTCGTCGGTCAAGTACTCGACCGCGCCGGGAGCCGCCGGCTCGGGCGTGAAGGTGATGGTCAACGGCAAGGAAGTCGCCTACACCAACGCCAAGGACAGCAACCCGGCAGTCCTCGCCGCCGTGCAGGCAGCCGGCTATCCGAAGGCCGGCGACGCCGGCATCGTGAAGATGGCGCATCCGTTCGACATCTTCCGTCCGCAGGTGGCCGCGATCATCGGGCTGCTGTTCGTCCTGGTGCTGTTCGTCACCATGGTGTACGGCCCGATCGCCGCGATGCTGGTCGAACTGTTCCCGACCCGCATCCGCTACACCTCGATGTCGCTGCCCTACCACATTGGTAACGGCTGGTTCGGCGGCCTGTTGCCGGCGACCGCCTTTGCCATCGTGGCCTCGACCGGCGACATCTATGCCGGCCTCTGGTACCCGATCATCTTCGCTTCGATTACCGTCGTGATCGGCTTGCTCTTCCTGCCCGAGACCAAGGACGTCGACATCAAGGCGACCTGATCGAAAGCACCGATCTCAACCAGCATCAACCGGCCGCGGTTTCCGCGGCCGGTTTTGTTTTATGGGATTGCTGAGCCGACGAATTGCAGCACCACCTCGCGCCGGTGCGGGCGCCTGCGATGCTCGATCAGATAGATCGCCTGCCAGGTGCCGAGTGCGAGCCTGCCGTTCAGCACCGGGACCTGAAGCGAGGCCCCGGTCAACATCGTCTTGACGTGTGCCGGCATGTCGTCCGGGCCTTCGGTGTCGTGGGTCCACCCGGCATTCTCCGGCGCGAGCCGGGACAGCGCGGTCGTGAGGTCGACGAGCACGGAAGGATCAGCGTTCTCCTGGATCGTCAGCGAGGCCGAGGTGTGGCGGATGAACAGCGTCAACGCACCGTCGCGCGCGCGAACCTCGTTGATGAATTTTGCAGCTTCGCCGGTGAGATCGGTGAAGCCATGACCCGATGTCTGCACAGTCAGCAGTGACGATGAGACGGTGGCGGCTTGCACCGTCGATGGCGCCGAGCGGGTGACGGATTTGGTAGATGTCATGGAAGGTCTCTCAACTCGGAAAGCCGCCGTGCCCAAGATCTTTCCCGATCATTGGAATTGGCGGGCACGCTTTGCTTTGCCGACCCTACGGCATCTCGCTATGAGCTAGATCTTTCCCGACACGTCCTTTTGCACCCGGTTGGCCATGTCGATCAGCCGCCGCCAGGCCTTTTCCAGAAACGACATCACGCGATCGACGTCCTGGTCGCTCGGCAGCGGGATCTCGATCTTGCGCTCGCCCTCGGCGCTCTTCGGTTCGGCTTTCTTCAGCGGGTCGGATTTCGGCAGCGCCTCGTCGACCTTGCCCGACACCGTCGGCCCCGCCGCGAGCTGTCCCTTCAGCTTCTCGACCTCGGCCTGGAGCCGGCCGATCTCGGCATCGAGTGCGGTCCGTTCGTCCGGCACTACATAGCAGGCCCAGCCGGCGCCGTTCTTGCTGCAGGTCGAGACCGTGCCGGTGCGGGTGTCGAGCCGCAGCACGCCCTCGGGAATGGGCGTCATGCTGTAGCGACCGTTTTCGCTGTCGGGCGTCGCCGGCGCGGCCATGAGACCGCCGCCTATCGCCATCGCCGCGGCAAACGCCGCCGCCGCAAGCCAGGATGTGGCGCAGGATCTTGCGCAGGATGTTGTGGATGATTTCAGGGGTCTCATCGCGCTCTCCGCCACGACGTGGAGGTGGCAATCCGGCAAATTCTACACCCCGGCGTGGCGATCCGCCGCCCAAAACGCACACCGGCATCAACGATCCCGGCGGCGTCTTTGATCCCGGCGGCACGGCGAAAGGCCGGTCGCGTCCGCCGATCCCGAGGCGAGCTGCTGCGGTGCGGCGTCACGCTGTGTGCAGCGCTGCCGTGCACGCCAATATCTCCAAATAAATCAGATACATAAACGAAAGCGACGCAATCGTGACTTGGCTTGACTTGATTATAGGCCATCAGTATGGTCCGCGCGGCTTTTGAGGGTGGCGGGCGCAATTTCCATTCAGCCGCGGCGTTTCGGGTCTTCGTTGCATGACACAGGGCACGGGACACGGCGAGAATGGGGATCGCGATAAATCGTCCGAGGAAGCTGCGCTTTCCGAACGGCTCGGAAGTCTTGATCAGAGGTTGTCCGAATTTCGCGACCGCCGGATCAAGACCGAGCAACCCGCAGGTGACGGTGGAGACGGAGCGGCCAGAGCCTCGGCGATGGCGCTAGGTTTCCGACTATCCTCGGAGTTGATCGCCGGCGTCGTGGTCGGAGCGGGGATTGGCTGGGGTTTCGACCGCTTGCTGTCGACCTCGCCTTTCGGGTTTATCGTGTTCCTGTTGCTGGGCTTCGTCGCCGGCGTAGTGAATGTGGTGAGAACGGCAGGCGCGGGTCAGAACAGGCGCGGTGGATCATAGCCGATCCGCACCATGAGATTGATCGTGCCGGTCTTGCCGGTACGGGCCGGCCCGGCCGGCAGACCGAGACCCGCCGGCATAGCCCGGCAGACCAAGAGATGCCGCGCTGATGAAAATCGATCCGATCCACCAGTTCAACATCGAGCCTCTCTTCACCCTGGGCCATATCGGCAATCACACGATCGCCTTCACCAATTCGTCGCTCTACATGCTGGTGGCGGTGGCGATCATCTCGATCCTGATGCTTGCCAGCGGCACGCAGCTGGTTCCCGGGCGCCTGCAGTCGGTCGCCGAGATCTCCTACGAATTCGTAGCCAGCACCATCCGTTCGACGGCCGGCGCGGAAGGCATGAAGTTCTTCCCGCTGATCTTCTCGCTGTTCATGTTCATCTGCGTCTCGAACCTGGTCGGCATCATCCCCTACACCTTCACGATCTCGAGCCATCTGATCGTGACGGCAGCGCTCGCGCTTCTGGTGTTCTTTACCGTGCTGATCTACGGCGTCGCCAAGAACGGCCTGAAATTCTTCTCGATCTTCGTGCCCCACGGCGTCCCCGGCTACATCCTGCCGCTGGTGATGTTCATCGAGATCCTGTCGTTCTTCCTGCGGCCGGTCTCCCACAGCGTCCGTCTGTTCGCCAACATGCTGGCCGGCCACATCGCGCTGAAGGTGTTCGCGGGCTTCGTCGCCATGCTCGGCTTCTCGCTCGGCGCACTCGGCTGGGTCGGCGGCGTGCTGCCGCTGGCGCTCACGGTCGCGCTGTACGCCCTCGAGATCCTGGTCGCGTTCCTGCAGGCCTATGTGTTTGCGATCCTGACCTGCATCTACCTCAACGACGCCATTCATCCGGGACACTGAGCGGTCCGGGGAATTTCCACCCACAACCCAATCTTTCTTCCAAGGAGTCTAAAATGGATCCGGCAGCAGCAAAACTTATCGGCGCGGGCATCGCATGCATCGGCATGGGCGGCGCGGGCGTCGGCGTCGGCGTGATCTTCGGCAACTACCTCGCCGCGGCGGTTCGCAACCCGTCGGCCGCTCAGGGCCAGTTCGGCAACCTGATCTTCGGCTTCGCCGTGACCGAAGCGCTCGGCATTTTCTCGCTGCTGATCGCGCTGCTGCTGCTGTTCGTTCCGCTCTGAGGACGACGTTCTTCGCGCCACTTCAACCGAAGCGGCGCGCTTGACAGCAACAGGAGTACTCCATGGCTGAGAGTCATGGCGGGGCGAAGGGTCCGGCGGCGGGCGCACACACCGAGGCTGACGGTGGTCACCACGGTGGCGGCTTTCCGCCGTTCGAGAGCAGCAACTATGCTTCGCAGCTGGTGTCGCTCGCGATCTTCTTCGTCGTGCTTTATGTGATCGTGTCCAAGCTCGCTCTGCCCAAGGTCGGCGGGGCGATCGAGGCGCGTCAGAACAAGATCGAGGGCGACCTCGCCGAAGCGCAGAAGCTGAAGGACCAGTCCGACGCGGCGCTGAAGGCCTATGAAAGCGAGCTCGCCTCGGCGCGTTCGCGGGCGCAGGCGATCGGCAACGAATCCCGCGACAAGGCGAATGCGCAGGCGGACGCCGAGCGCAAGGCCGTGGAAGAGCAACTGGCGGCCAAGCTCGCCGGGGCGGAAAAGACCATCGCCTCGACCCGCGCCGCCGCCATGAGCAACGTCCGCGGCATCGCGGCCGATGCGGCAGGTCAGATCGTGCAGCAGCTCACCGGCGTCGTCCCCGATGCCGCGTCAGTCAATGCCGCGGTCGATGCGTCGCTGAAAGGTTAGCCACAGATGTTCTTCGATCCTGAAACCTGGGTCGCCATCGCCTTCGTGATCCTGATGGTCGTGTTCGGCTATCTCGGGGTCTTCAAGTCGGCGATGACCGCGCTCGATCATCGTGCCGAGCGCATCAAGGCCGAGCTCGACGACGCCCAGCGCCTCAAGCAGGAAGCCGCCAAGGTGCTCGCCGACTACAAGGCGCGCACCGCCTCGGCCGAACGCGAGGCCGCCGAGATCATCGCCAACGCCAGAAGCGAAGCCGAGCGCATCGCGACCGAGGCCAAGGCGAAGATGGAAGACTTCGTCGCCCGCCGTACCAAGACCGCCGAGAGCAAGATCGCACTCGCCGAGGCCCAGGCGGTGGCCGATGTCCGCGCCGCCGCCGCGGAGGCCGCCGTCCAGGCCGCCTCGACGATCCTGTCGCAGTCGGTCAAGGGCCAGGTCGCCGACGATCTGCTCGCCAAGGGCATCAACGAAGTCCGGCAGAAGCTGAACTGAGGCAATTGCCTTCACCAATCAAAAGCCGGCGCGATGAGCGCCGGCTTTTTTGTTGGCTCAAGGGTTTCGTGTCCCGGACGCGGCGCGGCATGCAATGACGCGACGCAGAGCACCGCTGAAGAAGCGCTGCGCTGCGTCCGGGGCACTACCCGCCCTACTTCTTCTTCCGCCCCTTCGGCTCGGGCGAGAGCGCCTGCGGGTCGAAGCCGACATAGAAAATGTAGTTGTCGGCGACCGCGGGTGCCGGCACCGGATAGGTCATGTCCTCGATCACGAAGGTAAAGGGCACGCTGCCGCCCTCGGTCATGTCGACCGTGGTGCGGTAGGCCTTCGAGGCGATCACCTTCTCGCCGACGCCGCCCTGCACGACGGCGATGCGCAAGGGCACCTCGACGGAGGCAGGCGCGCCGGCGGGACCGGCGATCACGCGGCCCTGGATACCGATCCGGGCCGTGATGCCGCCGCTGCTGCGGGCACATTCGCGCGCCATCTTGGTGATCGAGGCCTGGAAGCGAATCTCATTGCCGACAGCCGGCTTGCCGCTGGCACCGACCGCATAGGTCGAGGCCCCCGCGCGCACCGTCACCTGGGGGCAATCGAGGTCGTCTTCGGCAGGCTGGCCGGGCGCCGGCGGCGGCTTGGGCTGGGCCGGCTCGTCGGACTTGCCGCCGAACAGGCTCTTGAAACGGTCGGTCAGTGACTGGGCCGCCACCGGCGAGACAGAGGCGAGCGACACCGACACAACAAGCGCGATCGCAGGCACCTGCTGCAGGACATTCCGCGACGACCGAAGCTGCTTCCCCATCAAAGCCCCTACTCCATGACAAAACCCGGCCGATCGCCGGCAGGCCCCGCGGGTTATATCGCCAAAATCGGCGAACCCAAGGCAGCAAAATGGGGGATTTGGCCACGCGAATCGGGCGGCTCAGCCGCGGAAATCCTCATGCAGCAGGCCGAACAGCAGATGATCCTGCCAGACCCCGTTGATGCAGAGGTAGCGGCGGGCGAGCCCCTCGCGTGAGAAACCGCACTTTTCCAGCACCCGGATCGACGGCGCATTGGTGGGGATGCAGGCCGCCTCGACCCGGTGCAAATTGAGCTCGCCGAACAGTGTCGGCAGCAGCACCCGCAGCGCCGCCGTCATGTAGCCGCGATGGGCATGGGGCTGCCCGACCCAATAGCCGATGGTGCCGGCCTGCACGATGCCGCGGCGGACATTGGCCAGCGTGATGCCGCCGACCATGGCGCCGTCGAGCTCGCGGAAGATCAGAAAGGGATAGGAGCGGTCCGCGGCGATGTCCTCGGAATAGCGGCGCAGACGGCGGCGAAAGCCTGAGCGGGTGAGATCGTCCGACGGCCAGATCGGCTCCCAGGGCGTCAGGTAGTCGCGGCTGGACTCACGCAGATGTGCCCATTGCAGGAAGTCCGACATCTGCGGCGCGCGCAGCAATAGCCCGTTGCCGCGCGGTGCGAGGGCGGCGGGTCCACTGGACGGCAGGCGAAAGAGGGCCATGGTGATGCTTCCCGGGGCAGATCGACCCGCGCGCGGCTCCTAATGCAGCCGCGCCTTGGCACGTGCCCGGGTCAATCCTTCCGCAAAAGACACCGCCGTGTCCAGACCCCTGCCACTGCCCAATGCGACAACGGCCGGCCGGCTCCGCGACAACAGCGCCCGCGCCGCGTCCCGGGTCGATTCGACGCTGACGGCGTCGATCCGGGCCACCAGCTCCTCCACCGTCTGCGGCCGCCCATAGGCAAGGACATGCCGGGCAAGCTGCTCGGCGCGGGACGAGCAGCTCTCCAGCGCCATCAGGAGGCCCGCCTTCATCTGCGCCTTGGCCCGCGCGATCTCGGCCTCGGTCAGCGTCTCCACCGAATCATTCATGATGTCGACCACGACCTCCATCATCTCCGGCGCGTCGGCCGGATCGGTACCGGTGTAGAGGCCGAAGAAGCCGGTGTCGGTATAGGGCGCGTGGAACGAATAGATGGAGTAGCAGAGGCCGCGCTTCTCGCGCACCTCCTGGAACAGGCGCGAGGACATTCCGCCGCCGAGGATGTTGGTGAAGACCTGGAGCGAGAACAGCGACAGATCGCTCTGCGGCACGCCTTCCAGTGCCAGCGTCAGATGCGCCTGCTCCAGCTCGCGATGCACCACCTTGGCGCCGCCCTTGCCGAACTGGGCGGTTTGCGGCTTCGGACCCGGCGTCCCCTCGAAAGTCGCGAAGCGCTTCTCGGCCTCGGCGACCACTTGGCTGTGATCGACCGCGCCGGCCGCCGCCACCACCATGTCGGGTCCGCGATAATGCGTCGAAAGATAGCCGCGCAGCATGTCGCGGTTGAAGGCGCGCAGCGTCTTGGCCGTGCCGAGCAGTGAGCGGCCCATCGGCTGGTCCGGATAGCAGAGCTCGTTGAGATGCTCGAAGACGACGTCGTCGGGTGTGTCCTGCGCGGCACCGATCTCCTGCACAATGACGTTCTTCTCGCGCTCCAGCTCGTCGGGCTCGAAGGCGGGATTGGCGAGGATGTCGGCGAGCACGTCGAGCGCGAGCGGCACGTCGGCCTTCAGCACCCGCGCGTAATAGGACGTGGTCTCGGTCGAGGTGCCGGCATTGAGGTCGCCGCCGACCGCCTCGATCTCCTCGACGATCTCGCGCGAGGAGCGCTTGGTCGTGCCCTTGAACGCCATGTGTTCCAAGAGATGCGAAATGCCGTGCTCGTTCGGCTTCTCGTCGCGGCCACCGACGCCGGCCCAGACACCGAGCGCCGCGGTCTCGAGATGGGGCATCTCGTCAGTGACGACGGTCAGGCCGGAGGCAAGCTTGGAAATCTCGACACTCATCCGGCAACTCCCTGCTTTGCGGCGCGGCTGACCGCCAGCACGAACCGCTCGACCTCGGCCTGATCGTTCTTCATCACCTTCATGTGTTCGGATTTGGTCATCAATCCGTCGAGCCAGGCCGGCAGTTGCGGCCGCTGGCCGCAGGCCGCTTCGACGGCGTCGGGGAATTTGGCCGGATGAGCGGTGGAAAGCACGATGCTCGGCACCCCAGTGTCCGTGGTGTCGCGATCGGCGACAGCGAGCGCCACTGCCGTATGGGGATCGACCAGCTCGCCCGCCTCGCGCCAGCCGGCACGGATCGCAGCCGCGGTCTCGGTCTCGTCGGCGCGACCGGCGTCGAACTCCTCGCGGATGGCGGCCAGTGTCGCATCGGGCAGCACGAAACGTCCAGACTGCTTCAGCGAATCCATCAGGCGGCGCACACCCGCCGCATCGCGCCGGCCAGCCTCGAACAGCAGCCGCTCGAAATTCGACGAGATCTGGATGTCCATCGACGGCGACGCGGTCGCGTGCACCTCGCGCACTTCGTAGATCCCCGTCTTCAGCGTGCGCGCGAGAATGTCGTTGACGTTGGCGGCGATGCGCAGGGTCCGCACCGGCAATCCCATGCGCTTGGCGACGTAGCCGGCAAAGATGTCGCCGAAATTGCCGGTCGGCACGACGAAATCCACCGCGCGCGCCGGCGCACCGACGGCAACGGCGGACGTGAAGTAGTAGACCACCTGGGCGACGATGCGCGCCCAGTTGATGGAATTGACGCCGGAGAGCGAGGTCGCATCGCGGAAGCGATGGTTGTTGAACATCCCCTTCACGAGCGCCTGGCAGTCGTCGAAATTTCCCTCGATGGCGAGCGCATGGACATTGGCCGCGCCCGTCGTCGTCATCATCCGCCGCTGCACCTCCGAGATGCGGCCGTGCGGAAACAGCACGATCAGATCCACGTTCTCGAGGCCGGCGAAAGCCTCCACCGCGGCGCCGCCGGTATCGCCCGACGTCGCGACCACGATGGTGGTGCGCTGACCGCGCTTGGCGAGCACATGGTCCATCAGCCGCGAGATGAGCTGCATCGCCACGTCCTTGAAGGCGAGCGTCGGACCGTGGAACAGCTCCAGCACGAATTGGTGCGGCGCCATCTGGCGCAGCGGCACCACCGCGGGATGGCGGAAGGTCGCATAGGCCTCGTTCGCCATGCGGCCGAGCTCGACATCGGTGATCTCGCCGCCGGTGAAGGGACGAATCACATCGACCGCGACCTCCCAATAGGGACGGCCGAAGAAACCGGCGATGGTCTCGCTGGAGAGCTGCGGCCAGATGTTCGGCACATACAGGCCGCCGTCGCGGGCAAGCCCGGTCAGCATCACGTCGCAGAAGCCGAGTTCGGGGGCCTCGCCCCGGGTCGAGATATAACGAGTCAAACTGCCCTCCAAAGGCCGAGCGGCCTGCGCCGCTCGTTAAGCCTTTGATTTCACGAAATTACTTGTTAGCGGCCAGAGGCTTTGGGCCACCATAAAGTGTTTTGCGGCATCGGGAAACCGCTTCCCGCCTCTCCCCCGGTCAACGAAAAGGGGCTGCGGCGATGCCGCAGCCCCTCTCTTGGAAGGTCTGTCGTTGATGTGTGCAGACCGATTTGCCTCTCGGGGTCGTCGCCCCCTCAAAACTGTTCGCGCAACTCTTTCGTCGCCTGTCACGAAACCGTCAAGGGCGAAAACGATGAGGGCAAGCAAATGTTCCTATTTTTCCCGATCGAGATCCGGGCCCGGCAAACGCTCCCGTGCAGCAGCACGTCGCACATTGCCGCTCTTTCCCGAATTATGGGATTCGTTGGGAACGAACCCTGCCTCCGCCCATTGGGGTCGGCGGATGGGTGTCGGCGGTGTCCATGCATTGCCCGGCTGCGCGCTGACACCGATCCGTCCCGCCGAACCGGCTGGAGCGGCCGGTTCGGCGCTTCCGGGCCGGTGGTGCCCGGGCAGCCCCGGGACGTCAATTCATCCCGATTTCCACTGCGATCCTGATCAGGTCGGAGTGGTTCTTGGCCCCCAATTTCTGCTTGAGCAGGGACGTGGTGTTGGCGACCGTCTTGTAGGAGATGCCGAGCGCTTCCGCGACTTCCACGATCTTGTCGCCGCGTCCGAGCAGGCGGAGAATCTCGAGCTCCCGCGGCGTCATCTGCGAGGCCGGGTTGGCCTTGATCGCCGCGCCGGAAAACGTCACGGCTTCCGCGAGTTGCGGTGAGATGAAATTGTCGCCCGCGACCACCTTGCGCACCGCTTTAAGCAGGATCCTGGGATCGTCGCCCTTGGAAACATAACCCTGCGCCCCAAGCTCGACTGCCCGCACCACGAAGGCCGGATCGTCGTTCATGCTGAACATGATGATCTTGGCGTCGGGATCGTCCTTGCGGATCCGTCGCATCAGCTCGAAGCCGGAGACATCGGGCAGGCTGATGTCGATCACGGCGACGTCTGGACGCTTGCTGACATAGGCGCGATGCCCGGATTTGGCGTCCGTCGCCTCCTCGATACGGATCGAATGGTCGGACGCGAACAGGGTGCGGCAACCGGACAGCACCACGGGATGGTCGTCGACGATCAGGACCCGGGTCCCCGGCTTGGCAGTATCTTGCATCGCGCGCTCTCTTGTTTTCTTGACTCATAGACCGCCGGGAACAAATGGAAAGAGCAAATCCCGCCGATGCGCGTTAGAATTGACCTAATGTGGCACCAACTGTCGTTCAGAACACAACTGTTTCTTCCGCTCGGCGCGAGTTTTCTCGCCGCGCTGATCCTGGGCGGCATATTGCTGCAGATATTTGCAACCGGGCAGCTTGCCGATGAGAACGAGCCGGCCCGGCGCTCGACCAGGATTCTTGCCACCGCGCTCAACAACACGCTGCGCGCCTCGGACAATCCGCAGAAGACGCTGGATGCCTTCGTCCAGTCGCTGGACACCTCCTCCGATATTCAATTCCGTCGGGTCGAAGAGGGTCCTTCTCCCTCCCCGAGAGATGACACGCGCAACCTGAAGCTGGTTCCAGGGTGGTTCATCAATCTTCTGACCATACCGGACATGGATACCGCGTCTGCTGTGGTCATTGATGGCAAGCACATCGGCGATATCGTGTTTTTGCCGGATCTGTCAGCCGACCTATTCGAGAAGTGGATCGGCTTTCTCGCTTTGACCAGTCTCGTCGCCATGCTGATGGTGCTCACTGGAATTATCGCCTACGCCTTCACTGGATCGGCTCTGCGCCCCCTGCAGCATCTCGGCAAAGGCCTGACGCGGATGCGGCGTGGCGATTACGCGACGCCGATCCCGGTCGGAGGGCCGCCCGAGATTCGGCAGAGCTGTGCGGAGGCAAACGCGCTGGCGGCAACGCTCGCGCAATTGAGCCAGGACAATCGCGATCTGATGCATCGTCTGGTATCGCTCCAGGACGACGAGCGGCGCGATCTCGCCCGCGAATTGCACGACGAACTCGGACCGCTGCTGTTCAGCATCCGCGCCGGCACGATCGCACTGATCGACGCCTCGCCCCAGGCGGGAAATCTCGGCAACTCGGCGGAAGAGGTGCTGCAATCGGTCGAAGCGCTGCAGCAGACCAACCGGCGCATCCTCGATCGGCTGCGGCCGCTCTACATCGAGGAGCTGGGCCTTGCGACCAGCGTGCAGACGCTGCTCCGAAACTTTCGCAAGCAGGCGCCTCATATCATCCTGACGGATACGATCGATCCGGATCTCGACGTGATCGACGGGCCGTTGGCGCGTACCGTCTATCGCGTGATCCAGGAGTCACTGACCAACGTGCTGCGCCACGCCAAGGCCGGCAGCGCCCATGTCCAGGCGACCATCGCCGGCGAAACACTGATCGTCGAGATCTCCGACGACGGCGGCGGCTTCCCCGCCGACAATGCCTTCGGCCGCGGCCTGACCGGCATGCATGAGCGCGTGCGCGCGCTCAGCGGATCGCTGTCACTGCTGCGCGTGGACGAGCGAACCTATGTCCGTTGCCGCCTTCCGGCCGAGACGACACGCGAGGCGCCGGCCAGCGGCTAAAGCGCAACGCGATGAGGAAGAATCGTCATCGCGCTCTAGGTTGTTCTTCAAGCGTGATCTCTTCGGAAAACCGCTGCGCACTTTTTCGATCGTGCTTCAGCAGGCGCAACAGCCGTCATGCGCGTTCTGCCGCGCCGGCTCGCACAGCGTGCTGCGGATCTTGCCTTCCGGACTGAAGCGAAAGGAGGCGTGAATGCGCAGCGCGCCGGCGACGGAATATTCGAGATCGACGCCATGGGGCGCCGGGCGAATTTCCTCCAGCCCGAAACCCGCCAGCGAGAACGCGCTGAGCCGCGGCTGCCAATAGGCCTCAAGCTCGCTCCGGCCGCGATAGCGCCGCGCGCCGTTGCACGTGCATTCGACCTGGGCGTCGTCCGCATAGAGGTCGAGCAACGTCGTGAGGTCGCCCTTCCGGCAGGCGTCCAGCCAGTCGACGACAATTCCCATCTGATCGAAATCGCTCACGCCGCAATCCTGTCTGCCGCGGGAAACCACTGGCGGCTTAGGACCACACTCGTGAATGTGCGCTGAATAATAAACCCCGGGCGATACCGGGTTCCCGCGCGGAGACCGACCAGCTCAGCTCTGCCGCCGGCCTCTGGCCCACACCGCAAAGGCGATCAGCACGGCGCCCGCGAGCAAGAACCAGGTGACGGCATATTGCAGGTGGTCATCCTTCAGATGCACGTCGAGCGGCCCCGGACGGGGAATGCCGTTCTCGGGCGCCGGCTGCTCGAGATCCACATAGAACGGCGCCACCGCGCCCCAGCCGAGCGCGCTTGCGATGGCCGGATGATCGCGCACGAACCAGAGCCGCTTGTCGCGGTTCTCCGTCGGCGTCAGCCAGCCGGCCGCCTCGGGAAAGCGCAGATAGCCCGTGAACGCGACCGGCTGCCCGGTCACGAGCTTCTTCACCGCGCGATCCTCGACGCCGCGGTCCTGCATGGTGTTCTCGACGAAGCCCGCATCGATCACGACCGTCTCGCCGCTCGGAAGCCGCGCCGGCAGGAACGCCCAGGTGCCGGGGCCGGAGGCATCCTTGCGCACCGCCGAGCCGGACGAATAGACCATCGCATCGGGCAGGGCCGCGTAGGTCGCCGTGAAGCTGACGCGGCGGAATTCGTCGCGTGCGGGATTGAGCGCAGCCCATTGGGCCGGTGACGGCAGCGCGATGGGCGCCGCGGCAAGCCGCTCGGTGAGCGCCGCGATCAGCTCGTGCTTTGCGGTCCGCCGCTGCAATTGCCAAAGGCCGAGCGCCAGCAGAACAGCCGTCAGGAACAGCGTGAACAGCGCGAAGCCGGCCACGCGAGGCTTGCGCGCGGGCTGGTTCATTTCGTGCGGTCGACCAGTCGGCCCGGCGCCGCCTTGTGGTGGAATTGCAGCGCGATCAGCAGCGACTTCATCGCACGCAGCGGCAACAGCGTGGTGGCCAGGATCAGCGGCAACCACAGCACCGCATGCAGCCAGTATGGCGGCTGGTATTTGACCTCGACGATGAGCGCTGCCGCAACGACGATCCCGCCGGCCAGCATGATGATGAAGATCGCCGGACCATCGCCGGTATCGATGAAGGCGTAGTCGAGACCGCAGCGCTCGCAGGCGGGCGCGAGGTTGAGGAAGCCCGCATAGAGCTTGCCCTGGCCGCAACGCGGACATCTGCAGGCAAGCCCGCGCAGCGCGCTCTGCAGGACGGTGGTCTCGGACTCGGATTTGCCGGCGGTGTCGTTCATGATGGCGGACTCTATCACACTTCTCGCCGAAACTTGCGGCGTCCCAAATGCGAAAGGGCGGCCCTGCGGCCGCCCTTTGTGATCATCTGCCTCGCGGCTCAGTGCGCGCCGTGGGCCATGGTCTCGGCGCCGTGTCCCCAGACGTAGATGCAGAGGAACAGGAACAGCCAGACCACGTCGACGAAGTGCCAGTACCAGGCGGCGAACTCGAAGCCGAGGTGCTGCTTCGGCGTGAAGTGGCCGGCATAGGCGCGGAACAGACACACGAGCAGGAAGATGGTGCCGACCAGCACGTGGAAGCCGTGGAAGCCGGTCGCCATGAAGAAGGTCGCGCCGTAGACGTTGCCGCCGAACGAGAACGCCGCATGGCCGTACTCATAGGCCTGCACGCAGGTGAAAAGCGCGCCGAGCACGACGGTGAGGATCAGGCCGTATTTCAGGCCCTGGCGGTCGTTCTCGAGCAGCGCGTGGTGCGCCCAGGTCACGGTGGTGCCCGAGGTCAGCAGGATCAGCGTGTTCAGGAGCGGCAGGTGCCAGGGATCGAAAGTCTCGATGCCCTTCGGCGGCCAGGTGCCGGGGACCGCGCAGGCGCCGGCCTGGGTGCCAAGGCCGCAGCCGAACACGGCGTCGCGGGTGGCGTGGACCGCGTCGGCCGGAAACAGCGCCGCGTTGAAATAGGCCCAGAACCAGGCGACGAAGAACATCACCTCGGAGGCGATGAACAGGATCATGCCGTAGCGGTGATGCAGCTGCACGACGCGGGTGTGGTCGCCCTTGTACTGGGCTTCCTTGATCACGTCGCCCCACCAGCTCACCATCGTGTAGAGCACGCCCACGGTGCCGACGCCGAACACGATCGGCGCGGCCGAGTACATGTGATGCATCCAGGAGATCGCGCCGACCGCCATGATGAAGGCCGAGAGCGAACCGACGGCCGGCCACGGAGAGGGATCGACCAGATGATAGTCGTGATGCTTGGTGTGCGCCGTTGCCATTTGCGGTCTCTCTCCTCAATCCCGTGCCTGTCAGGCACTTATCCCCTTGGTTCCGACCTTGCGAGCGCGAGCCCGGCGGTCAGAGATTTCCCTTGCGCTTGTCGCCTTCGCCCGATGCCAGCGGCTTCACCACGGGATCCTTCACCGGATAGAAGGTGTAGGACAGCGTGATCGTGTTGAGCCCGTCGTTCTCGTGATCCTCGGTGATCGACGGGTCGACGTAGAACACAACGGGCATCTCCCGCTTCTCGCCGGGCGCCATGGTCTGCTCGGTGAAGCAGAAGCAGTTGATCTTCTGGAAGTAGGATCCGACCGTCAGCGGCGCGACATTGTAGGCGGCCTGGGCGGCCGTGGTGCGCGCGGCCTGGTTGGTCACGGTGTAGAAGACGGTCACGACCTCTCCGATCTTGACCTCGATCTCGTTCTGCTCCGGCTCGAACTTCCAGGGCAGGCCGGGCGCGACGTTGGAATCGAAACGCACGGAGATCTTCCGCGCGATCGGCCCCGTGGCCGGCGCGGAGGTCGCGACTTGCGTCGTGCCGTTGAAACCGGTGGCGCGGCAGAACCAATTGTAGAACGGCACCGCCGCGTAGGACGCACCGACCATCAGCGCGACCACGCCGCCGCAGATGGACGCAACCACCGCATCGCGGCCCAGCCCACGGCGCTTGGCCGGCTTACGATCGCCCGGCTTGGCGCTGACATCCTGCGATATGGTCGGCTCGTGATTCATCTGTCCTACATCGGCCGCACGAGAACGGCCGGTCCCTTGACCATGGTGACGGCGAAGAACAGCACCACCAGCACGCCGAGCGCGAGTGCGATCGCGATCGAGCGCTGACGACGGCTCTTCTTCTGCGCCTCGGTGAGGACGATTCCGTCTGTCTCGGGTTTGTCGGCCATCGCGGTGATCATGCGCCCCCAACCATCGGAGCCAGTGCCCGGAACACGACCTCGGCCAGCAGGGTCGCGAACAGCACGAACAGATAGAGGATCGAGAAGGCAAACAGCTTGCGGGTCGCGCGCAGCGACGCAGCCCGCTCGCGGCGCATATAGACGTTGATCGCGAGCACCAGCATGCCGGCCCCCAGGATCAGCGAGACGATGCCGTAGACGGCGTCGAAATAGCCGAGCGCCCAGGGCGCCGCGGCGACCGCGATCAGCACGATGGTGTAGAGCAGGATCTGCAGGCGCGTCGCATCGGGACCGGCGACGTTGGGCAGCATCGGAATGCCGGCGCGCGCGTAGTCGTCGGAGCGGAACAGCGCCAGCGCCCAGAAGTGCGGCGGGGTCCAGAAGAAGATGATGGCGAACAGCAGCAGCGGCTCGACGTCGACCGTGCCCGTGACGGCAGCCCAGGCCACAACCGGCGGCAGCGCACCGGCGGCGCCGCCGATCACGATGTTCTGCGCGGTCCAGCGCTTCAGGCCCATCGTGTAGATCACGACGTAGAAGAAGATGGTGAAGGCGAGCAGGCTGCCCGCGATCCAGTTGACGAGGATGCCGAGCGTCATCACCGAGAAGAAGGACAGCGTCAGGCCGAACGCCATCGCCTCGGGGCGGGTGATGCGGCCGCGCGGGATCGGCCGGTTCGCCGTGCGAGACATCTTGGAGTCGATGTCGCCTTCGAGCGCCATATTGAGCGCGCCGGAGGCGCCGGCACCGACGGCGATGCAGAGCAGCGAGGTCAACGCGAGCACGGGGTGGAAGTGTCCGGGCGCCATCGCCATCCCGACCAGCGCGGTGAAGATCACCAGCGACATCACCCGCGGCTTCAACAGCGCGATGTAGTCGCCGACCTCCGCCTCGGAGATGCGGGGATTGATGTCGATGGCGTTCTGGTCGAGGACGGACACGAATTCAACTCGCTTCGTTAGAAGAGCCGCGGCGCCCGTGACGGGCGCCGCGGGAGATCGTTACTGAACGCGGGGCAGCACTTCGAACTGGTGGAAGGGCGGCGGCGAGGGCAGCGTCCATTCCAGCGTGGTCGCACCGGCACCCCACGGATTGTCGCCCGCCGGCACCTTCTTCATGAAGGCGTCGAACACGCAGTAGAGGAAGATCAGCACGCCGAAGCCGGAGATGTAGGAGCCGACCGACGAGACCAGATTCCAGCCCGCGAACGCATCGGGATAGTCGACATAGCGGCGCGGCATGCCCGACAGGCCGAGAAAGTGCTGCGGGAAGAACACCAGGTTGACGCCGATGAAGGTGACCCAGAAGTGCGCCTTCGCGAGCGTCTCGTTGTACATGTAGCCCGACATCTTCGGGAACCAGTAGTACCAGCCGGCGAAGATTCCGAACACCGCACCCAGCGACAGCACGTAGTGGAAGTGCGCGACGACGTAGTAGGTCTCCTGCAGCACGCGGTCGACGCCGGCATTCGCCAGCACGACGCCGGTGACGCCACCGACGGTGAACAGGAAGATGAAGCCCACCGCCCAGATCATCGGCGCCCGGAATTCGATCGAACCGCCCCACATCGTGGCGATCCAGGAGAAGATCTTCACGCCGGTCGGAACCGCGATGACCATGGTCGCGGCGACGAAATAGGCCTGTGTCGCCGAGGACATGCCGACCGTGTACATGTGGTGCGCCCACACCACGAAGCCGATGCCGCCGATCGCGACCATGGCGTAGGCCATGCCGAGATAGCCGAACACGGGCTTGCGCGAGAAGGTCGAGACGATCTGGCTGATCATGCCGAAGGCGGGCAGGATCAGGATGTACACTTCGGGGTGGCCGAAGAACCAGAACAGATGCTGGAACAGCACGGGGTCGCCGCCGCCTTCGGGGTTGAAGAACGTCGTGTGGAAGTTGCGGTCGGTGAGCAGCATGGTGATCGCACCGGCAAGCACCGGCAGCGACAGCAGCAGCAGGAACACCGTCACCAGGATCGACCACACGAACAGCGGCATCTTGTGCAGGGTCATGCCCGGCGCGCGCATGTTGAAGATCGTGGTGATGAAGTTGATGGCGCCGAGGATCGACGAAGCGCCTGCCAGATGGAGCGACAGGATCGCGAAGTCGACGGCCGGACCCGGATGGCCGGAGGCCGACAGCGGCACGTACATGGTCCAGCCCGCGCCGACGCCGTTGGCGCCCGGCTCGCCCTCGACGAAGGTCGACATCAACAGCAGCGCGAACGAGGCCGGCAGCAGCCAGAAGGAGATGTTGTTCATGCGCGGGAACGCCATGTCCGGCGCGCCGATCATCAGCGGGACGAACCAGTTGCCGAAGCCGCCGATCATCGCGGGCATGACCATGAAGAAGATCATGATCAGACCGTGAGAGGTCACGAACACGTTATAGGTGTGCGTCTCGTGGAAGATCTGCACGCCCGGATACATCAGCTCGGCACGGATCGCGATCGACATCGCGGCGCCGATGACGCCGGCGATGACCGCGAAGATCAGGTACATCGTGCCGATGTCCTTGTGGTTGGTCGAATAGACGTAACGGCGCCATCCGGTCGGATGGGCGTGCTCGTCATGTCCGTGGGCGTGATCGCCGTGTGCCGCTGCGCTCGTTGCCATTTTCAAATCCTGCCTTGCGTCCCGTTCGGACCTCCAGGAGGTCCCGCCCTTCTATCGCTTTCAGTCCCTCACGCCGTCACCCGACGCTTACTGCGTCGGGCCGGCCGCGGAGGCGTAGGTGCTGGTGCCGCCGCTCGCAAATTTCTTCTTCGCGGTCTCGACCCAGGAGGCGAATTCCTGGTCCTCCACGACGCGAATCGCGATCGGCATGAAGGCGTGGTCCTTGCCGCACAGCTCCGAGCACTGGCCGTAGAACATGCCGGTCTTGGTGGCCTTGAACCAGGTCTCGTTCAGGCGACCCGGAATGGCGTCGATCTTGACGCCGAAAGCCGGCAGCGCAAAGGCGTGGATGACGTCCGCGCCGGTGACCTGGACGCGAATCACCTTGTTGACCGGAACCACCATCTCGTTGTCGACGCCGAGCAGACGGGGCTGCTTGTCCTGCGCCATCAGCGAGTCGAACTCGAACTTGCCGTTATCCGGATAAGCATAAGACCAGTACCACTGCTTGCCGGTCGCCTTGATGGTCAGATCCGCCTTCGGCACGTCGAGCTCGAGGAACAGAAGCCGGAACGACGGCACCGAAATGCCGACCAGGATCAGCACCGGAACGAGCGTCCAGGCGACCTCGATCAGCGTGTTGTGGGTGGTCCGCGACGGCACCGGATTGGCCCGCGCGTTGAACTTGATGACCACGACCACCAGCAGCGCCAGAACGAACAGCGTGATCAGCGTGATCAGCACGAACAGAAAATTGTGGAACCAGACGATGTTGTCCATCACCGGGGAACCGGACTCCTGAAGCGTCCATTCCCAGGGCTTCGGCTGTCCGAGCTCGGCAAATGCCGCACCGCCTGTCGCCAGCGTCAGACCCGCCACGGCCAATCCCAGCAAGTGCCGGCCTATCCGGCCCATCGACATCCTCATGCCGTTCGCGCTCCCCTTACGAAGTCACCCCAAGTGCGCTCCCCTGTGTCCGGGAAACGCTTATTCGATCCGCCCGCCTGACAAACCGCCGCGCAAGAATACCTCTAAGAGGAATTGGGGCCAGATCGCTAGAACGCCGAAATCAAGCCTCTCAAACCATAGTTTTTGATCTATCGCAATGCAGTCTTGAGCCCTGTCTGCCAGCGATCACCCGCAAGATATTTCCTAGTAAGATCAGACAAAAATACCGTTCGCCGGGATGCTGCCGCTTGACAGCGGAATTGCCCGCGTTAGGCACTGGCGGATGGCCGCGCAGGAACCTGATTCGTGCGGGCGGCGGCGGCGTGAGGCGGCGTGGAATTTGCTTGGGAATTGCCTTCAAGACGCCGTCATTCCCGTATCAGTCCGCCAGATTAGTCCGCCAAGCGCGAGCGAGGAAGGCGAGCAGAGGGACCGAGCCGATGGGGCTTTCGAAAGCGATGGCTAGGCCGGCGACAAGGCAGCTTAACCACCTCCCGGCGCTGGCCGCCATGCTGGTCTCGCTCGCCCTGCTGGCGCTTCCCGGCCTCGCCCATGCGCAGGGCGCAGTACGCTCCGTCCATGGCGACTGGCAAATTCGCTGCGACACGCCGCCGGGCGCCCAGACCGAGCAATGCGCCCTGATCCAGAGCGTGGTCGCGGAAGACCGTTCCAATGCCGGCCTGACCGTCATCGTGCTGAAGACCGCCGACCAGAAGAGCCGCCTGATGCGCGTGGTCGCACCGCTGGGGGTCCTGCTGCCCTCCGGCCTCGGCCTCAAGCTCGACAACCAGGACGTCGGCCGTGCCGGCTTCGTCCGCTGCCTGCCCAATGGCTGCGTCGCCGAGGTCGTCATGGACGACAAGCTGCTCGGCCAGCTCCGCACCGCCAAGACCGCCACCTTCATCATCTTCGAGACCCCCGAAGAAGGCATCGGCTTCCCGCTCAGCCTGAACGGCCTCGGCGAGGGCTACGACAAGCTGCCGTAGCGGGCGGTCTGTCGGTCGGCGAATCCTATTGTTTCCGTAATGTGAGGCTTGGCGCTCTCGCGGAACCGGTCCGAAACCATTATCTTGCCCCAGATCTTCCGCTAATGGACGGACGCATGACAAATCCTGCCACGACCTCCCTGCTCGACCGCGCCAATCTCGACCGCGACCAGGTTCGCCACGAGGTCGCGCGCGGGCTTTCCGGCGCCGACGATGGCGAGCTGTTCCTGGAGTACAGCCAGACCGAAGCGCTGATGTTCGACAATGGGCGGCTGAAGCAGGCGACCTACGACACCTCGCAGGGTTTTGGCCTGCGCGCGGTCAAGGATGACGCCGTGGGCTATGCCCACTCCTCCGACGTCTCGCTGCCGGCGCTGATGCGCGCGGCGGACGCGGTCGCGGCCGTGCGCGGCGGCTATTCCGGCAGCTTTGCCGCGCCGCCTCCCCGCACCAATGTGCGGCTCTATGGCGACGACAACCCGCTCGACGCACCCGGCTTCGAGACCAAGGTCAAGCTGCTCGCCGAGATCGACGCTTATTTGCGCGACAAGGATCCGCGGGTGCGGCAGGTCAGCGTCAGCCTGGGCGCGACCTGGCAGGTGGTCGAGATCCTGCGGCCGGATGGCGAGAGCTATCGCGACATCCGCCCGCTCGTGCGCGTCAACGTCTCCGTCGTCGCCGGCCAGGGTGACCGCCAGGAGAGCGGCAGCAAAGGTTATGGCGGCCGCGCCGGCTATGCCGAATTCATCGAGAGCCGGAGCTGGCGTGAGGCCGCCGATGGCGCGCTGCGCGAGGCCTTGGTCAATCTGGAATCGATCCCCGCCCCCGCCGGCGAGATGGACGTCGTGCTCGGGGCCGGCTGGCCCGGCGTGATGCTGCATGAAGCGGTCGGCCACGGACTCGAAGGCGATTTCAACCGCAAGAAGACGTCTGCTTTTGCGGGCCTGATGGGCCAGCAGGTCGCGGCCAAGGGCGTCACCGTGGTCGACGACGGCACCATTGCCTCGCGTCGCGGCTCGCTGTCGATCGACGACGAGGGCACGCCGACCAATCGCACCGTGCTGATCGAGGACGGCATCCTGGTCGGCTACATGCAGGACCGCCAGAACGCGCGGTTGATGAACATGAAGCCGACCGGCAACGGCCGCCGCCAGGGCTATGCCCATGTGCCGATGCCGCGCATGACCAATACCTACATGCTCGCGGGCGACCGCGACCCGGCCGAGATCCTCGCCTCGGTGAAGAACGGCGTCTTTGCCGCGAATTTCGGCGGCGGTCAGGTGGACATCACTTCGGGCAAGTACGTGTTCCAGTGCACCGAGGCCTACAAGATCGAGAACGGCAAGCTGGGCGCGCCGCTCAAGGGCGCCATGCTGATCGGCAACGGGCCGACCGACCTGCATCGCATCCGCATGATCGGCAACGATCTCGCGCTCGATACCGGCATCGGCACCTGCGGCAAGAACGGTCAGGGCGTGCCTGTCGGCGTCGGCCAGCCGTCGCTGCTGATGGAACGCATTACGGTGGGTGGAACGGGCGCATGAGCGTTGAAAAAGTAACTGTCGCCTCCAAGCGGAAGAGCAGCGGCTGGGGCGGGCAGATCGTTCAGCTCGCCGGCATCGTCGTCGCCGTGTTCATCGCCAAGGGCGCGCTCGCCGAACCGTTCTACGTGCCGTCGGGCTCGATGGAGCCGACGCTGCTGATCGGAGATGCGCTGCTCGCCTCGAAATTCCCCTATGGCTACGGCAGCTCCTCCCTGCCGATCCAGATCAGCCTGCCCGAGACCGGCCGCGTGTTCGCGGAGACGCCGAAGCAGGGCGACGTCGTGGTGTTTCGCTGGCCGGGCGATCGTTCGCAGGCCTGGGTCAAGCGCGTGGTGGGTCTGCCCGGTGATCGCATCCAGATGCGGCAGGGCCAGCTCTTCATCAACGACCGCCCCGCCGAGCTCAAGCCGGACGGCGTTGGAGCAGCCGAGGACGACAATGGCGGCAGCGAGCCCGCCTACCGCTATGTCGAGACGCTGCCGAACGGCGTCTCGCACCTGATCTTCAAGATGCGCGACAACGGCCGGCTCGACAACACACCGGAGGTGACGGTGCCGGCCGGTCATCTCTTCGTACTCGGCGACAACCGCGACAACTCCTCCGACAGCCGCGTGTCGGTGCGCTCCGGCGGCGTCGGCCTGTTGCCGATCGACAATCTGATCGGCCGCGCAGATGCGGTGCTCGGCTCCTGGGATCTCGGCATGCGCAGCCAGCCGGTATGGACCTGGCTGTCCGGCTTCCGGCCCGCACGGTTCTTTACCGCCGTGCATTGACCCTCCTCATCTTACGATGAACCGCGACGAATTCCTCGCGCTCGCGCTGAGAAATCCCGTCAACGTCGCGATCATCGATGAACTGCACCGCCTCGCCCTGCCGGACGCGTGGCTCGTCTCTGGTTGCCTGGTGCAGACAGTGTGGAACGCGCTCACGGGCCGCGCGGTCGATCACGGCATTGCCGATTACGACGTGTTCTATTTCGATCCCGATATTTCGTGGGAGGCGGAGGACGCTGTGATCCGCAAGCTAGATGCGCGGCTCACGCATCTCGGCGCCAAGATCGAGATCCGCAACCAGGCGCGTGTGCATCTATGGTACCCCGACAAGCACGGCCTGCCCTATCCGCCGTTGACGCGTTCGACCCACGGCATCGACCGCTTCCTTACGCAGAATACGCAGGTCGGCGTGAGGCGCGCAGGGGATGGCTACGAGGTGTACGCGCCGCACGGCTTTGACGACGTTGGGGGATTGATCGCGCGGCCCAATCCAGGACCGAATTTTTCCGCGGCGAATTACGCGGTGAAGACCGCACGATGGAAGACCTTGTGGCCGGAGCTCACGGTGATCGCAGCGGACTGAGAATCTCGTAGGGGGCAAAGCGAAGCGTCCCCACGTATCCGTCGCCGTATTGGAAAGTTCGTGGGCACGGAGCAGGGGCGCCTTTCCCCAACCAACGGCACCTGCGCCTGCAGTGAGACCGGCCCCTACCGCACCACGCCCGACGTGAACCCTGCCTTGCGGCGCGGCGGCTTGATTTCCTTTTTCAGGAAGCAGCGCGCCTCGCGCCCGGTGTAGCCGGGGCGGGCATAGGTAAAGGCGCGGCACTTGTTGTCGGCGGTGCACGCGGCCTTGCAGGCCTCCACGCTCTCGCCGTCCTTCAGCTCGAAATTGCGCAGGTCCCCGCCGGGGCGGTCGATTGACGTCTCCACGCCCTCGACCCGCGGCTCGATCACGCCAGCGCCGCGCACGCCGGAGATACAGCAGCTTCCCGGCACGCGCGCCGGCACGGTGTTCTTGAGCCAGCACACCGCCGAGCCGCCTTCGACGTCGGGATAGCTGAAGCTCCAGGAGCGGCATCGGCGGTCGCGCTCGCACAGCAGCGCGCAATCCTCCGGATCGCCCGACGCGACCGGCGAGCTGAAATAGTCGCCGCCGGGCCGGTCGAACGCCGTCTGGGCGCGCGCCGGCACGCTCGCAAATGCGAGCGACAGCAGCGCGGCACAGGCCACGACGCTTGCCAAGACCTTTGCCAAGACCTGTGCCATGACGGCGCCGGACAGGCGGCCCTTCCCCATCGGAACAGCTTTCGAGTTATTGAGGACGCTCAGGTTTTTTCAGCCGGTCATTTGATCGCCGCAAACCTGTATGGGCGATGAACGGCTGAACTCCCGATCGGGTCCCTAGAACGCGTATTCCGCGTAGGCCGGTTCCACCGAGCCCTTCCAGGGACCGTTGAACTTGTCCAACATTTCCTCGGCCGGCGTCCGGCCGGAATCGATGATGCGGTCGAGCGGCTCCAGATGCCGGGTTTCGTCGCGGCCGAGCTGGTCGATCCGGCCGCGACGGCGCAGGCCGGCATGGGCCAGAACGAGGCATTCCTTGGCGATCTCGAACAGGTAACGGTTCTTGATCCGCGCCTTGAAGCCGAACCGCGGCACGTCGTCGCGCAGGGCCTGACGCTCGGGCGCGGTCCAGTGCTTGACGATCTCCCAGGCCGCATCGAGCGCGACATCGTCATAGAGCAGCCCGACCCAGAACGCCGGCAGCGCCGGCAAGCGGCCCCACGGACCGCCGTCGGAACCGCGCATCTCAAGATAGCGCTTGAGCCGCACTTCCGGGAAGATGGTCGACAGATGATTGGCCCAGTCCGACAGCGTCGGACGCTCTCCGGGAAGGTTGTTGTTGCGGCCCTCGAAGAACGCCCGGAACGAGGAGCCCGACACGTCGATGTAGTCCTCGTCGCGCTTGACGAAATACATGGGCACGTCGAGCGCGTAGTCGACATAGCGCTCGAAGCCCATGCCGTCCTCGAATGCCCACGGCATCATGCCCGACCGCGCGTTGTCGGTGTCGCGCCAGATCTCGGAGCGGAAGGAGAGGAAGCCGTTCGGCTTGCCTTCGGTGAACGGCGAGTTGGCGAACAGGGCGGTTGCGACCGGCTGCAGTGCGAGCGACACGCGCAGCTTCTTGACCATGTCGGCTTCGGAGGAGAAGTCGAGATTGGTCTGCACCGTGCAGGTCCGGTACATCATGTCGAGGCCGTACTGGCCGACCTTCGGCATGTAGTTGGTCATGATCTTGTAGCGGCCCTTGGGCATCATCGGGATGTCGGCGCGCGACCAGGACGGCGTCATGCCGAGGCCAAGGAAGCCGATGCCGAGCGGCGTTGCGATCTCGCGCACCTGCGCCAGATGCGCCATCAACTCGCTCTGGGTCTGGTGCACATTCTCGACCGGGGCTCCGGAGAGCTCGAACTGTCCGCCGGGCTCGAGCGAGATCGCGCCGCCGCCGGTGACGTCGTAGAGGCCGATGATGTTGCCCTTCTCCATGATCGGCTCCCAGCCGAGCAGGAGCTTCATGCCTTCGAGCAGCGCGCCGATGCCCCGCGCGCCCTCATAGGGCACCGGACGGTGGCCTTCGAGCGTGAACGGCGTCTTCTCGTGCTCGGTGCCCATGCGCCACTCGGACGCCGGCTTGCAGCCGGCCTCGAACCACGCCACGAGCTCGTCGCGCGATTGCAGCGGCGTCATATCGATCTGGTCTCGCGCCATATCAAACTCTAATCAAAGGCGCTTCGACCGAATGCGCGCGGGTGACGGGGATGGTCCGCGAACCCACCGGGCGCACGGACGAGCTGGTGTGCCGCGCGATCATCGCGACGGCGCGGTTTCGTTGACGTTGGCGACGGGCGGCAGCTTCATCTCGCCGCACGAGCAGCCCAGCCGGTCGAGCAGACCGCTGAGCTTGACGGCATCGGCATCGGACAGTTTCGAACCGACATATTTCTCGATCGCGGCCGAATAGGCGCCCCACATCCGCTTCTGCAGCTCGCGGCCGGCTTCGGTGATCTCGACGAACTGGCCGCGCTTGTCGATCTTGCATTCGCGCCGTGAGGCGAGGCCCTCGTCGACCAGGCGGTCGATCAGGCGCGAGGTGGAATATTGCGGAATCAGCATCTGCCGTTCGAGCTCCACCGGCCGCAGCTCGCCGCTCGGCGCCCGTGACAATTCGAGCAGCGCATCGTACCAGGCAAGCGGCGGGAAACCGGCCTTCTTCAAATCCTGCTCGACGCAATCGAGCACGCGGCTCTGCACCCGCATCAGGCGGATCCAGGCGGAAGTCGCCTCGGTCGATGGTTTGCGTTTCATGGTCCCGCTCAAGCTCGTCGCCCGTCTCTTACCTCATTTGATGCAGCTGCATCAATCTTGACTATTCCAAGCAACTGCATGTAATCGTTCTTTCGGCCGAACCAAGCATCAGGAGAAGGAAATTCCATGAAACTGTATTATTCGCCCGGTGCCTGTTCGCTGTCCCCCCACATCGCGCTCCTGGAAGCCGGCCTGCCCTATGAGCTGGTCAAGGTCGATATCCGGGCCAAGAAGCTCGAAAATGGTGAGGATTATCTGAAGCTGAACCCCAAGGGCCAGGTCCCTGCGCTGGGCCTCGACAGCGGCGAGATCGTGACCGAAGGCCCGGTCATTGTCCAGATGATCGCCGATCAGGCAGCGGCCAAGGCGCTGGCGCCGGCCCACGGCAGTTCCGAGCGCTACAAGCTGCTGGAGTGGCTGAACTTCCTCACCTCCGAGGTGCACAAGAGCTTCGGTCCGCTGTTCGCGCCGGCGCTGAACGACGAGGCCAAGGCCTTCTTCAAGGACCGCGTCATGGGCAAGCTGAAATATATCGACAGCCAGCTCGCCGGCCGCGACTACCTGATGGGCAAGCAGTTCACGGTGGCCGACGGCTATCTGTTCACGATGCTGGTTTGGGCCGACCGGATGAAGTTCGACCTCACGGCGATGCCGAACCTGGCCGCCTACAAGGCCCGCGTCGCGGCGAGGCCGCAGGTGCAGGAAGCACTGCGGAAGGAAGGCCTCGCGCAGGCGAAGTAAGGCAGAGCTCTCCCGAAATAGTGAAAGGGCCGGATCGATGGATCCGGCCCTTTTTGATTCTGCGCAGCTACAGGCTTCTCGTCAGGCCGCCGCCTTCTTCGGCGCGAAGCGGCCGTAGAAGGTTTCGCCCTTCGCCGCCATCTCCTCCAGCAGCTTCGGCGGGGTGAAGCGCGAGCCGTACTTCGCCTCGAGCTTGTGGCAGAGCTCGACGAACTTCTTCGTGCCCATGAAGTCGATGTAGGACAGCGTGCCGCCGGTGAACGGCGCGAAGCCGAAGCCGAGGATCGAGCCGACATCCGCCTCGCGCGGATCGGTGATGACGTGATCCTCGACCGTGCGCGCGGCTTCCACCGCCTGCACCACCAGGAAGCGCTGCTTCAGCTCCTCGATGTCGAGCGTGTCGGGGTCGAGCTGCTTCGGCTGCAAGGCCGAGAGGCCCGGCCACAGGCTCTTCGAGCCCTTGCCCTTCTCGGGATAGTCGTAGAAGCCCTTGCTGTTCTTGCGGCCGAGACGGCCCTGCTTCTCGACCATCTCCACCATCAGCTTCTTCTGGTCGGGATTGATGGCGTTGGGGCCGAGATCGGCCTCCGTCGCCTTCATGATCTTCAGGCCGAGGTCGAGCGCGACTTCGTCCGAGAGCGAGAGCGGGCCGACCGGCATGCCGGCCATCTTGGCGCAGTTCTCGATCATCGCCGGCGGCACGCCCTCGAGGAACATCTCGTTGCCCTCGGCGACGTAGCGGCCGACGCAGCGGTTGGCGAAGAAGCCTCTGGAGTCGTTGACGACGATCGGCGTCTTGCCGATCTGCCGGACATAGTCGAGCGCGGTCGCGAGCGCGAGATCGCCGGTGTTCTTGCCCTTGATGATCTCGACCAGCATCATCTTCTCGACCGGCGAGAAGAAATGGATGCCGACGAACTTGCCCTGGTCCTTGAAGCTCTCGGCCAGCGAGGTGATCGGCAGCGTCGAGGTGTTGGACGCGAAGATCACGTCCGGCTTCATGTGCTCCTGCGCCTTGGCGAAGGTATCGGCCTTGACCTTGCGATCCTCGAACACGGCCTCGATGACGAGATCGACGTCCTTCAGCGCGGCGTAGTCCGCGGTCGGCGTGATCCGCGCGAGCAGCGCTTCGGCGTCCGCAGGCTTGGCGCGGCCCTTCTTGATCTGCTCCTCGATCACCTTCTGCGCATGCGCCTTGCCCTTGCCGGCGCTTTCCTGGTCGCGGTCGATCAGGACGACGTCGAGGCCGGCACGGGCCGAGACGTAGCCGACGCTCGCGCCCATGAAGCCGGCGCCGATCACGGCGATCTTCTTGACCTTGGTGGCGGGCACGTCCTTCGGACGGCGGGCGCCCTTGTTGAGCTCCTGCATCGACAGGAACAGGCTGCGAATCATCGCGGCCGCTTCCTTCGAGCGCAGCACCGAGGTGAAGTAGCGCGACTCCACGCGAAGAGCTGCGTCGATCGGCAGCTGCAGGCCTTCATAGACGCAGCTCATGATGGCGCGCGCGGCCGGATAATTGTCGTAGGTCTCGCGGCGATAGATCGCGTTGCCGGCCGGGAACATCATCATGCCGGCCTTGGAGAACACGGGGCCGCCGGGCAGCTTGAAGCCCTTCTCGTCCCAGGGCGCGATCGCCTTGCCGCCGCCCTTGATCCAGTCCTTCGCCGCCTTGACGAGGTCGGCCGCCGGAGCGATGGCGTGAATCAAATTCAGCGCCTTGGCCTTCTCGACCGTCACAGGATCGCCCTTGAGCAGGATCGTCATGGCGTCCTGCGGCGGCACCAGGCGCGGCACGCGCTGCGTGCCGCCGGCGCCGGGGAACAGGCCGACCTTGACCTCGGGCAGGCCGAGGCGCGTCTTGGGATTCTCCGCGGCCACGCGGTAGTGGCAGCACAGCGTGATCTCGAAACCGCCTCCGAGCGCGAGGCCGTTGATTGCGGCCGCCCACGGCTTGCCCGAGGTCTCGATCGAACGCAGCACCAGCGAGAAGCGCCGGCTCTGGTCGAACAGCATCTGATTCGCGGCGGTCTCGCCCTGCTCCTTGAAGACCTTGGCATAGGCCTGGTTCATGCCTTCGAGCATGGAGAGGTCGGCGCCGGCGCAGAAAGCTTCCTTGGCGGAGGTGATGACGACGCCCTTCACCGCGGCATCGGCCGTGGTCGCCTTGACGATGGCGTCGAGCTCGTTGGTCGAGGTCTCGTCGAGCACGTTCATCGAACGGCCCGGGATGTCCCAGGTGACGAGCGCGATGCCGTCGGAATCGGTCTCAACCCTGAAGTTCTTGTAAGACATGTTGGTTGCTCCCTAGCCTTAGACGCGCTCGATGATGGTCGCGGTGCCCATGCCGCCGCCGATGCACAGCGTGACGAGGGCGGTGGACTTGTTGGTGCGCTCGAGCTCGTCGAGCACGGTGCCCAAAATCATCGCGCCGGTCGCGCCGAGCGGATGGCCGAGCGCGATGGCGCCGCCATTGACGTTGATCTTGGCGTTGTCGATGTCGAAGGCCTGGATGTAGCGCAGCACGACCGAAGCAAAGGCCTCGTTGAGCTCGAACAGGTCGATATCCGACTTCTTCATGCCGGAGCGCGCGAACAGTTTTTCGGTGACGTCGACCGGACCGGTCAGCATCATCGCCGGCTCCGAGCCGATATTGGCGAAGGCGCGAATCTTCGCACGCGGCTTCATCCCGTACTTTGCACCCGCCTCCTTGCTGCCGAGCAGCACGGCGCCGGCACCGTCGACGATGCCGGAGGAATTGCCGGCATGGTGCACGTAGTTGACGCGCTCGATCTCCGGGTGCGACTGGATCGCGACACCGTCGAAGCCGCCCATCTGCGCCATCATCGTGAACGAGGGCTGCAGCTGCGCCAGCGACTGCATCGTCGTCGAAGGACGCATGTGCTCGTCCTTGGCGAGGATGGTGAGGCCGTTGATGTCCTTCACCGGCACGATCGACTTGTCGAAGCGGCCCTCTTCCCAGGACTTCGCCGCGCGCTGCTGGCTCTGCACCGCATAGGCATCGACGTCGTCGCGCGAAAAACCGTACTTGGTGGCGATCAGATCGGCCGAAACGCCCTGCGGCATGAAATAGGCCGGCACCGCCATCGACGGATCCATCGGCCAGGCACCGCCGGAGGCGCCGATGCCGACGCGGCTCATTGACTCGGCACCGCCGCCGATCACGAGCTCATGCTGGCCGCTCATGATCTGGGCTGCGGCAAAATTCACGGCATCGAGCCCGGAGGCGCAAAAGCGGCTGATCTGCACGCCGGGGACGGCTTCGCCGAGGCCGGCCTTGAGCGCGGCGAAGCGCGCGATGTCGCTGCCGGCTTCGCCGACCGGATCGACCACGCCGAGCACGACGTCGTCGACGGAATCCTCAGGCAGATTGTTGCGGTCCTTCAGCGCCTTCAGCGGCACGGTCGCAAGCGCGAGCGCCGTGACTTCGTGCAGCGCGCCGTCGGCCTTGCCGCGGCCGCGGGGGGTGCGGACGTGATCGTAGATATAGGCATCTGCCATGGGGAGCCTCCTGATTGCAGTTATTGTTGCGGCGACCGCTGCGCGGTCGCGATCTCCAGTGAAGCGGAAAGCGTCAGAACGCTTCCGCCGGCAATTCCATGATGGTGGCGCAGCCGGCCTGGATGCGCGCGAGATTGGCGGCCGTCTCCGGCAGCATCCGTTCCATGAAGAAACGGCCGGTGACCAGCTTGGTCGAGAGATAGGGCGTCGCCCCGCTCTCGGCAATCTTTGCATTCGTCACCTTCGCCATCTTCGCCCACATGTAGCCGAGCGCGACGAAGCCGAAGAGATGCAGGTAATCGGTTGCGGCAGCACCGGCATTGTCGGGCTTTGCCATCGCGTTCTGCATCAGCCAGGTGGTGGCCTGCTGCAGATGGCCGAGCGAAGCCGACAGCGGGGCGACGAACGGCTTCAGCGCCTCGTCGCCGCCGTTCTCCTTGGCGAAGGCCATGACCTCGCCGAAGAACGCCATGATGGCGCGGCCGCCGTCGCGCGGCAGCTTGCGGCCGACGAGGTCGAGCGCCTGGATGCCGTTGGCGCCTTCATAGATCATGGCGATGCGTGCATCGCGCACGAACTGCTCCATGCCCTGCTCGGCGATGTAGCCGTGGCCGCCATACATCTGCTGCGCCTGCACCGCGTTGGCAAAGCCGTAATCGGTGAGGAAGCCCTTCAGCACCGGCGTCATCAGGCCCATGTGGTCGTCGGCGGCCTGGCGGTCCTTCGGGTCCTCCGAGCGATGCGCGACGTCGCTCTTCAGCGCGGTCCACATCACGAAGGCGCGCGCGGCCTCGTTGAAGGCGCGGATCGAGAGCAGCGTGCGGCGCACGTCGGGATGCACGATGATCGGATCGGCCTGCTTGTCCGGCGCCTTGGCGCCGGTCAGCGATCGGCCCTGGATGCGCTCGCGGGCATAGGCGACCGCGTTCTGATAGGCGACTTCCGACTGCGCGAGGCCCTGCACGGCGACGCCGAGGCGGGCCTCGTTCATCATCACGAACATGCCCTGCATGCCCTTGTTCTCTTCGCCGATCAGCCAGCCGGTGGCGTTGTCGTAGTTCATCACGCAGGTCGAGTTGCCGTGGATGCCCATCTTGTGCTCGATCGAGCCGCAGACGACGCCGTTACGCGCGCCCACCGAACCATCGGCATTGACCAGGAATTTCGGCACCACGAACAGCGACACGCCCTTGATGCCGGCGGGTGCGCCCTCGATGCGGGCCAGCACGAGGTGGATGATGTTGGAGGCCAGATCATGCTCGCCGGCCGAGATGAAGATCTTGGTGCCCGTGATCTTGAAGCTGCCGTCCGCCTGGCGCACCGCCTTGGTGCGGAGCATGCCGAGATCGGTGCCGCAATGCGGCTCGGTGAGGTTCATGGTCCCGGTCCATTCGCCCGCCACCATCTTCGGCACATAGGTCTGCTTCTGCTCGGGCGAGCCGTGCACGATCAGCGCCGCGGTCGCGCCCATGGTGAGGCCGCCATACATCGAGAACGCCATGTTGGCGGAGATCTGGAATTCGTTAACGGCCTGGGAGAGCGTCACCGGCAGGCCCTGGCCGCCGAACTCGGTCGGCGCCGACAGGCCGAGCCAGCCGCCTTCGGCGACCTGCTTGAAGGCGTCCTTGAAGCCCTTCGGCGTGGTGACGCTGCCGTCATCGGCGCGCTTGCAGCCTTCGAGATCGCCGACGCGATTGAGCGGCTGCAGCACCTCTTCGGCTAGCTTGGCAGCTTCGCCCAAAATGGCTTCGCGCACGTCGCTCGACGCATCGGAGAAGCCGGCGAGATTGTCATAGCGGTCGATCTGGAAGACGTCGTTGAGCAGGAAGTTCACGTCTTCGACGGGGGCTTTGTAGATCGGCATGGGGGTCTCCCGGCAATGGGCCTTCGAAAGTGGTGATGTCGGTCGTTCCTGCGGCGCAGCCTGGCCCGCGAGCTTAGCGGGTTCTGCAACCTCAGGGCAGGGTCATGATTGGGCGGCCAGTTGCTCCGCCATCAGGCGGTGCAGCATGTTGATCGCCTTGAGCGGACGCACCATCACCTTGAAATGCGTGATGCGTCCCTCGGCATCGAAGCTGATGATGTCGACGCCGTTGATCTCGATGCCGTCGATCTCGGTCTTGAATTCGAGCACGGCGCCGTGGTCGCTGCGCCATTCGCCGACATAGGTGAAGGTCGGGCCGCCGAGCACCTGCTCGGCGCTGGAAAGGTATTTGAAGGTGATGTCGCGCCCGCGCTGCGGCGTGTGGACGACGGGGCTTTCGAACACGGCATCGGGATGCAGGAGATCCCAGAGCGCGGCGCGATCATGAGACTTCATGTAGGCGTACCAGGAATCGAGGCCGGTCATTCTCAGCTGCCTCCCTAAAGGCCTGGACTAAAAAGGGCGAAAACAACCCCATGCACAGTAGCGTGGTGATTGATTTCGCTGGGCTTTTCGGGTCGGATCTTTCGCCCGGCCCGAGACGCCGCGATATGCACATTGACGCATATGCGCCAATGCGCATAAAGTCAAGCACGATGGTCGAGGTTGAAACAAGGAGGCCGGGCATGGCCCTGGGCGACGCGATCCTCGCATGTCTGACGGAACGTCCGATGACGGGCTACGAGCTCGCCAAGACGTTCGACTCCTCGATCGGCTTCTTCTGGAAGGCCGACCATCAGCAGATCTACCGCGAGCTCTCCAAGCTGCGCGACCGCGGCCACATCCAGGGCCGCGAGGTCGTGCAGACGGGCAAGCCCAACAAGCTGGTTTATACGCTCACTCCGGAGGGGCGAACAGCGCTGCGGCACTGGGCCGCGCGGCCAAGCACGCCGGCCTCGACCAAGGACGATTTGCTGGTCCGCCTCCACGCCCTCGACAGCATCGACATCGAGCCGCTGCGCGCCGATCTGATGGCCCGCCTGGAGCACCACCGCGACCGCCACGCCAATTACGAGCGCATCCTGAAGAAGCGCTTTCCCGACGGCACCGCGGAGGGAAGGCTCGACCTCGGCAATCTGCTGCTGCTCCGCCTGGGCGCCCGGCATGAGCAGATGGTGGCCGACTTCTGCGAGGAGACCCTCGCCGCGCTGTCGGCGATGAGCGGCAAGGCCACGGTGGTACCGCTGGACGAGGGCAAGCGGGAGAAGGGCTGAGAATTCGATCAGCGACGGCGTGCCAAAACCTCTCCCGCTTGCGGAAGAGGTCGCGCCGAAGGCGCGGGTGAGGGCTTTCTCCTCTTGGGGGCTGTCCCATCACGGAGGCACCTCTCCCAGCCCTCCCCCCGCAAGCGGGGAGAGAGCGCACCGGTTCCGGGGTTGGTGTTCCCCGCCCAACTTTAAGACACCGGCAAGGCATTCCTTAACCCGTTATTTACCGTAACGGACAAAAGTCGGTTTTCGAGGCAGACGACCCGCGCCAAATTCGATTGTCTTTGCAACCGGCACGCGTGGGGAGACTGGAGGCGCCGGGTGGGGCGCCGGAGTCGGAACCGGACAGAGTCATGAATTCGCGCGTATCGTGGAGTGTTGACGGCATCGACCCATCCGTCAGGGAGCGGGCCGAAGCTGCTGCGCGCAGAGCCGGCATGTCGCTCAACGATTGGCTGAACTCCACGCTCGGCGAAACTGCCCCGCCAAACTTTCGCGGATCTTACGACCAGCGTCCGCAAGCTGCGCACGTTCCGAGCCAAGGTGCGAGCCAGGGACCGAATCAAGGACCGAGCCAGGAAAGCCGCGAAGTCGCCGACATCCATCAGCGGCTCGACGCGATCACCCAGCAGATCGAAAGAATTTCAAAGCCCGCGCCGCGCCAGGATTCCTCAAGGGACGTCTCGCGCGAGCAGGGCGTCGCGCGCCAGCTCAACGACGCGATCTCGCGGCTCGATGCGCGGCTGTCGCAGATTTCCAAGCCGCAGCAGCCCCAGTCGCAGCAAGCGCCGCGCCCGGCGCCTGCGCCCTCGCCCGTTGAAACACGCCAGCGCCAGGCCGACATGGTCGAGCGCGCGGCCGCGCAGGTCTATCGCAACTCCCCTCCCCTGAGCCCCGCGTCGTTCGACGTCGCCGTGGCCGAGATCACCGCGCGGCAGAGCGAGCTCGACGGCTTTACGCCGCGGCAGATGCCGCCGCGCGCCGCACCATCGATTGCGCCTTCGGCTGCTCCTTACGCACCGCCCATGACACCGATGGCGGCGCCGCCCGCGCCTGCCTATGCTCCGCCGCCGCCGCAAGCAGGGCCGGATTTCTCCTCGCTCGAGCGCCATCTGCTCAAGATCACGAGCCAGATCGAGTCGCTGCAGCGGCCGGACAATACCGAGCAGGCGATCAACGCCTTCCGCAGCGAGCTCGCCGAGATCCGCACCGCCATCACCGAGGCGATGCCGCGGCGCGCGATCGAATCGATCGAGAACGAGATCCGCTCGCTGCATCGGCGGATCGACGAGACGCGGTCCAACGGCACCGACGGCCAGGTGCTGTCCGGCATCGAGCATGCGCTGTCCGACATCAAGCAGGTGCTGCGCACGCTGACGCCGGCGGAGCAGCTCACCGGCTATGACGAGGCGATCCGCAATCTCGGCGCCAAGCTCGATTTGATCTTGCGCGCCAATGACGATCCCTCGACCGTGCATCAGCTCGAAAGCGCGATCTCGGCGCTGCGCGGCATCGTTTCCAACGTCGCCTCCAACGAAGCGCTGGCACGCCTGTCCGAAGACGTGCAGCTGCTGTCCTCCAAGGTCGACCAGGTCACCCGCGCCTCCGGTCAGGGCGACAGCTTTGCAGTGCTGGAGCAGCGCATTGCGGCGCTCACCGCGGCGCTGGAAACCCGCGAGCGGCCGCAGCCCTCCGAGAGCACCGAGCATCTCGAATCCGCGATCCGCGCCCTGTCGGACCGCTTCGACCGCATGCAGGTCGGCAACGATTCCGCCTCGACCTTCGCCCATCTCGAACAGCGCGTCTCATACCTGCTGGAGCGGATCGAAGCCGCCTCCGACCCGCGCAACGGCAATTTGAGCCGCGTCGAGGACGGGCTGCACGACATTCTCCGGCACCTGGAGCGGCAGCAGGCGACTTATTCCGCACTGGCCGAGAGCCGCAGTTCGGCACCTGCCGATTCCGGCGTTGTCGATCTCGTCAAGCGCGAGCTGTCCGACATCCGCTTCAGCCAGGCCGAGACCAACCGCAGCACGCAGGACTCGCTCGATGCCGTCCACAGCGCGCTCGGCCATGTCGTCGATCGCCTGTCCATGATCGAGGGCGACCTGCGCGCGGTGCGCACGGCGCCGCCGGCCGCCGCGCCGCAGCCGATGCCGATGGCGGCTCCCATGGCTGTTTCCATGGAGCCCGCGCCTGTCGCGCGCGAGCCGCGGCCGCAGGCACAACAGCCGAAATACGATCCGAAGCCCGAGCTGCCGAATCCCGCCGCGCAGCAGCAGGCGCAAGCCGCCTTCGCCGCCGCGCCGCGTGAATTCCATGCCGCGGCCCCCGCCGCGCCGCCGCCGGTGCCGTCGGCACCGCCAATTCCGCCGCGCGCGATCAGCGAGATCCTGGAGCCGCATACGGCGCCCGCCCGCGCCGCGCTCGCACCCGAACTGCCGCCGGATCATCCGCTCGAGCCGGGCACACGGCCGGGTGGACGCGCCGCCACGCCGTCGGAGCGCATTGCCGCCTCCGAGAGCGCGATCAGCGACATTCCCGCTGCTGCGAAAGAGCCGGTCTCCTCGTCGAGCTTCATCGCGGCCGCCCGCCGCGCCGCACAGGCCGCCGCCGCGCAGCCGGAAAAGCCGGCGCGTGGTGCCAAGGGTGGTGCAAAGGCCGGCGCCGATCGCGGCAAGGACAAGGGCAAGGACGGCGCTTCGACCATCACCTCGAAGATCCGCTCGCTGCTGGTCGGGGCGAGCGTGGTCGTGATCGTGCTCGGCACCTTCAAGATGGCGATGAACCTGCTCGAAGGCAGCCCGTCGCCAGCGCCGCAGGCGATGGACACGTCCAGCCAGCCCGCGCCGCAGGCCCCTCCGCCGCCGCCGGTGATCGAGAACAAGCCCGCCACGCCCGAGCAGGTCACGCCATCGATGACCTCGCCGACGCCGATCGGACGGCAATCCCAGAACAATTCCGCGCCGGCTCCCGCCGCCAATTCGGGCAACTCGGCCTCGGTTGAGATTCCGACGGCGCCGGCCACGGTGCCGCCCGCAGTTGCGCCGAGCAGCGACGTCACCGGCGCGCTGTCGGGCACGAGCCGCGCCAAGCTCGGCTCCATCCAGGTGCCGCCGAGCGAAAAGCTGCCTGACGGCATCGGCGGCCCCGGCCTGCGCAGCGCCGCGATGAAGGGCGATGCGACCGCGGCCTACGAGATCGGTCTGCGCTTTGCGGAAGGCAAGGGCGTTGCGACGAACTACGACGAAGCCGCCAAATGGTACGACCGCGCCTCACAGGCCGGCGTGATCCCCGCGACCTTCCGCCTCGGCACGCTCTACGAGAAGGGCTTGGGCGTGAAGAAGGACGCCGACATCGCGCGCCGCTACTACACCCAGGCCGCCGAGCGCGGCAACGCCAAGGCGATGCACAATCTCGCGGTGCTCGACGCCGATGGCGGCGGACGCGGCGCCAATTACAAGAGCGCGGCGCAATGGTTCCGCAAGGCCGCCGATCGCGGCGTCGCCGACAGCCAGTTCAACCTCGGCATCCTCTATGCCCGCGGCATCGGCGTCGAGCAGAACCTCGCCGAATCCTACAAGTGGTTCAGCCTCGCCGCTGCCCAGGGCGACGCGGATGCGTCCGGCAAGCGCGACGACGTCGCCAAGCGCCTCGACCCGCAATCGCTCGCCGCCGCCAAGCTCGCGATCCAGACATTTGCGGCCGAGCCGCAGCCGGATGATGCGGTCAATGTCGCAGCTCCCGCCGGTGGCTGGGACAGCGCCCCGCAGGCAAGCGCCAAGCCCGCACCGAAGCCGGTCGCGGCGAAGAAGTCGGCCTCGGCTGCGCATTAAAGGCGAACAGCTTTAGACGGACAGTACGAGCCACGCGCTCGGTGTGCACCTCTCCCGCTTGCGAGGGAGGTCGACGCGCGAAGCGCGGCGGGTGGGGGTTCTCTCCTCTTGGGGAGCCCCACCGCGGAGGTACCCTCTCCCCAACCCTCTCCCGCTTGCGGGGGAGGGAGCGCACTTCCGCTGCCGTAACGATCAAGCCCAATTCAACACGCACTCGTCGCAGCCATTCACCACGCCAGAATTTCTAGGGTCCCTCCCGCCAGCAAATTCCGCTATTGAGGGGCGCGGCAATCGTTCCGACCGTCCGGCGGGCATTCCGCGATAGTCGATCCGTCTCGCCGGAGCGTGGTCCTTCGATGCAGCTCTATCTTCCGATCGCCGATCTTCCCGTCAACGTCTTCCTGGTGCTGGCGATGGGCGCCGCGGTCGGCTTCGTCTCGGGCATGTTCGGGATCGGCGGCGGCTTCCTGATGACGCCGCTGCTGATCTTCATCGGCATCACGCCCGCGGTCGCGGTCGCCTCGGTCACCAGCCACATCGCGGCGTCCTCGTTTTCCGGCGCGCTGTCCTATTGGCGGCGGCGCGCGATCGATCCGGCGTTGGCGAGCGTCCTGTTATGCGGCGGCGTGACGGGCACGGCGCTCGGCGTATGGACCTTCACGCAGCTTCGCGCGCTCGGCCAGCTCGATCTGATGATCGCGCTCTCTTACGTCGTGCTGCTCACCACTGTCGGCAGCCTGATGTTCTCGGAAGGCCTGCGCGCGCTAATGCGGACCCGCCGCGGCGCACTGCCGCCGCGCCGCACGCACAACTGGATCCACGGCCTGCCGCTGAAGATGCGGTTCAAGCGCTCGAAGATCTATCTCTCGGTGATTCCCGTGGTGGTCGTCGGCATCATGATCGGCTTCATCGGCGCCATCATGGGCATCGGCGGCGGCTTCATCCTGGTGCCGATCATGATCTATCTCTTGCGGGTGCCGACCTCGACGGTGATCGGGACCTCAATGGTCCTCACCCTCGTCACCATGCTGTTCGCGACCATGCTGCATGCGGTGACCAATCACCTCGTCGACGCCGTGCTGGCACTGATCCTGATGGTCGGCGGCGTCACCGGCGCGCAGTTCGGCGTCCGCGCCGGCCAGAAGATCCGCGGCGAGCAGCTGCGGCTGCTGCTCGGCCTTCTCATCCTCTCGGTCGGAATCCGCTTCGCGATCGAGCTGGTGATCCAGCCTGCGGACCTCTTCACCATCCGTGACCTCGGAGCGAGCGGATGAAGCGCACGGCGCTCGCCCTCCTGCTCGTCCTGCTGCTCGGCTCGGTTGCGCACGCCGAGCGGCTGATCGTGTCGGTCTCCAACCACCGCGTCACGGTGACGCCGAACTATTCCGGCGAGGAGCTGGTGTTGTTCGGCTCGGTGGAGAAGGACGCCACCACGCCCGCCGATCGCACGTCCTACGATCTCGTCGTCACCGTGATGGGCCCGCGCGCCGACATGGTGACGCGTCGCAAGGAACGCACCTTCGGCATCTGGATCAACACCGATTATCGGCAGTTCCTGCAGGTGCCGAGCTATCTCGCGCTGTTCGCCAACCGCCCCTTCGACGCCATCACCTCGCCCGAGATCGCGCGGCGGCAGCAGATCGGGCTCAACAACGTGCTGCTGACGCAGCGGGTCGGCGGCGATTATGCCGACGTGGTGCCGAACGACGCGTTCCGTTCGGCCTTCATCCGCCTGCGCACCCAGCACGGGCTCTATCGCGAGGATGGGAGCGCCGTCACGTTCCTGACGCCGACCCTGTTCCGCACCGGCATCCCGCTGCCGGCGGAAGTGCCGATCGGCACCTATGAAGTCGAGATCAAGCTGTTCGCGAACGGCGCGTTCATCGGCAAGACCGAGACCGCGTTCGAGATCGTCAAGGTCGGCTTCGAACAGTTCGTCGCCACCACCGCCCGGCAGAACGGGTTGATCTACGGCCTCGTCACAGCCGCGATGGCGCTGATGACGGGCTGGATGGCGTCGATCGTGTTTCGGAAGGATTGACGATCGCTGTCATTGCAATGAGGGAGGTTGTGTTTATCGCGTTCCTTCCTCTCGTGTCCCGGACGCGGCGCAACGCTCTTGCGTTGCGGTGCGAGCCAGGACCCAGAAAGCCCGTGATGAATGCGGAGGCATGGGCCCCGGCTCAGCAGCGCACCGCCGAAAAGGCGCTGCGCTGCGTCCGGGGCACGAGACCTGCGTTCGTGCATGAATGGCCGCAATGACGGCCGCGGCAGCTACGGCGCTTCCACCACCGTCGGCACGCCCGGCTCCAGCAGGCGCAGCCGTGGTCCGAATCCGAGCGCGTCGAACGTCTTGCGCAGATCCTCGCTGTTCTGGCGGAAATGCGCCCAGCCTTCGGTGTGCACGGGCACGATCATCGCATCGGGAAAGGCGCGCGCGGTCTCGATGGTGTCGTTGGTGTCCATGGTGAGATGGAACGGCCCGCGCGTCTGCGCGGCGCCGGCGAAGGGCAGCACCACGCCGCATTTGAAGCGGCGCGCGACTTCGGCGACGCCGTCGAACCAGGTGGTGTCGCCGCTGATATAGACCGAAGTCGTGTCCTTGCGGCTCGAGGACACCACGAAGCCGATCACGTCGCCGGACAGCGGCTCGATGCCGGCCGGGCCATGGCGCGCCGGCGTTGCGGTGATGGTCAGCGTGTTGCCGTCGCGATCCTTCAGATGCGAGGTCGCCCAGGGCGCAAGGCCCTCGACATGGCCGCCGAGCCGCTTTGCGCCCGCTTCCGTCGTCAGCACGCGCTTGACCTTATGGAGATAGTCGCGGCCCGAATTGTCGAGATTGTCCGAATGCTGGTCATGGCTGAGCAGCACGGCATCGACCGGTCCGATCGCTTCGGGCTTCAACGCGGGGCCGATGGTCTTCTCCAGCTTCACATGCAGCAGCTGATAGGCGCCGGGCGCATCGAAGGTCGGATCGGTCAGCAGGCGAAAGCCGTCGATCTCGATCAGCGCAGTGGGGCCGCCGATCAGGGTGATGGAAATGGGCATGGGACAAACTCCTCTTATGCGACGGTCTTCGCCGGCCGCGTCACCAGATAGATGCCGAGCGCGACCGGAATGATGCCGAGCAGATCGCGCGCTTCGACATGCTCACCAAGGACGAGATACGCGAACAGCATGCCGAGCGGCGGCATCAGGAAATGATAGGCGCTGGCGGCGGTCGCGCCGCACACTTTCAGGAGATGGAACCAGAGCCAGTAAGCGAGGATCGAGCCGCCGAGCACGAGGAACGCGAAGGCCCCGATCAGGCCCGGCGTGACATCGATCGCGTGGACATCGGCGAAGGTGAGCGCGACCGGCGTCAGCACGAGGCCGGCGACGAGGTTCTGCACGCCGTTGCCGATCCACAAGCTTCCCTTCGGCGCAAGAAGCTTGAACAGGATGGTGCCCGCGACGATCGAGGCGAGCGAGGCCAGCGTGAACACGATGCCGTGCAGGGAATCCGTGCCGACCGACAGGCGATGCCAGACAATCAGCGTCACGCCGGCGATGCCGAGCAGCAGGCCACTTGCCTTGCGCCAGGTCATGCCTTCGCCGAGCAGCAAGGCTGCGAGCGCCGCGGTGAAGACCGGATTGGCCGACACGATCAGGCCGCCGAGGCCGGCGGAGACCGATTGCAGGCCGGTGTAGCCGAGGCCGAGATAGAGCGCGTTGTTGGCGATGCCGAGCACGGCGAAGATCGCCGCATCGCGCCAGGACAGCGACCAGGCCTCGCCGCGGATCAGCGTTGCACCCAGGATCAAGATGCCGGCAAGCGAGAAGCGCGCGGCGAGCAGGATCAGCGGCGGGCAATGGGTGACGCCGATCTTGCCGGCGACGAAGGCGTAGCTCCAGAGCAGGCAGAACAGGCCGATGGCGAGCGGCAGCGTGTTGAAGCGGCGGCTGGGGACCGAGATCGAGGGGGCGAGCGACATGAGGGCATTCTCCTGAACCCTCGATCTAGGGAGGCCGCTTGTCATTTGGAAATTAAATGATTAACTGCCGATAAGTGGATTTTCGAATGGAGGCGGTGATGCTCGATCTCGAGCTGCTACGCAGTTTCGTCTCGGTGGTCGAGGCCGGCGGCTTTACCCGCGCCAGTGCGCGCGTCCACCGCACGCAGTCGACGGTCAGCCAGCAGATCAAGCGGCTGGAGGACGATATCGGCCAGGTTCTGCTGCATCGCGACGGCAAGAACGTGCGCCCGACCGAGGCCGGCGAGCGGCTGCTGTCCTATGCGCGCCGGCTGCTCTCGCTGGCCGAGGAGGCGCGCGACGTGCTGCGCCAGCCGGAGGGCGAAGGCGCGATCCGGCTCGGCATCCCCGAGGATTTCGCGGCGTACCGGCTGACCAAATTGCTCGGCGCGTTCGCGCGCTCGCATCCGGGCCTGCGGCTCGACGTGCGCGCCGACCAGAGCAAGCACCTCGCGCGCGATCTCGAGCGCGGCGAGCTCGACCTTGCGCTGTTCAAGCGCGCCGCCGGCGAGAACGGCGCCATCGCGGTGTGGCCGGAGCGGGTGCACTGGGTGACCAGCAAGAGCCATCCGGTCGACGTCCACGCCGAATCCGTGCCGCTGATCGGTTTCCCGGCCGGCTGCCTCTACCGCGCCGGCGCCATCCACGCGCTGGAAAGCATCGGCCGCGCCTGGCACATGGCCTATTCCTCCTCGAGCCTGTCAGGCATCCAGGCCGCGGTCGCCGCCGGCATGGGCCTCAGCATCTTGTCGGAGATGTCGATCCAGTCCGACCACCGCGTGCTGACGGCGAAGGAAGGTTTTGCGCCGATCGACAAGACCGAGGTCGCACTGATGGCTTCGCCCGATGCGAGCCCGGCCACGCTGCGGCTTGCGGACCGTCTTGCCGAATTTTGCGATGCGGTGCAGGCCAAGGCGGCTTGAAGGCAGCCTGACGCCGACTCGAAGCCGCGACGATTGCCGCCCGGCTCTCAATTCACCGCGGACATCAGCCTGTCGCCGCACGCATTCGCGTAAAACTTGCCGCCGCATTGGCGCTTGATGGCGGCGCAGCGCGCCGCGGGCGAGGCATTCTGCGGGACGGTGAAGCCGCAGCTCAGGCCATCCGCGCTGCGGCCGGGCTTGCCGGCGGCAAATGCGGCACTGGAGGCGCTGATGCAGATGACGAGCAGGGCCGCGGCGGCGATTTCAATCAGCAGTCGCTTCAGCAGTTTCATGGGGATGTTCCTCCACACTGATGGCTGAATTGATCGGCAATCTAGCACGGAAACTTAGGTTTCTCCGTGCTCGTCCGGGTTCCCAAATCGGCCCGTTCCTTGCATAATTTTACCTCCGTGCGGGACACGGCCGCGCCAGCGATGGTTCCGGTCCAGGAGCAGGGTGCGTAGAGTGAGTAGCGCTTCGTCGACCAGGAAATGACAGCTTTGCAAGATTCATCGTTCCAGCCCAGTTCTTCCGCTGCCACGCAGCCCATCGACGAGCTCGCGCTGGCCGAGATCAAGGGCGTGATCCTGGCGAAGCTGCGGCTTGCCATCGGCAAGGATGCCGGCATGGCAACCAAGCACGACTGGTACCAGGCCGCGGCGCTCGCGCTGCGCGACCGCATCGTGCATCGCTGGCTCACCGCGGAGAAGCACAGCTACGACGCCGGCCGCAAGCGCGTCTATTATCTCTCGCTCGAATTCCTGATCGGTCGGCTGTTCAGCGACGCGCTCAACAACATGGGCCTCCTCAAGATCTTCGAGGTCGCGCTCGGCGATCTCGGCGTCTCGCTGCCCGAGCTGCGCAAATGCGAGCCCGACGCCGCGCTCGGCAATGGCGGCCTCGGGCGGCTCGCCGCCTGCTTCATGGAGAGCATGGCGACGCTGTCGATCCCCGCGATCGGCTACGGCATCCGCTACGATTACGGCCTGTTCCGCCAGATCATCAATCAGGGCTGGCAGCAGGAATATCCGGACGAATGGCTGAGCTTCGGCAACCCCTGGGAATTGCAGCGGCCCGAGGTGATCTACGACATCAATTTCGGCGGCGCCGTCGAGCATGTCGACGACAAGGGCCGCGACCGCGCGATCTGGCATCCCGGCGAGACGGTGCAGGCGATTGCCTATGACACGCCGATCGTCGGCTGGCGCGGCCAGCACGTCAACGCGCTGCGGCTGTGGTCGGCGCGCTCGCCCGATCCGCTGAAGCTCGATGCCTTCAACAAGGGCGATTATGTCAGCGCCAGCGCCGAGCAGTCGCGCGCGGAGGCGATCTGCAAATTCCTCTATCCGAACGACGAGAGCCCGGCGGGCCGCGAGCTGCGGCTGCGCCAGGAATATTTCTTCGTCTCGGCTTCGCTGCAGGACCTGGTGAAGCGGCACCTCGCCTCCGACGGCCAACTCCGCAGCCTGTCGTCCAAGGTCGCGGTGCAGCTCAACGACACCCATCCGAGCCTTGCCGTCACCGAGCTGATGCGCATCCTCGTCGACCTGCACAATTTCCGCTGGGACGAGGCCTGGAAGATCACGGTCGCCACGCTGTCCTACACCAACCACACGCTGCTGCCCGAGGCGCTGGAGACCTGGCCGGTCGAGCTGTTCGAGCGGCTGCTGCCGCGGCACCTCGAGATCATCTACCGTATCAACGTGCAGCATCTGGCGCTGGCCGAGGCGCGCTGCCCCGGCGACATCGACTTCCGCGCCTCGGTCTCGCTGATCGACGAGAAGAGCGGGCGCCGCGTGCGCATGGGCCAGCTCGCCTTCGTCGGCTCGCACCGCATCAACGGCGTCTCGGGGATGCATTCGGACCTGATGCGCGAGACCGTGTTCCACGACCTCAACCATCTCTATCCCGGCCGCATCACCAACAAGACCAACGGCATCACCTTCCGCCGCTGGCTGATGCTGGCGAACCCGAAGCTGACGGATCTGTTGCGCGAGACCTGCGGCGAGGCCGTGCTCGACGATCCCTCGCAGCTTTCGCTGATCGAGGCCCGCGCCAGCGACGTCGAATTCCAGAAGAAGTTCCGCACCGTCAAGCTGCACAACAAGACCGCGCTGGCGCGCCTGATCGGCGAGCGGCTCGGCATCAAGGTCGACCCGACCGCTCTGTTCGACGTGCAGATCAAGCGCATCCACGAATACAAGCGCCAGCTGCTCAACGTCATCGAGACGGTCGCGCTGTACCAGGCGATCAAGGACAATCCCGACGGCAATTGGGTGCCGCGGGTGAAGATCTTCGCCGGCAAGGCGGCGGCGAGCTACCGCTACGCCAAGCTGATCATCAAGCTGATCAACGACGTCGCGGAGGTCGTCAACAACGATCCCGCGATCGGCGGCAAGCTCAAGGTCGTGTTCCTGCCCGACTACAATGTCAGCCTCGCCGAGGTGATCATTCCGGCGGCCGATCTCTCCGAGCAGATCTCGACCGCGGGCATGGAAGCCTCCGGCACCGGCAACATGAAGCTGGCGCTCAACGGCGCCATCACCATCGGCACGCTCGACGGCGCCAATATCGAGATCCGCGACCATGTCGGAGCTGAGAACATCGCGATCTTCGGCATGGAGGCCGGCGACGTGATGATCCGGCGCAAGCAGGGGCTGGACGCCTCCGACGTGATCCTCAATTCGCCGAAGCTGCAGCGCGCCATCAACGCGATCGGCACCGGCGAATTCTCGCCCGGCGATCCCGGCCGCTTCGAATCCATCGCGCATGCGCTGCGTTATCTCGACCATTACATGGTCAGCGCCGATTTCGATTCCTATTACGAAGCGCAGCGCGCGGTCGACGCACGCTGGCAGGTGACGCCGGCCTGGACCCGCGCCTCCATCCTCAACGTCGCGCGCATGGCGTGGTTCTCCTCGGACCGCACCATCCGCGAATACGCCGAGGAGATCTGGAACGTGCCGGTCAACCCGACCACGCCGCTACTGCCTGATCTGCGCGACGTCGCGGGCTGATTTTCCGCAGGATGGAAGCGGCTACGTCAGAGGTAATTGCATCAGCCGGCGCCGGACGTGATATGACGTTCGACATCGAAAGCCGGATCAAACAATGCACGCCAAGCTCCCGCATCCCTTCGACGACGCCACCCGCATCACCGCGGGCGACTCGAGCTGGCAGGGGCACACCAGCGACGATTACTGGGCCTTTGTCGGCCCGTTCGGCGGCGCCACCGCCGCGACGATCCTCCGCGCGCTGATCGAGCACCCGCAAGCCGCCGGCGATCCGCTGGCGCTCACCGTCAATTACTGCGCGCCGATCGCGAAGGGTCCGTTCGATCTCGATGTGCGTCTGGTGAAGGCCAACCGCTCCAGCCAGCATTGGAGCGTCGAGCTCAGCCAGGGCGGCGGCGAGGTCGCAACGCTCGCGACCGCGGTGTTCGCCGAGCGCCGGCCGTCCTGGGAGCATCGGGTGGCGCAATATCCTCAAACAAAGCCGTTCGAAGAGACGATGCCGTTCCCGAAGATCGCGGCGTCCTGGGCCAACCAGTACGAATTCCGCTTCGTCGAGGGCGAGATGCGGATCGGCCCACCGCAGGCCGAGCTTGCCGGCACCTATTCGAAGATCTGGATCAGCGACCGCACGCCGCGCAAGCTCGACATGCTGTCGCTGATGTCGATGTCGGACGCCTTCTTCGGCCGCATCTTCCACGCGCGGCGCGAGCTGGTGCCGTTCGGCACGGTGTCGCTGACGACCTATTTTCACACGGACAGCGAAGAGCTCGCGGCCGAAGACATCACGCGCGTGCTGGCGACGGCGGATTCGAAGATCATGCACAAGAGCTACGCCGACCAGAATGCCGAGTTGTGGTCGCCGAACGAGCGGCTGCTCGCGACGAGCACGCAGATCGCGTATTTCAAGGCGTAGCTCCTTCTTCCGCGGACTCGTCTGCGGAGAGTATCGCACACAAACAAAAAGGGCGGCCTCGCGGCCGCCCTTTTGCATTGATGACGATGCGAGAGGTTACTCCGCCGCGAGCTTCACGTCCGGCGCGGCGGCGCGGACGTCGGCGTCGACCTGGGCTTCGAACTTGGCGAAGTTCTTCTGGAACATGCCGACCAGCGCGCGGGCGGTCTTGTCGAACTCGTCCTTGTCCTTCCAGGTGTTGACCGGGTTGAGGATCTCGGCCGGGACGCCCGGCAGCGCGGTCGGGACCGCGAAGCCGAAATATTTGTCGGTGCGGAATTCGACGTTGCGCAAGCTGCCGTCGAGCGCCGCAGTGAGCAGCGCGCGCGTCACCTTGATCGGCATGCGCGAGCCGACGCCGTACTTGCCGCCGGTCCAGCCGGTGTTGACCAGCCAGCAATCGACATTGTGCTGGGCGATGAGGTCGCGCAGCATGTTGCCGTAAACGCTGGGGTCGAGCGGCAGGAACGGCGAGCCGAAGCAGGTCGAGAATTCCGGCTGCGGCTCGTTGCCGAGGCCACGCTCGGTGCCGGCGACCTTGGCGGTGTAGCCGGACAGGAAGTGATACATCGCCTGCGCCGGCGAGAGCTTTGCGATCGGCGGCAGCACGCCGAACGCGTCGGCGGCGAGCATCACCACGTTCTTCGGCTGCGGCGCGCGGCCGGTTCGCGAAGCGTTCGGGATGAAGTCGAGCGGATAGGCCGAACGCGTGTTCTCGGTCTTGGAGCCGTCGTCGAAATCCACCACGCGGGTGTCTTCGTCGAGCACGCAATTCTCCAGCACCGCGCCGAAGCGGGTCGAGGCCGCGAAGATCTCGGGTTCGGCTTCCTGCGACAGCTTGATGCATTTGGCGTAGCAGCCGCCTTCGAAATTGAAGACGCCGTTCGGGCCCCAGCCATGCTCGTCGTCACCGATCAGCGTGCGGTTCGGATCGGCCGACAGCGTGGTCTTGCCGGTGCCTGACAGGCCGAAGAAGATCGCGGTGTCGCCCTTGGCGCCGACATTGGCCGAGCAGTGCATCGGCATCACGCCGCGCTCGGGCAGGTAATAGTTCAGCGTGGTGAAGACCGACTTCTTCATCTCGCCGGCATAATAAGACCCGCCGATCAGGACGATCTTGCGGGCGAAATCGATCGCGACGACGTTCTCCGAGCGGCAGCCGTGACGTTTGGGATCGGCGCGGAAGCTCGGCATGTCGATGATGGTGAGCTCCGGCACGAAGGTCGACAGCTCGATCGCCTCGGGACGGATCAGCAGCGTGCGGATGAACAGCGAGTGCCAGGCGAGCTCGGTGAAGACGCGCGTCTTGATCCGGTAGGCCGGATCGGCGCCACCGTAGAGGTCCTGCGCGAACAGCTTCTTGCCTTCGGCGTGCTTGAGGAAGTCCTGGTAGAGCGTCTCGAACTGCTCTGCGGTGATCGACTGGTTGCCGGCCCACCACATCTTCTTGTCGGTGGTGGCGTCACGCACCGTGAACTTGTCCTTCGGGCTGCGCCCGGTGAACTCGCCGGTGTCGGCGCAGAGCGCGCCGTCAGCCGACAGCACCGCTTCGCCCGCCGCGAGCGAATATTGATAGAGTTGCGGCGCACCCAGGTTCCAGTGAACCTGCTTGAGATTCTTTAAGCCGAATTTGTCGGCGCCGAAGGCACCGTTGCGCACGCCCGTCTCTTGCACGAAAAAATCCTCCTAGAACCCGCGACATTTAGCGGACCAAGCCTGGCGCCGTCGCAGTCACCGTGATGAATGGGCCATTCGGCCTCGGCTGAACGACCTAATAATCATGAACGCTGGCGTTGCCAAGCCGATCCCGCAGGATTTGGTTTATTCAAGGACCGCGCCAAACGTCGCGCATGTCAGCTCTGAACCGGCGCGACGAGAAAACGCAAATGATCGCGCAACCAAACGCGTGTTTGCGCGTTACATCAGGTTATTGCGCCGCACAATCCCTGTGTCGTCGGCTTATCTTACCTCACCTTCGCCGATCAGCGCGAACGGGCCCCACATTGCAGGGTAGGCGTTGCGTGGCGACGAGGCGTCGTCAACAAACGTTAACATCGCGCGGCGCAGGGCTTCGGCACGACCGATCTTTGGTTCGTTCTTGAGCAGCTCGAACGTCGATGTGGTCAAGCGGGTGGCGGCTTCCGAATCCACGGCCCAATGCGAGACCAGGAGCGCACGGGCCCCTGCGTAGAAGAACGAGCGCGCCAGCCCCGACAGCGCCTCGGCGCCGGGCTTGTCGCCGGCGATGGTGTTGCAGGCCGACAGCACCACCCAATCGGCATTGAGCTTGAGCTGCGCCACTTCGCTCGCGGTTAGAAGACCGTCGTCGAGCTCCGACGGCTGATCGGGAATGGACAACGCGAGCGAGGGCTCACCCAGTCCCTTGACGTCACCCGCAACGAGACCATGGGTGGCAAAGTAGATGATGCCGTATTGAGCAAGCGCTGCACGCTTCAGCGTCGTCTCGCTGGCATCACGTCCGAGATGGATGTCGGCTTCAGTGGCGCCGACGTCCCTCGCCACCGCGTTCAGCTCGTCGGCGGTGTCGGGCAGTTGCGGCAGCGCCTGTGCCAGCCGCGCGCGGTCGACGCCGGCGCCGCGCCAGAAATCGGTATAGGCGATCGTCGCGATGCTGCGCGCGGCGACCTTACCGCTTGCAGCGCGTCGGTCGGCCGGTCCTTCGGCTGCGGGATTGAAGACAGGATCGCCGAATCCGGTCATCGGCTTTGCGCCCTGATCCCTGCGCGCGAAGGCACGCAGCGATTTCAGGGAGATCACCGACGGCAGTACCGAGACGGCCTGACGCCGCAGCAGCCAGGCAGCATTGCGATAACCTTCGATCTTGTCCGGGATCGCAGCCCGCGGCGTCTCCGTCACCAGGAGGTGAAACGGCAATGCCGTCAGCGCCGCCGATGGCACCACCAGCAAATTGCGCTTGTCCTTCGTCAACGCCTCGACCGGGCCGAGCAGCGCGACATAGAGCTCGTTCGCGAGCGCGAGGTCGAACAGTCCCGATTTGCCGGAGGCATCGCGCGCCTTGCCGACATCCAGTCCCTTGCGGAAAGCCGCCACCTTCCGCGCCATCGCATCCGCGCCGAGCGGGATCTCCTTCCACTCAGCGCCATCGCGCGTGATCGCGACGACATAGCTCTGCTTGTCGACGACGGAATAGATCACCATCGCTTCGTCCGCCGACAGCAGCGGCTGGATGTCCTTCACTGCCAGCGGCAGCGGGTTGGAGAGCGAGGCGTAGTCGGGAAATTCGCGCACGAGCGTCTTCTGCAAGCCCGCACGCTCGCTCGCAATCGCAGCGATCCGGGCGCGGCTGCGCTGCTCGGCGGTGGCATCCCGCTGCGCCGACTGCTTCGACACCGCGGCGATGATCGCCTTGTCGAGCGCCTCGGCCTCGGCGGTAAGATCCTGGTCCCGGCGCACCAGCTCGGCGAGCCGATCGCTGCCGGCGGCCATCCGCACCGCGAGCTTGTTCACGGCGGAGGCGGCGGACGATTGCGTACCGCGCTGGATCGCGGCGAGCGCGTCATCGAGCGCCTTGTCGCTCGCCAGCAGCGCCTGCTGCCGCGCCGCGAACAGAACAGGCAGCACGACTCGCAGCTGCGCGCGATTGCCGGCAAGCGTCTTCTCCGCGAACGGCAAGGCGTCGGCGGTCCGGCCCGACATCTGAAGGAAGTTGGCGAGATTGCTGGTCGAGGTCGCGACATCGGGATGGTCGGGTCCGAGCGCACGCTCGCGGATCGACAGCGCGCGGCGATAGAGCGGCTCGGCCTCGGCATAGCGCTGCTGGTGCTCGTAGAGCCCGGCGAGATTGTTCAGCGAACGCGCCACGTCGGGATGATCAGGTCCCAGCACTTTTTCGCGGATTGCGAGCGAGCGCTTGATCGGCGCCTCGGCATCGGTGTCGCGGTTGAGGTCGCGATCGACCTGGCCGATATTGTTGAGGACGGTGGCGACCGCGGGATGCTCGGGCCCGGCGATCTTCTGATAGATCGCCAGCGCCCGCTGGAACAGCGGCTCGGCGTCGGCAAAGTGCTCCTGCTTCACGTAGAGCGTGGCGAGGTTGTTCAGGGCACGGCCGACATCGGGATGCTCGCGCGACAGGCCCTTTTCGCTGACGGCCAGCGCGCGCTTGAAGAGCGGCTCGGCCTCGGCGAAGCGGCCCTGCCGCTGATAGAGCGCCGCCAGATTGTTCAGGAGCGGCGCGATCTCGACGGTGCCCTGACCGGTGCCCTTCTCCATCAGCGCAATGGCACGCTTGTAGAGCGGCTCGGCCTGGTCGTCGTGGCCCTGGTCGGCGTGGATCTGCCCGAGATTGTTGAGCGCGGCGGCGAGATCGCGGTTGTTGCTGGTGTTCTCGAGAGAGGCCACCATGGCCTGCGCCAGCGGCAGCGCCTCCGCATATCTGCCGGCGCTGCGGAGCGCATTGATGCGCGCGCTTTGTGCTGACAGATCGCCCTTCTGGGCAAGGCCGGGCGTGGCAAGCGACGTGGTAATCGCGAGTGCCAGACCCGCAGCCAATGCCAAACGACGACGCGTCATAAACCCTCTCGCTGCGAGCCTTACAGACCTATCGTCTTGGGTCGCAGCGACGGGTCGCTACGTTCAAACGTTGCGTTCTAGGTTGTACTCATAATCCGGCGCTGGGTTTGAGCGCTCTCGGGTGTCCGCTTCCCCCTCAACAGCGGTATAGAGCCGGCCATCGCCGGACGTCGCTGATGGGCCACAAGGCGACATTTGCACGGTTGAGAGGCCCCCTCTCTTTGACGCTCGCAACACCGCTGTCCTTTGAGCAAGGCGGGTAGCTAAGCTACGATCGGCCAGTGACCCGATAGACTCGCGCCTCGCCCTCGACGCCACGCAGCGGGGCGTCGAACTCTTCGACACCGTACCCCGTCAGGAGCTGGCGAACGGCGGGGGCCGTATGGAGCGCTTCCGTGAGACAGATTTCGCCGGCACCGGCGAATGATTGCACCCGAGCTGCGATATTCACGGTCTGGCCGAAATAGTCGAGGTTCTCATTGAGGGTCACGGCGATAGACGGCCCGCAATGGGCGCCCATCTTGAGAATGATCGCCGGCTGGCCATGATCCCGGTTGAACCGTTCGATGTCTTGCAGAATTTGGAGCGCCGCCGCCACGGCATCCGCCGGTTGGAAGAACGCAGCCATGACGGCGTCGCCGATGGTCTTCACAATGGCACCGGCATGCTGATGAGCGATTGCATCTAGGAGAGCGAAATGTTCGCGAACCAAGGCATAGGCATTGAGATCCCCGAGACGTTCGTAGAGCGCGGTCGACCCCTTCAAGTCCGTGAACAGGAACGTCACCTGCCGGACGCCGAGGCCCTCCTCTTCATCGACGCGCTCCGAACGGAAGAGCTTGCGGAACGTCTGGCGCGTCAGCAGCATGCCACCGGAGACGTAGGGATCGAATTGGAGCGTCGGCTTTTTAGGCATCGCCAGGATTTCAGGCGGCCAGTTGATCAGGAGCAGCGAACCGCGCCTGGGACCGGTGTTGCTGATCTCGAAGACCACGGAGCCCGAAGGGAGGGCCGAAACAGCTGGCGTGAACCGTTGCCCGTCATAGGCGATGCGAACGATCGTCTGAGTCTTCGGAACCTGCTCGGCAGAGGGAGCGAGCATGACCGGAAGCATGAAGCCCGCCTGCGTCTGGACGTTGACGCCGGAGAGGGCGCCCGGCTCGATCTCGGCCTGCAGCGTCGTCGTCAGGCCGGATGGCAGATAAGTCATTCCGCGGAGGAGGCCGCGCAGGAAATCGACAAATCGGGTTTGCCCGCCAGGCAGACGCCCGCTGTTGGCGAACTTGAGCTTCCAGTGCAGATCTTCAATCGAAAGATTATCGATGTCATACAAAGCGAGGGGTCGGACTTGCGGCGAGACAGAGAAGGAAACCTCGATGAAGTCGTCCAGCTCCGTCTCGCCCTCGATATCGCACAGCCCGCAGACAAAATGGCTCCGAAGCGCACGGAGCCTCCCAAAACTCTCCAGCACCAGGCCCGAGTGGGGGCAGAGAATGTCCCAATGCATGTCGACCAGCCCGACACGAGCGGCGTGGAGAAATAGATCGATCGACTCCGGCTCAGCCACGCTGCGGTCGCGGGCGAACGCGAGCGGATTGGCACGGTACAGGCTGACCTCATCACCGCTACGGATCAGCGTTTCGAACTTGGAGATGACGCGCGGGCTCCAACTGCGGGCCTGCTCGATCTGGGTCATCTTGCTTTCGAGAAGCCGTTCGTCAATCAATGTCATTGATCGGCTCCTGGCGATGCAATCTGCGCTGGGCCGTCTTGAGCAACCGCTGCCCACAGGACATTGTATGGCAAGACTTTTGATCCTTCCATGTCGCTTATGGGTCAAAATGCGAAGAACTCAGATTGAGCAAATCTAGTCCGCCGAGCACCAATGAGCGGACCTCCATTAGATGAGGCGCGACTTCGCTGATGGGCCACCTTCGGTCGTGGCGCGGCGGAGGCGCTAATATCGGTCTTGATCGTCTCGGCTTCTGAGCACAACAAGCGTAAATCTCGCTGACATGCCTTGGAGTCCAAGTAGACATGGAGAGTGCCAAATAGAAAAGGGTAGCTGGCCTCATGAAATCGGCATAACCTTTCAGTTCGCTCTGTTGGAATTCGAATGCTGCCATGGAGCTGGATCATGAAAAACAAATCATTCGCGGTTGCCGCCATAGCGGCGGCTGGACTTTCGCTCCCGCAACCAGCAATGGGACAATCGGACGACAAGCTCGGTACGGTGAATTTCGAAACATCGTGCAAACCGGAAGCGCAGAAGCTTTTTAGCCAGGGAATGTTGTACCAGCACTCGTTCTGGTACCGCGCCTCGCAAAAGGTTTTCGAAGATGCACTTAAGGCCGATCCCGAATGCGGCATTGCCTATTGGGGCATCGCGCTCAGCCTGTTGTGGAATCCGCATGTGCCGACGCCTGCGAAGAACCTCGCCGAGGGCGGGGCCATAATCGCGAAAGGAAAGAGTGTCGGCGCCAAGACTCAGCGCGAGCGCGACTACCTCGATGCGCTGGGCGTTATGTATGCCGACTACGACAAGGTCGATCACCGTACGCGCATGCAAGCTTACGCCAAGGCCATGGAGCAATTAGCACAGCGCTACCCCAATGATGACGAAGTGCAGATCTACTATGCGCTTGCCCTAAACACCTCGGCTTCGCCGGCCGACAAAACCTACGCCAACCAGCTCAAGGGCGCGGCAATCCTGGAGCCGATCGCAATACGCCAGCCGCAACATCCCGGCGTGGCGCATTACTTGATTCACCTTTACGACTATCCGCCGATCGCCGAGAAAGGCCTTGATGCCGCCCGACGCTACGCCAAGGTCGCGCCAGCGTCAGCTCATGCCCAGCACATGCCATCACACATCTTTACGCGCGTCGGTTACTGGAAGGAGTCGATTGCCTCCAACGTCGAATCATCGCGTGTCGCCAGCGCGGACAACGAGGGCCATGATCAGCTGCACGCTATGGATTATTTGGTCTACGCCTATCTACAACTTGGGCAGGATGAGAAAGCCGCAGCCATTATCGACGAGATGAACGCGGTCACCGGCTTCACCGAGACTTTCATCGCCGGGCCATACGCGCAGGCCGCTTCGCCGGCACGCTACGCAGTGGAGCGCGGCGATTGGAAGGCTGCGGCGGCGCTTCAGGTTCGCCCTAGTCCGCTGGCTCACGTCCAGGCGATCACTCATTTCGCGCGAGCGCTAGGCGCAGCCCGGTCGGGCAATCCTGAAGCCGCCAAGGCTGACATCGCAAAGCTCGCTGAGCTGCGCGATAAGTTGCGCGATGCCAAGGACGCATATTGGTCGCAGCAAGTCGACATTCAGCGGCAGGTGGCCACCGCCTGGCTGCTCTACGCCGAAGGCAACCGCGACGATGCGCTGAAGGCGATGAGTGCCGCTGCTGATGCCGAGGACAAGACCGAGAAGCATCCAGTGACGCCAGGCGTGCTCAGACCGGCGCGCGAACTCTATGGAGTCATGCTGCTCGAGAGCGGCAATGCCAATGAAGCACTTGCCGCCTTTGAGGCAACCCTGAGGAAGGAGCCAAACCGACTCGGCGCCTATGTGGGCGCGGCCAAGGCCGCAGAAAAGTCCGGTGACTCCGCCAAGGCTCGGGACTACTACGGCCAGGTCGTTGCGATCGCCGATGCTGCCGATAGCACCCGGATCGAGCTTGCCGAGGCGCGTGCGTTCCTGACGAAGCGCTGAGAAGCCGGCGAAAGCCATGGAACACACCGTGAGAGCAGCCTTTCTGCCGATCGTTCTGGGCATCCTTGCGAGCCCGGCCAGCGCTCAATCGCTTCAGGTCGTAGGATATTCTGGCCATTTGGGCGAGTGGGAGTTGACCGCCACCGTCACCGAAACGGTTTCCGGCCATACGAAGGAATACTCCGGGCCATTAACGATGAAGCACATCGGGGTGTGCACTCAGGATGGCCCGGAGGAGAAGACCGGTGAAATGCGTTTTCGGGTATCGGACTCATCATCCCAATTGAACGCGACATTCTCGGTTGCCGGCGTCGAATGCACCTACAGTGGACGACTGTCAGACTCCTATACGGGCACCATGAAATGCCCCGATCGTCAGGCGGTTCCCCTCAAGCTGTGGCTGAGATAATTGCCTGCCAAGAAACATTCTCCTGGATAACAAGCGCCGAGAGCTGCGGATCATAAGCGAGCCAAACGAGATCTTGTGGGCGCCGGGTCCGTTCAGTCCGCATCAGCGGATACGGGCTAACGTTGGCACGTCAGTTTGCCGCCTGTCGCAGACAATTGCAGCGCGGCTCCGGCGGGGCGGATGACAGGAACGGTCGCGCGTTTAACGGCGCTCTCGCGCAGTCCCGTCCACATGGCGAATGACGGCGTCACATGTTGCGAGCGCTGCGACTTCCGGTCCGGGTCATCAGCAGTACTGCTCCACCCAATCAGAAAACTTCCGCTCGGCGCTCAGAGCCGACCTCGATTTCGGGAGTACACGCCCTAGTCGCCCACCTTGCTGCGCGCTTCGCCAGCGAGACGCACCAGCATCTTGCGCAGCGAGGTGCCGTCCGTGACCCGCTCCGGAAAGTCCAGCCGCAGCGCGATCTGGCCGTCCTGCATGTCGAGACCATCAGGATCGCAGCCGGTGCAGCGCCAGTCGCCCGCGGCCGCGCCCAGCAGCTTCGTCGCGTAGAGGCCCATGGCCTCGCGATGGTCGGCATTCATGTGGTCGACAGCGCCCTCCTCCGCCGCCAGCAGATCCTCGGCGCCGGTGAGGTCCGTGAGGAATCGCTCGGGCTTGAGGTCGACGATCCGGCCGAAGCCGGCTACCAGATGGGTTCCCGTGGGGCGGATCCGGAAAAAGGAGAAATCCTTAAAAGAAACAAAGCCTTCCGCAGACGGATGCGCATTGAGATACCGCCGCTGCAGCAGTTCCCTTTCGGAATCCGCCTGCTCCGCCCGGCCGGACAGCATGATCCGCGCGCCTTCCAGCGGATCGCCTGCCGCCCGCTCATCCAGCATCAGCGAGACCCGGCTGTCCGCCAGAATGTTCCTGGTGTGCACGGCGAGGCCCGAGATCAGCAAAATGGGCGAGCCGTCGGGGTGGCTGGCCAGATTGACCAGGGAACAATAGGGGTCGCCGCTGCCGGCCATGAGGGTTGCCAGCGCCCCCTGCCGCGATCGCCGCAGCAGGGATTTGGCGAGCTTTGAGGGGTCGAAATCAGGGGTCGGTTGCATCGGCTTTCTCGGCTCAGGTGGTTGCAAGGGGGGCCTTTTTTCGGGTAAACGGGGGCCTGGTTATGGGTCGACATGCGGCGAATCTGCTGCATTTCGTGGAACTTGGTCACACTTCAGCCCAGCTTGCATTGCTCGGTGACAAGGTTCGAACGCCGACTTCGGCACCCATGTATGCGGCGCATCAGTGGATTGCTCGCCGTTTCAAGCCACGACCCAAACGGACAGCAGAAAGCAGAGGCTCATGCCCACAATCGCTTTGGTCGACGACGACCGCAACATTCTCACATCCGTCTCGATCGCGCTGGAAGCCGAAGGCTACCGCATCATGACCTACACCGACGGCGCCAGCGCGCTTGACGGTTTCCGTACCACCCAGCCCGACCTCGCCATCCTCGACATCAAGATGCCGCGCATGGACGGCATGGAGACGCTGCGCCGCCTCAGGCAGAAGTCCGACCTGCCGGTGATCTTCCTGACCTCCAAGGACGAGGAGATCGACGAGCTGTTCGGCCTCAAGATGGGCGCCGACGACTTCATCCGCAAACCGTTCTCACAGCGCCTTTTGGTCGAGCGCGTCAAAGCGGTGCTGCGCCGCTCGGCACCGAAGGACCCGACCGTCGCGCCGAAGGAGAACGACGCCAAGGCGCTCGACCGCGGCCTGCTGCGCATGGATCCGGAACGGCATACCTGCACCTGGAAGAACGAGCCGGTGACGCTGACCGTCACCGAATTCCTGATCCTGCAGGCGCTGGCGACCCGTCCCGGCGTGGTGAAGAGCCGCAACGCGCTGATGGACGCCGCCTATGACGACCAGGTCTATGTCGACGACCGCACCATCGACAGCCACATCAAGCGGCTGCGCAAGAAGTTCAAGGTGGTCGACAACGAGTTCGAGATGATCGAGACGCTCTACGGCGTCGGCTACCGTTTCAAGGAAGCCTGAGGCGGCGGGCGCCTTCGCAAACACTTACGAGCATCTCCGGTTCTCGTTCCATGGGGACCGGGATTGCTCCAAGCGCGATGAGATCATCGCACGTTCGATTATTTCTTGAGCATGATCCTTCGGAAAACCGCTGCACACTTTTCCGGATCATGCTCTAGGATGCAGGGACCCTCAACGAGCTGTCCTAACGCAGGCGTAAGCATTGCTGGACCGAACGCAGCCTGATCCAAACCGGAGCGCCGGGGATGTCACATCCGACGGCGTTCAGCAGCAATTTGCCGAAGACAAGCCACAGGGCTTCCGGCCGCTGAACTGGCTGAAGCGCGCCGGTCAGTTCTTCTTCGCGCTGTCCTTCTCCAGCCTGACCCGCCGTATCGTCTCGCTCAACCTTGCCGGCCTCGTCGCGCTGGTCGCCAGCATCCTCTATCTGTCGCAATTCCGCGCCGGCCTGATCGACGCGCGGGCGCAGAGCCTGTTGGTTCAGGCCGAGATCATCGCCGGCGCGATCGCGGCCTCCGCCACGGTTCAGACCAACGCCATCACCATCGATCCCGACCGGCTGCTCGACCTCAAGCCGGGCGAGACCTATGGCGGCTCGGACGAATATTCGCCGCTGGACTTCCCGATCAATCCGGAGCGGGTCGCGCCGGTGCTGCGCACGCTGATCTCGCCGACCAAGACGCGCGCCCGCATCTACGATCCGAACGGCAGCCTGCTGGTGGACAGCCGCAACCTCGAAAACGTGCTGCGCTACAATCTGCCGCCGCCGGCCGAAAAGCCCGGCATCGTCGAACGCGGCATGGTCGCGGTGCGCACCTGGCTGAACCGCGGCGACCTGCCGCTCTATCGCGAGCTCGGGCCCGAGAACGGCAACGGCTATGCCGAGGTGAGCGATGCGCTGCAGGGCCAGAAGCGCTCGATGGTGCGGGTCAACGTGCGCGGCGAGGTGATCGTCTCGGTCGCGGTCCCCGTGCTGCGCTCGCGCGCGATCCATGGCGCCTTGATGCTGTCGACGCAAGGCGACGACATCGACCAGATGGTCACCGCCGAACGCCTCGCCATCCTGAAGGTCGGCGGCGTCGCGGCCACCGTCATGATCATGCTGTCGCTGCTGCTCGCGAGCACGATCGCCGGGCCCGTGCGCCGGCTCGCCGACAGCGCCGAGCGCGTCCGCCGCCGCATCAAGGCCCGCATCGAGATTCCCGATTTCACCCGCCGCCGCGACGAGATCGGCCATCTCTCGGGCGCATTGCGTGACATGACGAGCGCGCTCTACAGCCGCATCGAGGCGATCGAGATGTTCGCCGCCGACGTTGCGCATGAGCTGAAGAACCCGCTGACCTCGCTGCGCTCGGCGGTCGAGACGCTGCCGCTGGCGCGCAACGAAAACAGCCGCGCCCGCCTGCTCGAGGTGATCGAGCACGACGTCAAGCGGCTCGACCGCCTGATCTCCGACATCTCCGACGCCAGCCGCCTCGATGCCGAATTGCAGCGCCAGGATGCGATCCCGGTCGATCTGCGCCGCCTGCTGACGACGCTGGTGTCCGTTGCCAATGAAACCAAGCTCGGCCACGACGTCGCGGTCGAGACCCGCCTCGAAGGCCGCAGCCCGACCGACACCTTCGCCGTGACCGGCCACGATTCACGGCTCGGGCAGGTGGTCTCCAACCTGCTCTCCAACGCGCAGTCGTTTTCCGAGCGCGGCAACAAGGTGCGCCTCACCTGCCGCCGCGTGCGCGGAGAGATCGAGATCGTGGTCGACGATGACGGCCCCGGCATTCGCGACGACGCGCTGGAGCGCATCTTCGAGCGCTTCTACACCGATCGTCCGCATCAGGGCTTTGGCCAGAACTCCGGCCTCGGCCTCTCGATCTCCAAGCAGATCATCGACGCCCATGGCGGACGGATCTGGGCCGAGAACCGCGCAGGCCCGCCGGATGACGAGGGCGTGCCCACAGTTGCCGGCGCGCGCTTCGTGGTGCGACTGCCGGCGCTATGAGCCAAGATAGCTTGAACGAAGGTAGCTTGAACGAAGGCAGCTTGAACGAAGGCAGCTTGAACGATGGCTCGCCCAGCGTGCACGCCACCGCGGTCAAGGTCGGGCCTCTGGCGGTGCTGATCCGCGGGCCCTCGGGCTCCGGCAAGTCGCGCCTTGCCTTTGATTTGATCATGGCGGGACGTTCGGGCGTGGTCGACAGGGCCGTTCTGGTCGGGGATGACCGTGTCCATCTGGCGACAGTCGGCGATGAAATTGAGGTCCGCCCCGCGCCCCGCCTTGAGGGCCTGATCGAGATCCGGGGTCTCGGGATCCGCCGCTGCGACTTCGTGGAGCATGCGACCGTCGGTCTCGTGGTCGATCTCGACGCCGCGGACGCCGAGCGCCTGCCGCCGCCGGAAGCCCTGAAAACCAGCATTTCCGGTGTCGAAATACCGCGAATCCCCGTCGGCCGCGACACTTCACCCCTCCCCCTGGTTGTTGCGGCCTTGACCACTACCAAGAGTTCATCTTCCGTTAACCCTTCAGGCGATTGTTTGAAGGGAAATGGTAACCATATGAACCCCACTATCGCGACCGAATAGACCGGCGCAGCTCCCCTCATCCATCCGTCTAGATTCAGGGAGATACGCAACATCCCCTCTTGCGCAGGGGCTCTGGATGGTCAAAGTGGCGCGTTCGTGCGGTGCACCAAAAGCGCCCGCGAGGAGTTTTCCGATGATTGGTCTAGTACTTGTGACCCACGGGCGCCTTGCCGACGAATTCAAGGCAGCGCTTGAACATGTCATGGGCCCACAAAAGCAAATCGAAGCGATCACGATCGGCGCCGAAGATGATTCCGATCTCTGTCGAAGCGACATCATCGAGGCGGTTAACCGCGTCGATTCCGGCGATGGCGTTGCGATCCTCACCGACATGTTCGGCGGCACGCCGTCGAACCTTGCAATATCCTGCATGAGCCGGCCCAAGGTCGAAGTGCTCGCAGGCATCAACCTTCCCATGCTGGTGAAGCTCGCCAAGGTCCGCGAGGAGCGTCCGCTGCCGGACGCGATCGCGATGGCTCAGGAAGCGGGCCGCAAATACGTCACCATCGCCAGCCGGGTGCTCGCCGGCAAATGAGCGACGACGCGCCACAAGCGGGGACAGGCGTGCCCGCGGGCGCGATCTCCAAGGATCTCCTGATCATCAACAAGCGCGGCCTGCATGCGCGCGCCTCGGCGAAGTTCGTCCAGGCCGTCGAGCGCTTCGACGCGCAAGTCTGGGTGACGCGCGGCGGCGAGACCGTCGGCGGCACCTCGATCATGGGCCTGATGATGCTCGCCGCGGGACCCGGCACCACCATCACCGTCGCCGCCGCCGGCACCGACGCCGAAGCCGCGCTCGCGGCGATCACCGAGCTCGTTGAAAGCAAGTTCAACGAGGAAGGGATTTAGCTGCCCGTTGTCATTTCGGGGCGATGCGCAGCATCGAACCCTTTCACGCTTGGCGTGCCCCGGAACGACGACAACCTCACTTCCCCGGCGGCGCGATGTAGATGTTCCAGCTCATCGACGGGCCGGCTTTGCCGTGGGTGAAGCGGCGGGTCGTCATCACGATGCGTTCGGCGTTGGGCGCGGTCTCCGACACCCATTTCTCGAACGCAGGCAGACGGCCGTCGGTCGGATCGAACACGCCGATGAAACCGTACTTCTTGGCATCGTCGCGCGAGGTCAATCCGGAATCCCAGGCCTCCAGCGGCAGCAATGCCGAGGGATGATCAGGACTGTAGAAGACCAGCGGCTGAATCTGCTCCATCGTGCCGGCAACGACGGCCCAGCGCGAGGCGAAGCGGCTGTGCCAGGCTTGCGTCAATTCGCGCGCGAGCTCCGAGCGCGCGCCGTAAATCTGCGCGTTGCCGGCATTGGCCGCCATCTCGCGCGCGGCGATCCAGGGCGAGGCGGCGAGCGTCGCGACGCTGAGCACGAGCCAGATCGCGGTGATGTTGAACAACACTGCGCTCTGCACCCGCAGCGCCGGAATCGCGACCAGCGCCAAGGGCACCAGGAAGAACAGCGAGATGCCCCAATCCGTCTTCATGTAGATGCTGAAAGCGAGTGCACCGAGCGGCGGGCCGACCGCAACGATGACCTGCACGATCCAGACATTCAGCGCCTGCGAAAGGTTGACGCCCGGATTGGCGCCGCGCGCCCAGGCGCGCGTGACGATGCGCGAGGGCGCGCGCAGCAGCAGGTTGAACCACGGCGGCACCCACGCCATCGCCAGCGCGGCGAGCGCCACCGGCAACGCCAGCAGCGCAATGTTATGCAGGGCATAGCCGGCCACGAGCTGATGCAGAAGACGGTCGTCATGGAGACTATAGGTGTCGCCGGCATAGGTCAGCGGCACGAAATGCGCATCCGCCAGCCAGACGATGTGCGGGATCATCGCCGCGACCATCGTCGCGATCGCCACCCACGGCGCCGGCGAGGCGAGGAATTTCATCCGCTCCGGATGGATCAGCGCGGCAAGGCCGATGGCGCCGATCATGGTCAGCACCCAATATTTGGTCATCAGCGCCAGCGCGCCGGCAAGGCCGAGCCAGAGGCCCGATTGCCAGCTGCGCTTCTCGAACGCGTTGAGATAGGCGAGCACGAGCAGCGGCAGCGTGACGAGCTGCAGCAGGTCCGGATTGTACTTGAAGCCCTTGAAGTTGAAGATCGGGTAGAGCGCGACCATCACCACGGCCAGGAACGCGCGCCGCGCATCCACGACGCGCAAGGCCACCAGCCAGCAGATCACCATGCCGAGGCCGACGGTCGCCATCGCCAGCGCGTAGGTCGCCCAATCCGTCGCCGGGAACGCCGTGAACCAGAGGCCGGCGACCCAGCCCGACAGCGGCGGGTGCTTGCCGTAACCCCAGAGGAATTTCTGGCCCCAGCCCCAGGCTTCCGCGACGTCCATGTGAACGTCCTGCGCGGCCTTGAGATTGATCAGGATGAAGGTCCAGAGCACCGCATGCAGGATGGCGAGCTGGATCACCAGCCACAATCTCGCCTCCGGGCGGATTGCGCAGGCGACCAGCCAGGCCCGGAAGCGGTCGAAGCTCAGGCGGGTTTTCGCGCGTGGTCGGGCGGACGAGATCGACGTCGTGGACATGGGCGCCTGCGTAGCGCGTTTTGCGCCCGAGTGAAATCAGCTTGACGTGAATGCATGACCGCCCGGCCCGCAAAAACGATGCGAGATCACCGCGCCAGCATTTCGGGGCGATACTCAAAATGCATCGTGTCGTAGTGATACCATTTGCCGCCCCAGATGAAGCCGTGACGCTCGAAGATATCGACGATCTCCCGCGGCATCCTGTTCTTGTAGGGAATGGACTTTCCGCGGCCCGCCCATAGCCAATAGTCGGAATATTTCAAGTTCAGATCGATCGCGACGGCATAGCCATGCATGCTCATCTTGCCGGTGTCCGCGACCGGCCGGCACGACAGCACTCCGGCAATCGGATAGGCCGCAGCCTTCAGCTCCGGTTCGAGCTGGTCGATCTCCGCGGACACCTCCTTGAGCCGGTCGGCCACACCATTGATCCGCGTCACCCGGACCGCCTTCCCCCACGAACGCGGCAGCCAGGTGATGGTGACGAGATTGCGCTGCACCGCTCCGTTGCGGCAGTCGCCATACATCTTCGTGAAGAACGGTTCGTTCCGGAACCGTCCGGGGTCGGCGTTCACCGCGGGCGGCCCGGACGCACCGACGGGATACGGCAATCGGAGCTGGTCCAGGATCGAGGCATCGCGCAGGCGCTGATCGAACGTCTTGTCATCAAGGCCATCGTCCACCGGCATCGCAGTGCCGTCGCGCCACAGGATCTGCTTGCCGTCGTGACTGGCGAGGAAGTCGGGATAGGCACGCACCAGCCGGTCGAGAAGCTCGGTCCTGGTTTGGGCGCCTGCCGGCACGGACGCAGCCACGAGCGCGGCAAGGATTTGCATCGCTCGAAACGCAGCCTTCATCGACGCTTGCCAGCCTGATCGAGCAGCGCGACATTCGCTTCCTCGATCGCATTGAGTTTTGAATTCCATGTGCTCGGCGAATACCACGGGAAACGTTCGAAGCGGGCCTTGAGGTCCGCCGCTTCGAAATATCGTCCCCGCCGCGCAAAGATCTCGTTGCGCGCGATACGGAGCTCGTCTTGGGACAGCCCGCGCAGGTCTGCGACCGTGAGCAGCCGTCGATCCGAATCGGGAAAGATGAAGCCGCCTGGCGCAGGACCGCCGGATTCATAACGATCGATCAGGGCGACATTCGCCTTCTCGACGGCGTTCAACTGCGGATCCCAGGTGTGGGGCACGTACCAGGCGAACCTGCTGAACCGCGCCGTCAGATCGGGCGAGTTGAAGTAGCGGCCTCGCCGCGCAAAGATTTCGTTTCGCGCGAGGCGCAGCTCATCCTTGCTCAGCGGCCTCAAATCGCCATCGGCAAGAAGCCGGCTGTCGGAATCCGGAAACAGAAGATCCGATTGGGTTCGAGCGGCCGCAGCCGCGGACGGCGTGGAATTCGCAGGAGGCGTTGAGATCGGCGCCGGCACGTTGACCGCGGCGACCTGGCCGGCCGGCGTGCCCGAAAAGTAAAATGATCCGTCGATCGGCGAGGAGGAGACCCAGGGCTGCTGGTTGCTGCCGGTGGCGCGCTTGACGAGAAGTCCCACCTGATTGAACGTTTGAAGCACGTCGAGGCCCGGACGCTGCATCGTCTCGACCAGCGCGCGCGTGTAAGGGCTGTGTCCGTCGGATCCGTCGAGCGCGACGTTGCCGGGTTGCGTCGCATAGGAGAGCAGCGTTCCCTCCGGCGCCCGGATCTGCGCGAGACCGCTGTCGGAGCCACGCAGGCCGCGTCCGCCAAACGGATTGTTCCTGCACGCATCGAGAATGACGATGTTCAGCTTGGTTCCTGCGCCGTCCATCTGCCGAAGCACCAATGCGGCGTCGACCATCTGGAAATCGACGTCGGTCTCACGCGTCGGATTGGCGGAAATCGGCACGAGGTAATTGGTCCCGCGGACCTGGATGCCGTGGCCAGCGTAATAGAACAGGGCGACGTCCGCGCCGATCAACTGGTTACCGAAGCGCTGGACCGCTGCGTCGAAGCTGGGCTTGTCCAGCTCGACCTGGGCACCGCCGCCGACCAGCGTGAAGCCGAGCTTCTGCAACGTATCGGCCACCAGCACCGCGTCGTTCCGGGGATTTTCCAGCCGCGACACGCTCTGGTAGGCGGAATTGCCGATGACGAGGGCGACGCGCTTTTCAGCAGCGGCCGGGTGGGCAAAACACACTACAAACAGCAAGGCGAAAAGAAACTTCCAACACATTGCCCATTTCCGTGACAGAAAGCCGGAAAGCTAGCAGAGCCGGCCCCTGAAATCGATGGCTGCAGGCCGGATTGCAGCGGCATGGCGGATCGATCTCCGCCCCTTCCCGGACCGCCGCAAGCCCGGGCGGCTAAACCCCTCCAGAGGCTCCTCCGTGCGGACGCGGGAAGACCAAGTGAATGGTTGCCGCACGGAGATGTGAGTGGTATCCCGCGCCCATGACGACCGTCCCCATTTCGAACATCCGCAATTTCTCCATCGTCGCCCATATCGACCATGGCAAATCGACGCTGGCCGACCGCCTGATCCAGATGACCGGCGGCCTCTCCGACCGCGAAATGGCGGGCAAGGAGCAGGTGCTCGATTCCATGGACATCGAGCGCGAGCGCGGCATCACGATCAAGGCGCAGACGGTGCGCCTCGCCTACCGCGCCAAGGACGGCAAGGACTACATCTTCAACCTGATGGACACGCCCGGCCATGTCGACTTCGCCTACGAAGTCTCGCGGTCGCTGGCGGCCTGCGAGGGTTCCCTGCTGGTGGTCGACGCCAGCCAGGGCGTCGAGGCGCAGACGCTCGCCAACGTCTACCAGGCGCTCGACAACAATCACGAGATCGTCCCGGTCCTGAACAAGGTCGACCTGCCCGCGGCGGAGCCCGAGAAGATCAGGCAGCAGATCGAGGACGTCATCGGTATCGACGCTTCCGACGCGGTGATGATCTCGGCCAAGACCGGTCTCGGCATCCCAGACGTGCTGGAAGCCATCGTCACCCGCCTGCCGCCGCCGAAGGGCGACCGCGACGCGACCTTGAAGGCGCTGCTGGTCGACAGCTGGTACGACGTCTATCTCGGCGTCGTCGTTCTCATCCGCGTCGTCGACGGCGTTATGAAGAAGGGCAGCCGCGTGCGCATGATGGGCACGGGCGCTGCCTACGACGTCGAGCGCGTCGGCTTCTTCACGCCGAAGATGCAGCAGGTCGACGAGCTCGGCCCCGGCGAGATCGGCTTCATCACAGCCGCGATCAAGGAAGTCGCCGACACCCGCGTCGGCGACACCATCACCGACGACAGGAAGCCGGTCACCGAGATGCTGCCGGGCTTCAAGCCGGCGATCCCCGTCGTGTTCTGCGGCCTGTTCCCGGTCGACGCCGACGACTTCGAGACGCTGCGTGCCGCGATGGGCAAGCTGCGGCTCAACGACGCTAGCTTCTCCTTCGAGATGGAGACCTCCGCCGCACTCGGCTTCGGCTTCCGCTGCGGCTTCCTCGGACTTCTGCACCTCGAGATCATCCAGGAACGGCTGTCGCGCGAGTTCGACCTCAATTTGATCGCGACCGCGCCGAGCGTCATCTACAAGATGAAGCTCACCGACGGCACCGAGCTCGAGATCCACAATCCCGTCGACATGCCCGACGTGGTCAAGATCGAGGAGATCCAGGAGCCCTGGATCGAGGCGACGATCATGACGCCCGACGAATATCTCGGCAGCGTGTTGAAGCTGTGCCAGGACCGCCGCGGCTCGCAGAAGGAGCTCACTTACGTCGGCTCCCGCGCCATGGTGAAATACGATCTGCCGCTCAACGAGGTCGTGTTCGACTTCTACGACCGCCTGAAATCGGTCTCCAAGGGCTATGCCTCGTTCGACTATCATCTGACCGACTACAAGCCGGCCGATCTCGTCAAGATGCAGATCCTCGTCAATGCAGAGCCGGTCGATGCGCTCTCCATGCTCGTCCATCGCACCCGCGCGGAAGGGCGCGGCCGCGCCATGGTCGAGAAGATGAAGGAGCTGATCCCGCCGCACATGTTCCAGATCCCGATCCAGGCGGCGATCGGCGGCAAGGTGATCGCGCGCGAGACGGTGCGCGCCCTGCGCAAGGACGTCACCGCGAAATGCTACGGCGGCGACATCACGCGCAAGCGCAAGCTTCTGGAGAAGCAGAAGGAAGGCAAGAAGAAGATGCGGCAGTTCGGCAAGGTCGACATCCCGCAGGAAGCTTTCATTGCCGCGCTGAAGGTGGATAGCTGAGGCGGGGGCTGGCGACGCGCCGGCCCGACCTCAGTACTTAGCCAAACAAAAAACGCGAAAACAACCCCATGCACAGTAGCCGCCCCCTTGGCGGCATTGCGTTTTTTGGGAGCTTACGAAGCCGGTTTGCTCCGTCGGGCAAAACAGGGCTACCGTGAGAGCATCGCGGAAGGCGTGATGCAAGCGATCACGTCCGATCCCTGACCGATCACGCTTTCTTCGCCGCGACGTACCGCGCGAAATTGTCGAGGATCGCCTGCCAGCCGCCCCGCTGCTGCTCCTCCGAGTGCGTGGTTTCGCCATCGAACGCGACGCGGACGACAACGCCGTTCGGACCGGGCACGAACTCCACCTCGGCCTTGCGATCGCCGAAAGCGTATTCGATCCGCTTGTGCTCGACGATCTTGGTGTAGGTGCCGGCGAAGTCGAAGCCCATGCTGCCGTCCTTGGCTTCCATCCGCGACGAGAAGGCGCCGCCTTCGCGCAAATCGACCGTCGCCTTGGTCGTGTGCCAGTCGTCGGACGCCGCATTCCACTTCACGATGTCGGCGGGCGTCGTATAGGCCTGCCAGACCTGGTCGATGGGGGCGGCGACGCTGGTTTCAACGGTGATCCTCATGGGCATTGCTCCAGTTCATTCCTGCAGTCGAGGTGCGACATCACGTCCCCCTGTGCCGCCATGGGCGGCACTTTTCGGGACTTGTCACCCAAGGACGATTGAAACCCGTCGGCGCCGACATGGTCGAGCGAAAAAAAATCGTCGGGAGACGCGTCCACCTGCGCGCAATCAGCGCGTCAGCATATCTTTTGAAAACGGTCGCGCCAGCGCGATACCTTGACCGGCGGCAGCACGTAGCTCTTGCCTTCGGCTGCGACCCTCAGGGGCTGGCCCGCCCCCAAAAGATCCAGGACGCGGTTTTCCAGCATGCGCCATTGATCGTCGGCGAGCCCGGGATGACCAAGGTCCGCCTGGTTGAACATCGAGGTGTTCGGCGGGAAGGACTGAGGGCCCGCATATGCGAAGCCGGCGAACTCCATCTGCGTCTTGCCGTTGCCGATCGTGATCGAGGCTTCGGTGTGGTCCTTTGTCGGCGCATTCCCCGGATAGACCGCATCCAGCTCAAAATGCGAACCGCAGCCGATGCGGAACACGGTCTTGCCGCGCGGGTCGGAAAAGGCAAGCCATGGCCGATCCTGGCGGTCCATTTCGAACGTCCATGCACCGCTCCACATGTCCTTCGAGGGGCCGCCGGCCGCCTTTGCCGCAGACAATCCGAGCCACATCAGGGCGAGGGCAAGTTGGAGCCGTCTTGCACGCTTCGTCATGGTCCCCTCAACGCGAAACGCGACGAACATTTCACAAAGGACATCTCGACTGGCCTGCTCAGATCGGCCTTGTCTTCCCTCGAATGGCCATCGACCGTTTCAGGACTTGGTCAGCATCGGCAGTGCGACCTTGATTCTTGTAGATGCCGGCGAGGTTGTCCAGGACACCAGCAAGATCCGGATGATTGGAGCCGAAGGTTTTCTCGAAAGTCGCCACCGACCGCTTGAACAGCCGCTCGGCCTCGCTGTTTCGCCCCTGACGCGCATAGAGTGCACCGAGATTGTTCAGCGCCTGAGCGACGTCGGGATGATCGGGACCGAAGGCCTTCTCGGCCACCACCATGGACCGCTTCAGAAGCCGCTCTGCATCGGGATAGCGATGCTGCTGGATGTAGGTATCTGCCAAATTGTTCATCAGCACCGTCGCTTCGGGATCGTCGGGGCCGAGTGCTTTCCGCACCACGGCGAGGCCCCGCTTAAACAGCGGCTCGGCCTGATCGTATCGGCCCTGGCTGCTGTAGACGGCGCCGAGATTGCACAATGGCGACACGATCAAGGGGTCATTGGCGCCGAGCACTTTCTCGTCGATGGCGATCGATCGCTTCAGGAGCGGCTCCGCTTCCGCGAAGCGCCCTTCCGCGCGATAGAGATCGCCGAGATTGTTCAGCACCATGGCGACTTCCGGATGATCCGGGCCTAGCGTCTTCTCGCGGATGGCCAGCGCCCGCTTGTACAGCGGCTCGGCAACGGCGAATTCGCCGAGATTGTGATGGATCGTGCCGAGGTCGCTCAGCGGCATCGCGACGCGCGCGTCGTCCGGGCCGAACTGCTCCTCGTGAAGGGCCAGGGCCTTCTGGGCCAGTGGCAGCGCTTCCGCGTACTTCCCTGCCTGATAAAGCACCTTCATCTGCCGCGTGAGCGCGCCTGTCTCGCCCTCCTCGCCGTAGGAGGGCGAGCCGAACGACAGGCTCAAAGCCAGCGCGGCGACTGCAACGCGGATCGATGCTGTCAGGGTCTTCATCGCGTCTTTCTCTCGTCCCGGCAAAAGGGGACCAACACGCCGTTGGTGCTCCCAAAAGCCGGACAGGTTCAAGGCGGCGGCAGCTGTGCGCAGCCGCGAGAACAATCACATCGTCATTGTCCGAGCTGCTGAAGCACGGCGAACCACAATGCGAGCGGCTCCCTGAGGGCGCCCGGCTCGGACGGCTTCTGGCGAACGGCGGTGTGCACCATGACGAGCTTCGAGGCTGGATCGACGAGGATGACCTGACCGCGGATGCCGAGCAGCGCAAATCTGCGCGGCTCACCGGGCAGCAGCCAGACCTGATAGCCGTAGCCGAAATAGGATGTGGCGACGCCCGGAGCGAGATGACCATCGCCTGGTCTGACGGTCGTGGCATCGAGCAGCCACTGCCGCGGGATCAATTGGCGGCCTTCCCAGGCGCCGTCATGTGCGAGCAACCGGGCCAGGCGCGCATAATCGCGCAAGGTCGCGTTGAAGCAGCAAAAGGCAATCTCCTGCCCGCTGCCGTCGATCGCCCACGACGCATCGGCCTCTGCGCCGATGGGGTCCCAGATCCGGTCGTGAAGATAGTCGGCAACCGGCGTGCCCGTGGCGGCGCGCAGGACCAGGCCAAGGATCTCGGTTTCAACGCTTGCATAGTGCCATTTGGTCCCCGGCGGCGCGCTTCGGGTGTTGAATTGCGCGACGATTGCCGCGGGGTCTTTCGGCTCATCGACGAACAGCGCCCGCCCAAGCCGGGCGATGTCGTCGTTGCCATCGTAGACTTCCGAGAATTCGACGCCCGACGACATGTTCAGCAAGGCCCGGATGGACGTGTTGCCATATTCCGTTCCTGCAAGCGCGGGGACGTAGGTCGAGACGAGGTCGTCAATCGACTTGATCCGTCCCTCCGAGACCGCGATGCCGACCAGCATGGCAACCAGCGTCTTCGCCATGGACTGCGAGACAAAGCGGTCGCGGTCGGTCCGCGCATATTGATAGTGCTCGTACAGGATGGTGTCGTCCCTGGCGATCAGGAGTCCCGTCGCCGGGTTGCGCTTGAGGTAATCCGCGATGCTCAGTCGCTCGTTACCAAAACTGTAGGCAATCGACGGCTCCGTCGCGCGCTTGAATTGCCATGGCGCCGCCGCGCGACCGATCGCGCGCGAGCGGTATAGCTCGTCGAAATGGCTGTAGACCCCGACCAGCTTGTCGATCTGGGGGGCGCCGCCCCGCGTGCCGACCGGGTAACCCTGAGCCGCGCCATAGAGTTCGGCATCGGGGCCGCTCTCGGAAAAGACCGGCCCCGGATCGCCGGAGGAGCTTTTGCCGTCCTGTGCGTATGCTGGAGGTGCCGCGACCGCGGCAGCAAAAATGATGGGCATGACAAGCCAGCGGCAACCGCGTGGCCTGCAGACTGCTCCCCATGTCATTGAACTTGCCTCCTCACACGTTCCTGTGTGTGCGCTTGCGAACGCGGGCCAGTGACGAGCGTCATGCTATCATGACGGGCAGACGGTGTCAGCGTGCGGTCGCAGCCTGCCTTGCCCTTCACCGCCCAATGGGCCACCATCCCCGCGCGCACCATCAACAAAACCAAAAGCGCAGAGGAAACGCATGAGCAAGGTATCACGCTTCGACTATGGCTGGGTCGTGGTCGCCGCGGGGGCGCTGATGACCTGCGTCGGGTTCGGCACGATGCTGTCGCTGGCGGTGTTCCTGCAGCCGATTTCGGAGGCGATGGGCTGGTCGCGCGCCGGGGTGTCGGCGGCGGCGACGCTGGATTTCCTCTGCATGGGATTTGCCGCATTTCTATGGGGCGCGCTGTCAGATCGGTTCGGCACCCGCATCGTGGTGCTCGCGGGAAGCGTGCTGCTCGGGCTTGGTCTCGTCACCGCGAGCCAGGCGACAAGCCTGTGGCAATTCCAGCTTTGCTTCGGCGCCTTGATCGGTATTGCCGCCGGCAGTTTCTACGCACCGATGATGGCGCTGGCGAGCGCGTGGATCGAAAAGAACCGCAGCCTCGCGGTGGCGCTGGTCTCGGCCGGCATGGGCGTCTCGCCGGTGACGATCGCGCCGACCGCGAGCTGGCTGATCACCGCCTATGACTGGCGCACCGCAATGCTCGTGATCGGCATCGCCGCATGGGCGCTGCTGATTCCCGCCTGCTTCCTGGTACGGCCGGCGCCGGCAGCGGCAGGCGCCGCGACCGCGAACGCGGCACCAGAAGCCGAGCTGACCGCGGCGCAGGCGTTGCGCACGCCGCAATTCGTCGCGCTGGCGGCGGCGCATTTCGCCTGCTGCGCCGCGCATTCCGGCCCGATCTTCCACATGGTGTCCTATGCCATGGTGTGCGGCATCGCTCCGCTTACAGCGGTGACGGTCTACAGCGTCGCCGGCGTTTCGGGCCTCGGCGGACGCCTGCTGCTGGGCGCGCTCGCCGATCGGATCGGCGCAAAGCCCGTGCTGGTCGGCGGCCTGTTCGTTCAGGCGATGTGCATCGCGACCTATCTCGCGGTGGCGCAGCTTGGCGAGTTCTACGCGCTCTCGGTCGTGTTCGGCCTCGCCTATGGCGGCGTGATGCCGCTCTATGCGGTGCTGGTCCGCGAGTTCTTCGGCGCGCGCATCATGGGCACCGTGTTCGGCGCGGTGTCGGCCTTCGCCAGCCTCGGCATGGCACTCGGGCCGTGGGCCGGCGGGCTCGTATTCGACAATTTCCAGCAATACACCTGGCTGCATGCCGGCTCCTTCGCCATCGGCCTCGCCGCCGTCGCGGTGGCACTGAGCTTTCCGACCAAACGACGCGAGCCCATGGATCTCGGCCGCGGCGCGGCCGTCGCACGGTGAGATTTCCGTGGCTAAGTCCAGGGCTCCAGTTGCAAGTCGGTCTCCAGCGGAACGTTCTTGCCCGACGCGACCTCGGTGTTCACGACCGGTTTGCCGTTGCGATCGAACACGCGAACCTTGAGCTGCGATTTCGTCCTGTCGATCTCGAGGCGCGCGAAATTGTCGTCCTGGGTAAAGCCCCATGACTTGTAATGCATGCGCGTCTTGCCGTCCTTGAGCGGAAACGCGTCCCATTGCTCGGGCAATCGGGAATCGTGCACGTACCCATTCGGGTCTCCATCGGCGAACGGAAATGGCCAATAGAACGCCGATGACGTGACCGCGAATGCCCTGAGAGGCAGGACTCTCTTCCTCTGGCCCTGATCCCGCTCGAAGGAGATTTCGGCGACATTCGAGCAGTGAATGTCGCCGGAGAGGAAGACGACATTCTGGATGGCCTCGTCGACGATGTGGTCGAGCAGTTCCTTACGCGTCTGCGGGAATGCCGGCCAGCTATCACTGTCGTCGCGATTGTTTCCGTTGACGTCGAACAGCAGGGTATCGAGACCTTTCTTCGTCCGGTCGTCGATCCGTTCGTCCATCGCATTCGGAACGAACACGCTGGATGAGACGATGAACTTCGGGACGTTGTTGCGATCCTTCTGCATCTGCGAAAGCCAGTCTTTCAGCCGGCGCATTTGTCCGGGATGATGCTCGTCGATGGTGGGATAGCCGAGCATGTAATTGTCGCGCAGTCCGTTATCCAGCGCGCGGTCGTTGTTGTTCTTGTAACGCTGCGTGCGGGTGTCGAGAACGAAGAACGGGTAGCCGCCGCAATCGAACGTATAGTATAGCAGACGCCCCCAGGTGCGCGGACTGTGGCTCCATTGGTAGTTCATGTAGGCGGTGACCGCGTAGTTGAACACCATGTGCTTGCCGGGATCGCCCCTCAGCCGGTCCTGGGTCCAATTATCCTCGATCTCGTGGTCGTCGAGGATCATGTAGGTGCTCGATCGCTGCAGCAGATTGCGCAGGTTCTGCGCCGAATAGGCCGTCGTATAGCGCTCCTGAAATTCGTCGTACCGCTCGGCCCGCAGGATCGGAACGAAGCGATTGAGCATGTCGGCATAGATCTGATCGCCGCACATCATGGTGAAGGAAGCCGCCGGGCCGATTGGGCTGTCCTTGAAGTGCTGGGACATCGGCCCGAAGATCTGGTCGGCCTCCTTGATCTTCCAAAGCAGCCCCGGATAGCGGCACGATCCGAGCAGGAATGCGAGAGTGTCGGCGATCTGCCCCGCAGGCGGGAAGGTGCGGAACGTCGCTTCGCATTTCGATGGATCGAGCCCCAACAGATCGTTCTTGATGATGTTGATGTCAGGCAAGATCGCGATGAGTTGCAGATCGGACGTCCGGGACGTGTTCGGCGTGGGATCGTCGACCGTGAGGACGCCGACCCGAACGGTGTATGCCGTATTCGGCATGAGCGGCTTTGCCGGCACGTTCTTGTTCAGGTTTACCGCGACTGCGACTTCTTCCACGCTGTCGAGGTCGATCGAGTCATAGTAGCCGAGCTGGACGTCAGAGCCGAGGACGAAGGTCCCCGTGCGGTCAAATTCCCGGTTGAGCCGGAAGTACCAAGCGAAATTGATCTTGCCGTCTTCCACGATCCCGATCACGCCAATGGTGCGGCGATTTTCGTCGAGCTGCGCCCTGTCATCCGCGGGGTCCGCAGCGCGGACCCAAATCCTGGCTGTCGTATCAGTGGTGTGACCGACAATCGGTCCCAGTCCCGGCTCGCGCAAACTGACCATGAAAATCTCCCCGTGCTGAAAACGGTCAGTAAAGTTCAGAACGGATGATAATGCAACCGGAAGGTGTTTGCGGCCGTGAGGCCGGATGCCGCGATGGCGCTCGCATCCTGCACGCGGCTGATTTTCGCCGCGGGCGCGGAATTCTTGATCGGACCCGACGAATGGGTCACCATCCGCCCGCCCACCGAACAGCAATCAAGAGGGGCACGGGAAGAGACATGACAAAGGCCTCGACCATCGACCTCGTCGAACGGGCCCGTGCCATTGCGCCGCTGATCGCGCGCGAGGCGGACGAGATCGAGCGGACGCGGCGGCTGACGCCGGCGGTCGTCGCCGCGCTGATCGAGAACGGGCTCTATCGCGCCCTCCTCCCGCAAAGTCTCGGCGGCACCGAGGCCCCGATCGAGATCTTCATGCAGATGCTGGAGGAGATCGCGAAGGCTGACGCCTCGACCGCCTGGTGTCTCGGCCAGTGCAGCGTCTGCGCGATGATCGCGGCCTGGCTCGATCCCGACACCGCGCAGGAGATCTTCAATACACCGCCCGGCATCCTGGCCTGGGGCGCGATCGCGCATGAGGCGCGCAGCGTCGGGGGCGGCTATCGCGTCACGGCGCGGTGGGATTTCGCCTCGGGCTCGCGGCAGGCGAGCTGGCTCGGGGCCCATGTGCGCATCGTCGGGGCCGACGGCAGCCCGCGGAAAAATGCCGACGGCTCGGCGGAGGTGCGCACCATCCTGTTCCCCGCCACGAGCGCGGTGTTGCACGACGTGTGGCAGGCGATCGGCCTTGCCGGCACCGGCACGGATTCCTACGAGGTGGCCGACCTCTTCATCCCCGAGCGCTTCACGGCGTTTCGCGACGTGGCCTCGGCGCTGCGCGAGACGGGCCCGCTCTACAAAATCGGCACCGGCTCTGCCTTCAGCCTCGGCTTTGCCGCGGTCTCGCTCGGCGTCGCACGCGCCACGCTGGATGCCGCCATCGCGCTGGCGCGCGCAAAGCACCCCTCTCTGGCAGGCAGCGCCATGCGCGACAATCAGGCCGTCCAGGGGCTGATCGGCCGCACCGAAGGCGATTTGCGCGCGGCCCGCGCCTATCTGTACGCCACCGCGCATGCGATGTGGCACGACCTCTGCGTCACGGGCGAATTCAGCGCGGCCCATCGCAGCGCGGTCCGCTTGGCGGCGACCTGGACCATCCATCAATCGGGACGCGTGGTCGACGCCGCCTATCACATGGCGGGCGCGACCGCGGTGTTCCGAAAGCATCCGTTCGAGCGACGGTTTCGCGACATGCACGCCATCGCGCAGCAGATCCAGGCGCGGGACAGCCATTATGAAGACGTGGGCAAGGCGATCCTGGCGGAGGGCTCCGGCGCCAAGAACTGAATTCGCCTACGCCTTGCGAGCACCGAGCAGCCGGCCGCGCCAGCCCATGACGATAACCAGGGCAATCATCAGCAGGAGGGCCACAGCGGCGGCGGAGTCGACGATGTGGTCGCTTCCGTTGCAAACGTCCTGGTAAAGGCACGCGCGCGACAGGACGCCGGCGCGGACCAGGACCGCGAGCACACCGAGATAGAGGAAGACACCGAGCGCCAGATACACCATTGTCACGAGCGCACGCCGCAGGCGCGAGGGCATGGTTGGATCGTCCTCGCGCCGCTCCGTGATGAACTGGCCGGGCTTCGCCTTGGCGGGATCGCGGATCTGGACGGTCGAATGCGTCAGCAGATCGTGCACCGCCTGGTTACGGCGCGTGGCAGCCAGGATCACGAACGAATACCAGCCCAGAATGCTCTTGACGGCAAAGCGCGCCAACGCCTTGGCGAAGCTCAGATTGCCGCCGTGGTCGTCGACGACGCGCAAATTGGTCCAGATGTGCCCGAGCGTGCCGCCGGCGCGAGAGACCAGCACCGGCTCGTAGAGCAGCAGGATGACGACGACCGCGACGCCGAGACTGCGGCTCAGTCCATCGCTCGCGACATTGCTGGCAACCGCCAGGGCGCCGAACAGCAGGGCCGTCGCCAGCATCCAGTCCAGCAGAACGGCCTTGAACCGGCGCGAGAAGCGGGCATAGCGCGGGCCAGGCAGCGGCAGCGGAGGCGCATCAGAAATCATGGGGCCGCATCCGTTCGATCGATCCAATCATGAGACGCCGGCAGCGCGCGGCAGGTTCGATTGCCCCGCGGCAGCGCCTACGCCACCAGCGCAGCCTCGCCGCCGTCGATGCCGCGCTGGGCGGCGAGCAGGCTGACGATCTCGATATTGGGCCGGGCCTTGCTGAACAGAAAGCCCTGGCCTTCGTCGCAGCCTTCGGCCCTGAGGCAGCTGAGCTCGGCTTCGGTCTCGACGCCTTCGGCGGTGATGGTGACCCCCAAGCCCTTGCCGAGGCTGACGATGGAGCGAATGATCGCCTGCGCCTCGCGGTTGGCACCGAGATCGCGGACGAAGGACTGGTCGATCTTGATCTTGTCGAAGGGGAAGCTGCGCAAATAGCTGAGGCTGGAATAGCCGGTGCCGAAATCGTCCATCGAGATGCGCACACCAAGCGCGCGCAAAGCATGCAGCGTCGCCAGCACCTGCGCGCTCTTCTCCAGCAGCAGCGTCTCGGTGATCTCGAGCTCGAGCCGGCGCGGCGGCAGGCCGGAAGCTTTAAGCGCCTCCGTCACCATCGAGAGCAGATTGCCGCTGCGAAACTGCAGCGGCGACAAATTGACGGCGACGCGGACGTCGTCCGGCCAGGTCGCGGCATCGAGGCAAGCCCTGCGCAACATCAAGCCGCCGAGCGGATTGATCAGACCGGTGTCCTCGGCAACCGGAATGAACTCGGCCGGCGAGACCATGCCGCGCTCGGCGTGCGGCCAGCGCACCAGCGCCTCGAAGCCGGTAATGCGGCCGCTCGAGAGGTCGATCAGCGGCTGGTAATACGGGCGCAGCACGTCGTGCTGGATCGCATCGCGCAGCTCGACCTCGATCTTGCGGCGGCTCTGCGCCCTGGCGTCGAGCGCGGCCTCGAAGAACGCGAAGCTGCCGCGCGCATCCTGCTTGGCGCGCGACAACGCCATGTCGGCGCTCTTGAGCAGCTTCTCGGACTCATCGCCGTCGCCCGGCGCCATGGCGATGCCGATCGAGGCGCCGATCACCACGGAATGGCCGTCGAGCAGATAGGGATCGGCGATGGCCTCGAGCAGGCGCTTGGCCAGGCCCACCGCGTCCTCGGGCCGCGTCAAGCCGCTCTGCAGGATCGCGAATTCGTCGGAATTGAGCCGCGCCAGCGCGTCTTCCTCGCGCAGCGTCGAGCGCAGCCGCTTGGCGACGCCGCGCAGCAGCTTGTCGCCGACCGCGTGCCCCAGCGTGTCGTTGACCGCCTTGAAGTTGTCGAGCCCCAGCATCAGCAGCGCGACCTTCTCGGCGCTGCGCCGCGTGTGCAGCAGCATCTCGTCCATCTGCTGGCGCAGCAGGGTGCGGTTGGGCAGGCCGGTCAGGGCGTCATGCTGGGCCATGAAGGCGAGCCGCGCCTCGGCGCGCTTGCGCTCGGTGATGTCCATCAGCGCAAGCAGCACCGCCGGCCGCTCGGCATAGGTCAGTTCGCGGAAATAGATCGCAAGGTCGATCAGCGCACCATCGGCCTTGACGTGCTTCCAGGTGCGGCCGGCCTGCTCCTCGCTCGAACGGTCGGCGATCCAGGGCGGCTCGCTGTCGAAGGCCTGCAGGGCGCGGATCGTCAGCCGCTCGAACTCGGCGCGGCTATAACCGTAATGTGCGACCGCGGCATCGTTGACACCGAGGATGCGCTCGTCGTCCAGCGCGCAGACGATCATGGGGACGGGATTGCCGTCGAACAGCAGGCGGAACGAGGCTTCGCGCTGCTTCAACTCGGTGATGTCGACGCGGAGGCCAACCACGCCGCCATCATCGGTCAGGCGCTCGTCGATCAGGATGACGCGGCCGTCCGACAGCTTCTGCTCGTGGCGCGCGCCGGGCTGATAGAGCCTTCGCAGGCGCTCGGCGATCCACTCGTCCTCGTGGCCCGCGGCCTCCGGGTAGTCGCCGCGGGCAACACCGATGCGCAGCGTGTCTTCGAGGCGCGCGCCCTCTTCGAACAGATCGGCGGTCTTGCTGTAGATCTCGGCGTATTTCTTGTTCCAGAGCACGTAGCGGCCTTCGGCATCGAGAAACACGATGCCCTGCGGCAGGATGTCGACGGCCTGGCGCAGGCGCTCATGGGATTTGCGCGCGTCCGCGATCGCGGCTTCGGCCTCGGCGCGACTGCGCAGGACTTCGTCGCGTCCGGAGAGGGCCCGCTGCGTGCGCGCGAAGCGCAGCTTGCGCGGCGATCGGCCGGTCCGGACGCGCACGCCTCTGTTTCGTTTTGTTGCTTTTCGAGACTTCAAACCCAACTTCACTCGTCCCAATCGCGCCCCGCGGCGCAAGTCTTGAGGCAAGTGTCTGAAAGAAAAGTAATCTTGGGCGGCCGCGGTCCGCGCCCGGCGGAGCTTGCTGCCTGTTTGCGTGGCGCCGTTGCGGCGACAGGCGCCGTCAGACTGAGTCCAGCGCCGCAATCGATGATCGACTTGCCGCAAAATTGCGCGCACGCTTGAATCCGTTCCGAAATCTCGCGCGATTGCATGCGACCCGCGGATTTTTCTCACTCTGCGCACGAATTTTGGTCAATGCAGGATACGGTTATTGCCCCCTTAAGAAACGCCGTTCGAGACACGATTTGGCGAGCAGCGGTGAGCCGGTGGCCGGGCCCAGGCCTCATTCTTAACCCTGATGCAGCATTGGGCTATAAGGACGTCTGCATGAGTCGCCGCTGCATTGTCCCCCTCCTGCTTGTCATGACGTTCCTGTCCGCCGGCGACGCGCCGGCCCAGGACAAGGGCAGCGTGAATCCGAAGCCGCTGCCGCCGCTCGCCAACCCGAACGACCCGGACCTCGCCGCGAAGGAACTATTCGCGCGAAAACTGCTGCCGTCGAAGGGACCGGCGCATGTCATCGGCTCCTACACCAAGGGCTGCATCGGCGGCGCGGATCAGATGCCGGTCAACGGCGATCATTGGCAGGTGATGCGGCTGTCGCGCAACCGCAGCTATGGCCATCCCGACATGATCGCGCTGATCAAGCGGCTCGCGGCCAAGGCGCACAAGGACGCGGGATGGCCGGGCATCCTGGTCGGCGACATCGCCCAGCCGCGCGGCGGCCCGGCGCTGTCGGGCCATGCCAGCCACCAGATCGGTCTCGATGCCGACATCTGGCTGACGCCGATGCCGGACCGCCGCCTCTCGCGCGAGGAGCGCGAGGACATGTCGGCGGTGATGATGGTGCGCCAGGACCGGCTCGACATCGACCCCCGCGTGTTCACGCCCGGCCATGTGCTGGTGCTGCGCGATGCGGCGCGGGAGCCGGCGGTGCAGCGCATCTTCGTCAACGCCGCGATCAAGAAGGCGCTGTGCCGCGAGGCCAAGGGCGACCGCGCCTGGCTCTCGAAGATCCGCCCCTGGTGGGGCCACGACTACCATTTTCACATCCGCATGCGCTGCCCGGCCGGTGCCGGCGAGTGCGAGGGCCAGCCGTCGCAGTCCGAGGACGAAGGCTGCAAGCCCGCCGATCTCGCCTATTGGTTCTCCGATGCGGTGCTGCACCCCAAGCCGCCGCCGGAGCCGCCAAAGCCAAAGCCGCCGATGACGCTGGCGCAGATGCCGGCGGCCTGTAAAGCGGTGCTGCATGCGGGCGATGCGAAGCCGTAAGGCTCGGTCAGCACGCCGCCCTTTGACCTCCGGCGTCAGCCTGCTATCTTCGCGCTTGCGATATCCCGGCCGGCCGTAAGCCGCCGCCGGGTCCCGTGGAGCAGCGCTTCCACCCGTCGCTAACGACCCCACCAACGCCAGTCCTGCGCGCATCCTGCGCGCGCGGATTCGCAGGGAGCGCTGCCCATGTTACGCATTTCAGGACTTTTCGCCGCCTTCGTGATCCTCGCGGGCGCAAGCCTTTCGCCGGCCGCCGCCGAGGACAAGACCATCACCGTGTTCGCCGCCGCCTCGATGAAGAACGCGCTCGACGAGGTCGACGCGGCCTACACCGCCAAGACCGGCATCGGGTTCTCGGTCAGCTATGCCGCGAGCTCCGTGCTGGCGAGGCAGATCGAGCAGGGCGCGCCGGCCGACGTGTTCGTCTCGGCCGACACCGACTGGATGGACTATGCGATCGCCAAGAAGACCATCTACGATGCGTCCAGGGTCAACCTGCTCAGCAACAGCATCGTGCTGATCGCGCCGAAGGATTCCAAGGTCGACAACGTCACCATCGCGCAAGGTTTTGACCTCGCCAAGCTCGCCGGCGACGGCAGGGTCGCGACCGGTGACGTCAAGTCGGTCCCCGTCGGCAAATACGCCAAGGCGGCGCTGGAGAAGCTTGGGGCCTGGCAGGCAGCGGAGCCGAAATTCGCCATGGCCGAGAGCGTGCGCGCCGCGCTGACGCTGGTCGCCCGCGGCGAGGCCGCGCTCGGCATCGTCTATTCCACCGACGCCAAGGTCGATCCTTCCGTCAAGATCGTCGGCACTTTCCCGGCGGACTCGCATCCGGCGATCATCTATCCGGTTGCGGCGACTACGACCGCCAAGGCCGGGACCAGCGACTATCTCGCCTTCCTGCGCTCCTCGGCCGCCAAGACCATCTTTGAAAAATACGGCTTCAAGTTCCTGGTCAGCCCGACAATCTGATATTGACGACTTGATGTTCGAGATCTCTCCCGCCGAATGGACGGCGATCCTGCTTTCGCTCAGGGTCGCGATCATCGCAACGCTGGTGGCGACGCCGTTCGGCATCGCGCTGGCGTGGCTGCTGGCGCGGCGCGATTTCTGGGGCAAGTCGGTGCTAGATGCCGTCGTACATCTTCCGCTGGTGCTGCCGCCGGTCGTCACCGGCTATCTGCTGCTCCTCAGCTTCGGCCGGCGCGGCCTCGTCGGAGGATTTCTCGCCGATTATCTCGGCATCGTCTTCTCGTTTCGCTGGACCGGCGCGGCGCTCGCTTGCGGGGTGATGGCGTTTCCGCTTTTGGTGCGGCCGATGCGGCTGTCGATCGAGGCGATCGACCGCCGGCTTGAGCAGGCCGCCGAGACGCTTGGCGCAGCACCGTGGAAAGTATTCTTCACGGTGACGCTGCCGCTGGCGCTGCCCGGCGTGCTCGCCGGCATGGTCCTGGGCTTTGCCAAGGCGATCGGCGAGTTCGGCGCGACCATCACCTTCGTCTCCAACATTCCCGGCGAGACCCAGACGATTTCGTCGGCGATCTACTCGCTGATCCAGACGCCGGATGGCGATGCCGCGGCCGGCCGGCTCGTGATCGTCTCGATCGTGCTGGCGCTGGGCGCGCTGATCGCTGCCGAATGGTTCGTCCGCCGCGCCACGCAGCGCCTGCACGGGAACTGACCATGCTGCGGGTCGACATCGAAAAGCAGCTCGGCGAGTTCTCGCTGTCCGCGTCCTTCGCCAGCGAGGGTCGCGTCATCGGCCTGTTCGGCGCGTCGGGCGCCGGCAAGACGTCGCTGGTCAACATGATCGCGGGCCTGTTGCGGCCCGACCGCGGCACCATCGTGATCGACGGCGAGACCGTCGACGACATTGCGGCCGGCATTCACGTGCCGACGTATCGCCGCCGCATCGGCTATGTGTTCCAGGACGCGCGGCTATTCCCGCATTTCAACGTCGCGCAGAACCTGGACTATGGACGGCGGATGAACAGCCTTGCGCCCGATCCGGCGCAACACAAGCGCGTCATCGATCTGCTCGATATCGGCGCCCTGCTCGACCGCCGCCCCGGAAAGCTATCCGGCGGCGAGCGTCAGCGCGTCGCGCTCGGACGCGCGCTGCTGTCACGGCCGCGCCTGTTGCTGCTCGACGAGCCGCTCGGCGCGCTCGACGAAGGCCGCAAGCTCGAGATCCTGCCCTATCTGGTGCGCTTACGCGACGAAGCCAATGTCCCCATGGTCTATGTCAGCCACGACGCCGCCGAGCTGCGCCAGCTCGCCACGCAGATCGTGATGCTGAAGCAGGGCCGCGTGACGAGTTTTGGTGGGGTGAAGGTGCTGGCGTGAGGTGGGGCGCGACTTGCTTTCGCCCCACCACCGCTGTCATGCGCCGGCTTGGGCGATGACAGCGAGATTGTGGCGGTGATCGTCGGGCGATAGTGAGCGCTAAACCCCAGCCACCGAGCCCCACACATCCGCGAGCTTCTTGCGCAGCGCCTGCGCGCGGGTCAGCGGCGGCGGGGTCTCGTCGTCTTCCGGCAGGCGGAGGCCGACGACGTTGACGCGGCCGCCGGAGATGCTGCGTGCGACCAGCACGATCTCGTCGAGGGCAAGCTCGGCGCCCTCCTTCGGCGCGCGGTCGAGATGGACGTCGAAATAATCTGCGAGCGTCAGCTTGCTCTCGTCCTCGCCGACCTTGACGCCGTAGACCTCGGCGAGCTCGGCGAGCGTGTGCTCGCCGGAGACCATGAAATCGCCGAGCAGATGCGGATCCGGCGCCGAGCTCGGCTGCATGTCGACGAAGAAGCGGTCGAGCGATTCGGCCTTTTCCGGCGGCGCCAGCAGATAGATGTAGTCGCCGGGCGCGATCGGATCGGCCTCCAGCGGCGTCAGGATGTTCTCGTTGCGGATCACCAGCGTCGGCTTGGACCAGGACGGGATCAGGCCGCGGCGAAAATAAAGGCTCTTGGGCCGCACCGGATAACCGACCAGCTGCTGCTCGAGCTGGCCGGGCAGATCCAGCTCGACACGGCGCGGGCCGCGCTCGGCGCGCGGCAGCGCCACATGCAGTTTTCGCGCGGCCGGTGCCAGGGTCCAGCCCTGCAGCAGCAGCGAGATGATGACGACGACGAAGGCGACATCGAAATAGAGATAGGCCTTGGACAGGCCGACCAGCATCGGGATCGACGCCAGGAAGATCGCGACCGCGCCGCGCAGGCCGGTCCAGGCGATGAAGATCTTCTCACGCCAGTTGAAGCGGAACGGCGCCAGGCACACGAAGACGGCGATCGGCCGTGCCACCAGCATCAGCACGAAGGCAACGCCGACCGCCGGCAGCACGCTGGTGCCGAGCCGGCTCGGCGAGACCAGGAGGCCGAGCAGCACGAACATCACGATCTGCGCCAGCCAGGTCGCGGCATCGAGGAAGGCCACCACCTGGTTATGCGCGCGCGTCGGCCGGTTGCCGATGATGATGCCGGCGAGATAGACCGCGAGGAAGCCGGAGGCGTGCATCATCTGCGAGCCGCCGAAGATCACCAGCGCGGCCGTGGTCACGAACGGCGCGTGCAGGCCCTGCGGCAGCGCCACCTTGTTGAGCGCCATGACGACGAGGCGCCCGCCGATAACGCCGACGATGGCGCCCAGCACCGATTCCTGCACGAACTCCATCAGCACGTGGCCGGGCGAGCTCGAGCCGATCGAGATGTACTCGACCAGCATCAAGGTGAGGAAGATCGCGAAGGGGTCGTTGGTGCCGGATTCCGCCTCCAGCGTCGCGCCGACGCGCGGGCGCAGGCGCAGGCCCTGGGTGTGCACCAAGAGGAACACGGCGGCCGCATCGGTCGAGGCCACCACGGCGCCGACCAGCAGCGATTCCGTCCAATTGAGGTCGAGCGCATATTTGGCGAACGGCGCCGTGATCAGCGCGGTCAGGAGCACGCCGGCGGTCGCGAGCACCACGGACGGCGCAAGCACGGTGCGGATGCTGGCAAAGCGTGTCCTGAGGCCGCCATCGAACAGGATCAGGGCCAGCGCCACCGAGCCGACCAGATAGGTGGTGCGGACGTCGTCGAACTGGAGCTGGCCGGGACCGGAATCGCCGGCGAGCATGCCGACCGCAAGGAAGACGAGCAGCAGGGGCGCACCGAAGCGGAGCGCAAGCAGGCTCGACAGGATGCCGGCCATGACGAGGACGGCGCCGAGCAATATGGCGAGGCTGACGGAGTCGAGAGAGGCCATCCACCTTCCGGGTCAAAGCAGCGGGAAAGGCATCCTTATCGTCGGCAGACTCGCGCGCCAACCCATTTTCGCCTCTCGCGGCAATCTGCCCGTATTATACGGCCTTAACCTCCATCACTTAGCGGTGTATCGATGACCCGGCCGCGTCCCTTGTGGGATTCTGCGGCTCCCTCGAATCAATTCCTCCCCGCTTGCCGACGAGACCGATGGACATGGACCTCAAGGACTTCATGGAGTTCGTGCAGACCACCGCGCGCAGCGTCGGGGCGGAAATCTCCTCGCCCTGGTTCTACCTGCAATTCGGCCTCATTCTGGCCGCGGCCGGCATCGCCTATGCGGCGGAGGCCGCCGTCCGCAACCGGGTCGACATGACCTCGCTGGCGATGCGTTGGCCGCTGCCGCTCCGGCACTTCGCCCGGGTGATGGTCTCCAGCGCCTCGACGGCGGTGTTCACGCTGTCGGTGATCGTCTCGCGCGTGGTGATGTACCATGCGACCTGGCCGAGCCGCTCCTACCTGCTGATGGTCGCCGCCAAGCTCGGGCTGGCCTGGCTCGCGATCCGGCTCGTGACCTCGGTGCTGCGTAATGCCTTCATCGTCAAGCTGGTGTCGATCACGGCGTGGTTCGTCGCCGCGCTGTCCATCCTCGGCCAGCTCGATGCGACCGTCGACCTGCTCGATGCCTACGCGATCGTGCTCGGCGGCCTCCGCCTGACCCCGCTGCTGGCGCTCAAGGCCGGTGCGCTCCTCCTCATCGCGCTCTGGGCGACCAACATCGCCAGCAATTTCGCCGAGAGCCGGATCAACGCGACCAGCGACCTGACGCCGTCGGTGCAGGTGCTGCTGGTCAAGATCATCCGCATCGGGCTTCTCGCCGTCGCCATCGTGATCGCGCTCGGCGCGGTCGGCATCGACCTGTCGGCGCTCGCGGTGTTCTCCGGCGCGGTCGGCGTCGGCATCGGTATCGGCCTGCAGAAGATCGTCGCCAATTTCATCTCGGGCATCATCCTGCTCGCCGACAAGTCGGTGAAGCCCGGCGACCTCGTCACCATCGGCGACAATACCGGCCGCATCAGCGCGATGAAGACGCGCTATATTTCCGTCGCCGCCGGCGACGGCCGCGAGTTCCTGGTGCCGAACGAGGATCTGGTGACGCAGAAGGTCGTCAACTGGACCTATACCGACAAGAACACGCTGGTGAAGATCGCCTTCGGCACCAATTACGACGCCGACCCGAAACTGGTCTGCAAGCTCGCGGCGGAGACCGCGGAAGCCCATCCGCGCGCGCAGAAGGGCAAGCCGCCGACCTGCATCCTGACCGAGTTCGCCGAAGCCGGGATGAAGTTCTCGCTGACCTTCTGGATCGCCGATCCTGACGGCATGGACAAGGTCAAGAGCGACGTGATGCTGGCGCTGTGGGACGCCTTCAAGCGGGAGGGCATCCGGGTTCCCTACCCCGTCCGCGAAATCCGCATCCGCGGCGGCGCGCTGCCGGTGGAAACCACCGTAGAAGTCCCGAATTAGGCCGCTTTCGGACACGAGGGCGGAAGGCTCGGCTTGCATGAATGCCGGCAATCATTAAATTAGGGCCTGAAATCAAGCCTTTCCGCCGACAATCGCGATCAGCCCGAAAAGACCGCACAAGCATGAGCTACGTCGAAGCCACCGATACCTCGCTGCGCAAGACCGGACAGATCAAGCTGCATGGGCCGGCCGCCTTCGCCGGCATGCGCAAGGCGGGCGCGCTGGTGGCGAAGTGCCTGGACGAGCTCACCGACATCGTCGGACCGGGCGTGCCGACCGAGCGCATCGACCAGTTCGTCCGCGACTTCGCCTTCAGCCATGGCGCCTATCCGGCGACGCTGATGTATCGCGGCTATCGCTATTCGACCTGCACCTCGCTCAACCACGTGGTCTGCCACGGCATGCCCGGCGACCGTCCGCTGAAGGAAGGCGACATCGTCAATATCGACGTCACCTTCATCGTCGACGGCTGGTACGGCGATTCCAGCCGCATGTATGCGATCGGCCCGATCGCCCGCAAGGCGGAGCGGCTGATCGAGGTGACGTATGAAGCGATGATGCGCGGCATCGCCGCAGTGAAGCCCGGCGCCACCACCGGCGACATCGGTCACGCCATCCAGAGCTTCGTCGAGCCGCAGGGCATGAGCGTGGTGCGCGATTTCTGCGGCCATGGGTTGGGCCGCATGTTCCACGACGAGCCGAACATCATCCATATTGGCCGCCCCGGCGAAGGCGTGCAGCTCAAGCCCGGCATGTTCTTCACCATCGAGCCGATGATCAATCTCGGCAAGCCGCATGTGAAGATCCTCTCCGACGGCTGGACCGCCGTCACCCGCGACCGCTCGCTCTCGGCACAGTTCGAGCACTCCGTCGGCGTCACCGCCACGGGTGTCGAGATTTTCACGCTGTCGGAACGGCACGGCGAGAAGCAGATCGGGTGAGCCGGTCGCGTCCTCTATCGACGGCGGCGGAATGACGACGGCGCCCTCTTGTAGGTAGCGGCAAACGCGTCGTTGAATCTGCGCACGCTGCCGAAGCCCGCCGCAAACGCAATCTCCGCCAAATTCATGTCGGTCTGATCGATCAGACGCTTGGCTTCCTGCACGCGCCGGGTTGCCGCGATCTCGCTCGGGCTCGCGCCGGCATGGCGCATGAACAGGCGCAGCAGATGACGCGGCCCGACGCCAAGCGCTTCCGCAAGCTCGGTCATCGATGCCCCGTCCAGAAAGCCGTCGTGGATCAAGCGCATGCCGCGCGCGACGGTGGTGGCCGTCCCCATCCAGGCGGGCGAACCCGGCGCCGATTCAGGGCGGCAACGCAGGCAGGGGCGAAAGCCGGCCCGCTCGGCCGCAGCCGCGGTCGCATAGAAGGTGACGTTCTCCGAGCGTGCCGGGCGAACCGGGCAGACCGGCCGGCAATAAATGCGCGTCGAGCGCACCCCGGAAAAGAACAGGCCGTCGAACCCGCGGGCGCGCGAAAGGCGTGCCCGATCGCAGGTCTCCCGGTCGAGATGCGGTGGCAACGTTTGCCGCTCGGCTGAAGTCTTCACCATTACCAAATCATAGTTTCGACGCAGCGCACCGAGTAGCCGAAATCGGACACCATCGGGCGATGAGGTCCGAATTCAGCCAGCCCGCGCCGCAGCCCTGGATCATGGTGCCGATCCCAGGAGCAGATCGCATGAGCACACAGGAACGACACACGACGTCGGGACAGATCAGTCTCCCAATCGAGGCCGGGCTGCTGCTGCTGCTCTCGCTGATCTGGGGCTCCTCATTCACGCTTATCAAGCTCGCTGTTGCCACGATCCCGCCGTTCACGATGGTCGCCGCTCGCGTGACCATCGCAGCGATTCTCCTGATCCTGATTGCGACCGCGCAGGGGCACTCCCTTCCTCGCCAGACATCAGTTTGGGCCGCCTTCGTCGTGCAGGGGCTGCTGCAGAGCGCGCTGCCGTTCACCCTGATCAGTTGGGGTGAGACGCATATCACGAGCGGGCTCGCCGGCGTGCTCAATGCAACGCCGCCGATGTTTGTGCTGGCGATCGCTGTCATGACCGGGCGCGGACGGCAGGCGATCTGCGGGCGCAAGATCGCCGGCGTCGTTCTCGGCCTTGCGGGCGTCGCCCTGACCATGGGGATCGATGCGCTGTCTGGGATCGGCACGGCGTCGCCATTGGCCCAGACGGCGGTGCTCGGCGCGAGCTTCAGTTACGCGCTCGCACCGATCTGGGGGCAGCGGTTTTCGGGTCTGCCCACGGTCGTCACCGCGGCAGGGGCGATGAGCTGCGCTGCGGTGCTGATGCTCCCGACCGCCGCGGCTCTCGAACAGCCCTGGAGGCTGGAACAGCCACCCGCGCAGGCGATTGCGGCGGTGATCGCGCTCGGGGTGGTCTGCACGGCCCTGGCGATGGTGATCTATTTCCGCCTGATACATACGCTCGGCACGCTCGCCACGACCAGCGGGAGCTATCTGCGCGCTGGATTCGCCGTAGCGTTAGGTACCGCCATTCTCGGCGAGCACTTGACCTGGGCCAGTCTTGCCGGAATGGCGCTCATTCTCGCCGGGGTAGTGGCGGTCACGGTGCCCGCGCTCGCACCGACCGCCGGGACGCCGGCCGGCGCGCCCCGCAATTGACGGTTGCAAAAGCGCTAGGCCCCGGCGATGCTGGTGGCCGATGCCCGCCAAGCCGGACCACGACAAGAGCAAGCCTGACGAGGTGCCGCACTATCACGGCCATCGCGAACGGCTGCGCGAGCGCTTCTACAATGCCGGCGCCGATGCGCTCAGCGACTACGAACTCTTGGAGATGGCGCTGTTTCCGGCGCTGCCGCGACGGGACACGAAACCTCTCGCAAAGACGCTGATCAAGATTTTCGGCTCGTTCGCCGAGGTCGTGCATGCGCCGGTGGCGCGGCTGCGCGAGGTCGACGGCATCGGCGAAGCCGCGATCAACCAGCTTAAGCTGATCGCGGCCGCCGCGAGCCGCGTGACCAGGGGCGAGGTCAACAGCCGCAACGCGCTGTCGTCCTGGAACGAGGTGATCGACTATTGCCGCTCCAGCATGGCGTTCGCCGACAAGGAGCAATTTCGCCTGCTCTTTCTCGACAAGCGCAACCAGCTCATCGCCGACGAGGTGCAGCAGACCGGCACGGTCGACCACACTCCGGTCTATCCGCGCGAGGTGATCAAGCGCGCGCTGGAATTATCGGCGACCGCGTTGATCCTGGTGCACAACCACCCCTCCGGCGATCCCTCGCCCTCGCAGGCCGACATCCAGATGACGAAGGCCATCATCGACATCGCAAAACCGCTCGGGATTGCGGTGCACGACCACATTATCGTGGGCAAAGGCGGACATGCGAGCCTGCGCGGGATGCGGTTGATTTAGGCCACGCCGCTGATACCCACGACCATGCTTGCGGCGCGCAGCGGCTCATTGCGGGAAAAGGATGCGATGTATCGCAAAGCGTTGGTTCAAGCCTTTCAGACCACGGGCTGACTCGCTATCCGGGTCAGCCGGCCGTCACGGCTCCACCCAGCGCTGCACCGCTTCGGCGGTGTCGGCGGGCGTGGTGTTGAAGCAGATCGCGGCATCCGGCGCGAGGCGGTGGACGAGGTTGAGCACCTTCTCGAACAGCAGCAGGCGCTCCCTCGGCTCGCGCAGGCCGGCGCCGATCACGATGCAGTCGAAGTGCTCGTCGCGGAAGGCCGCGGTGACGGCGGCCTCGGCCGTCGCATCGAGATCGATCAGGCAGCTCGTGACCTCGAAGCCGAGGCCGCGCAGACGCAGCAGCTGGGCCTCGATGTAGCTGCGGACATGTTCGGGCGTGAGCTGCGGGAACGCGCTGTAATCGGCATTGCCGGGCTCGATGCCGATTGCGAGGATGCGCTTGGCCATGCCGGACCTCCAGAATCACCTCATCCGTCAACGGAATGCCCTGTCGGCGGGTTCCGCCTGGGAGCGTCGCCGTTCGGCCGCGGTGACGGCGGGGATGCCTATTGACGCAGCATGATCAGGGGATCGGCAGTGTCGGGGACGCGCCGCCACTGCGCGTTGTCGTCGGCCTCGAACTGCCAGGCCGCGCCCGATTTCGACATCAGGACGATCTGGCCGCGTTCGAGCCGCCATTGCGTCGGGTTGAACTGCGCGATGGTCGCGTCGCATTTCGGCTTGAGGAAGACCTGGAAATTGTCGGGGCTCGCCTCGGTGTTGGTCAGCGTCAGCGCACACACCGGCTGGCCGTTGCCGCGCACCATCGACCAATCGCCGATCATCTGGTCCATCGACTTCGCCATCGAGCGGGCGGCGGCGAGATCCTGCAGGATGTAGACGCCCTCACCCTGGCGCAGGCCTTCGAAGATGCCGGCCTCGACCTCGGTGAAGTCGATCACGGCTTCACCGGTCGCGTCCTGCAGACGAACGATATCGAGGCCCCTGACGCTCCAGGCGACGATATCCTTGGTGAAGGGCAGCGCCGTCTTGCAGGCCGGCTCCAGCTCCAGCTTGAAGGCCTGGCCCGCGGCGTCGGCCTTCATCGTGACGACGCAGGTCTTGCTGCGCTCGGTGGTCGAGAGCTCCCACTGGCCAGGCATCGACTTCTTCAGGCTCGTTGCATCCTGCGCATGCGCAGCGCCGATCGCGGCCAGCGAGGCCGCGATCGCGAATGCAACGACCTGAAGGCTTCTCATCAGCGCCCCCTGAACGGCGTTTCGGCAACCGGCGTCAACGGCGCCTTGCCTGAGAACCACGATTTGAGGTTGTCGACCACGAGCTGGTCCATCGCGTTGCGCGTCACCACCGAGGCCGAGCCGATATGCGGCAGCAGCACGACGTTCTGCATGGTCTTGAGCTCGTCCGGCACCGTCGGCTCGGCCGCGAACACGTCGAGGCCGGCGGCGAGGATCGTGCCGGATTTCAGCGCCTGCACCAAAGCCGGCTCGTCGACCACCGAGCCACGCGCCACGTTGATCAACACGCCGCGCGGGCCGAGGGCCTTGAAGACCTCGGCATTGATCATCTTGTTGGTCGAGGCACCGCCGGGCACGATCACCATCAGCGTGTCCACCGCCTTCGCCATCTCGATCAGGTCAGGATAGTGCTTGTAGGAGACGTCCTTGGACGGATTGCGCGAGTGATAGACCACGGGCACCAGCGAGGCATCGAGCCGGCGCGCGATGGCCTGGCCGATCCGGCCCATGCCGACGATGCCGACCTTGCGGTCGCGCAGCGAGCCGACGCTGAGCGGATAGTTCTGGGTCTGCCAGAGCCCGGAGCGCACATAGCGGTCGGCCTTGATGAACTCGCGCAGCGTGGAGATCAGAAGGCCCATCGCGACGTCGGCGACCTCCTCGGTCAGCACGTCGGGCGTGTTGGTGACGATGATGTTGTGCTCGGCGGCATATTTGGCGTCGATATGGTCGTAGCCGACGCCGAAACTCGCCACCATCTCGATCTTGGGCAGCTGCGACAGCGAGTCCTTGTCGGCGCGCACCGTGTGATAGGTCACCGCGACGCCGCGAATCTTCTCGCGGATCGCCGGCGTCAGCCGCTCGAGGTCGCCGCGCGTCTCGGCCTTGTGCACGACGAAATGATCGGAAAACCCGTTCTCGAGGATCGGCCGCACCGGCCCATAGATCAGAAGGTCGATCTTCTCGGACGAAATCGAACCGGCAGCCATCAGTTTTCCTTTCCAAGCGCGCTCTCGTGCCAGCGCCGTAAAACGAGGTGCGAAACTAGCGCCAGCACCCCATAGATGACAATCCCGGCGAGCGACAACAAAAGCAGCGCTGCGAACATGCGGGGTATGTTCAATCGATAGCCTGATTCCGCGATCCTGTAGGCGAGCCCGGAGCCGGCGCCCGCCGTTCCCGCAGCGATCTCGGCCACGACCGCGCCGATCAGCGACAGGCCGCCGGCGATGCGCAGGCCGCCGAGAATGTAGGGCAGTGCGGCGGGCAGCTTGAGAAACCGCAGGGTCTGGGGCTTTGATGCGCCATAGAGCTGGAACAGGCCGGTGAGGTTGCGATCGACCGAATTGAGCCCGAGCGTGGTGTTGGACAGCACCGGGAAAAAGGCGACGATGAAGGCACAGACCACGACCGCGGTCTGCTGTTCCAAATAGATCAGCAGGAGCGGCGCAATTGCGATCACCGGGGTGACCTGAAGGACGATCGCGTAGGGAAAGAGAGAATATTCCACCCATTTCGACTGGTTGAACAACAGCGCCAGCGCGATGCCGCCGATGCTGGCCGCGATAAAACCTTCGAGTGTGGTCAGGAGCGTGGTGACGAGCGATTGCGACAGCACGGCCCAGTCCTTGAACAGTGTCAGGACGATGATCGAGGGCGCCGGCAGCACGTAGGGCGGGATCTCCTTGAGGCGGACCACCAGTTCCCAGGCGATGAGACCGGCGGCGAACACGATGACGGGAAGCATCAGGCGCAGCGCGCCTTGCGGCTGCGCGGTGACGGGGGCTTGCGCGCTCATAGCAGCGACTGCCCCGAATAGGACGGCGCCAGCGCGCCCGAGACCTTGCGGCAGTAGTCGCCGTAAGCGGTCGACGTGCGAAACTCTTCGCCCCGCGGCTCGACCGTCTCGATGCGGATGTCGGCCTGGATGCGGCCCGGCCGTGCCGTCATCACCACCACGCGCTGCGACAGGTAGACGGATTCGAACACCGAATGGGTGACGAAGATGACGGTCTTGCCGAGGGCTCGCCACAGCGCGAGCAGGTCGTTGTTGAGGCGGAAGCGCGTGATCTCGTCGAGCGCGGCGAACGGCTCGTCCATCAGCAGGATGTCGGGATCGGTGACGAGCGCGCGCGCCAGCGACACCCGCATCTTCATGCCGCCGGAGAGCTCGCGCGGAAAGCTATCTGCGAAATCGGCGAGCCCGACGCTGGCCAGCGCAGCGTCCGCACGCGCGCGTCCCTCGGACTTCGGCACACCGCCAAGCCTCAGCGGCAGCCGCACGTTCTCGCGCACGCTGGCCCAGGGCATCAGGGTCGGCTCCTGAAACACGAAGCCGATGCCGTGCCCCGGCTGCGCCTCGCCCTCGTGGCGCGCCACCCGCACGATCCCGGAGGACGGCGCGCTGAGCTCCGCGATCAGCCGCAGCACCGTCGACTTGCCGCAACCGGACGGGCCCAGCAGCGAGATGAACTCGCCCTTGCGGACCGTGAGGTCGAACGGGCCGAGCGCCGTGATGCCGTTGTCATAGGTCTTCGTCACGCCGCGCAGGCTGACGGCGAGATGCGACAGGCCGGTCTCGACGGCGGACGAGGTCTTGACTGCAGACATCGACCTTGCGCTACGGCTTGTTCGGACGCAGCTCGACGCCGACGCCCTTGTTGACGAAGCGCAGCGTGTAGGACTTGCGGAAGTCGAGATCCGCCTTCACGACGCCGGCCTTGACCATCTTGTTGAAGAAGGAGGAGTAGCGCTCGTCGCTCATCGCACCGATGCCGTTCTTCAAGCTGTCGCCGGAATCGACGATGCCGTGCTCCTTCATCTTGGCGACGGAATAGGCCAGCAGATCGTCGGTCATCTCCGGATTGAGCTTCTTGATCATGGCGTTGCCGGCGGAATTGTCGCGATAGATGTAGTTGTACCAGCCGACCATGGAGGCATCGACGAAGCGCTGGACGAGATCGGGCTTCTTCTCGACGATGTCGCGGCGCGTCTCGATCAGGGTCGAATAGGTGTTGAAGCCATAGTCGGCCAGCAGCAGCACGTTGGGCTTGAAGCCCGCCGCCTTTTCCACCGCGAACGGCTCGGAGGTGACATAGCCCTGCATGGCGCTCTTGGGATTGGCGATGAAGGGCTGCGGATTGAAATTATAGGGGCGGACGTTCTTCTCGCTGAAGCCGTATTCGGACTTCAGCCACTGGAAATAGCTGCCCATGCCCTCCTTGGAGACGAACAGCGTCAGCGGCTTGAGGTCCTCGAGCTTCGCAACCTTGGCATCCGGCTGCGTCAGCATCACCTGCGGATCCTTCTGGAAGATCGCGGCGATGGTCACGACGGGAACGTTGTTGGCGACCGCGTCGAACGACATCAGCGTGTTCGCGGCCATGAAGAAATCGATCTTGCCGGCGATCAGCAGCATCCGGTTGTTCTCGTTGGGGCCGCCGGGGACGATGGTGACGTCGAGCCCGTATTTCTTGTAGGTGCCGTCGGCCACCGCCTGGAAGAAGCCGCCGTGCTCGGCCTCGGCGACCCAATTGGTGCCGAAGGTGACCTTGTCGAGCGTCTCCGCGCGCGCCGGGATGCTGCAGACGAAAGCGGCCAAGAGGCCCGCAATGAGCGTTCGCCGCATGTGAATGGGGGGCATAATGGCACTCCGTCGATCGCTTAAAACCCAATCGCATCTGGCTCATATGAACGCAACGCGATAGAACCGCATGACATCAGGGGACGCGAACCAGCCGGGTCCGCATCCCCTGATAGCGCAAATTACGTGACAAATTCGGGCAAAGAAACCTTGATGACGCCGTCCCACGACTGGACCGCAATCCGCTGGGCCGATGCGCCCGCCGCGGAGACGGCGCGCTGGATCGCGGTGCTGCCGCTGGCGGCGACCGAACAGCATGGCCCCCATCTGCCGCTCACGACAGACGTGCTAATCGCTGACGCCTATCTGGCCCGCGTGCGCGAACTGTTGCCGGGAAGCGTTCCAGCGACGTTCCTGCCGGTTGAACCGATCGGGATCTCCACCGAGCATATCGACTATCCGGGCACGCAGACGCTGCCGAACGAAGCGGCGCTGAAGCGGTGGACCGGGATCGGCGAGGACATCGCGCGGCGCGGCGTGAAGAAGCTCGTCATCATCACCAGCCATGGCGGCAACAGCGCGGCGATGATGCTGGTCGCGCAGGACCTGCGCGCGCATCACAAGCTGTTCGTGGTGACGACATCGTGGTCACGGCTGTCGGGCGCGGATCAATTGTTCCCGGCCGAGGAAGTGCGTCACGGCATCCACGGCGGCGCGATCGAGACCTCGATCATGCTGGCGCGCTATCCCGATCAGGTGCGGAAAGATGCGGTCGCGGATTTTCCCGCGAGCAGTGTCGCGATGGCGAAGCAATATCGCTGGCTGTCGACGCAGCGGCCCGCGCCCTTTGCCTGGCAGGCGCAGGATCTCAACGCCAGCGGCGCAGTCGGCAACGCGACATTGGCTGAGCCTGCGAAAGGCGAGCGGCTGCTCGACCAGGGCGCGAGGGCCTTTTGCGAATTGCTTGAAGAGGTCGATAACTTCGACGTGAACAGGCTCGCCAAGGGGCCTCTGGGCTAGCCCATATCCTGCTGGAATCATTCGAGAAAGTTCACAGGTCCGGCAGCGGCTTTGCCGCATTCGAACCGGACGCGTGGAGCCTCCGTCAAACTGGGCACGCGGGCCACAACGGACCGCCTCAACCCGGATGGAGTTTCACATGTCGATCAAGACCAAGATTGCCGCCGTCGCCCTCGCTGCCCTCGCCGTCACCGGCAGCATCGTGTCCACCACCTCCTCGGCCGAAGCCAAGCAGCCCGGTTGGGTCTGGGGTGTCGGTGCCGGCATCGCCACTGCCGCCGTCGTCGGCTCTGCGATCGCCGCCAGCAACGACCCCTATTACTACGGCTATCACCGCTGCGGCTGGGTCGCCCAGTACAACGCCTTCGGCCAGTACGTCGGCCGCGTTCGTACCTGCTACTGATTTGAGTACCTGAGGCCGATCTCTCGTGGATCCTGCGTCCGACACGGGCGCCTCATCCACCCCGTGTCGTGCCCCCGACCCCGCCCGGCTGTCCCCCCCGGGCGGGGTCTTCTTTTCGGCCCCCTCGAATTTGTTGCCGTCCCGTCACACAGCGATGCGAAACACTCCATGTGACAATCCACGCCAGTTGCTATTGCGAATTAATCGCAATAATGTTCGTGCCAAGATCTGGAACCTTGGAAGAAATCGCGCCGAACCGAGATCATCTCGACAGATCGCGTGAACAAGCCAAGGACCTGATGACAGGATCGTCGCGAATCGGCAGGGATGTCGGCTGCGGCGAATGGGGACCATTCGTGTGTTGGGGGCGGCGTTGTGACGTTGAGGGGCTATCGCTTCAGGTACTTGCGGACAGCTGCGGCAATCGCCTCGGGCGTGCTGGCCGTTCCCGCCGCCAGCCGTGCCGCCGATCTGCCGCTGAAGGCGCCGGCGCTGAAAGCGGTCTATGACTGGACTGGCCTCTATATCGGCGCGCATGTCGGCGTCACCCGCGGCACCTCATCGGCGACGCTGACCGATCCCTTGTTCGCAACCGACAACAACGTCTTCACCGGCGCGACCGGCGGCGTGCAGGCCGGCTACAATTGGCGCCTCAATTCGGGCCTGCTGCTCGGCGTCGAAGGCGACATTTCCTTTCCGAACTATCTGCCCTCCAACCACGTGGTGTCGTCGACGGGGACCGCGCTGTCGTTCGCGGAGGAACGCTGGGACTATGTCGCTAGCCTGCGCGCGCGGCTCGGCTACACCAGCGGCAATTGGCTGTTTTACGCCACCGGCGGCGCAGCCTTCACCGGCGAGCGCTTTCTCTCGACGCCGAACGGCGGCGTCGAAGAGAAGGTGCTGCACACACGGCTCGGTTGGACCGCGGGCGGCGGCGCCGAATATGCCTTCGCCCCGCATTGGACCGCGCGGCTCGAATATCTCTACAGCAAGTTCGACAACGCCAACGTCACCTTCCCCTCCGGCGCGCAATATGCCTCGTCGATGGATTTTCACAGCCTGCGGATCGGTCTCAATCGCAAGATCGACTGGCCGGGCGTGCCGACCTACAATCCGAAGTCGGACGTCACCGACACAGAGTCGAACCGCTGGGAGATCCACGGCCAGTCGACCGCGCTGGGGCAGGGCTACCCGGCGTTCCGCGCGCCCTATACCGGGCCCAACAGCCTGCTGCCGTCCCCGGATTTCCAGCAGACCTGGAGCAACTCGCTCTATCTGAATGCGCGGCTGTGGGACGGCGGCGAGGTCTATTTCAATCCCGAGCTACTCCAGGGCTTCGGTTTCAACAACACGACGGGCGCCGCGGGCTTCACCAATGGCGAAGCGCAGAAGTCGGGCTTCCCCTATCCGCATTTCAACGCCTCGCGGCTGTTCGTGCGCCACACCTTCGGCTTCGGCGGCGAGCAGGAGGAGCTTGCCAGCGGTCAGTTTCAACTCGCGAGCAAGGTCGACGTCTCACGCCTGACCCTGCAGGTCGGCAAATTCTCCGTGGTCGACGTATTCGACGGCAATTCCTACGCGCATGATCCGCGCAAGGACTTCATGAACTGGTCGATCTGGGCGTCGGGCGCCTTCGACTATGCCGCCGACAAGCTCGGCCTGGGCTATGGCGCCACCGCGGAATTGAATCAGAAGCAGTGGGCGCTGCGCGCCGGCTACTTCCTGGTGGGCGCTGTTTCCAATTCGAACAATTTCGACATGAATGTCGGCCGCCGCGGCGAATATGTCATGGAGCTCGAGACGCGCTATTCACTATTCGGCATGCCCGGCAAGCTGCGCACGCTCGGCTTCGTCAACAGCGCGTTCTCCGGCAGCTATCGCGAGACGCTGGACAATCCGGCATTCGGCGTCGACATCACCCAGACCCGTCGCGGCCGTATCAAATATGGCTACGCCTTCAACGTCGAGCAGGCGATCACCGACGATTTCGGCGTGTTCGGCCGCTGGAGCTGGAACGACGGCCGCAACGAGATCATGGCCTTCACGGACATCGACCGCAGCCTGTCCGGCGGCGTCTCGGTGAAAGGAACGAGATGGGGCCGGCCCGACGACGTCGTCGCACTTGCGGGCGCCGTCAACGCGCTGTCGCAGGACCATCGCGACTTCATCGCCGCCGGCGGCCTCGGCCCCTTGATTGGCGATGGCCGGCTCAACTACCGCAGGGAACGCGTGCTGGAGACCTACTACGCCTACGCGCTGAACAAGGCGCTGACCTTCACGGCCGACTACCAGCTCATCGTCAACCCCGCCTACAATGCCGACCGCGGCCCGGTGTCGGTGTTCTCAGGACGGCTGCACGGCGAGTTCTGAGCGACGACTGACGGCGCCGTCCGGGCGCGCGCCTCGTCCTTCGAGACGCCCGCTTGCGCGGGCTCCTCAGGATCAGGCTCAGCAGCGTCAGCGCCCGTTGAAGCTGCAGCCGCACACTCCGTCCTCATCCTGAGGAGCGCGCATTTGCGCGCGTCTCGAAGGATGGGCCGCGGGCACGTCGCTTTTCAAATGTGATTGTCTCTCTGAGCGGAGAGAGACGCTCGAGCTCTACGCCGCGCGGATGGCGTCCAGGAATTTTCCGACCTCGATCTTGAGGCGCGTGCTCTCGCCGGACAGCGATCTCGCGGAATTGAGCACGTTGGCGGACGCCGAGCCGGTCTGGCTGGCGCCGCGCTGGACGTCGACGATGCTGGCGGAGACCTGCTGGGTGCCGCGCGCGGCCTGCTGCACGTTGCGGGAAATCTCCCGCGTGGCCGCGCCCTGCTCCTCGACCGCCGAGGCGATCGCGGACGCGATCTCCGACATGCGGGTGATGGTGTCGCCGATCGCCTTGATGGCGCCGACGGATTCGTCCGTCGCGGCCTGAATTCCCGAGATCTGCTGGCTGATCTCGCCGGTGGCCTTGGCGGTCTGCTCGGCGAGCGCCTTGACCTCGGAGGCGACGACCGCGAAGCCGCGCCCGGCCTCGCCGGCGCGCGCCGCCTCGATGGTGGCGTTGAGGGCGAGAAGATTGGTCTGGCCCGCGATCTGGCTGATGAGCTCGACGACGTCGCCGATCCGCCCCGCGGCCCTGGCGAGTTCGCCGACATGGTCGTTGGTCCGCCCGGCCTGCTGCACCGCCTCACCGGCGATCCGCGCGGAGTCCTGCACCTGGCGGCTGATCTCGTCGACCGAGGAGGCCATCTCCTCGGCCGCCGCGGCCACGGTCTGCACGTTGGTGGAAGCCTGTTCGGAGGCGGCCGCGACGGTTGCGGTGACCTTCTCCGATTGATCGGCCGTGCTGGTCAACGTGCCCGCGGACACTTCCAGCTCGGACGAGGCCGACGACACCGTGTTGATGACGTCACCGATCATGGCTTCGAATTCGCGCGCGATCTGGTCCATGCGCTGGCTGCGCCGCAGCTTCGCCTCGGCCTCGACCGCGGCCGCCTCGTCGGCTTGCTTCTTGGCGAGCAAGGAATTCTTGAAGTGCTGCAGCGAGCCCGCCACCTGGCCGATCTCGTCATTGCGGCCCGTCGCGGGAATCTCGACGTCGTGCTGTCCAGCGGCGAGCGTTCCGATCACGTCCGCGATCCGGCCGAGCGGCGTCACCACGCGGCTGCGCAGCATCATGGTCACGCCACCGAGGGTTCCGAGCAGGGCAAGCACGGCAACGCCGGCCAACGCCAGCATCGCCAGGGCGCCGTTGCGCGCAGCAATGGCACGCTCGGCCGCTTCGGCCAGCGCGGCGTCGCGCACGCCGTAGAACATCTGGATGGCGGGGACGATGACGTTCGCCAGCTCCTCGGCGTTGGTGCCATACTTGCCGTCGCCTCTTGCCGCGGGCATCTCCTTGTCCACGATCGGAGCTGCTTTGCCAAAATAGGATTCCGTCGCAGCCTTCAGTGCGGAGGCGATGCGGGGCGGATTGCCGAGCTGCTGCATGCCGGCTTCGATGCGCTCGCGGTCGGCTTCGACACGCCCCTGCATGCGGTCCATCAGCGAGAATTCGGCCGCTACGAGCGGGCGACGCGCGGACAGCGCCGGCGACAGTGTGGCGGCGCGGCTGCCGGCCGAGACACGCAGATCCTGTGCGGTCCGCGCCAGGCTCAAGAGCGCCGCGAGCGAGGAATCGGCATTGACGACCTGCCCTTCGAGCCGGTTCATGATGGGCTCGATGTTGCTGATGACTTCGGCAACGGCGGGCAGGAAGCCCTTGACCACGGCACTGTCGCGTGCCGCCAGGGGAACGCTCATCGCGCGGTCTGCCGCAGTATAGATATCCTTCAGCCGTCGGGCGGTGCGATCCAGGGTTTCGATCATCGCTGCGCTGTCATCGAGCACCAGGACGGCGCGCCTTGCGGCCTCGAATCCGGCATCGGCCGCTTTCGCAGCCTTCCCGGCCGCTTCGCTCTGCGCCTGCGTCGCAACGCCTTCCTGGAAGATCGGCGAGATGTAGGGCGCACGAAGTCCGGCGACATGCTGGCTGACCGTCAGCATCGCACCAAAGGCATCGACCGTCTTGATGGCGTCGGAGCGGTTCGTGAAGATGCGCGTCTGGGGTATCAGCACCTCGGCGCCGAGGATGACCGCAAAAACCGTCACCGTCAGCATCGACAGCGCGAAAAGCTTCCCGATCCGCATCTTTGGGTCCCCCGAATACATTTCTGCAATCTCGAAAACCTAGCGGCGGGCCACTAAGGGGCCGTTAAGCATCGCTCCGTAGTTCCGCGGAGTGTCAGGTGGTCGCGGATCTCCGGGACCATTGTCGCGCGCGGGTTCCCTGGGGCGTTCGGATGCGGCAAAATTGACGGCATTTCCTCGCCGAATACCTATATCAAGGCGTGTGCCGCTAATCCGGCCACACTCCCTTACCTCGGAAACCCGATGCTCTCCGTCGAACTCGTCATCGTCGTCGTCCTGATCGTCATCAACGGCCTCCTGTCCATGTCCGAGCTGGCCGTGGTCTCGTCTCGTCCGGCCCGGCTGTCGCTGCTCGCGGCCAAGGGCGTGCGCGGCGCCGAGCGGGCGCTGACCCTGGCGGCCGATCCCGGCAAGTTCCTCTCGACGGTGCAGATCGGCATCACACTGGTCGGGGTGCTCTCCGGCGCGTTCTCGGGCGCGACGCTCGGACAGCGGCTGACGCAATGGCTGCTCGAGCTCGGCCTGTCCCCCGGCGTTGCCGACATCGTGGGCGTCGGCCTCGTCGTCACGCTGATCACCTACGCCACCCTGATCGTCGGCGAGCTGGTGCCGAAGCAGGTGGCGCTGCGCGACCCCGAGAGCATTGCGGTGAGGGTCGCGCCGGCGATGCACATTCTCGCGAAGGTCTCGCTGCCGCTGGTCTTCCTGCTCGACCTCTCCGGCAAGCTGATCCTCACTTTGCTCGGCCGCGGCGGCAAGTCCGAGGAGAAGGTCTCCGAGGACGAGATCCATCACCTCGTCAGCGAGGCCGAGAGCGCAGGCGTGCTCGAGCCCGGCGAGAAGGAGATGATCGCCGGCGTGATGCGGCTCGGCGACCGTCCGGTGGGCGCGGTCATGACGCCGCGCACGGAGGTCGACGAGATCGACCTGAACGACGATTTCGCCGCCATCCAGGAGATCATCGCCAAGAGCCCGCACTCGCGCTTTCCCGTCTCCGACGGCGACCGCGACAAGCCGATCGGCGTGCTCCAGGCCAAGGACCTCCTGGTCGCCTTTATGAACGAACGCGAGCCCGATCTGCGCGCGCTGGTGCGCGAGGCGCCCGGCATCCCGGCGTCGGCAGACGCGCGCGACGTGCTGACCATTCTGAAAACTGCTCCGGTTCATGTCGGCTTCGTCTACGACGAATATGGTGGCTTCGAAGGCATGGTGACGGCCGCCGACATCCTCGAGTCGATCGTCGGCGCCTTCCATTCTGAAGCGGGACCGCCGGAGCCGGCTTATGTCAGGCGCGCAGACGATTCATTCCTGATCTCCGGCTGGATGCCGGTCGACGAATTCGGCGAGCTGCTCGGCGTCGAATTGCCGCCGCACCGTTACAACACCGTGGCGGGCCTCGTGCTGCAACAATTCAGCGCGCTGCCCGACACCGGCGATGCCTTCGACTTCGGCGGCTGGCATATCGAGGTGATCGATCTCGACGGACGACGGATCGACAAGATCTTGGCGAGCCGGTTGAGCGAGGTCGAGACGGGATGAGGCGAGCGGCGTCGCGAATAGCGCTCCAACTCCCCCTCACCCGAACCGCACGCCGATCCGCTTCTCCTTGCGCCAGACCACGGTGCAGGACAGATGGGCTCCGTCGGCCGGGACAAACAGCGTGAAATGTTCGGGGATGCCGACCGGGCTGGTGACGTCGAGCGCAGCGCCGGTGTCGGACAGGTTGCGGACGGTGCAGTCGATCGCGCCGCCGCCGAACTCGATCGTTCCGGCCTTCAGCACACGATGTCTCGCCTTGTCGCGTCGTTCGTCCATGGGCACAATTTACACCCAAAGTTGAACCAACCGTTAAAAGCCCGCCCCGCTCTCGGCGTGATTGTGCGGACCGGTATCGCGGTGGGGCGAAGCGGTGCCGCTACAGCACCGGCTGGAACGTGTCCGCCCGTGCCATCCGCCAGGCATCGCTAAAGCGCGGGTCCTCGGTGCCGTCGATCAGCTCGCCCGGACGCAGCGCCGGATAGAGCTGGGCGAAGGATTGCACCTGCGTCGTCGACGTCCGTTGGCTGAAATGGATCGGACGCAGCTGCTGCGGATGCTCGAGGCCCGCGGCGGCGATCAGCTCGGTCAACGAATGCAGCGTCGCGTGGTGATAATTGTGCACGCGATCGATCTTGAGCGGCACGTAGAGGGCGCGCGCCCGCGTCGGATCCTGCGTCGCCACTCCGGTCGGACAGCGATCGGTGTGGCAGCTCAGCGACTGGATGCAGCCGAGCGAGAACATGAAGCCGCGCGCCGAGTTGCAATAGTCCGCGCCGATCGCCATCGCCCGCGCCATGTCGAAGGCGGTGGCGATCTTGCCGGACGCGCCGATCCTGATGCGGTCGCGCGCATTGATGCCGATCAGCGCGTTGTGGACGAAATTGACGCCCTCGCGCATCGGCATGCCCAGATGATCCATGAACTCCAGCGGCGCCGCGCCGGTGCCGCCTTCATTGCCGTCCACGACGATGAAATCAGGATAGATGCCGGTCTCGAGCATTGCCTTGCAGATCGCCAGGAATTCCCAGGGATGACCAATGCAGAGCTTGAAGCCGGCCGGCTTGCCGCCCGAGAGGCGGCGCATCTCGGCGATGAACTGCATCATGCCGGTCGGCGTGGAGAACGCGCGGTGCGAGGCCGGCGAGATGCAGTCCTCGCCCATCGCGACGCCGCGGATCTTGGAGATCTCCTCCGAGACTTTTGCCGCCGGCAGCACGCCGCCATGGCCGGGCTTGGCGCCCTGGCTGACCTTGAGCTCGACCATCTTGATCTGGTCGTCGCCGGCGACGCGCGCGAACGCCTCGGGATCGAAGGCGCCGTCCAGACGTCGGCAGCCGAAATAGCCGGAGCCGATTTCCCAGATGATGTCGCCGCCCATCTCGCGATGATAGGGGCTGACGCCGCCCTCGCCGGTGTCATGCGCGAAGCCGCCTTTCTTCGCGCCGGCATTGAGCGCCCGCACCGCGTTCGGACTGAGCGCGCCGAAGCTCATCGCTGAGATGTTGAACACCGATGCCGAATACGGCTTCTTGCAGTCGGGGCCGCCGATGGTGATGCGGAATTTCTCCTGGGCGTGCGTCTTCGGCGCGACCGAGTGATGCATCCACTCATAACCCTCGCGGTAGACGTCCTCCTGGGTGCCGAACGGACGCTTGTCGAGCTCCATCTTGGCACGCTGATAGACCACCGCGCGGGTGTCGCGCGAGAACGGCATGCCGTCCTTCTCGCTCTCGAAGAAATATTGCCGCATCTCGGGGCGGATCTCTTCGAGCAGGAAGCGGATATGCGCCGAAATCGGATAGTTGCGCAGCACCGCGTGGCTCTTCTGCAGGAGATCGCGGACACCGAGCAGCGTCAGCGCGCCGAAAATCAGGATCGGCACCAAGAGGATGTCGAAGATCTTGCGGTCGGCGATGCCGATGCCGATCAACAGCGCGGTGACGACCGCGCAGATCGTCAGCACGATGAAGCGCGGCGAGAATGGCAGCAGCAGGGTTTCCATGATCCCCTCTTCCGCCAGCGGCAGGCGTTTGGGGGATGCGTGCTGGGGGGCTGAGTATTGGGCGGATTCCTGCGTCTTGGTGTCGTTGGCCACGATTCCGATCCTCTCGCCAGCATGAGGCGGTACGATACGCCCTCGCCTGTCATACGGATATGACGCGGCCCTTGTTTCAGGCTAGCGAATTTGGCCGAGACAAATCAATCAGCCCGATGGGCGGGGTGCGGTGCAGCAAAGGGGGATGTTCGGACGGCGGGGCCGGTACAGGCGGCGCAATGGAAAGCAAGCCCGCGGCTGACGCCACAAACGCCGGTGTCGTCCCGGGCAAGCGCCAGCGCAGACCCGGGACGGCAGCTGAATTGATGGCTGCGAGCGGCGCTTACCGCTCGACGAACGCCTTCTCGATCACGAAATGGCCAGGCTTGTTGCCGCTTCCTTCGATGAAGTCGCGGCCTTCGAACATCACCTTCAGCTCTTCCAGCATCGCCGGGCTGCCGCACATCATGATGCGGTCGGTTTCGATGTCGAGGGGCGACTGCCCGATGTCGGTGAAGATCTGCCCGGAGTTGATGAGGTCGGTAATGCGGCCGCGGTTCTTGAACGGCTCGCGGGTCACGGTCGGATAGTACACGAGCTTGTCGGCGAGCAGCTCGCCGAACAGCTCATCCTCGCGCAAATTCGCGACCAGCTTCTCGCCATAGGCGAGCTCGGAGACCTGGCGGCAGCCGTGCACCAGCACGATGGACTCGAACTGCTCGTAGACGTCGGGGTCCTTGATCAGGCTCGCGAACGGCGCGAGGCCCGTGCCGGTCGAGAGCAGCATCAGCCGCTTGCCGGGGATGAGGTTGTCGGTGATCAGCGTGCCGGTCGCCTTGCGGCCGACCAGGATGGTGTCGCCTTCCTTGATCTTCTGCAGGCGCGAGGTCAGCGGACCGTCCTGAACCTTGATCGAGAAGAACTCGAGCTCTTCCTCGTGGTTGGCGCTCGCCATGCTGTAGGCGCGCAGCAGCGGACGGCCGTCGACTTCGAGGCCGATCATGGCGAACTGGCCGTTCTGGAAGCGGAAACCGGTATCGCGCGTGGCGCGGAAGCTGAACAACGTGTCGGTCCAGTGCTGAACGGACAGAACCTTCTCTCGGTAAAACGCGCTCATGATTTTCGATATTCCGAATAATTGCGGTTTTGGGGCAAAAGCGTTGCCCGGCCCTGAAAACGGGGCGGACACCATTGCCATGGCGGAGGATTTCGCGTGTGTGATCTACGCCATTGAGACCAATAATCAACCTCGTTTCGGGTGCAATTGATGCCGATCAAACCGGCATTTGCGGCTGAATTGGCCGCAGGATTAATGAATCTGCTGCCCGGCTTGCAGGAAGGGCAATTTCTTTTCCCTCCGGACCTCGATTGCAGCACTTAATTTCCGTCGCGCTCGCGAGAATTTCATTAAGAATAGCTCTGATTTCCACCCCGCTTGGCGCCGATCCCCGCATTTTTGCGGCTTTTCGCGCCAGGACTGATCGAAACGAACGGTTGAGGCAGATGGCAGGCGGCGAGCGAATCTTCGTTCAGGCAATTCGGCGCTATTGTGCCGACCACGGCATCGCCGTCGATGTCCGCGCCGGCGGCTGGCTGATCGCGATGCGCCGGGGCAACGAGCGGCGCTTCGCCTTCGGCTACGACATCGGCCTCAACAGCGCCGTCGCGCATCGTCTCGCCAATGACAAATCGGCGACATCGGAGGTGCTGGCACTCACGGGCGTGCCCTGCATCGCGCATCACCTCTTCCTCAATCCGAAGCTGGGCGGGAACGTCGTTGGCGCCGACTGGCGGGACGCGATGCTCGAGCTGCTCCACGACAATCCTCAAGGCGTGGTGATCAAGCCGAACGAGGGAACATCGGGGCGCTCGGTGTTCAAGGTGACGAATGAGGCGGAGCTCGACCACGCAACGGGCGAGGTTTTCTCGATGAGCACCGGGCTCGTGATCTCGCCCTATGTCGCGATCGAGGACGAGGTCCGTGTGGTGCTGCTCGATGATGTGCCCCTAATCGTCTACAGCAAGGAGCGTGGCACGGATTGGCGGCACAATCTCGATGCCGGCGCAAAGCCGGTGCTGCTGGCGGATGGCGAGACTCGTGCGGCCTGCGTGAAGCTCGCGACCGAGGCCGCGCGCACCACCGGCATTGTGTTTGCGTCGATCGACGTGGTGCGCGTCGACGGCGAATGGCGCGTGCTCGAGATCAATTCCGGCGTGATGATGGAAGCGTTAGGCAAGCTGCATCCGGAGCTGGTGCAGGCGACATATGACGCGGCGCTGGATCGGGTGTTTGGGGAAAATTAGCGGAGAACTCGCTGCCCCCTCTCCCCTTGTGGAAGAGGGTGGCTCACCGCGAAGCGGTGAGACGGGTGAAGGGTTCTCTCCGCGAATCCAACTCTCATCCGAATGAGCGGAAAGATACCCCTCATCCGGCGCTTCGCGCCACCTTCTCCCACAAGGGGAGAAGGGAAGGCAGCGAGTTCGCGGCGCGAGCGTGAACTAATTATTCGCGCTCGCCGAATCGTCCATCGCCTTGAACGCCTCCTCCAGCTGCAGCGAGATCGGCACGTTCAGGCGTTCGCCGGTCGGAAGTCGCGCGGTGAACCATTTGTTGTAGAGCGGGACGAGGTCGCGGTTGGAGCCGAGCTTACGGAAGGCGCGCTCGACGACGGCGGACAATTGCGGCTCGCCTTTCCTGAACATGATGCCGTAGGGATCGTAGGACAGGTAATCGCCGGTGACGCGGAATTTGTCCTGCGCCTTGTGGCGCGCGATCAGCCCGAAGAGCAGGATGTCATCGGTCGCGAACGCGTCCGCCTTGCCGTCGGCGAGCATCTGGTAGGACTGCTCGTGATCGGTGCCGGCGACGATATTCAGCCCCAATGCGGACTTCTTGTCCGCCGCCTGGATCGCCTGCTCGTTGGTGGTGCCCCTGGTCACCACGATGGTCTTGCCCTTCAGGTCAACCAGCGACTGCACGGTGGATGCTTTCGCCACCATCAGCTTGGTGCCCGCGACGAACATCAGCGGCGAGAAGGCGACGCGCTTGCCGCGCTCGGCATTGGCCGTGGTCGAGCCGCATTCCAGGTCGATCTTGTTCTGCAGCACGGCGTCGATGCGGCCGTCCGAGGTGACCTTGACGTAGTCGATCTTGAGATTGGGGTCGTCGACCTCGACGCCGATCTCCTCGACGATCGCCTCGCAGAGCTCGAGGCTGTAGCCGATCGGGCGGCCCGACTGGTCGAGGAAGGAGAACGGCGGCGAGCTCTCGCGATAGCCGAGCCGCACGGTGTGCGCCGTCTTGATGGCCGACAGCGTCGGGCTCAGCCCTTCGCCGGTCTGCGCGAGCGCCGGGGTCGCGAACAACGACGCAGCCAACAAGGAGGTCGCGAGCAACGATGCCGCGAGCCTCAGGCGGCCTGAGGTCAACGACCTCGCCAGGATCTGGCCCATGGTTCGCTCCTACCCATGGCCGGCCATCGCGGGCACCTCGCCGGGAATCATGTCATCAGGCACGGCATCGCCGGGTCCCATCGCGTGCTCAGGCCCGAGCTCGCCTTCCCATTTGGCCACGACCGAGGTCGCCAGCGTGTTGCCGATCACGTTGGTGGCGCTGCGGCCCATGTCGAGGAAGGTGTCGATGCCCATGATCATCAACAGGCCCGCCTCGGGGATGTTGAACTGCGCCAAGGTCGAGGCGATCACGACGAGCGAGGCGCGCGGCACGCCGGCGACGCCCTTGGAGGTGATCATCAGCGTCGCCAGCATCGCGAGCTGGGTGCCGAGCGACATGTCGATGTGATAGCTCTGCGCGATGAAGACGGCCGCGAAGGTGCAGTACATCATCGTGCCGTCGAGATTGAAGGAATAGCCGAGCGGCAGCACGAAGCTGGAGATGCGCGAGGAGGCGCCGAAGCGGTTGAGCGCCTCGAGCGTCTTCGGATAGGCCGCCTCCGAGCTCGCGGTCGAGAACGCGATCATCAGCGGCTCGCGAACCAGCTTCAACAGATGACTGTAGCGCGGCCCGATCACGACGAAGCCGACCACGACCAGGATCGCCCACAGGATCATCAGCGAGAGATAGAAGCCGCCCATGAAGACGATGAGCTTCCAGAGCACGGCGAGGCCGTTCTTGGCGACTGTCGCGGTGATGGCGGCCCACACCGCGAGCGGCGCGAACAGCATCACGTAGCTCGTGACCTTGAGCATGATATGGCCGACGTCGTCGATCATCGCGAGGATCGGCTTCGAACGTTCGGGCATGGAGCCCATCGCCACCGAGAAGAACACCGCGAAGATCACGATCTGCAGGATCTCGTTCTGCGCCATCGCATCCGCGATCGAGGTCGGGATCAGATGGGTGAGGAATTTCTCGATCGAGAAGGCCGACACCGGCAGGCCGGTCGATTGCCCGGCCTGGGGCAGCGTGCCCGGGAAGTTGGCGCCGGGCTGCAGCAAATTGACCATGATCAGGCCGAGCAGCAGCGAGATGAAGGAGGCGCTGATGAACCAGCCCATGGTCTTGGCGAAGATGCGGCCGAGCTTGGAGCCCGATCCCATATGGGCGATGCCGCCGACCAGGGTCGCGAACACCAGGGGCGCGATGATCATCTTGATCAGGCGCAGGAACATCATGGCGATCAGGTTGATGGCGGAGGCCCACTCGGCGCGCGTGTCGGGCAGGAAGTTGTAGATCGCTGCCCCCATGACGATGCCGAGCACCATCGCGGCCAGAATGTATTGCGTGAACCTGTTCGACATCGCTTACCCCCACGTACACCGGCGCTTCATGATGTCGCAGATATTTGAGCGACGCAACACGCTTTGCGTGTGATCGCGTTTTCACGATGTTCCCGTTGTGAAATCGCACGCCGCGATCTAGCCTTCACGCAGCGCACAACGCATGCGGCCTGCTCGTTTTGTTTGCGGCGGCTGCATCAATAATCGTCAAGACGATCAAAGAGGGAAACGCCATGAGCGGCAGCACCAATCGCCAAATTCTGCTGGTCGAAAAACCCAGCGGCAAGCTCGGCCCCGAGCATTTCAAGATGGTGGACGGTGCCGTGCCGGAACCGAAAGACGGCGAGGCCTTGCTGCGCGTGCGATACATTTCACTCGACGCCGCCAACCGTGCCTGGATGCACGGCGCGACCTACCGCTCCGCGGTCGAGGCCAACAGCGTGATGGCCGGCGGCGCCATTGCCGAGGTGGTCAGCTCGAAGGCTGAGGGCCTGGCTGCCGGCGACATCGTGTTCGGCGACACCGGCTGGCAGGAATTTGCCGCGGTGCCGGCGAAGCACCTCACCAAGATGCCGAAGCTCGAACCGATGACGCATCTGCTCAGCGTATTCGGCATCGCCGGCCTCACCGCCTATTTCGGCCTGCTCGAGATCGGCAAGCCCAGGGAGGGCGAGACCGTGGTGGTTTCCGCGGCCGCAGGCTCGGTCGGCTCGATCGTCGGACAGATCGCCAAGATCAGGGGATGCCGCGTGGTCGGCATCGCCGGCGGCGCGGACAAGTGCAACTGGCTGACCTCCGAGCTCGGCTTCGACGCCGCCGTGGACTACAAGGACGGCGCGGTGTTCAAGGCGCTGCGCGCGGCGGCGCCCAAGGGCATCGACGTCTATTTCGACAATGTCGGTGGCGACATTCTGGAAGCCTGCCTGCCCCAGATGAACAATTACGGCCGCATCGCCTGCTGCGGCGCGATCTCGCAATATGACGGCGCGCCCGCAGCGCACGGCCCGCGCGGCGTGCCGGGCCTGATCGTGGTGAAGCGGCTCGTCATGCAGGGCTTCATCGTGATGGACTACATGAAGGAGAGCCCCCGCGCGCTCGCCGATCTCCAGGGCTGGGTCAAATCCGGCAAGCTGAAGGTGCAGGAAGACATCATCGACGGATTGCAGAACACGCCGAAGGCGCTGATCGGGCTGCTCGCGGGCGAGAACCGCGGCAAGCGCATGGTCAGACTCTGACGACGTCGGCTCATCGCATTCGCGCCGGCACAATCTACTTGCGGTAGAGGCCGAAGCGGCCAATGATATCGTTCGCGAGGCATCACTCGCGACGATTGCGATTGCGCGACTTTGATTAAGCGTCGAACGATATCGACAGGGCAGGAATTCATCCCAATGTTCAATACGTTGAAACATGTCTCAACGCGCACGGCGTTGCTGGCGGCGGCACTGTTCGCAACTGCAGCAGGCGCATTCGCGCAGGCGCCGACCGAGGCCCAGAAGAGCGCCATCCGGTCCGCGTGCCGCTCCGACTTCATGGCGCACTGTTCGAGCGTGACGCCCGGCGGCACCGAAGCGTTTCAATGTCTGCAGAAGAACATGTCGAGCCTCTCGGGTGGATGCCAGACCGCGGTTCGCGCGATCGCGCCGCCCGCGGCTGCGAAGCCCGAAGCCGCTCCCGCCGCTGCGCCGAAGACCGAAGCGGCTCCCAAAGCGGAGCCGGCGCCGACACCTGCCGCGCCGAAGGCTGAATCGGCGCCCGCTGCAAAGCCGGCCGCTGCACCGCCGGCGCCGAAGACCGCTGCACCCAAGCAGCCGAGCAGCGCGCAACTTGCTGCGATCAAGAGCTCATGCCGCGGCGATTATCCCAAGGTCTGCGCCAGCGTGCCGCCGGGCGGCGCGCCAGCGCTCGAATGCCTGGAGAAGAACAAGGCCAAGGTCTCGCCGGCCTGCGAGAAGGCCGTGAGCGCCGCAACCGGCGGCGGCGCGGCGACCACCGCTGCGCCGGCGGCGGGTGCGGCGGCAGCGCCTGCCGCAGCCCCCACCGTGCTGGTGCTGCGCCCGATGCGGCCGCGCGAAGAACTGTTCGTAGCTCGATCGGCCTGTGGCGCCGACATCCGCACGATTTGCGCCGGCGTCGAGGTCGGCGCCGGCCGCATCATGCAATGCCTCGCCAGCAATGCCGCATCGCTTTCGCCGGCGTGCAGGGACGTGCTGGCACCCTTTGCCGCGCGATAAGGCGGCACGCAACGATGAGCGGCGTGCGGTGGATGAATTCGCCGCACGCCTGCAACGACAAATCTTTTTCAGGCGTCCGATTTCGATCACGACAAGACCGGGAGGACAACATGCGTACATTGCTGCTCGTTGCTTCTGCGCTGCTCGCCTTCGGAGCGACCATGACCTTTGATGCCACCGACGCCAATGCGGTGGTGTGCGCCCGCGGGGTCTATCGCGCCGGCTGCGCCGGGCCGAACGCGGCCGTCGTGGTTCGCAAGCCGGTTCCGGTGGTCCGCTGCACCAGGGTGCTGGTGAACGGGGTCTATGTGAAGCGCTGCGTCTGATGCGCGAATAGCCAAGCCGGCGCGGTTTGGCTATGATTCCGCCCTGACGGTTCGGATGCGCGCAAAACGTGCGTCCGATAATGAGTTTCGGCGCGCCCGCGCCGGCGGATAATTCCGCTGGCGCCGGACGCCGGAGCACATTAGTCTACCCCTAGATAGTAAGTATACTGTCAATTAGGGAGGCAGACGTTGCGGATCGCCGTGATTGGCGGTGGGCCCGGTGGGCTCTACTTCGCCTATCTCTGGAAGAAGCGCCACCCCGAGGATCAAGTCGACCTGTTCGAACAGAACCCGGCCGACGCGACCTGGGGCTTTGGCGTCGTGTTCTCCGACCAGGCGCTGGAATTCCTGCGCGCCGACGACCCCGAGACGGTCGACGCGATCGCGCCGCATATGGAGAGCTGGGAGAACATCACGCTGAACCTCGGCGGCGACAGCGTCGCCATCGACGGCGTCGGCTTCTCCTCGATCGGACGGCTGGAACTGCTGAGATTCCTGCAGCAGCGCGCGCTCGGCGTCGGCGTCACGCCGCGCTTCGACACGCAGATCCACACCATCGACCAGCTCAATGGCCACGATTTGATCGTCGCCGCCGACGGCTTGAACTCACTGGTGCGCCGCGCCTTCGAAGGCGATTTCGGCACCTCGCTGTCCTATTCCTCCAACAAGTTCGTCTGGTACGGCACCTCGAAGCGCTTCGACACGCTGTCGCAAACCTTCGTGAAGACCGACCGCGGCGCCTTCAACGCCCATCACTACCGGTACTCGCCGACCATGAGCACCTTCCTGGTCGAATGCGATCACGCGACGTGGCAGGCCTATGGCTTCGCCTACAAGGACGTCGAGCAGTCCAAGGGCGTCTGCGAGGAAGTGTTCGCCGACACGCTCGGCGGCCGCTCGCTGGTCTCCAACAAATCGGTCTGGCGCAACTTCCCCTGGGTCTGGAACGAGCACTGGTCGTTCAAGAACATGGTGCTGCTCGGCGATGCCCTGCACTCCGCGCATTTCTCGATCGGCTCGGGCACGCGGCTCGCCATCGAGGACGCCATTGCGCTGGTCAAGGCGCTGGAATCGGATGCGCACCTGTCGACCGCGTTGCATCGTTACCAGGCGGCGCGAAAACCGGTGGTGCAGAAGCTCGTCAACGCCGCGCGCACCAGCGCCTTCTGGTACGAGCATTTTGCCCAGCACATGCAGCTCGACCTGATGGACTTCGCCTACAGCTACATCACGCGCTCCGGCCGCATCGACGATGCACGCCTGCGCCACATGTCCCCGGCCTTCATGGCCCGCTACGAGGCCGCCAAGAACGGCGGAGACGAGGCATGAGCAACGAGATTTTCGACCAGGTGCCCGCCGACAGCGCGGGGGCACGCGAGATCGGCTTTGCCGTTCCGGAACTTTACAACGCCAGCCGCGTCCTATTCGACAATCTCGGCAAGGGCCGTGGCGACAAGCTCGCGCTGTTGGGCCCCGCGGGCACGCGGACCTATGGCGAGCTCTGCGCGGACGCCTGCCGCTGGGGCAACGGCCTGGCTTCGCTCGGCCTGAAGCGCGGCGACCGCGTGCTGCTGTTCCTCGACGACACCCCGGCCTATCCGGCCGCGTTCTTCGGCGCGGTGCGCGCCGGCTTCGTGCCGCTCCTGATCAACACGCTGACGCCGCCGGACCTCTTGCAATTCTATCTCGCCGATTCCGGGGCTGAAGTTGCGGTGGCGGAGTCCGAGTTCTGCTCGCGCTTCAATGCGGAAGCTTGCAAGGACACGAAGCTGGATACGCTGATCGTCGTCAATGGCGAGGTGCGCGACCATGCGGCGCCGAAAGCGGTTGCGGCGGCAGACTGGCTCGCACAATTGCCGGCCGAGCTGGCCGAAGCCCCCACGCAGCGCAACGAGATGGCGTTCTGGATGTATTCCTCGGGGTCGACCGGACGGCCCAAGGGCATCGTGCATCTCCAGCACGACATGGCCTATAGCGAGGCCGCCTTCGCGCAGAGCGTGCTGAAGCTGACGCCTGACGACATCTGCTTCTCCGTGCCGAAAATCTTCTTCGCTTATGGCTTCGGCAACTCCGTCACCTTCCCGTTCTCGGCGGGCGCGGCGACGCTGCTGCTGCCGGGCCAGCCGAAGCCCGCGTCGATCTTCGCGGCGATCGCGCAGTACAGGCCGACGGTCTTCTTCGGCCTGCCGACGCTCTATACGTCGCTGACCAAGGCTGACGGCGCGGACAAGACCGACTTCTTGTCATTGCGCATGGCGCTCTCCGCCGCCGAGGTGCTCTCGGCCGAGGTCTTCAACGGCTGGAAGACGCTCACCGGCCTCGAGATCGTCGAAGGCCTCGGCTCCACCGAGGTGCTGCACATCTATCTCTCCAACCGGCCCGAGCAGAAGAAGCTCGGTGCCGCAGGCCTGCGCGTGCCCGGCTACGAGGTCGCGCTGCGCGACAAGGACGGCCGCGACGTCGCCGACAACGAGGAAGGCATTTTGTGGGTGCGCGGCGATTCCAACACGCCGCTGTACTGGAACCGGCCGGACAAATCCGCCGAGACCATCCGCGAGGGTGGCTGGATCTACACCGGCGATCGTTTCGTCAGGGATGCCGACGGCTTCCACTTCTTCCGCGGCCGCGCCGATGATCTCATCAAGATTTCCGGCCAATGGGTCTATCCGCTCGAGGTCGAGCTGTGCCTCGCCGACCACCCCGAGATCCGCGAATGCGCGGTGTTCGCCGCCGAGCTGCCGGACCGCCGGATGACGCTGAAGGCCGTGGTGGTGATGAACAACCGCACGGTCAACCAGGGCGACGCGACGCGGCGGCTGCAGGACTATGTGAAGGGCAAGCTGCTGCCCTACAAATATCCGCGCGAAGTGATCTTCACCGACGAGCTGCCGAAGACCGGCACGGGGAAGATCGATCGGCAGGCGTTGTTGAGGATGTGAGACGACGTTGAGGATGTGAAGCAACCGCGTCACCACACTCTCGCTGTCGTCCCCTCACCCACCCCTCCCCAGATGCTCCAGCGCATCTTCCGCCCGCAACGGCACGCGCGAGGCCTCGTTATTGAGGTCGACGAGCTGCGACATCAACGCCATCAGCGTCTTGCGGTCGGCCGGCTTGAGCGGCTCCAGCATGCGCGCCTGGGCACGCTCGACGGCGGGAATGATCTCGCGCAGGATCGCGGCGCCTGATTTGGTCAGGTAGAGCAGCTTGATCCGCTTGTCCTCGGGCGCCGGCTTGCGCTCGACAAAGTCCTTGGCCTGCAGCCGCTCGATCACGCTGCCGAGCGTGGAGCGGTCGAAGGCGATCACCGCCGACAGCCGTGTGGCGTCGATGCCGGGATGGGTGTGGATCGCGATCAGCGCGGCATATTGCACCGGGGTCAGGTCGAACGCCTTGCACTCCTCCATGAAGATCGAAACCGCGATCTGCTGCATGCGCCGGAACAGATAGCCCGGCGCGGCATAGACCGCATCGATCGTGATCGGAGGAGGCGGCTTACTCGGCATCGGGCTGCTTCTCCGGTGCGGCCTCGGCGAACGCCGCCAGCCCCTTGGCCGCGGTCTCCGCTTTGAGCAGGCGCGGATAGGCCGAGACATCGACGCCGAAGCGGCGCGCATTGGCGAGCTGCGGCACCAGGCAGAGATCGGCCAGCGTCGGCGCATTGCCGAAGCAGAACGGCCCCGGCTCGTCCTTGATCAGCGTCTCGCAGGCCGACAGCCCTTCGCGGTTGACCCAGGCGGCCCACTCCTGGACCTTCTCTTCGGCCAGACCGAGTTCGCGAAGCCGCGCCAGCACTTTCAGGTTCTGCACCGGATGGGTGTCGCAGGCGATCGCCAGGGCGAACGCCCGCACCTTGGCGCGCCGCAGTGCATCTTTCGGCAGCAGCGGCGGATTGGGGTGCGTCTCGTCGAGCCATTCGATGATCGCGACCGATTGTGTCAGCACAGCACCGCCATCGTTCTCCAGCGCCGGCACGAGGCCTTGCGGGTTGATGGCGAGATAAGCGGGCGCACATTGCTCGCCCTTGCGCAAATGATGCGGCAAGTGCGCGGCCTTGAGGCCCTTGAGGTTCAACGCGATCCGCACCCGATAGGCGGCGCTGGAGCGGAAATAGCCGTGCAGCTTCATTGGGACCTCCCTATATCCTCGGTCATTTTGGGGCCTTGTACGCCGTCCCTCGCATTGACGCTACCTAGATCGTCAGTATACTGTCAATCAACAAAACGAACGGGAGCGCCGCCATGGAAGCCGTGACCAAGACGCCGGAGCGCGAGGCCTTCTACAAGAAGATCGACGGCGAGAACCTCACCGCGCTGTGGACGGTGATGAGCGATCTGATCACGCCGGAGCCGAAGAGCGCCTGCCGGCCGCATCTCTGGCAATTCGACGTCATCCGCGACTACATGATCGAGGCCGGCAAGCTGATCACCGCCAAGGAAGCCGAGCGCCGCGTGCTGGTGCTGGAGAACCCCGGCCTGCGCGGCCAGTCCAAGATCACGACCTCACTCTATGCCGGCGTGCAGATGGTGGTGCCCGGCGACGTCGCACCGGCGCACCGGCACAGCCAGTCGGCGCTGCGCTTCGTGCTCGAAGGCAAGGGCGCCCACACCGCCGTGGACGGCGAGCGCACCGCGATGGAGCCGGGCGATTTCATCATCACGCCATCGATGACCTGGCACGATCATTCCAACGAAACCAACGAGCCGATGTTCTGGCTCGACGGCCTCGACATTCCGCTGGTGCAGTTCTTCGACTGCTCCTTCGCCGAGGGATCGAAAGAGGACCAGCAGAAGATCACAAGACCCGCGGGCGACAGCTTTGCGCGCTACGGCCACAATCTGCTGCCGGTCGATGTGAAGCGGAGCTCGAAGACCTCGCCGATCTTCAGCTATCCCTATGCCTACACGCGTGAGGCACTGGAGAAGGCTCGAACGAGCCAGGAGTGGGACGCCTGCCACGGGCTGAAGCTGAAGTTCAGCAACCCCGAGACCGGCGATTTCGCGATGCCGACCATCGGCACCTTCATCCAGCTGCTGCCGAAGGGCTTCAAGACCGCGCGCTATCGTTCGACGGATGCGACGGTGTTCTGCCCGATTGAGGGCAAGGGCCGCAGCCGCATCGGCGATACCGTGTTCGAATGGGGCCCGCGCGATCTGTTCGTGGTGCCGAGCTGGCACTGGGTCACGCATGAGGCGGATGAGGATGCCGTGCTGTTCAGCTTCTCGGACCGGCCGGTGCAGCAGAAGCTGGATCTGTTCAGGGAAGATCGCGGCAACGCGTGAGGCTCTCGTAGGGTGGATTAGCCGAAAGCGTAATCACCATCTTCGGAAACAGAAAAGGTGGCAGCGCGGATTGCCGCTACCGCCAGTGCAGCAACCGCACCTCCAGCCAGCCGATCAGCTTGCCGACCGCGAGGCCGAACACCGACAGGATCACGACGCCCGCGAGCAGCTGATCGGTCTGCATCAGATTGCCGGCCTGCAGCACGAAGGCGCCGATGCCGTATTGGGCGCCGATCATCTCGGCGCTGACGACGAGGAGCAGCGCGACAGAGGCCGTGATGCGAAAGCCGGCGAGGATCGCGGGCAGCGCGCCCGGCCAGATCACCTTGCGCACGATGGTCGCGAAGGGGACGTTGAAGCTCTGCGCCATGCGGATGAGGTTTCGCGGCACCGCATCGACGCCACTGTAGACCGAGATCGCGGTCGAGAAGAACACCCCGAGCGCAATCGTCGCGATCTTCGGCTCTTCGCCGATGCCGAGCCAAAGAATGAGCAGCGGCAGCAGCGCGATCTTCGGGATCGGGAACAGCGCCGAGATGAAGGTGATGCCAACGCTGCGCGCCAGCCTGGACAGGCCGATGGCAAAGCCCACAGCGACGCCCGCCGCCGTGCCGAGCAGCCAGCCTACGCCGATGCGCAGCAGCGAGGCCGACAGATGCTGCCAGAGCGCGCCGGAGATCGCGAGCTGATAGATCGCACGGACAATCGCGGCGGGTGTCGGCAGAAACAGCGCATTGACGAGGCCGGCGCTGCCTGCGGCCTGCCAGATCGCGATGACGATCGCGAGCGCGATCCAGCCGCCGTAGCGGCTCGATGCCGGCACGAAGCCGGCGCCGCGGAAGCGGACGCGCCGGGTTGCAGCGTCTTTCGCAATTTCGGCCGGCGCGCGATCAAGCATGCTGGACCTCGCGCTCGGCGTCGATCGCCTCGTTGCGGATCAGCGACCAGATCTGGTTCTGCAGCGCCGGAAGCTTTTCGCGCGCTTCAGCCTCCCCGCGCGCAGCGCGCGTCATCGGCACGGTCACGACCTCGCGGATGCGGCCGGGCCTGCGCGACAGCACCACGATGCGGTCGGCGAGCCGCGCCGCCTCTTCGAGATTGTGGGTGACGTAGACCGCGCCCATGCCGCCATCGGCGAGCAGGCGGACGAAATCCTCCATCAGCAATTCGCGGGTCTGCGAATCCAGCGCCGACAGCGGCTCGTCCATCAGCAGGATGGCCGGCTTGACTGCGAGCGCGCGCGAAATGCCGACGCGCTGGCGCATGCCGCCGGAAAGCTGTTTCGGATAGGCTTTACGGAAATCAGTCAGCGTCGTGCGGCGCAAGGCGTCCTCGACCAGCGCGCGTCGCTGCACGGCCGAAAGCTGGGTGTGCAGCAGCGGGAATTCGACATTCTCCTCCACCGTCGCCCAGGGCAGCAGCGCAAAGTCCTGGAACACGAAGGTCAGCGGATTGAGGCTGTCCGCCGGCGGCGAGCCCCGGAGTTCGGGCGCGCCGGAGGTCGGCTGCAACAGTCCGCCGAGGATCGACAGCAGCGTGCTCTTGCCGCAGCCGGAAGGCCCCACGATCGCCACCACCTCGCCGGCGCCGACGGTGAAGGAGACATCGTCGAGCACGGCGAGATCGCCGAAGCGGTGGGTGATGTGGCTGGCGATCAGGTCCATGAACTGGTTTCTGCTCTCAATCCGCCTTCACATAGTCCTTGGCGATGATCGCCTCCGCGTCAAAACCCTTGTCGGCAAAACCCTGCTCCTGCAGCCATTTGATCTGGTTGTCGACGTTCTTCACATCCAGCTTGCCGTCGGGGTCGATATAGGCGCAATTGCCGACCACCTGCTCGACCGGCAGGTTGGTATACTTGGCGATGATCTCCAGGAGCGGTTTCGTCTTGTCGTTGATGGGCGCGACGCCGTCCTTCATCGCGGCGAGGATGACGTCGTGATATTCGCGGTCGGCCTTGGCGAGCGCGCCGAGCAGCTTCGTCACCAGCGCCTTGTTGGTCAGCGTTTTCGGCGAGGCGAACACCGCGCCCAGCTGCCAGGGCGTCTCGTCGCCGACCCAGCCCAAAAATTTCGCGCCGCCCTCGTCCATCAGCTTGCGCGCGGTGGAGATCGGCAGCAGCGCGGCATCGACGGTCTCGCCCTTCAGCGCGGCGGCCGCATTCGACAGCGATTGCAGCGGCACGATCTTCACGTCCGCGAGCTTGAAGCCGTATTTGTCGGCGAGCAGGCCGAGCGAATAGTGAAAGCTCGATCCGACCTGCGTCATCGCCACGCGTTTTCCCGCGAGGTCCTTCGGCGTCTTCAGCCCGGCGGCGTAAGCGTTGTTGCTGGCGAAATAGCCGATCAGGGGATAGCCGGCTTTCTCGCGGCTCATGCCGCCGATCACCTTCAGCGTGCCCTTGCCGGCAAGGTTATAGAGACCCGCGGTGAAGGCGGTGATGCCGAAATCGACGTCGCCCGAGGTCGTCGCGACCGCGATCGGCTGGGCCGCGTCGAAGAATTTCAGCTCGACCTCTAAGCCGGCCTCGCGGAAATAGCCCTTGTCCTGCGCGATGAAGACCGGCGCGGAGGAGGACAGGCGCAGCACGCCGATCCTGGCCTTCAACGCGTCCTCGGCCCGCGCCGTGCCAATCGCCGTGATCGCCAGAAGACCCGCAAGCGCGAGCCGCACCATCCCGATCATCCCGTTTCCTCCGCCGTCGTTGTCTTGGTCGTTCTATTGCAAGCCCGTCACAAACCTTCAGGCAGCGCCTGGTCCCGGCCGATGAAGGCGCCCTGTTGTTTCAACGTTTCCTGCAACTTTTCAATGGGGATTTCGCGTGGGATCCGGTTTCCGGAGAGCGCCAGCGCGGCGGCGGAACCGGCAGCCTCCCCCATCACGAAACAGGCACCGGAGACCCGCGCCGCCGACTGGCCCTCATGGGTCATGGAGGCGCAGCGGCCGGCGACGAGCAGGTTGTCGACGCCCTCGGGGACCAGCATCCGGTAGGGCAACTCGTTATAGCCACGCGATTCCGGGATCGGCGGGAAGGTGAAGACGACATCGCCGGGAACATGGGCCTCGATCGGCCAGCCATTGACGCCGATGGAATCCGTAAACGAGGCACAGCCGAGTACGTCCTCGCCGCTGAGCTGGTAGCCGCCCGTGACGCGACGGGTCTCGCGGATGCCGAGCTGCGGCGGCAAATCGACGATGTAGGACTTTTCAAAGCCCGGCACAGTGCTGCGCAAAAACGCGTATGCGGCGAGCGCCTGCTTGCGGCCCTCGATCTCGCCGCGGGTGAGATCGTCGGGCTCAACGCCGTTGATGGCGTGACCGTCCTCGCGCGCCACCTGCGTGAAATTCACCCGCCATTCGATGCCGGATTTTTGCGGCCGCACGATCGCGCTTTTCCGCGGGAATGTGTGCGTGCCGGCCGCGGTCGCCTTCTCCATTAATTGCGGGATGGTACGCCAGGCGTCGCCCGCCCTTTCGGGATCGATGCCGTTGAGACGCAGCATCATCGAGGGATAGAGCGGATGACCGTCTGCGTCGCCGATCTCGAAGGGCGCGCCGGCCCACACCGCGAGGTCGCCGTCGCCGGAGCAATCGATGAAGATCTCAGATCGCACCGCCTGGCGGCCGGCCTTGGTCTCGACCAGCAGCGCGTCGATACGGCTGTCATCGCTCATCACGACACCGGCGCCGAGCGCATGGAAGAGGATGTGCACCTTGTGGCTGGCGAGCAGCTCGTCGGCCGCGATCTTGTAGGCGGCGGTGTCGTAGGCCTGGGCGAACACCTTGCCGAGGATCAGGTGCGGCGTGTTGAGGCCACCCAGCCGATCGATCCGCGCCAGCAGCTCGGACGCCATGCCCTGCACCAGCCGCCGGTGCTCGCCATGGACATTGCCATGCAAGCCGCAGAAATTGGTGACGCCGGCCGCCGTGCCCATGCCGCCGAGGAAGCCGTAACGCTCGATCAGCAGCGTCTTCCGCCCGGCCCGGGCAGCTGAACCCGCCGCGACGATGCCGGCGGGACCGCCGCCGAGCACGACGACTTCATATTCGCCATAGAGCGGCACCTGGCGTGCCGGTTCTTCGATCGTCGTGGCCCGCATGGCGCGTCCCTTCCCGAATTTCCTTTGCTTGGGGCGACTATGAATTAACGCGCAGCGGGCTACAATCTACCAAAATACGCGATCAGCTTACGCGAATCGAGAAAGGTCGAGATGGACATCCTCGTGAACCTGCAGGCCTTCCTAGCCACTGCCGATGCCGCCGGCTTCTCCGCCGCCGCGCGAAAGCTGGGGGTCTCGACCTCGGTGGTCGCAAAACGCGTCACGCAGCTGGAGGCGCGGATCGGCACGCTGCTGTTTCACCGCTCGACCCGGCAATTGCGGCTGACCGAAGCCGGGCAGCGCTACGTGCACCGCGCCCGCGGCGTCGTCACCGATGCCACCGACCTGCTCTCGCGCATGGGCGAGAAGGGCCACGATCTCGTCGATCACCTCCGCATCAAGGCGCCGACCTCGCTGACGGTAGCACGGCTCGCCGACGCCTTCAGCGCGTTCCAAACCCAGAACCCGAAGCTCAAGCTCGATATCGTGCTGATCGATCGCCCGGTCGATCCCGTCACCGAAGGCTTCGACATCGCCATCGGCGCCTTCCCGCATTCCTTTGGCGGCGTGGTCGATGAGCCGCTATGCGCGCTGAAGCGGCTGCTCTGCGCCTCGCCGGCCTATTTGAAGAAACACGGCACGCCGAAGCATCCGCGCGATCTGGTCGAGCATCGCTGCCTCAGCTTCCTGCCGACCGGCCCGGAATGGGTGTTCGACGGACCGCGCGGCCGCATCAGCATCCAGGTCAGCCCGCTGCTCTCCTCCAACGAGGGACACGTGCTGGCGCGCAGCGCCGTCGCCGGCAACGGCATCGCGCTACTCTCGCATTATCTCGTCGCCGACGCCCTGCGCGAAGGGACGTTGAAGCCGGTGCTGCGCGACTTTCCGATTCCGGAATTATGGGTGAAGGCCGCGATCCCCGAGCGTCGGCGCAATGCCGCCGCGGTGCAGGCGCTGCTGACACTGCTGAAAACGTCACTCACGCCGTCGCTGTAGGCAGCGCCTCGCATGCGGGCTACACGCCCCATAAGATGGCTGCCCTTAACCGGCGGACCTGAGAGAAGGGCCGCCATGGATTCGATCGTCCTGAAATTCGCCCTGCCCGCCCTCGTCGCTCTCGCGCTCTGCAGCGCTCCCGCCGTAGCCGTGGAGCAGAACTGCCGCTTCATCCAGGCCAAGCTCGAGCGCGAAGCCTGCTACAAGCGGCAGGAGGACGAGCTCGCGGCCAAGCGCAAGCCCGCGCCCGCGAACGACGAGAGCAAGACGCTCGAAACGCTGCGCCAGATGCGACAGGACGACGACGCCGTCTATCGCAGTATCAACAACATCTGCCGCGGCTGCTGACGTTCAGCCCTTCGCGCCGCCCCACTTCCCGGCCCGCTTCTCGGCGAACGATGCCAGCCCTTCCGCCGCCTCCGCGCTCTGGCGCTTGAGCGAATGCAGCTGCACGAGCCGCTTGTAAGCCGCATCGTCCACCGCCATTCCGCCGAACGAGCTCTCCAGGGCAAGCCGCTTGGTCTCGGCCATCGCTTCAGGCCCGTTGGCGAGCAATTGCTCGACCACCTTGCTGCCGGCAGATTCGAGCTCGGCGAACGGCACCACCTCGTGCACGAGGCCGATGCGGCGCGCGTCCTCGGCGCCAAAACGTTCGCCGGTGAGGGCATAGCGGCGGACCTGCCTGATACCGATGGCATCGCAGAGCTGCGGGATGATGATCGCGGCCGTCAGGCCCCAGCGCACCTCGGTGATCGAGAACAGCGCATTGTCCGCGGCGATCACGACGTCGCAAGCCGCTATCACGCCGGTGCCGCCGCCGAAGCAGCCGCCCTGCACCAGGGCGACGGTCGGAATCGGCAGCGTGTTGAGCCGCTGCACGGCCTCGAACGTCGCACGGGATGCCGCTTCGTTCGCCTCGGCCGATTGCGGCCGCACGCCGTTGATCCATTTCAAATCCGCGCCGGCCTGGAAGTGCTTGCCGTTACCCCTCAGCACGACGACGCGCAAATTGGGTTTCTTGCCGAGCTCGTCCATGGCCGCGAGCACGCCCGCGATCAGCGCGCCGTCATAGGCATTGTTGACCTCCGGACGGTTCAACGTGACGGTTGCAACCCCACGCTCATCAAGGGTCCACAGGACGGGGCTGGCAGTCATCGGCGATCCTCCGCATCTTTGATTGGCCTGCACTATGGCCGAGCTGGCGCATCCCGATCCATATCTTTCCAGCGTGGGGCGGTCGCGCCCATCGCATGGCGGCTTGTGTCATGCTGCCGCCTGACGGCACCAAGGGACAGGACGGAATCATCATGCGCATCTGCATTTTCGGCGCGGGCGCCGTCGGCAGCCACATCGCGGTCCGGCTGGCGCGGGCAGGCCATGAGGTTTCATGCGTGATGCGCGGTGCGCATCTGGAGGCGGCGCGCGCGGGCGGCCTCAAGCTGCGGGTCGGCGATTCCGAGGTCTCCGCCAAGGTGAACGCGTCAGGCGATGCGGCCCAGCTCGGGCCGCAGGATGTCGTGATCTCCACGCTGAAGGCAACCGCGCTGCCGGGGCTGGTCGCCAGCATCAAGCCGCTGCTGCAGGACGATACCGCCATCGTGTTCGCGCAGAACGGCATTCCCTGGTGGTACGGGATCGGCCTGCCGCCGCGGCATCCGACGCCGCCGGACATATCCTTCCTCGACCCCGGCGGGCGCCTGCGCGCCTGCATACCGAAGGAGAGGATCATCGGCGGTGTCGTCTTCTCCTCCAACGAGGTGATCGCGCCCGGCGTGGTGCATAACCTCACGCCGGACCGCAACCGACTGCTGATCGGCGAATGCGACGACCGCAATTGCGAGCGGATCACAAAACTTCGCAACGTCTTCAACGACGCGCGGCTGGAATCTCCCCCGGTGGCCGAGATCCGCGAGGCGATCTGGTCAAAGCTGCTGACCAACATGTCGCTGTCGGTGCTGTGCCTGCTCACCGGCCAGACCGCACGCGGCGTGCGCGACGATCCTGCTTTCACCGAGGTCATTCCGCGCATGCTGAACGAGGCCAACGACATCGCCCAGCATTTCATCCCCGAGGTCAAGCGCGTGACGCGCAGCGGCCCCGCCCCCAACCACAAGCCCTCGCTGCTGCAGGATTACGAACTCGGCCGCGCCATGGAGATCGACGTGCTGGTCAGGGCGCCTGCCGCGTTCGCGCGCGCCGCCGGCCTGTCAACGCCGACGCTCGATTTGATCGCGGCGCTGGCAATCCAGAAGGCGCGGGACAAGGGGCTCTATTCCGCCTGAACTTCAGGCGAGACTGTCGATCCAGGCCGCCAGCGTGTCCAGCACCTCCGTGAGCGCCTCATCATTGGTCCGGCCGGACCTCTTCAGCACCGCGAAGGAGTGATCGCCGCCTTCGACCTCATGCAGCGTCGCCTTCGCCCCGAGCGATGCGATGACAGGCCTGAGATGACCGAGGTCGGCCAGCTCATCGCGGGTGCCTTGCAGGAACAGCATGGGGATGGCGATACCGGCGAGGTGCTCGGCGCGCTCGGATGACGGCTTCTTGGCGGCGTGCAGGGGAAAGCCCAGGAAAGCGAGCCCCTTCACTTCGGGCATCGGCGCCTTGGACTGCGCCTGCGAGGTCATGCGCCCGCCGAACGATTTGCCGCCCGCCACGAGTGTCACCCCGGGGCATAGCCGCGCCGCCTCCGTCACCGCCGTACGGACGGCTGCGTGCGCAACGGCCGGCTGGTCGGGACGTCCCTTCTTCTCTTCCATGTAGGGGAAATTGAAGCGGAATGTCGCGATGCCGCGGTCAGCGAGTCCTTGGGCGGTCTTCGCCATGAAGGAATGCCGCATATCCGCACCTGCCCCATGCGCCAGCACGTAGCAGGCGCGCGCCTTGTCAGGCTGCGTCAGGATCGCCGAGACCGTGCCGACGCGCTCGATGTCGAGCTTGAGCTCTCTTGTTTTGACAGCCACAATCAACCATCCCGACAGACGCTGTTACGGCCGCCTTGGTAGCGTCCCCGGCGCAGCCTGAAAACACAATAATTGCCGCCGCCCGCTGGCCTACCTAGCAGGCAAGCCGCACCAACCGAGGGTATCATGGCCTATCGCTCCTCCTGGATGACCGAAGAGCTCGACGTCTTCCGCGACCAGTTCCGGAAATATCTCGCCAAGGATCTGGCGCCGCACGCCGAGAAATGGCGCGAGCAGAAGATGGTCGACCGCTTCGCCTGGCGCGGGCTCGGCGAGATGGGCGCGCTATTGGCGAGCGTGCCGGAGGAATATGGCGGCTTGGGCGCCACCTTCGCCTATGACGCCGCGGTGCTGGACGACCTCGAAAGCACGGTGCCGGAGCTGACGACTGGCGTCTCCGTTCACAGCGCCATCGTCGCGCATTACATCCTCAATTACGGCTCGGAGGAGCAGAAGAAGCGCTGGCTGCCGAAGATGGCCTCCGGCGAGATGGTCGGCGCCATCGCCATGACCGAGCCCGGCACCGGCTCGGATCTGCAAGCCGTCAAGACCACGGCGAAGAAGCAGGGCAATTCCTACGTCATCAACGGCCAGAAGACTTTCATAACCAACGGCCAGGCCGCAGATCTCGTCATCGTCGTCGCGCGCACGGGCGAAGCGGGCGCCAAAGGCATCTCGCTGATCGTGGTCGAGACCGCGGGCGCCGACGGCTACAAGCGCGGGCGCAACCTCGACAAGATCGGCCTGCACGCCTCCGACACGTCGGAGCTTTTCTTCGACAATGTGACGGTGCCCCCGGATAACCTGCTCGGCAAGGAGGAGGGCCAGGGCTTCGTTCAGCTGATGCAGCAATTGCCGCAGGAGCGCCTTGCGCTCGCGGTCGGCGCCGTCGCCGCGATGGAGCGCGCGGTCAAGCTCACCGTCGATTACACCAAGGAGCGCAAAGCCTTCGGCAAGCCGCTGATGGATTTCCAGAACACCGCCTTCAAGCTCGCCGAGCGCAAGACCGAGGCGATGATCGCGCGCGTCTTCGTCGACTGGTGCATCGAGCGCCTGGTCGCCGGAGATCTCGACACGGTCACGGCGTCGATGGCGAAATACTGGTGCTCGGAAAAGCAGGTCGAGACCGCCGACGAATGCCTGCAGCTGTTCGGCGGCTACGGTTACATGCAGGAATACCCGATCTCGCGCATCTTCATCGATTCCCGCATCCAGAAGATCTATGGCGGCACCAACGAGATCATGAAGCTGCTGATCGCCAGGTCGCTGTGATCGGGTCAGGTCGCTGTAATCAGGTCGCTGTGAGCGGCTACTTCATCCGCTGGTCGGCCACGACGAAGTCGATGAAGGTCCGCACCTTCGCGGAGAGATATTTGCGGCTCGGATAAACCGCGAACAGCTTTCCTTCGAAGATGACCTGCCCGGGCATGACGTGCTCGAGGCGGCCACCGGCGATGTCCTCGGCGACCAACCATTTCGGCAGGAAAGCGAGACCCATGCCTTCCAGCGCGGCCATGTGCAGCAGCGTTTCGTTGCCGCTGCGCAGCACCGGGTTGAGCTTGACGGTCTCGGTGCCGTGCTCGCCCGCAAAGGAGAAGCTTTCACCCGGGTACAGCGCGTAGTGCAGCAACGCCTGGCCGGCGAGATCGGCCAATTTGGTCGGGCGCCCCGCACGATCGAGATAAGCGGGCGCGCCGACCATATGGAACGCGACCTTGGTGATGGGGCGCGCGATCAGCGCCTCGTCGGGCGCGCCGGTCGCGCGCAGGGCGAGATCGAATCCCTCCTCGACCAGATTGACCATCCGTCCGCTGAGATCGACGTCGAGGCGGACCTCCGGATAGCGCGCCTGGTAATCCGCCAGCACGCCCGCGAAGATCGTGTTCGCCATCCACACCGGCGCGGTCGGCCGCAGCGTGCCGCGCGGAACGACCGTCGCGTTGCTGACGGCGGCTTCGACCTCGTCGAGCGAGTCCAGCATCTGCCGCGCCTGCTCGAAATAGAGCGCGCCGCTTTCGCTCAGGCTGACGCGCCGGCTGGTGCGGTTAAGCAGCCGCGTGCCCAGCCGCTTCTCGAGTTGCATCACGTGCTTGCTCACCATCGCGGGCGAGATGCGCAGGCGCTGCGCCGCGGTCGCGAAGCTCTTCAGCTCGGCGACCAGGCAAAACACCCTCATGCTGGTCAGAGAATCCATAAGATCATCAACACCTGAGAAATGAACTAATCCCATTACACGTAATGATCAAATATCAGGAAACTATCAAATGGTGGCGACCCTCACGTTTTGGAGAACCATCGTGTCCACTACCACCTATGAGACCACCACACCCGGCCGCGCCCTGCGTATCGGCCTTTGGGCCGCACAGGGCCTGATCTTCTTCGCTTTCACCGCGGCCGGGCTGGTCAAGCTGCTGACGCCGATCCCCGGCCTTGCCGCGATGATGCCCTGGGCCGGCCAGTATTCCGCAACGTTCGTCCGCTTCATCGGACTGGTCGATCTCGCCGGCGGGATCGGCATTCTGCTGCCGGCACTGACGCGGATCCTGCCGCGGCTGACGGTGCTGGCCGCACTCGGCTGTTCCGTGTTGCAGGTGTTCGCGCTCGTCTTCCACATCTCGCGCGGCGAAGCGCCTGTGACGCCGCTCAATGTCGTCCTGCTCGCGCTCAGCCTGTTCGTGCTGTGGGGACGCGGCCGCAGGGCGCCGATTGCCGCTCCGCAATTTTGAGCTGGACGCCGCAGCCATGATCCCAGCCAACGGATGGTCCCGCAGGGGCCTGCTCGCAGGCGCGTCGATCCTCACGGCCGGCGGCACCGCCGCGGCCAAGGAGGATCGTCTCACCGAGGGCGTCGTGATCCTGATCGACAGCAACGAGCCCTATGTCATGGGTCATGCGATCAGCTACTCTGCCAACCTCTCCAGGCATTTTGCCGACAGGGGTGCGAGATTGCTGATCGAGGTGGTCGCCAACGGCAAGGGCATTGACGTGTTCCGGGCGGACAAGACTCCGCTCGTCGAGCCGCTCGCGACGCTGCGGCAGTCGCTGCCCAACCTCGCCTACAGCATGTGCGCGTCGTCAAAAGCGATCGCGGAAACCAAGGAGCAGATCTCCATTCCGCTGATATCGGGCGCGAGCCTCGTCCCGTTCGGAATCGGACGCGTGGTCGATCTGCAACTCAAGGGCTGGGCCTATATCCATGCGTGAGAGGCCTCGCGTGCCCGGCACGGCGCCGTCCAGACGATCGCTCCTGATGGCCGCGCCCGCGCTCATTGCCTCGCTGCGCGCAGGCCGTGCGCGAGGCGGCGACCCGTCCTGGCCGCCGGTGTTCGAGACCGGCCGCAACCAGTTCACGGTCGTGCGGCCTCGTGCGCCGATGGCTCCGCTCCGGCTTCAGGACCTCAATGGCAGGGACATCGTTGCGACGGCAAAGCCGGGACGCATCACGCTGGTCAATTTCTGGGCGACGTGGTGCGCGGCCTGCCGGCTCGATCTGCCCGCGCTCGCAAGCCTGGTGGGATCGCGGCCGGACCGGCTCGACGTCCTCGCGATCTGCACCGATACGAAGGACTTGCGAAAGATTCGCGCATTCCTTGGCGGCCTGGCCGTGCCAAACCTTGCCTGCTACGTCGACGCGTACGACGCAATTGCGGAATCTTCGGTCGGGAATTTCAGGCTTGTCGGCATGCCCGTCACCTATCTGGTCGGAACAAGCAATCACGTCGAGGGCTATATCGCGGGCGCACCCGACTGGCTCTCGCCCGCCGGCGCCCGGCTGCTGCAATTCTATCGCGAGCAGGCCTAGGACGAAGCGGTCTGCCGTCACGCCGCCGGTTCCGACGGCCCTTGCCCGATCGCAAAGGAATGAGATTCTACGACACAACCCGTCATTGCAAGGTGCGCCGACAGACCATACGCTGCCCGTCATCGGCAGCCGCCGTCGGTCTCGTTTGCATCGGGAGAATTGCGAATGGTTCACGTCTCGCGACGGAAACTGCTTCAGCTTGCGGTTGTTGCACCATCGGCGCTTACTGCCGCTTGGACGTCGGTTGCATCCGCCGCGACCGGAAAGAAAATCCTGACTGCGGTGATGCAGTCGGACCTTCGCGTCACCGATCCCGGCTTCACGACGGCCATCATCACCCGCGACCATGGCTACATGGTCTACGATACGCTGCTGGGCATCGATTCCAGCTTCAAGGTGCGGCCGCAGATGGCCGACTGGACGGTGTCCGCGGACAAGCTGACCTACACCTTCACCCTGCGCGACGGCCTGAAGTGGCATGACGGCGCGCCGGTGACGGCGGAGGACTGCGTCGCCTCGCTGAAGCGCTGGTTCACGAGCGTCGACGGCATGGCGCGCAAGCTGATGGACTTCACTTCGGGTATCGAGGCAACAGACGCCAAGACCATCGTGCTCAAGCTGAAGGAGCCCTATGGCCTGGTGCTGGAGACGATCGCCAAGCCGTCGGCCGTTGTCGCCTTCATGATGCCGAAGCGGTTGGCGGAGACCCCGATCACCAAGCAGATTCCGGAGCAGATCGGCTCCGGCCCATTCAAGTTCGTCGCGAGCGAATTCCAGCCTGGCGTGAAAGCCATCTACGAAAAGAACACCGACTATGTGCCGCGCAAGGAGCCGGCCGAATGGACATCGGGCGGCAAGGTGGTCAAGGTCGACCGTGTCGAGTGGATCACGATGCCGGATGCGCAGACCGCGCTCAACGCGCTGCAATCCGGCGATGTCGATTTCGTTGAAACTCCGCCGTTCGACATGCTGCCCGCGCTCGAGTCCAACCCGGACATCACTGTTTCCATCTTGAACAAGTTCGGCTTCCAGTCGTTCGGCCGGATGAACTTCCTGCACCCGCCGTTCGACAATGTGAAGATCCGCCGCGCCGCGCTGCTCGCGATCAACCAAAAGGACGTGCTCGACGCCCAGATCGGCAATCCCAAATACTACAAGTTCTGCGGCGCATTCTTCATCTGCGATACGCCGCTGGCCAGCGATGCCGGCGGCGAGACCCTGATGAAGGGAAACGGAATGGCGGACGCGAAGAAGGCGTTGGCAGAGTCCGGCTATGACGGCACGCCCGTGGTGATCTTGGCGCCAGGCGACCAGATCCTGCTGAAGGCGCAGCCGATCGTGGTCGCGCAGCTGCTCCGCGAGGCCGGATTCAAGGTCGACCTTCAGGCCATGGACTGGCAGACCTTGGTGACCCGCCGCGCCAGCCAGAAGTCGCCGAAGGAAGGCGGCTGGAACATGTTCTTCACCTACCAGGGCGCCGCCGACTCATTGAACCCGCTGGTCAACGTCCCGATGGGCGGCAAGGGCACGAGTGGCGGCTGGTACGGCTGGTCCGAGGACCCCAAGCTCGAGGAGATGCGCGACGCCTTCGCTCGCGCCACTTCACCTGAAGAGCAGAAGAAGATCGCCCTCGACGTGCAGAAGGAAGCCTACGATCAAGTGATCTACATCCCGCTCGGCCAGTTCCAGGCGCCGAGCGCATGGCGCAAATCACTGACCGGCGTGATCGACGGCCCGGCGACGCCGATGTTCTGGAATGTGGAAAAGAACGAGTAGGCTCGCGGCCTCACAAAGCTCTAGTTCGGATGCCACCAGCGGCCGCCGATGACGACGCCTTCGGACACGATCTTGCGATCACCGATCAGGTGCTCGCCGACGACGTCCTCGTAGTCAAACTGGCCTTGGCGCACCGAGATCAGCGTGGCGTCGCCGACGCTGCCCGGCTTGAGGCTGCCGAGCTCGGGACGCCGCAGCGCCATCGCCGCATTCACCGTCGAGGCCGCGATCACGTCGGACAGCTCCATGCCCATGCACAGGAATTTCGACAGGGTCGTGACCTGGTCGAAGGCCGGGCCGTCGATGCAGAGTTGATGGATGTCGGATGAGATGGTGTCGGGATAGAAGCCGTTGGCGAGCATCGCGCGCGCGGTCTTGAAGGCGAACGAACCCTTGCCGTGGCCGATGTCGAACAGCACGCCGCGCTCGCGCGCATCCAGCACCGCCTTCTTCACCGTGCCCTGCGCGGTTGCGGGCGTGTTCGGGAACGGGCGGAACGCGTGGGTCAGCACGTCGCCGGGACGCAGACGTGCCAGGACCTCTTCATAGCTCGGCGGCGGATGATCGATATGCGCCATCAGGGGCATGCCGACCTCGTCGGCAACCTGCAGCGCAATGTCGAGCGGCACCGCCCCTGACGTGCCCGAAGAATGCAGTCCGACGCGCACCTTGATGCCGACGATGAGGTCGCGATTGGCATCGGCGACCTTCGCGGCCTCGATCGGATTCATCAATCGCAGCTCCTCGCTCTCGCCGACCATGATCCGGTGCGAGAAGCCGAAGATGCCGGCATGCGAGACATGCAAATAGGCGAGGATGCGGACCTGGCTCGGCTCGATCACATGCTTGCGGAAGCCGGCGAAATTGCCCGGCCCGGCGCTGCCGGTATCGACCGCCGTGGTGACGCCGGAGAGCCGGCAGAACTCCTCAGCGTCGATGCCGAGCGAGGTGCCGCCCCAATAGACATGGGTGTGCAGATCGATCAGCCCCGGCGTGACGATGAACTGCGAGACGTCGCGTACCTCGGTGCCCGGATCGGCCTTCAGCGCGCTGCCGACCGCCGCCACCTTGCCGCCGGCGAAGGCGACATCGGTCACGGCATCGAGTTTCTGCGAAGGGTCGATCACGCGGCCCCCGCGCAGGATCAGGTCAAAGGGCATCGTCGTCTCCGGATGAGGCAGCGCGGTGCTGCGGCATGGCAGCCCCGCCAGCGAGGAAGGAAGCCATTCGTTTCTAGCAATTTTCGCGCCGAATGGCGCGGCAAACCATAACTCTTGCCTATGAAAAATGGGAATCCGGAAGGCTCGAACTTCCGACATGCGTTCTAGAAAGCCGTTGGCGGAGGGATTATCCCGCCGTCCAACTTTAGTCATGCCTATGTCGGGGGATCCCCCAAGAGATCCCCCGAGACAGCTGTTGAGTACCAGCTTGTGTGGCCGACCCGTCCCCTACGCGAAGTGGAAGTCGTGGCTGTTCAGCTTGTCGAGCTGCGTGTTCTTCAGCGTGAGGGTGTCGCTCCCCGTCGCGATGACGACGTCGTGGCCCGACTGGGCCGCGTGGGAGAGAACGCTCGCAAAACTGTCGAATACGCTTTTGCTGAACTCGATCGTGTCGTGAGCAGGTCCGCGGGCAGCGAAGTCCTTGATAACGTCCTGGCCGAAGTTCGACGCAAACTGGAACGTATCCGCTCCCGCTTTGCCAACCATGACATCGTTGCCGGTGGTGCCAGTCAGCGTGTCGCTGCGGCCCGAGCCGATCATCGCCGCGCCCGAGCTGGTTCCGACCACGTGGTCTGTGGTGTCGACCTGCTCCGCGGTAAAGGCGTGGGACTTACCCGACAGGTCGGAGGTCTGGAAGCTCCACTTGCCGTCGGCGTCCGTCGTGGACGAACCGACCGAGGTCGTGCCGTCATACAGCTTGATCTCGCTGTTGGGATCGGCCGTGCCCTTGATCGTCGCGGTGTGATCCGAGTGCTGGCGTACATTGGTGACTTCCACCGTCGAGGTGCCGCCACCGCTGTGCGAGCCGATCGGCGGATCGATCGGCTGCGACAAGGCGCTGGTGTTGCCGGCTGCGTCGGTCGCTGTCGCGGTGAAGGTGTGTGACCCGTGCTTGAGATTCGGGGTCGTCACGCTCCAGTCACCGTCACTTGCAACGGTCGTCGTGCCAAGCAGGGTCGCGCCCTCGTAGAGCTTGATCAAGCTGCCCGCTTCCGCCGTCCCGGAGACCGTGGCGCGGTTATGCGTGGTCGGATCGCTCAACAGCACCGGGGCATCGGGGGCAGCGGTATCCACCGTCACGTCCAGCGCAGTCGATGCCTTGCTGGTGACGCCAGAGACCGTGTCGGTCGCAGTGAAGCTGTGCTTGCCGTCCGGCAGCGCGGCGGTGGTGTAGTGCCACGCTCCATTCGCATCCGCCGTGGCCGTGCCGAGCTGGGTGGCGCCGTCGAGCACCTTGACCGTGCTGTTGGCAACCGCAGTCCCGGCCAGGGTCAGCGTCTTGTCGCTCGTGATGTGATCACCGGCAGTGCCGGTATCGTTTGAGAACGAGGCGATTTTCGGCGCGGCGGGCGCTGTGGTGCCCGTGCCCGACGTGCCCGAGCCGGTGGAGCCCGTCGTCCCAGAACCAATGACCGCATCCACGGCCGTCGACGCAGCACTGACGTTGCCGGCAACGTCGGTCGCCTTCGCCGTCAGGGCGTGCGAACCGGCCGACAATGCAGACGTCGTGACGCTCCACGCACCGCTCGAGTTGGTTGTCGCCGTCCCGACCTGGGTCGTTCCGTCAAACACCTTGATCGCGCTGTTCGCTTCGGCAGCCCCCGACAGAACGACTTGGTTGGCAGAGTTGACGGTGTCGCTCGCGATCGTCGGTGCAGCTGGCGCCTTGGTGTCGACGGTGACCGCCACCGCAGCCGATGCCGCGCTGGTTTGACCCGACGAGTTGGTCGCGGTCGCCGTCAGCGTGTGCTTAGCATCGGTCAAGACCTTGGTGATATAGTCCCAGCTTCCGGCCGAAGTCGCGGTCGCCGTACCGATCTGCGTCGAACCGTCATAGACTTTCACGGTGCTGCCAGCCGCGGCGGTGCCGTGCAGAGTGATCTGATTGGCGTCCGTGATGCCGTCGCCAGTCTTGCCCGTATCGGGTGACCAGGATGCGATGGTCGGTGCTGCCGGGACTTCGGGCGTTGCGGGGGGCGTCGTCGGAGACGACGTCTGCCATCCCGTGCCGAGTTCGTCGTTGTTCGTCAGGACGGGCGTGTTGTCCCTGAAGTAATAGTATCCCCACTTGCCCTGCCCGAGCTCGTTGTTGGTGAACGAGACGCCGGAAATCTTGTCGGTGCTGCTGAAGCTGCCATCGGAGTAAAGGGTATAGCCGCCCCCCGCAAGATAGTTGCCGTCCACCTGAATGTTGGAAACCGGACCGAAGTCATTATTGATCATCACGGCCGAGACGTAGCTGTTCTCGTTGATGACCGTGTTGTGCCGAATGACGACGTCTGAAACGCCGCCGTCGATCTCAATGCCATCGTAGTGCGGACCGCCCAAGGACGTGCCGAGACGCACATCCGGCGCATTCATATCATGGATATAATTGTCTTGGACGAGGCTCGAACCGGTGACGATAATGCCGTTCTCCACGTCATGGATGTCGTTGCGCAGGAATGTGCCGGACCCGACAATGCCGTTCGCGCCATCTGGGCTACTTCCAACGTTTAAAATCTCGCTGTCCTTGACGACAGTTCCTGTAATGCCATCCTTGATCCAGATTCCTGTCCAATCGCTGGACGTGATGCGAGTATTCTGAATCGTGACGTTATCGGCCAGGACCGTAATGGTGCCTTTGACATCGAGAGCGTCGATTACGGTGCCTGGTTGAGTGATAGTTACGTCGCCCGATGGAGTCAGGATAACGCCATCAGGAAGACCGGTGCTATTCGCGTCTGGAAATCCAGCAATTGCCATGTTTGTTCATCCCCTGAGCAATGCAGCGCAGACTGAGTTTCATGCGCATACTGATCGATACGTCGCGGCTCAGTCCAACTTGAGCTGGTCCTTTGCCGCCCCATCAGCCGCGTGTTCGAATTCGCACGCGCCTTTTTTGCGACGATTCATTGACCCGAGCATGGAGTTTTTAATCTCGCAGCCGCAATTCCTGCCGCCGCCCAAATTAATATTATCGCCGAACTGAAACTAATGATCAGGATTAAATTCTCGGTCGAGCGCGTTATTTAAATGAGCGGCGACCTGTTGTGATCCCTGTCCATACTAATATTTGTTGCGACCTCACGTCGCCGGCCCTCGCTTCGCCAATCACCAGCGGCGTACTGCGCGCACCAGTCGGGGCCACCGCCCTGGGGTCGTTAGCCACACGGCCATGACGTCGCGGGCCCGACTCAATTGCAGCCGCGACCGCATGCCTGCAATTGCGTCGCCCATCCGGTGCCGGCAGAGCGACTCCGCTTCATTCTGATAGCTAATGGCCGGCAAAGGACTAGAAAGAATGGCGATCCCGGGAAGACTCGAACTTCCGACCTACGGTTTAGGAAACCGTCGCTCTATCCGGCTGAGCTACGGGACCGCGGAACCCGCATCAGTCGGGTTGCCCGGGGGTGTACATATCAAAGCGGCGACAGGATCGGAAGCCCTCGCCGCGCCCAATGCGCAAGGACCGCCGCCGGCCACCTACGCCCTGATATTATTATCCTTCACCACCTTGCCCCAAGTGGCGACCTGCTTGTCGAAGAAGGTCTTGAAGGCCGCCCCGTCCTGCAGCAGCAGCGTCATGTGCTGCGTCTCCTTCAGCTGGGCGGCGGTCGCAGGCTCGCTCAGGATCTCCTTGGACGCTGCCGCGAAGGCTGCGACGATGTCAGGCGGCGTGCCCGCGGGCGCGAAGATGCCCCACCAGGCCAGTGTCTCGAAATCGGGAAAGCCGGCTTCGATCGCGGTCTGCGTATCAGGCAGGGCCGGCAGCCGCTCGCGGCCGAGCTGCAGGATCGGACGCAGCATGTTGGTGCCGAGCTGGGCGGCGACCAGCGCCGCCGATCCCGCGATGAGATCGACATGGCCGCCGAGCACGTCGTTCATCGCCGGACCGCCGCCGCGATAAGGCACATGCATGATCTCGACGCCGGCCTTGCTGCCGAGCACGGTCATGGCGAGATGGCCGAGCGTGCCGATGCCGACGGATGCATATTTCACCGCGCCCGGGCTCGCCTTGCAGGCCGCCACCACGTCGGCAAAGCTCTTGTAGGGGCGGTCGGCACCCGCCGCGATCACATAAGGTGCGGTGCCGATGAGCAGTACCGGCATCAGCTCGCGCTCGACGTCCACCGGCGGCTTGTCGAGGATGGACGGAATCACCGCGTGGGAATCGAACGTGACCAAAAACGAGGTGCCGTCCGCCGGGCTCTTGGCGACCTGCGCCGCGCCGAGCGCGCCGGCGGCGCCCGATTTGTTCTCGACCACGACGATGCGATTGAGCTTGGTTTGCAGGCTGGCCTGCAGCAGCCGCGCCATCGCGTCGGTCGAGCCGCCCGGTGGAAACGGCACGACCAGCGTGATCTTGCCGGCCTGCGCCATGGCCGGCGTGATTGCGAGAATGGCCGGCGCAGCGAGCAGCGCGCGTCGTGTGATCGTCATGGTCCCCTCCCGTTTTTGGTTCGCGCCCGGCTTTTTGCTCTTTGGCGCTTAGGTCGTGCCGAAGCCCGACCCGGCTTTTCTGTATTCTGGCCGAGGCGGACTGAAAATGTCCAGCACGCGGGCACCATCCGGGCCGGCCCGCATGGTGTGCGGCACGTTGCCCGGCGTGCGCCAGAAATCGCCCTTCTTGACGGCAATCTCCTCATCGCCCTGGACGCGGATGGCGGAGCCGTCGAGCAGCACGCCCCATTGCTCCTCGGGATGATGGTGCAGCGTGCCCTGCGCATGGGGCGCCAGCGTCACCACCGACAGCATCGCCTGCTCGCCGGAGAAGATGCGCGTGGTCACTCCCGCGGCGAGTTCGCGGAACAGGCCGTCATCGGGACTGTCGATGTTGTGGAATTCGTCCTTCTGGCTCACGCTGCCCTCCCCTTTCTTTTTCCTTGATCAGGATTTCCCATACGAACCCTGATAGCGGCCCTCGCGGATCGCCTTCAATGTCTCCTCCTCTCGCGCCACCTGTGCCCGCACGGTCTCCAATAGTGCTGCGGCACCTGCGGCGGGAAACGACACCACGCCGTCCTCGTCGCCGACCACGATGTCGCCGGGCGAGATCACGCTGCCGCCGATCGTGACAGGCACGTTGATCTCGCCGGGGCCGTTCTTGTAGGGACCGCGATGGATCACCGCGCGGGCGTAGCAGGGGAAGTCGTCGGCCGCGAACGCGGCGACGTCGCGGATCGCGCCGTCGATGACGTAGCCTTCCGCTTTGCGCCATTGCGCGATGTTCTTCATGATCTCGCCGACCAGCGCCCGCGTCTCGTCGCCGCCGCCATCGACCACGATGACGTCACCGGGACCGACCAGTTCCAGTGCGCGGTGGATGGCGAGATTGTCACCGGGACGGGTGCGCACGGTGAAGGCCGTGCCCACCAGTGCGCCGCCGCGATGATAGGGCTTGAGACCCACCGCGCCGGGCAGCCGGGCGAGATTGTCCGAAATGACCGAGGTCGGCGCACCGCGAAAACCCTCGATGATCTCGGCCGGCGGCTTCGGCACGCTGTTCGCTGCGATGGTGATCGTCATGTCGGTCCTTCCGCGTTTGTCTTATTCGGCGTGCGCCCGCGCCTTCGCCGGCCAGATCCGGAAGGCGCGCCCCTCCTTCAACCACGCCGCGCGCTCATCGCGCAACAGGGTGCGGCGGACTTTGCCGGAATCATCGCGCGGCGGTGCGCTGACGATCTCGAAGCTCTCGGGGTGCTTGTAGCGGCTGAGCCGCTCTTTGAGGAAGTCCGCCATGCCGTCGGCGATGGCCTGACCGTCGGCGCCGTCGTCCGCCTCGATGATGGCATGCACGCGCTGACCCAATTCCGGATCGGGCAATCCCACCACCACGCAGGAGCGCACGCCGGGCGCCTCGGAGACGGCGGCCTCGACCTCGGCCGGATAGATGTTGGCACCGCCGCGCAGCACCATGTCGGCGAGGCGATCGCCGAGATAGAGATAGCCGTCCGCATCCAGCCTGCCGATATCGCCGAGCGATTCCCAGCCGTCGCTGCGCCGCTTCGGCTCGGCGCCGAGATAGTGGTAGGTCGCGTCCGCACCATCATTGTTGAGGAAATAGATCTCGCCGGTTTCGCCCGGCGCGACGTCGTTGCCGTCCTCGCCGATGATGCGCAAGCGCGCCATGTCGCCGATCTTGCCGACTGAGCCCTTGTGCGTCAGCCATTCCGTGCCCGAGATGATGCAGGCGCCCTGCCGCTCGGTGCCGCCATAGAGCTCCCAGATCCGCTCCGGGCCGAGCCAGGCGATCCAGTTCTCCTTCAGCCAGGGCGGCATCGGAGCGGCCATGTGGAAGACGGTCTGGAGGCTCGACAAATCGTAGGCGCTCCGCACGTGTTCCGGCAACGCCCAGATCCGGTGCATCATGGTCGGCACGAAGTTGACCCATTGCACGCGCTCGCGCTCGATCTGCCGCAGCGTCTCCTCGGCGTCGAACTTGACGAGGCCGGTGAGCTGGCCGCCGGTGAACAGCGCGTAATGCGACACGATGAACGGCGCATTGTGATAGAGCGGCCCGGGATTGAGCAGCGAGACTCCGAAGGGGATGTTGAGCGGCGGCACGGCGACGGTGTCGGTCACCGCCGGATGATGATCGAGGATCACCTTGGGGCGGCCGGTCGAGCCGCCTGAGGTCATGGCTTTCCAATAGCGTGCCACCGGGGGATTGAGCGGCTCATCCGAAAATCCGTCCGGCACGAAATCCGCCGGCAGACGGTTTGGCGCGTTCCAGTCGGCTTCGCCGCCGACCACCAGCGCGGGCTTGAGAATGTCGAGCACGGCGGCGGCTTCGCCGCGCGGCAACCGCCATGACAGCGAGGTCGGCGTCGCCCCGCACTTCCACACCGCGAACGAGGTCTCGAAGAACGCGTTGCCGTTCGGCAATCCGATCGCGACGAAATCGCCGGGCTTGACACCCTTGGCCGCGAACGCCCGCGCGCGCCGGTTGGCGCCGCGCTCGAGCTCGTCCCATGTCAGCGTGTCCTGCCCATGACGGACGGCGATCGTGCCATGTGGCTTGCGTTCAGCGTACCAGCGCGGCACGTCGGACAAGGGCAGCAGCATCGGGCGTTTCCATTTCGTTTCTTGGGTCTTGTTCTTATTCTGTGTGTTTCGTGTTCTGGCATCGCCTCAGGTACGGCGCTTGCGAGGCGAAGTGTAGCAGCCCGACGCCACGGCGCTGTGACTCCCGCGCCACGTCAAGCCCAAAATGTCAGCATCCCAGACATGAAATTCCCGGGTTCCACGGGTGACAAGCCGGCGATAAAGAGGCAAAAATCTGGCTCGACTCAGTTCGGGTTGAGTTTGCCAGGGAATGCTCTCGTAGAATGTCGTCCGTGATTGCATTGCGTCGTGCGGCGCTGTTTCTCACTGCCGCAGCAGGAGTTCTTCTGCTGACGCTGCCGCATGCCCAGGCGCAATGGTGGAAGCGCGCGCCGGTCGACTTCGAGGAATGCGCCGACGCCGCAGAGAAGGCCGCGACCAAGGCCGAGAAGACCTCCGCGCTCGCCAATTGCAACGCCAAGTTCGCCGGCCGCCGCAAGCCGGGCGGCGGCTATTCCTATTACGACTTCCTGCAGGATCGCACCTTCGACATCGCCGGGCCCAACCCGACGCCGGAGGAACAGAAGAAGATCGACGAAGCCTACACCGCCTATCTCGCCAGGGAGCGTCGCAACAACGAAGCCGCCCAGGCGACTGCGCGCCAACAGCGCGAGCAGCAGGAGCAACAGGCGCGGCAACTCCAGCAGGTGGCGCTGCAGACCGAAACCGAACGCGTCCGCGTGCCGGTCCCGGTCGAGCGGCCGAAGGTGCAGCAAACCGTCGGCCAGCGAAAGGGCGCGCCCTGCACCAAGGGCTCCTTCTCCTGCGAATGGCCGCGGCTGTCGGAAAGCTTGAACGACCTGAAGAAGCTGTTCAACCCGGCGCCGAGCAAGCCGGCGAAGAAGAGCTGAGCTCCTCGGCTTCATTCCGCTGCCGCCGCAAACTCGGCTGTCGTCCCGGAGAAGCGTCAGCGCAAGTCCGGGACCACAATGGAGTCTGTGGCCTCAATTCGTGTGCTTCTTCTTGCTGCGCTTCGGCTTGACCACCGGCGCCGTCGCTGTCGGCGGACCACCCAATTGCGACCTGCTCTCCTGCAGGCGCCTGTCATAGCCGGGCGAGGTCACGACCGTCGGGGGTCTTGCGTGAGCAAGCGTCGAGATGCCGCAGAGCGCGACGAGCGCGAACCCGATCTTCAGACAATGCCTCATGGCATGCTCCATCACCGTCAAGCTCTACCCGCGGATCTGCTGCGGCGTCAGACGCGGCGGTCCGTTGCCGGCCGTCTCGGCTTCCCTGATCAGCGCAACAATGCGGCGCATCAGCGGCACCTCGACATGGTTCTGCTCGGCGAGCGCGATCACGGCGCCCTGGAGATAGTCGATCTCGGTCTTGCGGCCGTGTTTCAGGTCCTGCCACATCGAGGAACGCGCCTCGGGATCGATCTTCATGGTCCGCCCCAGGATCGCTTTGAAGATCGCATCGGGCAGCCGCAGCAAGGCCGGAGACCAGTTCATCGGGATCGGCGTCGCCGAGACCGGCGCGATGCCCGCGGCCTTCAGCGCGGCAAGCCCCTCCGCCATCTGGTCGGCGAACAATCTTCGCCAGTCGCGGCTCGCCAGTTGAGCGGCAAGCGGCATATCCGACAGCGCGCTGAGCGCGTTGTTCAAATTGATGATCAGCTTGCCCCATTGCACGCCGGTGATGTCACGGCTCGCACGCACACTGAGGCCCGGCACCGAAAGCGCAGCTGCCGTGTTCGCGGCGTCCTCGCCGATATGGATGTCGCCGGAGGTCGAGCGATGGAAACGGCCCTCGCCCATTGCGATCACGTTGAACGGCACCATCCCGGCGAGCACACGACGGCCACCGAGGCGCTCGCGCAGCACCGCGACATTGCCGACACCGTTCTGAAGCGAGACGATGACGGCATCCTCGGGCGCATGCCGCGCGATCTGATCCGCGACATCGGCGCTGTCGGCGCTCTTGACGGTGACCAGCACGATGCCGGCACTGTGCAGGATCGCGGGATCCTCCGATAGCGCGAGCTGGCCTGCGCCGAGCTTCTTCTCGGAGCCGTCGAAATCGGTCAGAACCAGGCCGAACCGCTCGATCTCGGTCTTCACCCGCGGCCGCGCCAGCAGCGCGACACGGCGGCCGCCGGCCGCCAGCATGCCGCCGACGAAACAGCCGATGGCGCCGGCGCCGGCCACAACGATCGGTCGATCCGCAACCACTGAGCTTGCTCCCTGAACGAGACGGCCTTCGATAGCAGAGGCGAGGCCGGCAACCAATCGCGTCGCATCCGACTTGTAACGGTCATGACGGCCCCATATGTTTTCGCCCCGGGGGCAGTCAGCGGCGCAATCGCCGAACGAGACGCCAAAGGAGAGCACCATGGGTCTACTCGACGTCCTCAACGGCATGCAGAACGGCCCGCGGGGCCCCTCCACGCCGAGCTCCGAAAAGTCCTCCGGCGGCATGTCGCCGATGACCATGGCGCTGCTCGGCCTGCTCGCCTGGAAGGCGTTCAAGCACATGACCGCAAACCAGTCCGGTACGGCGCCGCAACCGTCACCGACGCCGGCCCCTCCGCCGGTCGCCGCCGATAACGGCGGTCTTGGCGGTCTCGGAGGCCTGCTCAAGGGCGGGCTCGGCGGCCTGCTCGCGGGCGGCGCGGCCGGCACGGTGCTCAGCGGCGGCCTCGGCGACCTCCTCAACCAGTTGCAGCAGGGCGGCCACGGCGACGCCGCGAATTCCTGGGTCGGCAAGGGTCAGAACAAGCCGATCGCGCCGGGCGATCTCGCCAGCGCACTCGGCGCCGACCAGATCGAGAGCCTGTCCGCCCAGAGCGGCCTCTCGCGCGAGGAGCTGCTCAACGGCCTCAGCCAGTATCTGCCGCAAGTGATCGACCATCTGACGCCGGACGGGCGGCTGCCGACCGAGAACGAGCTCTCGGGCAGACTTTAATCCAACCTCGATCGACGCGTTCTCGGGAAGGGGAGCACACTCATGAGCATGGGCGGCCTGTTGTGGATCATCGTCGTCGGCTTCATTGCCGGCCTCATCGCGCGCTGGCTGGCGCCCGGGCCGAACAATCCGAGCGGCTTCATCCTCACCACCATCCTCGGCATCGCCGGCGCGTTCCTGGCGACCTTCGTCGGCCAGGCCATCGGCCATTACAGCCCCGACCAGGGCGCCGGCTTCATCATGGCCACCATCGGCGCGGTGGTGGTGCTGTTCATCTGGCACCGGCTGGTGGCAAGCGGCGTGATCAAGGGGTAGCTTGTCGTCATTCCGGGGCGCGCGAAGCGCGAGCCCGGAATGACGTTGCTTCACCTCACGTGATCAAATGCATCCCCGCATCCATGCGCACGACCTCGCCGGTCATGTTGCTGGACGCCGGCATAGCCAGGAAGCAGACGAGCTGCGCGATATCCTCCGCTGACGAGGCGACCTTGAGCGGCACCTTCGCCACGACGCTGTCGCGCACCTGCTTGGCGCCGGCCTCGCCGCGGCCCTTGGTGAACCAGGGCGTATCGATATAGCCGGGACACACCGTGTTGACGCGGATCAGCGGCGCCAGCGCGCGTGACAGCGACAACGTCATGGTGTTGAGCGCGCCCTTGCTCGCGGCATAGGCGATCGACGAGCCGACGCCGCTGATGCCGGCAACCGAGGACACGTTGACCACGGCCGAGGGCCGCTCCGAGGCCTTCGCGCCGGCCTCGAGCAGGCTGCGCGCCGCGCGTACCATCTGGAACGGGCCGATGGTATTGACGCCATAAACCCGCTGGAAATCTTCGGCCGACAATCCGTCGAGGTCGGCATGCGCCACGTGTTTGGTGGTGCCGGCATTGTTGACGAGGATATCGAGGCGGCCCCATCCGCTGGCGGCCGCGACGATCCTGCGGCAATCCTCGTCCTTCGAGACGTCGCCCTGGGCGACCAGCACCTCCGCCGCGCCGGCCTTGCGGCAGAGCTCAGCCGTGGCCTCGGCCTCGGTCTTGCTCGACGAATAATTAATGACGAGCCGCGCGCCGCTGCGCGCGAGAATTTCGGCGGTCGCCGCGCCAAGGCCGGAGGCCGACCCCGTCACGATTGCGCACAGATTGTCCTTGGCCATCTTGATGTCCTTCCCCGTGGCTCTGATCTTTCGCGTCCTGTTTAGCGAGTTTGCGGCGCCCTGCAAATCGAGCAAACTCCGCTAAGCGGAATTAGCTTGGTGCCCATGCCCGCGCCGCAGGTTGACCTGCGATCAACGCTTGTCAGGGCCATGGCTTTTTCGGATCATCGGGCGCAAGAAGACCTGCGCGGGTCGCCCGATCAGGCGGGACGCGCCAACGGCAAAACACGGGGAACGCTGTGGCGGAGAGTGACAACATCGTCGTCGAGACCGCGGAGAAGATCTTCGCCGATCTCGCCGATCCGCAAACCATCAACAACGACAAGAAGAATTCGTGGCAGGCGCCGCTGTGGCAGGCGCTGAGTGAAGCCGGCCTGCCCTTGTCCTGGGTGCCCGATGATCTCGGCGGCTCCGGCGCAAGCCTGGCCGACGGTTTTGCGCTGCTGAACGCCGCCGGGCGCTTCGCGGTCGCAGTTCCCCTCGCCGAGACCATGCTGGCGGGCTGGCTGCTGGCGCAGGCGAAGATCGCGTCACCAGAGGGTGAGATGACGGTGCTGCCGGCTTCCCCTCGGGATCGCATCACCCTCGATGCCGACGGCTCGCTCTCCGGCCGCGCGCGCGGCGTGCCTTTTGCGAAAGCGGCCAAGCATTTTGCGGTGCTGGCGCATGGCAAGGACGGCATTTCGATCGCGCTGGTCGATGCCGGCCAAGGCCGGATCGAATCCGGCCTCAATGTCGGCTACGACCACAGCGACACCGTGACGCTCGACAAGGTGCAGCCCGTCGCGCTCAAGCCTGCGCCGAAGGGCTTTGACCAGACCACGATGATGCTGATGGGCGGCGTTGCGCGCAGCCTGCAGATCGCGGGCGCGCTGGAATCGATGCTCGACATCTCCGTGCGCTATTCCAACGAGCGTGTCGCCTTCGAGAAGAAGATCTCGAAATTCCAGGCGGTGCAGCACAATCTCGCCCGCCTCGCCGGCGAATCCGCCGCAGCGCTTGCGGCGGCGACCTCGGCGGCCGACGCCATCGCGAATGCCAGAAGCTTTGACGACGAGGTCTATCTCGAAGCCGCCGCCGCAAAGATCCGCTGCGCGGAAGCTGCGGAAAAGGGCGGCGCCATCGCCCATCAGGTGCACGGCGCGATCGGCTTCACCCTGGAGCACATCCTGCACCGCTATTCGCTGCGGGCGCTGGCCTGGCGCGACGATTTCGGTTCGGAGAGCCACTGGGCCGTCGAGCTCGGCAAGCTGGTCGCCACCAGAGGGGCCGACGAATTGTGGCCGCTCGTGGCATCGCGCTGATCAGGGAGAGAAACACATGACCGCTGCCCTTCGTTTCGATCCGATCCGCCTGCCCGAGAAGTGCGAGCAATTGCGCAAGGAGGTGCGGGCCTTCCTCGCCGAGGAGATCGCCGCCGGCACCTTCGACCCGCACAAGCCCAACCGCGAGGACACCGACGCGCCGGAATTCTCCCGCCGGGTCGGCGCCAAGGGCTGGCTGGGAATGACCTGGCCGAAGAAATATGGCGGCCAGGAGCGCTCCTTCCTCGAACGTTACGTGGTGACCGAGGAGATGCGCGTCGCCAATGCGCCGACGCGGCGCTTCTTCGTCGCCGACCGCCAGAGCGGGCCGGTGCTGTTGAAGTACGCCCCTGAACATATCAAGATGGAAATCCTGCCGCGGATCTGCCGCGGCGAGATCTGCTTTGCCATCGGCATGAGCGAGCCGAACTCCGGCTCCGACCTGTTCGCCGCGAAGACGCGCGCGACCAAGACCGACGGCGGCTATCTCATCAACGGCACCAAGATCTGGACTTCGTCGGCACACATCGCCGACTACATGATCGCGATCTTCCGGACATCGCCGCCGACCAAGGAGAACCGCCGCCACGGCCTGACCCAGTTCCTGGTCAAGATGAAGCAGCCGGGCATCAAGGTGAATCCGATCGGCCAGATCACCGGCCAGTACGAGTTCAACGAGGTCGTCTTCACCGATTTCTTCGTGCCCGATGATCACGTGCTCGGCGAGGTCGACGGCGCCTGGAAGCAGGCGACGAGCGAGCTTGCCTATGAGCGCTCGGGCCCCGAGCGCTTCCTCGAAACTTATTACGTGCTGACCGAGCTGGTCCGCGCGGTCGGCCCCAACCCGGACACGCGCAGCGCCGAAGGCATCGGCCGGCTCGTCGCGCAGCTCCACACCATGCGGCGGATGTCGGTCTCGGTGGCCGGCATGTTGGAAGCCGGCAAGGAGCCGGTGGTCGAGGCGTCCATCGTCAAGGACATCGGCACGGTCTGGGAGCAGCAGCTTCCGCACCGCGTCCGCGATCTCGCCGCCTTCGTCGAGGAGACCGCGACCAACCGCGAGACCCTGGAGCGGCAGCTCGATTTCGCGATCAAGACCGCGCCGAAACTCACCATCCAGGGCGGCACCACCGAGGTGCTGCGCGGCATCATCGCGCGCGGCTTGGGCTTGCGCTAAACCTTCGAGGACATCATGAGCACCTATAAAGACATCGGCGTCGAGAAGGTCGGACATGTCGGCACCATCGAGATCCGCCGCCCGCCGCTGAACTTCTTCGACATCTCGCTGATCAACCAGATCGCGGACGCGCTCGACGAGTTCGATCGCGACATCGAGATCCGCGCCTCCGTTCTCTCGGCGCAAGGCAAGGCGTTCTGCGCCGGCGCCAACTTCCAGGATCCGGCGCGGCAGGCTCAGGAGGCGCGCGAGGCCGAGAAGAAGGGCGATCCCGCCGACAACCTCGGCTCGATCAACCATCTCTACATCCAGGCCGTACGCATCTTCCGCGCCAAGAAGCCGATCGTGGCCGCCGTGCAGGGCGCCGCCATCGGCGGCGGATTGGGCCTCGCGGTGTCGGCCGATTTCCGCGTCACCTGCCCCGAGGCGCGCTTCTCCGCGAACTTCACCAAGCTCGGCTTTCATCCCGGCTTCGGCCTGACGACCACGCTGCCGGAACTGATCGGCAAGAACAACGCCGAACTGATGTTCTACACCAGCCGCCGCGTTACCGGCGAAGAGGCGTACAAATGGGGCCTCGCCAACGAGCTGGTGCCGCAGGACCAGGTCAAGGCGGCCGCCATGAAGCTCGCCGGCGAGATCGCCGAATGCTCCCCGCTCGGCCTGCTCTCCACCCGCGCCACCATGCGCAACGGGCTCGCCGACCGCGTCATGGCCGCCACCAATCACGAGCTCGCCGAACAGACCAGGTTGCGTGCGACGGAGGATTTCAAGGAAGGCGTCAAGGCCACGGAGGAACGGCGCGCGGCGAATTTCAAGGGGCGCTAGTCGTTGTAGAGCGCCGACGCTGCAAACTCTTCCGCTGTCGTCCCTGCGAAAGCAGGGACCCATAATCCCAGGGAGCCGTTGTCACGCGAGTTGATAACTCCGAATCTTCGCCAAACTACTTCCTGTGGTTATGGGTCCCGGATCTGCGCTTCGCTTGTCCGGGACGACAGCGGTGCTTGTGGCACGCTACTTCCTTCCCACCACCAACGCATCGACGATCGTCACGCCCTGCCCTTCGGCGTGCACCAGCACCGGGTTGAGCTCGATCTCCGCGATTTCTTTTGCGTGCTGCGCGGCGAGCACGGAAATATCGGCGATCAGTTGCGACAGAGCCGCCACATCCGCCTTTGCCGCTCCCCGAAATCCATTCAGCAACGGCGCTGCCTTCAGGCTCGCCAGCATCGCGCCCGCCTCCTCCGCACTCACCGGCGCGGGCCGATAGACGACATCGCGGAACAATTCTGTGGTGATGCCGCCGAGACCCACCATCACCAGGGGACCGAACGTCTCATCCAGCATCGTGCCGACGATGATCTCGACGCCGCGCTTCGCCATCGGGCCGACCAGCACGCCCTGGATATCCGCCTCCGGCCGATGCTTGCGCGCAGCGTCGAGCAAGGCCTCGAACGCGAGAAACGCCTCACCCTTGGTGGCAATGTTGAGGCGCACGCCGCCGATCTCGCTCTTGTGAGCGATATCGGGCGACTGGATCTTCATCGCCAAGGGCAAGCCGACGCGGCCGACCGCCTGGTCGATCTCGCTCTTGTCCCGCACCAGCACCTCATCCGGCAGCACGATGCCGGCGGCGCGGAGCAATGACTTGCTGTCGGATTCGGACAGAACCGGCGCCTTCAGATGTGCGGAGAGATCGCGCGGCGGCAGCCGCGTCGCGTCCGCAGTCTTCGGAAGGTTGAACCTCGCGTAATCGACCAGCTGCCGCATCGCGGTGCCGACATGGGTGAGGCCGGAGAGCACCACCACGCCGGATTTCGCGAGCTCGCGCCGCGCGAAGTCGGATGGCACCGTGTAGGAGTAGAACACCACCGGCTTGTGCTGCGCGGACAGCACAGGCCTCAATTCCCCGTCCTTGAACGGCTTGCGCACTTCGCTCGACAGCGACAGCACGACCATGATCGCATCGACCTCGTCGGACACTGTGAGCAAGTCGACGCTCTTCTGCAGGCCGCCCGAGGTGACACCCTGCGCGGTGACGTCGATCGGGTTGCGCGCCGTGCCATAGGACGGCATCAACGCCTTGATCCCCGCCTGGATGGGCTCGGAGAGCTCCGGCACCCGCAAGCCTTGCAGTGCCACGGCATCCGCGCCCCAGATGCCGGCTCCGCCCGACACCGTCACCACTGCGACGCGGTCGCCCCTCGGCAGGGGATTGCTGGCAAGCATTGCCGCGATGGTCAGCGCCTCGTCGAGATCGTTGGAGACGATCAAGCCGTATTTCGCAAACACCGCGTCATAGGCCGCCGACCAGCCGGCCATGCTCGCGGTATGCGAGGCCGCCGCGCGCTGGCCCGCACCGGAGCGGCCGACTTTCGTGACGATGATCGGTTTCTTCACCTCTGCGGCGCGCCGGGCCGCGGCAAGAAATTTGTCGACGTCGCGGATGCCTTCGATGAACAGCAGGATCACGTCGGTCGAAGCATCCCGCACCATGTAATCCAGGAACTCGCCGGCGCCGAGATCGGATTCGTTGCCGGAGCTGACGACATAGCTGACGGCGACGCCGAGCGCCCGTGCGCGGTGATAATAGGCAAAGCCGATGCCGCCGCTCTGCGCGACGATGCCGATCCGCTTCGTGGTGGCAACGAGCGGCACAACGTCGGGCTTCACATCCACGGCCGGACTGAACGTCGCCGCCACGCGCTGCACCTGGCTGAAGAAACCCTCGGCGTTCGGACCTGAGATCCGCATGCCGGTGCGCCTCGCCAGCGCCCCGATCGCATCCTGCATCGCCGCGCTGTCACCGCCCTCCTCGGCAAAGCCCGAGGAAATGATCACGGCGTTCCTGACGCCGGCGGCGGCGCATTGCTCCAGCGCAGGGAGCACCGCACGGGCGGGGATGATGATGACGGCAAGATCGATGGGCGCGCCGATCTCGCCGATCGATTTGTAGCAGGCGAGCCCGTCGATGTCGGCATAGTTCGGATTCACCGGGTAGATCTTGCCGGGATACTCGTTCTTGCGCAGCATCGACAGCAGCCGGCCCGGGATCTTCTCGTGATCGCGCGAGGCGCCGATCAGCGCGATGCTGGCGGGAACGAAGAAGCTGTCGAGCGGATGCGGCATGTTGAGGTCCTGCTCTTGTGGCTATCCGTCATCCTGAGGCGCCGGAGCGCAGCGGAGGCCTCGAAGGATGACGGATTGAGAGCTGGGAAGGCAAGACCTCAACCGGCAAGCCGGAACGTCACCCCACCCAGCAGAAACTCGTTGCCGGCCACCGCGACCCCCCTGGCCTTGGCGGCATGCAGCACCTGAGCCACGTCGGTCACCCGAAACTCCAGCGCGCTCATGATCTCGCTGACGCCTTTCGCGAAACGGAAGGTCGCGTTGGGCAGCTTCAGCTCGGAGCCATCAGCCGCAATTCCGATGATCTTGCCCCAATGCTCGGCCAGCCCCTGCGGATCCGGGCTTTGCATCTCCACCGCGACAAGCGCCTGCGTCACGTCCTTGCGGATGAACTTCTGCCAATCCGGCCCCGCGGGCGGATACGGGCCCAGAATGTCGTCGCTGCCTTCGGTGTGATTGAACTCGATGAAGGCGGCGCGGCAGTCGCGGGGATGGAGCTGCACGCCGTGATAGGGCGCGTGGTCGATGACGTTGGCGGTGCGCACGCCAAGCGCATTGGCGTTGCGGCCGCGCTCGTCGGGATCGTTGCAGCAGAAGATCGCCATATAGCCGCCGCGACCGCCGGTCTTCTCAATGAAGCGGCCGGCCGTGGTGCCGTCCTTGAAAGGCGCGACAACCTCCAGCAGGATCGTGTCGACCGGGAGCAGCGCGTTCTCCAGGCCGTATTTCGCGACATTGCCGTCCCGGTAGCAGACGGCAAGGCCCATGATCTCCGCGATGTCGGAGATCACTGGCACGAGCTGCGGCGCGACGAGGCAGATCTGCCGCAGACGCATATAGGGCGCCACGGTCAGGCGCCCCTGAAGGTCGGCTTGCGCTTCTCCACGAAGGCTTTTGCGGCCTCCTTGTGGTCCTCGGTGTCGCCGCAGCGGGTGTGATGGATCGCCTCGCCGTCGAAGCAATCCTCCAGCGCCAGATGTTCGGCATTGTTGATGTTGCGCTTGATGAAGCCGAGCGCGATCGAGGGCCCCTGCGCCAGCGACAGCGCGAGCTCGTGGGCTGCGGCGTCGATCTCGGCGTCCGGCACGACCTTGGTCACCATGCCGATCGCGTGGGCTTCCCTCGCGGTCAGCACCGGCGACATCAGATAGAGCTCGCGCGCCCGCGCGCTGCCGAGCAGTTGGGTGAGGAAATAGGTGCCGCCGTAATCGCCGGAGAAGCCGACCTTGGCGAAGGCGGTGGTGATCTTGCAAGATTCGGATGCGATGCGGAGGTCGCAGGACAGCGCCATCGACAGGCCCGCGCCGGCCGCGGCACCATCGAGCTGCGCGACCACAGGCTTGGGCATCTGATGCAGGATGCGCGAGACCTCCATGCCGCGGCGCAGATTTGCAAGCTTCTGCTCGAACGGCAGCGGCGCGCGGCCGGCCGCCATCGACTTGACGTCGCCGCCGACGCAGAACGAGCCGCCGGCGCCCTTGAACAGCACAGCGCGCACCTCGGGATCGTCAGCCGCGCGCCGCGCCGCCTCGACCAGCCCGGCCACCATCTCCGGGTTGAGCGCGTTCTTCCGCTCCGGGCGGTTCATCGTGATGGTGAGCAGCCCGCCTTCGAGCTTCTGCAGGACCATGTCGTTCATGGGACGCCTTCCTCGTTGTTTTGCTCAGTCATTCCGGGGCGCGCCGTGGCGCGAACTATGGTGCGCAATTGCGCACCTGAGAATCCATTTCTCGACCGTCACTGCCGCCCGATGGATCCCGGGCTCTCGCTTCGCGAGCCCCGGGATGACGACCTATGTTGGGACGCGCTCGTCGTCACAACGATTCACGCCGTCACTTCTTCACCAGCGGACAGCGCGACTGCTCCAGCGACTGGAACGCCTCGTTGCCGGGCACGGTGGCGAGCAGCTTGTAATCGTCCCAGCGGCCCTTCGACTCCGACGGCTTCTTCACCTCGAACAGGTACATGTCGTGGATCATGCGGCCGTCCTCCCGGATCTTGCCGTTCTTGGCGAAGAAGTCGTTGATCGGCGTTTCCTTCATCACCTTCATGACAGCGGCCGCGTCGGTCGTGCCGGCCGCCTTCACCGCCTTCAGGTAATGCGTGACGGAGGAGTAGACGCCGGCCTGCGCCGAGGTCGGCGGCCGCTTCACCCGCTCCATGAAGCGCTTCGAGAACGCGCGCGTTTCGTCGTTCATGTCCCAGTAGAACGCTTCCGCCAGCAGCAGCCCCTGCGCGGTCTCGAGGCCGATCGAGTCGATGTCGGTGACGAAGACGAGCAGCGGCGAGACCTTCTGGCCGCCTTTCATGATCCCGAACTCCGCCGCCTGCTTGATGGCGTTGACGGTGTCACCGCCGGCATTGGCGAGGCCGATCACCTTGGCCTTGGAAGCCTGGGCCTGCAGCAGGAACGACGAAAAGTCCGAGGTGTTGAGCGGATGGCGCACGCTGCCGAGGACCTTGCCGCCGGTCTTGGTGACGACGGCACTGGTGTCCTTTTCCAGATCCTGGCCGAAGGCGTAATCGGCCGTGAGGAAGTACCAGCTGTCGAGGCCCGACTTCACCGCGGCAAGGCCGGTCACGTTGGCCTGGCCGTAGGTGTCGAACACATAGTGGATGGTGTAGGGGCCGCAGGCCTCGTTGCTGAGACGGATCGAGCCTGGGCCGTTGAACATGATGATCTTGTTGCGCGCTTTGGCGATCTCGCCGGCCGCAAGCGCCGTCGCGGACGCCGCGACGTCGTAGATCATCTCGACGCCCTGATTGTCGAGCATGTCGCGGGCGATGTTGCCGGAGAGATCGGCCTTGTTCTGATGGTCGGCCGCGAGCACCTGGATCTTGCGCCCCAGCACTTCGCCGCCGAAATCCTCCACGGCCATCTTGGCCGCGGTCTCGCTGCCGGGGCCGGTGATGTCGGCATAGAGGCTCGACATGTCCAGGATGCCGCCGATCTTGAGAGGCGGCTTGTCCTGGGCCTGTGCGGCATTCGCGCTGAGGGCCAACGCGGCGGCAAAAATGCCCGACATAATATGCTTCATGGAAAAGACCTCCCTTATCGCCTGTCTCTGATGGCGGCTTGGTTATTGGTGTTGCCGCAATCATGCCGCATGCGCAACAGCGCAGCAAGCGCGAGGCGCCATGCAGATGAATGATGAATTGCACGCTTTCCGCTAAGCGGAATGATGAGAAGACGCAAGGTGTCTCCGCATCGTCATTGCGAGGAGCTCTTGCGACGAAGCAATCCAGATTCTTCCCGCGGAAATCTGGATTGCTTCCGCCTTCGCCGAAGGCTTCAGCGGACAAGTCGCTGCGCTCGCAATGACGGAGCGTGAGGAAACATCTTCGCGACCCACTACGCATGGGCTATGATCGGTCCGCAACGCAACCTCTCCGGGCCACGTGGCGCAACGACGTTTCCTCATCGTCGCATTCCTTCTCGTCGCGGCTGACGCCGCGTTCGCCGCGCCGTGCCAATTCGAGTCCCAGGGCGAAGGCCGCGTCGCCGCCATTATCGATGCGCGCAGCGTCCGTCTCGACGACGGCCGCGAAATCCGCCTGATCGGGATCGAGCCCACGGCGACCACGAAACACGCGCTGGCCTCGCTGCTCGCCGGCCGCGACGTCGCGCTCCGCGGCAGCGACGACACGCCGGATCGTTATGGCCGCCAGGGCGCGCTGGTCTTCCTCGGCGAAAACGACACCTCGCTGCAGGCCATGCTGCTCGCCGAGGGCGACGCCATGGTCTCCGCCGAAATCACGGACAAGGACTGCGCGGCCGCCCTGATGGCGTCGGAAGCAGCGGCGCGGCGCCAAAAAATGGGCAGCTGGGCTGACCCGTCGGCCATAAAAAACGCGGAAAGTCCGGACGATATTTTGGCGGGGATCGGGCGCTTTGTGGTGGTCGAGGGTAAAGTCCTGTCCGTCCGGCAAGCTGGGGCAATGACCTACCTCAACTTCGGACGAAACTGGACACGGGGCTTTGCCGCGACTATTTCAAAACGCGCGCTGCCGGCGTTTGAAAACGCCGGAATTGCCCTTAAGTCCTTGGAGAATAAACGTATTCGAGTTCGGGGCTGGGTTGAGGGAACTACGGGGCCGCGTATCGATATACGCCTCGTAGGACAGGTCGAGTTGCTGGGCGCAAACGAGCCGACAGGGGTATGGCCTTAGAGCAGGCCGGGCACGGGTTAAACGACGTGAATGGGGTGCTAGAACGGCACGTACGGCATGAATGCCGCCGCCTGCGGGCTGCGCCGGCTGCGCTGTGCCTTGCCCTCAGCACGGCGCTGGCGGGCTGCGGCGACATGGGCCGGTTCCAGGCTGCCGCGACCCCTCCGGCCGTCGCGATGCCGAAACCGAAGCCGGCCGTCGCGCAGACCCCCGCGACCGAGAAGGAGCACGAACGCATCCTGGCGAGCTATGGCGGGGCCTATGACGACCCCAGGCTCGAATCGCTCGTCAGCAAGACCGTCGACCGGCTGGTCGCGGCCTCGGACCGTCCCGACCAAGGCTACAAGGTCACCATCCTCAATTCCGGCGCGGTGAACGCCTTCGCGCTGCCGAACGGCCAGCTCTATGTCACGCGCGGCCTGCTGGCGCTCGCGAGCGACACCTCGGAACTGTCCTCCGTGCTGAGCCACGAGATGGCGCATGTGCTGTCCAAGCACGCCGCGATGCGCGAGGACCAGGCGCGCCAGGCCGCGATCGTCACCCGCGTCGTCACCGACATGAGCAACGATCCTGACCTCACCGCGCTCGCGCTCGCCAAGACCAAGCTCACCATGGCGAGCTTCTCGCGCAAGCAGGAGTTCGAGGCCGACGGCATCGGCGTCGGCATTTCCGCCAAGGCGCATTTCGACCCCTATGGTGCGGCACGCTTCCTTTCGGCGATGGAGCGCAATGCCGAGCTGAAGGCCGGCAAGTCCTCGCTCGATCCGCGCGCGCAGGATTTCACCTCATCGCATCCGGCAACCCCGGAGCGTGTGCAGAACGCCCAGAACATCGCGCGGCAATACACGGCCCCCGAAGGCGCCGAGCGCGACCGCGAGACCTATCTCGCCGCGATCGACAACCTCGTCTACGGCGAAGACCCCAGCGAAGGTTTCGTGCGCGGCCGCCGTTTCCTGCATCCGAAGCTTGGCTTCACCTTCCAGGCGCCGGATAATTTCACGCTCGACAACACCGCCCAGGCCGTGATCGGCGTGCGCGAGGGCGGCGCGCAGGCGATGCGTTTCGACGTGGTGCGCGTGCCGGCCGAGCAGTCGCTCGGCGACTACCTGAATTCCGGCTGGATGGAGGGCGTCGAGAAGGCGTCCACCGAAGACATCACCATCAACGGCTTCCCGGCCGCGTCCGCCACCGCCAAGGGCGACCAGTGGCAGTTCAAGGTCTATGCGCTGCGCTTCGGCAGCGACGTCTATCGCTTCATCTTCGCGACCAGGCAGAAATCGACCGAGAGCGAGCGCAACGCGCGCGAGACCGTCAATTCGTTCCGCCGCCTGACGCTCGACGAGATCCAGGCCGCCCGCCCCTTGCGCATCAAGGTCATCACCGTGCAGCCCGGCGACACCGTGGAGTCGCTGTCCCACCGCATGGCCGGCGTCGATCATCCCGCCGAGCGCTTCCGCGTGCTCAACGGCCTCGACCGCACCGCGCAGGTCAAGGTGCGCGATCGCGTGAAGATCGTGGCGGATTGAGGCCGGAGAGAGCGTAGCCCTGCGGGACCTGCAATGCGGCTACTGCTCGCGCCTCAGCGCCCCGCGTCCATGTCGCCGGCCTCGCGCTGGCCGCTGAGCCAGAGCGCCAGCAACGTCCAGAATGCGCCCGACAGCAGATACGCGCCCGATGCGATGACGCCGAGATTGGTGGCGAGCAGTAGCGCGACCAGCGGCGCGAAGCCGGCGCCGAACAGCCAGGCCATGTCCGAGGTCAGCGCCGAGGCGGTGTAGCGATAGGCCTGCTTGAAGTTCGAGGCGATCGCACCGGAGGACTGGCCGAAGGACAGGCCGAGCAGGATGAAGCCGATCACCATATAGATGGTTTCGCCGAACGCGCCGGCGTCGAGCAGCTGCGGGGCAAAGCCGCTATAGATCGCAATCGCGATCGCCGATCCCATCAGCAGCGATTTGCGCCCCACCCGGTCGGCAATGATGCCGGAGACAACGATCGCACCGACGCCGAACACGGCGGCGACGATCTCGATGATCAGGAAGCGCACCGGGCTCTCGCGGGTGAACAGGAACACCCAGGACAGCGGAAACACCGTGACCATGTGAAACAGCGCAAAGCTCGCCAGCGGCGCGAACGCGCCCAGCATGATGTTCTGGCCTTCGCGCGCGACGGTCTCGGAGATGCGCGCCGGCTGCAATTCGCGAGTCTCGAACAACGAGGCGTACTCCTCGGTCGTCACCATGCGCAGGCGCGCGAACAGCGCCACGACGTTGATGGCGAACGCGACGAAGAACGGATAGCGCCAGCCCCAGTCGAAGAAATCGTCGGCCGAAAGATTGCCGGCGAAATAGGCGAACAGCGCGCTTGCCACGATCAGCCCGAGCGGAGCCCCGAGCTGCGGCACCATCGCGTACCAGCCGCGCTTGGAGGGCGGCGCATTCAGCGCCAGCAGCGAGGCCATGCCGTCCCAGGCGCCGCCCCAGGCCAGACCCTGCGCGATACGCGCCAGCGCCAATAGCCAGATCGCGGCAACGCCGATCTCGTGATAGCCGGGCAGGAACGCGAGTGCCACGGTGGCGGTGCCGAGCAGGAACAGCGCCGAGATCAGCTTGGCCGTCTTGCCGTAGGCACGGTCGACCGTCATGAAAATGACGGTGCCGATCGGGCGGGCCATGAAGGCCAGCGCGAAGACCATGAAGGAATAGAGCGTGCCGGTGAGCTCGCTCGCGAACGGGAACACCAGGCGCGGGAACACGATCACCGAGGCGATCGCGAACACGAAGAAATCGAAGAATTCCGAAGTGCGGCCGATGATGACGCCGATGGCGATCTCGCCGGGACTGGCCTGGTCGTGGCCATGCTCGCCCGAGTGGAGATCTGCCATTGCAGGGGTCTGTGCCGTCGCCATGCGTGCGCCCTTAGCGTCCTGAAAACAAAGCCGACCGCCCGGCGGGGCGCCAGGCAGACTGAGCCTGTCTGACCCAACATTCCGCACTGCAACATTGGACAAATTGTCCAATGTCCGGATTGCTGCGCCGCAGCTACCCCTTGGCCCCGCAAAGGAAACTCATTCTCAAAGGCTCGGCCCGTGTCTCGTCTCAAGATCCTGGCGCTACTACCTCTGGCTGCTGCGCTCACCGGCTGCGACTACGTCGTGCTGGCGCCAGCCGGCGATATCGCAGCCCAACAGCGCGACCTCGTCATCATCTCTACCGTCCTGATGCTCCTGATCGTCGTCCCCGTGATGGCGCTGACGGTGCTGTTCGCCTGGCGCTATCGCCAGTCCAACACCGAGGCCCGCTACGAGCCGGACTGGGATCATTCGACCGCCCTCGAGCTCGTCATCTGGTCCGCTCCGCTCCTGATCATCGTCTGCCTGGGCGCGCTGACCTGGATGGGCACGCACCTGCTCGACCCCTATCGAACGCTCGGCCGCATCCATGCCGACCGTGCCGTGGACCAGTCCAAGGCCCCGCTCGAGGTCGACGTCGTCGCGCTCGACTGGAAGTGGCTCTTCATTTACCCGGACTACGGCATCGCCACCGTCAACGAGCTCGCAGCTCCCGTCGATCGTCCGATCAACTTCCGCATCACCGCGTCCTCGGTGATGAACTCGTTCTACATCCCCGCGCTCGCCGGCCAGATCTACGCGATGCCGGGCATGGAGACGAAGCTCCATGCGGTGGTGAACCACGCCGGCACCTATAAGGGCTTCTCGGCGAACTACAGCGGCGCCGGCTTCTCCGGCATGCACTTCAGTTTTTGGGGTCTCGACGACAAGGGCTTTGACGACTGGGTCGCCAGGGCCAAATCCGCCGGCGGCGCGCTCGGCCGCGCCGAATATCTCCAGCTCGAGAAGCCGAGCCAGAACGAGCCGGTGCGTCGCTACGGCACCGTCGATGCCGATCTCTATCGCCTGATCCTCAACATGTGCGTCGAGACCGGCAAGATGTGCCAGAGCGAAATGATGGCAATCGACGCCAAGGGCGGCGCCGGCCATCAGGGCCTGAACAACACCCTGCCGCTGGCCTACGACAAGTATGCCCGCCGCGGCGCCCCGCTCGGGCCCGAGCCGGCCTTCGTCGCCGGCACCTGCACGCCTGATACGCCGCAGGGCAGAACCACGGCGTCCATCACGGCTCCCCTCGACATCGCGCCGCTCACCGGCGCCGGCCTGAAGCGGCCGACCTTCACGCCGCTGAAGTCCTCGTCGTTCTTCCTCGGACAACGTCCCAAGTCCGACTCTTGAAGTCAGATTCCTAAAGAGAGTTCGCATGTCTCCTGATCTTCTCAAGCTCATCTTCGGCCGGCTCGGCTTCGAATCGCTGCCGCTGCACGAGCCGATCGTGGTCGGCACTTTCGTGGTGGTCGCGCTCGGCGGCGCCGCGTTGCTCGGCGGCCTCACCTATTTCCGCCTCTGGGGCTATCTCTGGCGCGAATGGTTCACCACCGTGGACCACAAGCGCATCGGCATCATGTACATGATCCTCGGCATCGTGATGCTGCTGCGCGGCTTTGCCGACGCGCTGATGATGCGCGGCCAGCAGATGCTGGCCTTTGGCGGCTCCGAGGGCTATCTCAACGCCCATCACTACGACCAGGTCTTCACCGCCCACGGCGTGATCATGATCTTCTTCGTGGCGATGCCGCTGGTCACCGGCCTGATGAACTATGTCGTACCGCTGCAGATCGGCGCGCGCGACGTGTCGTTCCCGTTCCTGAACAATTTCAGCTTCTGGATGACGGTCGGCGGCGCGGTGCTGGTGATGGCTTCGCTGTTCATCGGCGAGTTCGCCCGCACCGGCTGGCTGGCTTATCCGCCGCTGTCGAACATCGGCTACAGCCCCGATGTCGGCGTCGATTATTACATCTGGGCGCTGCAGGTCGCCGGCGTCGGCACGACGCTGTCAGGCATCAACCTGATCTGCACCATCGTCAAGCTGCGCTGCCCCGGCATGACCATGATGAAGATGCCGGTGTTCACCTGGACCTCGCTCTGCACCAACGTCCTGATCGTCGCTTCCTTCCCGGTTCTGACCGTCGTGCTCGCGCTGCTCTCGCTCGACCGCTATGTCGGCACCAATTTCTTCACGAACGATTTCGGCGGCAGCCCGATGATGTACGTGAACCTGATCTGGATCTGGGGCCACCCCGAAGTCTACATCCTGGTTCTCCCGGCGTTCGGCATCTTCTCGGAGGTGACCTCGACCTTCTCCGGCAAGCGGCTGTTCGGCTACACCTCGATGGTCTACGCCACTGTCGTCATCACCATCCTGTCGTACCTGGTCTGGCTGCACCACTTCTTCACGATGGGCTCGGGCGCCAGCGTCAACTCGTTCTTCGGCATCACCACGATGATCATCTCGATCCCGACGGGCGCGAAGATGTTCAACTGGCTGTTCACGATGTATCGCGGCCGCATCCGCTACGAGCTGCCGATGATGTGGACGATCGCCTTCATGCTGACCTTCGTGATCGGCGGCATGACCGGCGTGCTGCTGGCGGTGCCGCCGGCCGACTTCGTCCTGCACAACAGCCTGTTCCTGATCGCGCATTTCCACAACGTGATCATCGGCGGCGTTGTGTTCGGCGCGTTCGCCGGCATCTCCTACTGGTTCCCGAAGGCGTTCGGCTTCAAGCTCGATCCGTTCTGGGGCAAGCTGTCGTTCTGGTTCTGGGTCACCGGCTTCTACCTCGCCTTCATGCCGCTCTATGTGCTCGGCCTGATGGGCGTGACCCGCCGCCTGCGCGTGTTCGACGATCCCAGCTTGCAGATCTGGTTCGTCATCGCCGCGATCGGCGCCGGCCTCGTCCTGCTCGGCATCATGTGCATGCTGATGCAGTTCGCGGTGAGCTTCCTCAGGCGCGAGCAGCTCAAGGACGTCACCGGCGATCCCTGGGATGCCCGTACGCTGGAATGGGCGACCTCCTCGCCGCCGCCGGACTACAACTTCGCCTTCACCCCCGTCGTTCACGACAATGACGCGTGGTGGGACATGAAGCGCCGCGGCTACCAGCGCCCGCTCACCGGCTTCAGGCCGATCCACATGCCCAGCAGCACCGGCACCGGCATCATCCTCGCCGGCCTCGCCACCGCGATGGGTTTCGGCCTGATCTGGTACATCTGGTGGCTGGCGGCGTTGAGCTTCATTGCGATGCTCGCCGTCGGCATCGGCCACACCTTCAACTATCACCGCGACTTCGACATTCCGGCTGAAGACGTCATCCGGAGCGAGGACGCGCGCACCAAACTGCTCGCCGGAGCCAAGTAAATGACCGTCGCTGTCAATCCTTCACAAACCGGCGAGCCGGTCTTCTACGTCGCCGAGGAGCATCCGCATCCGGAAGGCTGGAGCACCTCGCTCGGCTTCTGGATCTACCTGATGAGCGACTGCCTCATCTTCGCGATCCTGTTTGCCACCTTCGGCGTGCTCGGCGGCAATTACGCCGCCGGCCCGGCGCCGAAGGACCTGTTCGACCTCAACCTGGTCGCGGTGAACACTTCGATGCTGCTGCTGTCGTCGATCACCTACGGCTTCGCGATGCTGACGATGCAGCAGAACAAGCTGGCGCAGACGCAAATCTGGCTGGCGATCACCGGTCTGTTCGGCCTCGCCTTCATCGGCATCGAGCTCACCGAGTTCGCCCACATGATCCATGAAGGTGCCACGCCCCAGCGCAGCGCCTTCCTGTCGGCGTTCTTCACCTTGGTCGGCACCCACGGCCTGCATGTGTCCTGCGGCCTGATCTGGCTGGTGACCTTGATGGTCCAGGTCGGCAAGTTCGGCCTGATCGAGGCCAACCGCCGCCGCCTGATGTGCCTGTCGATGTTCTGGCACTTCCTCGACGTGGTCTGGATCGGCGTCTTCACCTTCGTCTATCTCCTGGGAGTTCTGCGATGAGCACCGATACCCACGCCGCCCATGCGGACGATCATCACCACGAGGGCGGCCACGCCCACAGCACATTCTCGGGCTACATGCTCGGCTTCGTGCTCTCGGTGGTGCTCACCGCCATTCCGTTCTGGCTGGTGATGAGCGGCGTCCTGCCGAGCAAGCAGATCACCGCCCTCGTCATCATGGCTTTCGCGGTCGTGCAGATCGTCGTGCACATGATCTACTTCCTGCACATGAACACGACGTCCGAGAACGGCTGGAGCATGATGGCCCTGATCTTCACCATCGTCATGGTGGTGATTGCGCTGTCGGGTTCGCTGTGGGTGATGAGCCACCTCAACAGCAACATGATGCCGATGCACCAGATGAGCGGGATGAAGTGAACGAAATCGGGACCGTGACAGACAGGGACGGTGCGCCGCGCGGCAAGGCTGCGCGCGCCCCGTCCCTGTGGCTCACGGTCCTCGCGCTGATCGTCTTCGTCGTTCTGATCGCACTCGGCATCTGGCAGATCGAGCGCCGGGCCTGGAAGCTGGCGCTGATCGACCGTGTCGAGCAGCGCGTCCATGCGACAGCCCAGCCGATCCCCTCGTCCGCCTCTTGGCCCGCGGTCAGCGCCACCAACGACGAATACAGGCATGTCAGCGTCAACGGCCGCTTCCTGCATGACCGCGAAACACTGGTCCAGGCCGTCACCGAGGAAGGCCCGGGCTATTGGGTGCTGACGCCGCTCCAGCGCAGCGACGGCACGCAGGTCCTGATCAACCGCGGCTTCGTGCCGTCGGAGCGACGTGCCGCATCGACGCGCCGGGACGGCAATCCGGACGGCCAGGTCGAGATCACCGGCCTGCTCCGCATCACCGAGCCCAAAGGCGGGTTCCTCCGCAACAACGTGCCCCAGCACAACCGCTGGTACTCGCGGGATGTCGCCGCGATCGCGGCGGCCCGCGGCCTGCACGATGTCGCACCTTTCTTCGTCGATGCCGACGCCGGATCACAATCCGCTGGCGGTCCCATCGGCGGATTGACCGTGGTGCGCTTTCCCAATAACCACCTGATCTACGCGCTGACGTGGTTTGCCCTGGCCTTCATGCTGGCGGCTAAGCTCTTCGTCACATTCGGCGGCGGGCTGTTCCGCCGCAAGACAGCCTTGGATGGCTTCGTCCACGAACCGGCCGGCGGCCCAGATGTCGCCGCGCGCAGGACGGGATCAGATGCTGGAACGATCGTCGAACAGGCCTGACGACGGGAAGACGCTTCCCCACGCGCTTGCTGATGGCGGGCTGGCCGTCACGCTGCAATCGCAGGCGGATGCGCGCAGCGAGCTGATCGGTGCCGCGCCGACCGACGACGAGACCAACCGCAAGAACATGGCGCTGCTGATCCAGCTGCGCTGGACCGCGGTGGTCGGCCAGATCGTGACCATCGGCGCCGTGCATTTCGGCCTCGGCATCCCCCTGCCGCTGGAGCGGATGGGCGCGGTGATCGGCGCCCTCGTGCTGCTCAACGTCTCCAGCCTGATCTGGGTGCGCCATCGCGCCGCGATCACCAACAACGAGCTCCTGGTCGCCTTGATGCTCGATGTCGCCGCGCTGACCGCGCAGCTTTACCTCTCCGGCGGCGCCACAAACCCCTTCACCTCGCTGTTCCTGCTCCAGGTGACGCTCGGCGCGGTGCTGCTCGATGCGCGCTCGACCTGGTCGCTGGTCGCGCTGACCTGCGCGAGTTTCGTGTGGCTGACCTTGGCGTACCGGCCGCTTGACCTGCCGCCGAACCCGTTGAGCGAGACTTATTCTCTCACCGTGCTCGGCATGCTGCTGGGCTTCGTGCTCAACGCCGTGCTGCTCGTCGTGTTCGTCACCCGCATCAACCGAAACCTGCGCGAACGCGACGCCCATCTGGCGGCGCTGCGCCAGCATGCCGCCGAGCAGGATCACATCGTGCGCATGGGCCTGCTTGCCTCCGGTGCGGCCCACGAGCTCGGCACGCCGCTGGCTTCGCTCTCCGTCATCCTCAGCGACTGGCGCCGCATGCCGGATCTTGCCACCGACCAGGAGCTCGCCGAGGACCTCGCGGAGATGGAAACCTCGCTGCAACGCTGCAAGTCGATCGTGACGGGCATCCTGGTCTCGGCCGGCGAAGCGCGCGGCGAAGGCTCCTCGCCGACGACGGTGACGGCCTTCGTGACCGCCCTGGTCGACGAGTGGCGCGACGCGCGCTCGGCGCGGACGCTCTATTTCGTCAACACCTTCGGCGCGGATGTTGCGATCGTCTCCGACATCGCGTTGAAGCAGGTGATCTTCAACGTGCTCGACAATGCCTATGAGGTGTCGCGCGATTGGGTCGAGCTCGTGGCCGAGCGCGAGGGCGACAATCTCGTGCTGGCGATCAGCGACCGCGGCCCCGGCTTCGCACCGGAGATGCTGGCCCAGCTCGGCAAGCCCTACCACTCGAGCAAGGGCCGCGCCGGCGGCGGGCTCGGCCTGTTCCTGGTGGTGAACGTGGTGCGCAAGCTGGGCGGCAGCGTCACGGCCGAGAACCACAGGAAGCGCGGCGCCACGGTGCGCCTGACGCTGCCGCTGGCAACGCTGGCGATCGGAGGGGAATTTTGACGCCTGACCGTTCGCTCATCGTCGTCGAGGACGATGCCGGCTTCGCCCGCACGCTGAAGCGCTCGTTCGAGCGCCGCGGCTATGACGTCGTGCTGGCGGCCTCCATCGAAGACGTGCGCCAGGTGCTGGAGGAGCGCTCCTTCGGGCATGCCGTGGTCGACCTCAAGCTCGGCGGCGCCTCCGGCCTTGCCTGCGTCGAGCTGCTGCACACGCACGACCCCGACATGCTGATCGTGGTGCTGACCGGCTTCGCCAGCATCTCCACAGCCGTGGAGGCGATCAAGCTGGGCGCCTGCCACTATCTCGCAAAGCCCTCGAACACTGACGACATCGAAGCCGCCTTCACCAAGGCCGTTGGCAATACCGAGGTCGCGCTCGACGCGCGGCCGACCTCGATCAAGACGCTGGAATGGGAGCGCATCCACCAGACCCTGATCGAGACCGACTTCAACATCTCGGAAGCGGCCCGCCGATTGGGCATGCATAGGCGTACGCTGGCGCGGAAGCTCGAGAAGCGGCCGGTGAAGTAGCGCAACTTCTCACAGCCGTCATTCCGGGGCGTGCGAAGCACAAGCCCGGAATCCATCGGGCGACAGAGACGGTGACGAATGGATGCCGGGCTCTCGCTTAGCACGCCCCGGAATGACGGCTGTGTCACACGGCTGTCTCCTCCGACCCCAAACAAAAAGCCCGGCCGAACGGCCGGGCTTTGATCTGTTGCGAGCGAGGGGACGCTTACGCGGCCTCGTCGGCGACGGTGGTGTCGTCGCCATCGGTATCGTCGGTATCGCCCTCGGTATCCGCATCGGCTTCACCTTCGGCGGCTTCCGCCTTGGCGTTGCGGCGCGGGCTCTTGGCAAGCTGGGCTTCGATCTCCTTGACCGCTTCGGTCTCGGTCGAGTGCTGCACCACCGCGATCTCGCGGGAGAGGCGATCGAGCGCCGCTTCGTAGAGCTGGCGTTCTGAGTAGGACTGCTCCGGCTGCGACTCCGAGCGATAGAGGTCGCGCACGACTTCCGCGATCGCGACGATGTCGCCCGAATTGATCTTTGCTTCGTATTCCTGGGCGCGGCGCGACCACATGGTGCGCTTGACGCGGGCGCGGCCCTTGAGCGTCTCGAGCGCCTTCTTCACCAGCGTCGGATCGGACAGCTTGCGCATGCCGACATTGGCGACCTTGGCGGTCGGCACGCGCAGCGTCATCTTGTCCTTGATGAAGTTGATGACGAACAGTTCGAGCTTCGCCCCGGCGATCTCCTGCTCCTCGATGGCCAGGATCTGGCCGACGCCGTGAGCGGGATAGACCACGAATTCGTTGGCCTTGAAGCCCTGACGCTGGGTCACGACCTTCTTTTCCTCGACCTTCGGGGCAGCAGCGGGCTTCGCGACCGGCTTGGCGGCAACGACCGGAGCCTTGGCAGGAGCAGCAGCAACAGGAGCCTTCGGCGCGGCGGGCTTGGCAGCGGGAGCCTTAGCGGCGGGGGCCTTGGCAGTCACAGGCTTGGCAGCAGGCTTAGCAGCGGTCGCTTTCGCGGCCGGTTTGGCAGTCTTGTTAGGCATTGCGCTTCTTTTGTTCTTCGAGGACTTTGCAGCCGGCGCCTTCGTCGCGGTCCGACCCTTGGATGCGCTACGGCTGGCCGCGGCGACTTTTTTGGCCTCCTTATGGGAAGCCCTCGCTGAAGTACTCTTTTTACGCGTTTTCTGTGACACAGCCTGCGCGCGGAAACTGCCACGCCCCTGTTCGACATTTGGTTTCACGGGAACCCAGAGGGGCCAACGGGGCTGACGGGGTTCGGCTTAATATGCCCAATATAGCACATTTCCCGCAAAAATCAATGATTTAGGGGTCTTCAGGGCTGGATTTCGGCCGCAGCGCCGCTATTAGGGTTAAGTTTGGGCCTGAATTAGTCGCCGGAGCCGGGGTTCGGAGAAAAATATTTCTCGAACTTGCCTTCCATGCCGTCGAATTCCTTGGCGTCGGCAGGTGATTCTTTCTTCTGGGTGATGTTCGGCCAGCTCTTGGCGTACTGGGTGTTCACTTCCAGCCACTTCTCGAGGCCCGGTTCCGTGTCCGGCTTGATGGCGTCGGCGGGGCATTCCGGCTCGCACACGCCGCAATCGATGCACTCGTCGGGGTGGATGACCAGCATGTTGTCACCCTCGTAGAAGCAGTCGACCGGGCAGACCTCGACGCAGTCGGTGTACTTGCACTTGATGCAGTTTTCAGTGACGACGTAAGTCATCCAACGCTCCGAAAAGCTCTTTTAAAAGTCGCGGCTTGCGTAGCGCGGATGGCCCGGCGCCGCAAGGTCGGGAAGGCCCGATCATGACGGCTTTGTGTGTTTGATCGACCAAGAAATGAATACGAAGCGCAATTAATTGCGTGTCCCGAGCTCCTCGTAGAGCACGCGCGCCGAGGCGGCATCGCCGCGGCGTTCGCTGAAGCCGGTGACCTTCAACACCCGTACGGTGCGATCGAGCGCGACGGTGATGACGTCGCCGAGCTTGATCGCGTGACCGGGCGACTTTTCCCGCTCACCGTTGACCCGAACGTGGCCGGTCTCGACGAGCTCAGCGGCCGAGGTGCGCGCCTTGACCACCCGCGCGTGCCACAGCCATTTGTCGAGGCGCTGCCGCTCGGTCGTCGTGGGTTACTCCTTGCGGCCCGACAGCTGCTCTTTCAGCGCAGCGAGTTTTGCGAACGGCGAGTTCGGATCAGCGGGCCGATCGCGCTCGCGCGGGTTCGCGCTGGAAGCGTAGGGACGCAGCGACGGACCGCCCTGGCGGTCGCGGCCCTTGTCGCGGTCGCGGCCACGGTTGTCACGGCCCTTGTCGCGATCGCCGCCGAACTTGCCCTTGTTGTCGCGGTTGCGATCCTTGTTGTCGCGACCCTTGTTGTCGCGATCCTTGCCCTCGAAACGGCGGCCCTTGTCGTCGCGCCCCTCGGGACGCGGCGCGCCTTCGCCGCCACCTTCGCGCGGCTTGCGGAAGTCTCTCCCGCCATCCCTGCGAGGGCCGCGATGGCGTTCGTTGCGCTTCTCGCCGTCGGCGGCTTGCGCGGCCCCGCCCTCCGCGGGCGCGGCGCCTGCTTCGGCGCCCGCCTGCGGGCGCTGATGGTGATGACGCTGGTGGCGGTGGCGCTCGTGGCGCGGCTTGCGGTCCTCGTGACGGCCACCGGGACGCCAGACCTCGACCAGCTCGGGCTCGGCCGGCGTAGCCACGGCTTCAGGCGCGGCAGCGTCGGGCATTGCCGCGGCTTCCGTCGCGGCGGCTTCGGCGGGAGCAGCCTCGAGAGCGTTGAATTCGGCTTGCGCAGCAGGCTCTTCGGCCGGCGGCGCGATGCCGGGGGCGTCTTCGGGCGTGACGGGCGCCGAGGCTTCCAGCGCAGGCTCGGCATCGTGAGCCTGCTCGTCCTGCGGCTCCATGCCGGGTGCATCTTCGACGGTGACCGGCTCAGCGGCTGCCTCTGCGGCCGGCGTCTCCGGCAGGCCGGCAACGGCCTCAGCCGCGGTCTCGCTCGAGGTCTCGGCGCTGCCTTCAACCGGCGGGGTCTCCGCTGCGACCGTTTCAGTCGGGGCCTGCTCAGTCGCGACGGGCTTTTGCGGCAGCGGCGGACGCTTCTCCATGCGATAGCCGAGGGCACGCAGCACCGAGGCGAAATCCTCGCCTGCGGATCCCGTGAGCGAGGTCATCGCCTGCGTGACCACGAAGCTGCGGCCGTCGAAGGCGCCGGCCGGCTTCTCGCCGGAGGCGTTCTCGCGCCAGGCCAGCGCCGGGCGGATCAGATCGGCAAGGCGCTCCAGGATGTCGACGCGCACGGCGCGCTCGCCCGCCTGCTTGTAGCCGAGCACGCGATAGGCATCGCGCGGCAACGCCTTGTCGACCGGGAACGAGGTGCGGCCCGAGGAGGCCAGATGCTGCGCGCCCGACAGCGAGGACAGATCGACATTGTCCTGCTTCAGCGCCCAGAGCAGCGCGGCGAGCGCGCGCGCGGCGGGCTTGAGCAGGCCGGGGAAATAGATGTGATAGGCGCCGAAGCGGACGCCGTACTTCCGCAGCACGGCACGCGAGGGCTGGTCGAGATCCTTCAGCTCGTTGGCGATCTTCGGGCGCTCGAGCACGCCGAGCGCCTCGACGAGCTGATAGGCGATGCCGCGGGCAATGCCGGTGACGTCCTCGGCCTTGGAGAGCTCGAACATCGGCCCGAGTAGCTTCTCGATATGGGTCTTGAGCCAGAGCTCGAGCCGCGCCTGCACCTTCTCCCGGGGGCCGCCGGTGAGGCGCTCGTCGGAGATGATGCGGATGCGCGGATGCAGCGCGTCCTCTGCGGCAGACAGCCGCGCCACGGCATCGCCGGTCCAGCGGATGATGCCTTCCGAGGTCAGCACGAACTGATCGTCCGGCGCATTGCCCAATCGTTCGGCGCGCGTGTTGATCTCGCCGGCGAGCACCGCTTGCGCTGCAGCCTGCAAGGCTTTCGCATCGGAGCCCGCTTCCGCCGCATCCGGTGCAAAGGTGAAGCCGTCGAGGCGGCCGATGACATGGCCTTCGACGATGACTTCGCCGGTCTTGCCGATTTCAGTATTCAAGCTCGTGTTCTCCCGCAGGCGGCGCATCAATACACTGGTCCGGCGATCAACGAAACGCTCAGTCAAGCGTTCATGGAGCGCATCCGATAATTTATTTTCGACGTCCCGCGTAATTCCCTGCCACCGATCGGGGTCTCTCAGCCAGTCCGGGCGGTTGGCCACGAAGGTCCAGGTGCGGATCTGCGCGATCCGGGCCGACAGCGTGTCGATGTCGCCATCGATGCGGTCGGCCTGGGTGACCTGGGCTTCGTACCAGGAATCGGGGATGCATCCCTTCTGCATCAGGAAGCCGTAGAGCGTCGTCACCAGTTCGGCATGGGCCGCTGGCGACAGTTTCCGGTAATCAGGGACCTGGCAGGCCTCCCACAGCCGTTCCACCGCCGCCTTGCCATGCGCGATATCGCGCACCTCGGCGTCGCGGGCGGCATGGTCGAGCACGCGCATGTCCTCGGCGATGGGCGCGCGCGTCAGCGCCTCGTGGCCGGGGGCGAGGTTCAGCGAGACCTGCAGCGCACCGAGCGAGGCAAAATCCAGCTTGGAGTTACGCCATTGCAGCATCTTCACGGGATCGAAAGTGTGGTTCTGCAGCGCGTTGACGAGTTCGGGCTCGAACGGCGCGCAGCGGCCGGTGGTGCCGAAGGTGCCGTTGCGGGTGGCGCGGCCGGCGCGGCCGGCGATCTGCGCGAATTCGGACGGCGTCAGGCGGCGGAACTGATAGCCGTCGAACTTGCGGTCGGAGGCAAAGGCGACGTGATCGACGTCGAGATTGAGGCCCATGCCGACGGCGTCGGTGGCGACGAGATAATCGACGTCGCCGTTCTGGAACATCTCGACCTGCGCATTGCGCGTGCGCGGGCTCAGCGAGCCCAATACGACAGCAGCGCCGCCGTGCTGGCGGCGGATCAGCTCGGCGATGGCATAGACTTCATCGGCCGAGAACGCGACGATGGCGGTGCGGCGCGGCTGGCGCGTGATCTTGCGATCACCGGCAAATTCCAGCTGCGACAGGCGCGGCCGCGTGATCATGGAGACGCCCGGCAACAGGCGCTCGATGATCGGGCGCATCGTCGCCGCACCCAGCAGCAGCGTCTCGTCGCGGCCGCGGCGGTTGAGGATGCGATCGGTGAAGACGTGGCCGCGTTCGAGATCGCTCGCGATCTGCACCTCGTCGACGGCGAGGAAGGAGACATCGAGGTCGCGCGGCATCGCCTCGACGGTCGAGACCCAATAGCGCGGGCTCTTCGGCTTGATCTTCTCTTCGCCCGTGACGAGCGCGACGGCCTCGCTGCCGACCCTTGCGGCGATCTTGTTGTAGACCTCGCGCGCGAGCAGGCGCAGCGGCAGGCCGATCATCCCGGACGGATGCGCGAGCATCCGCTCGATCGCGAGATGGGTCTTGCCGGTGTTGGTCGGCCCGAGCACCGCGGTGACGCCGGCGCCAGGCACACGATCGGACGCGGCGCTATGGGACGCGAAGGGGGAGGAGGAAAAGGGCATCTGAGGGATTAGGTAGTGGCGATTTGGGCGAATGTCAGTGCTGGATTGGGGCGGTCGGGTGCATGGCGCTATCCGCACCCGTCGCTGTCATGCCCCCGGTCCTGGTGCGCCATTGCGCACTGGCCGGGCGACGACACCGTGTGTGTGGGAGCTGCTCCCCAAACCTCCCGCAACTGTCTCACTTTGCGACGCTTTTCCTGCCCGTCTTAAGCTTCGGAACGACTCTAGAACGAATCGCGGCCGAATCGCTGACTCCAGATTGAGTCCCGTTCCGTTCACGCAACATGTCGCGGGAGTCTTATCGGCCGCAACTAGATGGAGTTTTAGGCCGCCGCACAAGCGGCGTTTGGAGGGCAGAAAGCCTTAAGTTGGGGACGGCGCGGAGTCGAATCAGAATCGGGGAGGAGTCAAATGGATTCCCGGACCGCACCCCTCCCAACTCATTTTCGCGAAAACAACCCCATGCACAGTAGAAGGGCCATTGAAATTGCTGGAACTTTTGTGAGCCAAAAATTCCGCTCGTCATTCCGGGGCGCGACGCAGTCGCGAACCCGGAATCCGTCGTGAGACAGTCTCCGCGGCCCGATGGATTCCGGGTTCGCGCCAAGGGGCGCACCCCGGAATGACGGCGGAGGGAGGACGCGCTGCGAGCCGACCCTCCCCCCAGGGGAGGGTTAACGGTAGTCCTACTGCGTCTTCGCCACCCGCGGCGGCTGGGCTGTGGTGATGAAGCTGGTCGCTTCCAGCATGGCGGGCCCGAGCGGCGTCGGCACTTTCAGCCAGAACGGGACCAGGATGCGGGTGCCCGCCACAGGGGCGAAGGCGATCTCGATGTTGCGCTGGGCGGCGAGGTATTTGATCACGGGGCGGTCGGGGATGTAGCCCGCGACCGGCACGAAATACAGCGAGCAGACCACGACCGGGCCGTGATAGCCCTTTTCCGCCTTCACGGTCTCCATGCGCTTGAAATCGAGCTTGAGGTCGTAGCGCATGCGGCCGTCGAACACGGGCGCCGAGTTGTGGCAGGCCTCCGGCGAGACGGGGTCGCCATTGCCGGGCACGCGCAGCAGCGAGGCCGTCATGGGGTCCCAGACGCCGCGGCGATGGGCGTCGGTGACGACGATGCGGTCGGGATCGACCGGCGGCTCCGGGAGGATGGCAAAATCCTTCACATTGCCCTTGTCGAGCGTGATGCGGATTTCTTCGGTCTTCTTCGAGGTGGTGGTGGAGGCCTGGTAGCCGGTCGCAACCAGCGCGCCATTGACGACGCGGCCCTGGCTGGCGCCGGTGCCGGAGCCGCCGGTGAAGGATTTCAGCAGGCCCGAGGTGCCGCCGGCGGCGGCCGCCGCAAACACGTCGTCCTGGATATCGATGTTCCAGCCGCCCTTGCCGACCGGGATGCCCGCGAGCGAAGCCTCATATTGCGCCTCGAGCTTACCCTGCGCCGCCGCGGGCATCGCGCCCCACAGCACCGCGAGCCCGCAAACCGCCGCCAGCCAGCCGGTCAGGCGCGGCCGGGCGAAGCGCGATTTGGGCGCAGAAAAGGGCATGATCAGCACAATACAATCCATGGGAGCACGCGACGGCTGTTACTTAAGCCAAAAACCGCGGCAAACAATGTGTCCGGGTGTGTCGGGCCGGGAACTCCACTGGACTCTTCGGCGGCGATTACGCCCTTTATGTGATGGTAAGGCGCGACAAACATTGCCGTTTTGGTGATCGGGCGGGTGCCCGCTGGCGGGCGAGAACCTCTCCCCACCCTCCGCTGTCATGCCCCGGCTCGACCGGGGCATCCAGTACGCCGCAGCCCCTCTGGCCAGCCGCGCCGCCTCGGCGTACTGGATCGCCCGCCCCCCGTGCGCAATTGCGCACTAGGGCGGGCGATGACACCTGTTGTGGGGCATGAATCCCCGCCCAAAACCTTGACTGTCCGCCCCTTCCCCCCTATACGTCCGCCGCTCCCTGCAAGGACAAAAGAATTTGCCCCCGTGGCGCCCAAAAATGGCGGCCGCACTCGTTGGGGGTTCGAACTCAAGGATTTATGCCATGTCTCGCCGCTGCGAACTGACGGCCAAGGGCCCCCTCGTCGGCCACAAGGTCAGCCACTCCAACATCAAGACCAAGCGCCGCTTCCTGCCGAACCTTGTCAACGTGACGTTCATCTCGGAAGCCCTGGAGCGCAACGTGCGCCTGCGCGTCTCCACCAACGCGGTGAAGAGCGTCGACCACAATGGCGGCTTGGACGCCTTCCTGCTCAAGGCCAAGGCCGACGTCCTGTCGCCGCGCGCCCTCGAGCTGAAGCGCGCCATCCAGAAGAAGGTCGGCCCGACCACCGCGCCGGCGAAGAAGGCGAGCTAAGGTTTTTAGAGATTGGGCGGGGGCTAGGTTGCGTCGCGTGGCGCAGGCTTAGCCGAGTAGAGTTTGCGTTGCGGCCGGATCGGAAGATCCGGCCGTTTTTGTTACTGGACCAGTCTCATCATACCTCTACCTATCTTGCCCTGACTCGATTGCCCGCTATGATCGTGAAAAACGATAATTCAACTAGGGGGTAATCTGTTGGGGCTCAGCGTCAGCCAGCTGCGGGCTATTGCGCAGCAGCGCGATAGATATCAAACGCAACTGTCTCGCCTTAAAGCGGCCGGCAAACAGACATCCTGTATCGAGGCTGCAGTTTCAAGTGCGTGCGACACGCTTAAGAGTGGTACGACCTCATTTGTCATTTATGGAGAACCTCAAAGCGGCAAGACAGAGATGATGATCTGTCTTACAGCCAAAATGTTGGATGACGGCCATCGCGTCGTTATCCACTTGTTGAATGACAGTGTTCAGCTACTCCAACAAAACTTAGAGCGCTTCCAGCGATCGAAACTGTCGCCAGCAGCTCGTAATTTCTCGGATGTGATCGATCCTGACTATTCCTTGTCCGCCGGCTTTCATGTCATCTTTTGCAAGAAGAAGCGAGCGATCTGACGAAGCTGAACCAGAAGTTGGAGCGAATAGGCGACAAGGTCATCATCGACGATGAAGCCGACTTCGCCACGCCCAACGCGCTGATCAACAAAGGCGACGTCACTAGCATCAACGCGCTTATCAATAAGCTTATCAGCCACGACGGAATCTATATCGGCGTGACTGCGACTCCTGCGCGGCTAGACCTGAACAATACGTTCGACAACGATAACGAGAAATGGGTCAACTTCCCGCCGCATGAGGCCTACACTGGCCAGGACGTCTTCTTCCCCCTGGAAAGCGATGTGCAGTTTTCTCTGCACACGCTTCCCGACACGGACGACAGCCCGAAGTACCTGCGTGAGGCCATCTTTCGTTTTCTGGTACGAGTCGCTGCACTTAACTTGACGGCGAAGTCCGACGAAAATTTCTCGATGCTCATCCACACGAGCGGCAAGAAGCTCGACCACAAGTCAGATAAGAAGCCGATCGACGAGGTGATGAATGCCCTCTCGGATACTCATTCTAAGAAGTTTGAATCTTACACGCACGAGATCGGCAAGATAGCGACCAAACTTTATGGTCAGGACCAGGCAAGCAGCATCCTCGCATATATCGTGAGGAACTGCGATCAAACTAGCACGATCATAATGAACAGCGAGCGCGACAAGAACGTCGACTTCAAGTCCGCCACCTCGCCAGCTGCCATGTTTACGTTCGTCATTGGTGGCAACATCGTTTCGAGAGGCGTCACATTCGACAACTTACTCTCGATGTTCTTTACCCGAGATTCAAAGCACAAAATACAACAGGACACCTATATCCAACGCGCCCGGATGTTTGGTTCACGCAAGAAACATCTTCCTTACTTTGAATTGACCATACCCGAGCAACTGTATCTCGACTGGCAACGCTGCTTCGCGTTCCACAAGCTCGCGCTTGAGGCTATCAAGACGAAGAAGGGCTCTCCAGTTTGGCTGGCTGACCAACGAATCGCAGCGGTGGCATCGAGCAGCATCGACAAGGCGAATGTACTGCTTGACAAGGGAGAGATGTCTTTTCCGATATTTGACTACTCACCCAAGATTGAGAAACTGCTATACGGCTCAAATGATCCGATTACCGGCTTGAAGCAGCTACAAGAGAAAATCGGCAACGACGCCCTACCCGACTATTTGATTAGATACGTGCAACGAATACTACCAAACGGCCCCTCATCGATTGCGCTGCATCAGTCCAGCACAATCGAGAACATGAAAGATGCCAACAAGAACAAAATCGAGCGCACCAAAGGACTCTTCGGTCAAGTTAAACGCGAATTTCCCGATGCTGTGCATCACTTCAAGATTTTCTACAACGCAACGGGCAAAGCGCGACTGATCTATAAATTCAATGGCAACATTACTTTTCTAAAGAATGTCAAAAATGCTGGATGATTACGAATTCTATCAAGGCGTTGTTCTCCGACAACTTGCCGTAGAGAACGATTACTCTCTGTCCGTTTCCTTCCGTCCATTCGTTCGAGAGGGTCGAATCAATGCCTTCGTCATGAACGGGCGTGTCGGCGTCTACATGAAGCATTCCTCGAAGCGAATGTCGCCTTGGCGATTCACATTCACAATCGAGCAAGCTGCAGACCTTTTAGACATGGAGCACAAGTTTCCGGACTCTTTCATGGTCTTCGTGTGCGGCACCGATGGTCTTGTTACCCTCTCATTGGCCGACCTGCATAGAATTGTTAGCTTCCAAGAAAGCGAGAACGCTTGGGTTAGCATATCGAGGCCACCCCGCACTCAATATGAGATCGCCGGCAATAGAGGCGAGCTGGGCTATAAGGTTTCAAGGGGTATAGGTACAATTCCTGAGACTATGAAGACGCGCGTGCGCGAACGCTATGCCACGGGCTAACTATTCCCCCGGTTCAATTGAACAACTCCCAGGAAACTCTTAAACCTCGCCTCCGCGCACATTCGTAGCATGAGCAAAACATATACAAAGACCATACAGGAAGCGCTTGGGCGAGATCCTGTTCATCCCTTTCCCGCCCGAATGGCTCCTGGCATCGCTCTCGATATCCTGTCCAGCGAGCAAGACCAAATTCGAGTTTTGGACCCAATGATGGGGTCAGGGACCGTGCTTGCCATGGCTCGCGCCAGCGGTCATTCAGCAATCGGAATTGATATAGACCCGCTTGCAGTGCTCCTAGCCCGCGTGTGGACAACAGCGGTGGATGAAACCAGAGCAAAAGCCAAGGCTGCTGAGGTATTGGAGCGCGCAAAGGACAATATGCCCTCACTAAGCGTAAGCAGTGCATATCCACGGAACGCGGATTCAGAGACCCGCAGCTTTGTTCGGTATTGGTTCGATATATACGCTCGCAAGCAACTAGCTTCGCTCGCTACCTCCATTCACGGCGTTAGAGATGATCACATCAGAGACGTACTCTGGTGCGCTTTCTCCCGCCTGATCATCACTAAGCAGGCTGGTGCTTCATTGGCGATGGACCTCTCCCATAGCAGGCCACACAAGGCTTTTGAGAGCGCTCCTATTAAGCCCTTCAACAAATTTCTTTCGGCCGTTGATCACGTTCTAAAAAACTGCATTTCAAAGAACCAACCTGATCGCGGCCCAGCGACGCGGACATCGCTCGGGGATGCACGAAAGCTTCCTCTTGCGAATGGTACAATTGATCTTGTTTTGACTTCCCCCCCTTACCTGAATGCAATTGACTACATGCGATGCAGCAAATTTTCGCTGGTCTGGATGGGGCATACAGTCGGCGAGCTTAGTAGCATTCGGACTGACAGCGTAGGCACTGAATGCGGAGACCACGACGCTCGCGAAAATTCAGTCATTAAAGAAATCATTTTTGATCTGCGCCTAAGCCCAAGACTCAACCCGCGGCATGAAGCCGTCCTTGCACACTATGTCGATGACATGATGCGCTCCATAGATGAGGTCGCTCGGGTTCTAGCGCCGGGAGGCAGGGCAATTTATGTGGTGGGAGAAAACACAGTTCGGGGGACGTTCATACCGAACGCCAAGATCGTGACAGCGGTTGCCGAACATGCTGGTCTCACCATCGGCAACAGAAAAGCTCGAACTCTACCAGCTAACCGGCGCTACCTTCCCCCGCCAACAGTTCTAAACGCGCCAGAAGCCATGGGAGGGCGAATGCGCCGGGAGGTTATTCTGTCTTTTTCGAAATCTTCAGCCAGCCCCTAGGGTGGCTAAGGCGTCCGCCAACGCCGCGCAGTGGCGCGCTTAGCAGCGAACGCGCCTCGGGAGAAAAAGAAGAAATTGCAAAAGTTCGGTCCCCTTATCCTAAAGGTGCCGGCGACCGTCGCAACTTTCCGCTATACTCGCCCCGGTAGCATCCCCCCGAGGCGCATCCCATGGACTCCGCGCGCGACCCCGACCCCCACCCCTCCCCCAAAAACCTCGTCATCTGCTGCGACGGCACCGGCAACGAGATCTCCGAGAACATCTCCAACGTCCTGAAGCTGTATCGCTGCCTGCGCAAGACTGACAGGACGCAGCCGCGGCAGATGGTGTTTTACGATCCCGGAGTCGGCACGGTGACGGAGCCGACGACGTGGCATCGCTTGAAGGCCAACGTCAACCTGGTGCTGGGGCTCGCCACCGGCTACGGGCTCGATGACAACGTGCTCTCGGCCTATTGCTTCCTGGTTCAGCATTACGCGCCGGGCGATCGCATCTATCTGTTCGGCTTTTCGCGCGGAGCCTACACGGTGCGCGTGCTGGCGGGGCTGATCCACAAGATCGGGCTGATCAGGCCGGAGCAGGCGAACCTCGCAGGCTCGGGCCTTGTCGCCTACAAGCAATATTCCGGCACCGGGCGCGGCAACGACGTCGAGGACCTCGAGAATATCGCGACCGACGAGAGCGGGCCGCTGCCGAAGGACGCCTTCGACCTCGCCGCGCAGTTCGCGCGCATCACCTCGACGCGCTGGCCGACCATCCACTTCATCGGCGTGTGGGACACCGTGGCGAGCGTGATCGTGCCGCGCGCCGACCGGCTGTTCTGGCCGAGCCTGGAGGAGCTCGCCTTCACGCTGCGCAACCCCAGCGTCAGGATCTTCCGGCAGGCGATCGCGATCGACGAGCGGCGCTGCATGTTCCGCCTCAAGAAGTACTGGGAGCCGCAGGATTTCTGGAGCAACCGCTACGTCCCCGACGAGAAGAAGGTGCCGCAGGACATTTTGCAGGTGTGGTTCGCCGGCGTGCACAGCGACGTCGGCGGCGGCTATCCGGAGGCAGAGAGCGGGGATTCCAAATATCCGCTGATCTGGATGATCGCGGAAGCCGAGAAGGCGGGGCTGAACTTCAACCCGGCGACCATCAAGCAGCTCGCCTGGGGCATCCAGCGCAAGAACTCGCCGTTTCAATATGTCGCGCCGGCCTATACCGGCAAGACGGGCGTGCTGCACGATTCCATGACGGCGGGCTGGCGGCTGCTGGAGTTCATTCCGAAAAGCGCGACGTACAAGGAATGGCCGGAGCGCAAGGTGTTTCTCGGCTTCTACATCCCCGATTGCGAGCCGCGCCCGATCCCCGAAGGCGCGCATGTGCATGAGAGCGTGTTGAAGCGCATGGCCGTGGAGCCGGAGTACCGGCCGGTGAACATGCCGAAGGATTATGTGACGGTGCCGATGCCGGTGCCGCCGGGGGTGGAGCTGGTGGCGGGGACAGAGGACGTGACAGGGTGATGGGGCGGCGGGCTTGGCTCTCGCCGCTCGTCATGGCGAGCGCGGGCGTCTCGCAGCCGTCATTGCGAGCGCAGTGACTTGTCCGCCGAAGCCTTCGGCGAAGTCGGAAGCAATCCAGACTGTCTCCGCGAATGCATTTCTGGATTGCTTCGTCGCTGCGCTCCTCGCAATGACGGTGGTGGAGGTAGGCTCGCGCTACACCATTGCTGTCGTCCCTGCCTAGTGCGCAATTCCGCACTAGGCAGGGACGACGGCGGCGTTTGGAGGATCCCACCCCACCCCGCTACCTTCGCTTTCTTCCGTCGCCGACACTTTTCATTAAAATTCTCCCGCGCGCCTTAGCCGGATCGCATCATCTCCCGTTCCATCATGGCCTCGAACCCGCTGCGAAACCTTGCGGAGTGGAGGAGACGTGCCGCAATTCCCTCGCAAATACGCCCGCGTGAAGCCCGCAGGGCTGGTGTCGCGCCAGGCCAAGATCATCACCGACGCGCGCGCGCCGGTGATCCCCTGCACGCTGATCGACTATTCGCCTGGCGGCGCCTGCGTCGATCTCGGCGGCCAGGTGAGCATCCCAGATCGCTTCGAGCTCCTGCACGTCAACACCAAGAAGCGCTGCCGCATCGCGTGGAAGCGCGGCACGCGCGTGGGCGTGGTGTTCTAGGGATGCATGTTTCTTCCCCTCTCCCCTTGTGGGAGAGGGTGGCTCGCCGCGCAGCGGCGAGACGGGTGAGGGGTCTGTCTCCGCAATCTCATCTCTCACGGCTGAATTCGCTGAGGCAAACCCCTCATCCGGCGCCATAGCCGAGGCTTCGCCTCGGCGTTTTTTAGGGACGGCGGCCAAAGGCCGCCTATGCCACCTTCTCCCACAAGGGGAGAAGGAAAAAACACCTACTTCCGCATCCGCGCTTTCGCGCCGCCGACGATCTGCATGGCGACGCCGGCGATCCAGCCGAACAGAGCGAGCCAGGTCCAGGCCAAATGCGGATCGAGGCGGAGCACGATGACGGCGACGGAGGCGAGCGCGGTAAGCGTGGCGCAGAGCGTGCCGGCGGCGCTGAGGAATTCGGCGGCATCGATCTCGCTATGCGCGTCGTCGAACGGCAATTGCGGCGTGTCGATGCCCAGATAAAAGCCGACGAAGCCGAGCAGCATCATCAACAGCAGGAAGCCTTGCGTGGTCAGCGCCGATATCGCCGATCCCACATAAGCGCCGACGAACAGCCCGCACGCCGCCCCCGCCATCGCAAGTCCGACGCGCTCGAAGATGTGAGCCGTTTTGCGAACACGAAACCGCATGGCGGGCCTCCGTTGCGGTGTTAAGGAGCCGGAGGTTAGGCCAGTTTTGCGGGGGGTGGAAGGTGAGGAGAGTTACGGAGGCGTAAGGGATGGTGAGGCGAAAGCGCTCACCTCACATCCCGCCGTCGTCCCTGCGAACGCGAGGACCCATAACCACAGGGAGTAGTTTGGCGACGGCTGTCAGTTAAGTTGTCAACGCAGACCGCGGATCATCGTGAGATCACGCGGTATCTCCCCTACCTCGCCCCGAAGGTCGTCTTGCCGAACAACGCCTTTTGCGTGGACGGCTGCGAGCGCCAATATTGCGGCGGGGCTTCGACCTCGCCGCCGAGCTCGGCGGCGGCGTGCCAGGCCCAGCGCGGGTCGTAGAGCATGCCGCGGGCGAGCGCGACCATGTCGGCCTTGCCGGATGCGACGATCTCTTCCGCCTGCTTCGGCTCCGTGATCAGGCCGACGGCGATGGTGGGCAATCCCGTTTCACGCTTGATGGCATCTGCAAACTGCACCTGATAGCCGGGGCCGAGCGGGATCTTCTGCAGCGGCGAGACGCCGCCGGAGGAGGCATCGATCCAGTCGACGCCGCGCGCCTTCAACGCCCTGGCGAATTCAATCGTCTGCGCCAGATCCCAGCCGCCCTCGACCCAGTCGGTGGACGACACCCGCATGCCCACGGGCTTGTCGGCGGGAAAGACGGCGCGCACGGCGTCGTAGATCTCGAGCGGAAAGCGCATGCGGTTTTCGAGGCTGCCGCCATATTCGTCGGTGCGCCGGTTGGAGATCGGCGACAGGAACTGATGCAGGAGATAGCCGTGCGCGCCGTGCAGCTCGATGGCGTCGATGCCGAGCCGGTCGGCGCGCTTTGCGCTATCGACGAAGGCCTCGCGGATGCGCGTCAGGCCCGCGGCATCGAGCGCCAGCGGGGCGGCCTCGCCCTCCTTGTGCGGCACGGCCGACGGCGCCACCGTCTGCCAGCCGCCCTGTTCGACCGGAATCAACTGGCCGCCGTCCCAGGGCCGCGCGCTCGACGCCTTGCGGCCCGCATGGGCGAGCTGCATCGCGATCGCCGTCGAGGAATGCTTGCGCACCGAGCTGAGGATCTGATGCAGCGCGGCTTCGCCGGCATCGCTGTAGAGCCCGAGACAGCCCGGCGTGATGCGGCCGATCGCCTCGACATGCGTCGCCTCGATGCAGAACATCGAAGCGCCCGACAGGCTGAGATTGTTGATGTGGGTGAAGTGCCAGTCATTGGCGACGCCGTCGTCGGCCGAATATTGGCACATCGGCGACACCACGACGCGGTTCTTCAAGGTCAGGCCGCGCAGCTTGATCGGGGAAAACAGGACGGACATGCGGGGGAGTTCCGGGATGGGGGCGGGATTGTGGAGAGAGTTTAGTAGGCGGGCGGCGGATTGCCAGCGGCGCGAACGAATGGCGGGTGGTGGCGGCACGCATTGCGACCGCGGCTTGACGTGACGGCGCCGCTACTCCGCCAGCGTGAATTGCAGTAGCAGCGTCCGCTGCAGCATCGAGAAATTGTCGTCGGAGATCAGCGTCAGCACGGTCTCGCCATCGGGCGTGACGTGGGCGTCGATGCCTTCCATGTTGTCGATCTCCTGGCCGAGATCGGCGACGAACAGCGCGGGGCCGTCGACCAGCGCACCCGGCGCGATCGACTTCAGCGGGATCGCGCGGATGCGGATGTTGACGCCCGTGAACCAGGAAAATTTGCGTTCGAGAATCAGGAGTTCGCCCGAGGGCAGCAGCACGGCATCGCTGATGTCGTATTTCTCGATGCGGCGCACGCTGAACTGGCCGGGCGTGGGACCGCCGATCAGGAAGGCCGTGAGATTGCCGTCGGCGTCGAGGCCGCGCTCGGAGAAGGCGATCAGCGTGCCCGCGAGCGGCATGTTCTGGTCTTTGCCCTTGTCCTTTTCCTTGGGCACGACGACAAGTGCCTCCAGCCCCTTGTTGGAGGGCAGCTTGCGCACGCCCGCCGGCACCGGCACCACCTCGCCGCGCGCGCGCGTGCCGCCCTTGGCAAAATCATAGCGCAGGATCTGGTTGACGCGCTCGAGCCCGACATAGACGAGGTTGCCGTCGCGCGCGATCGATTCCGAATCCCACCACCCCCGCTTCTCCGTGATCGGCCGACCCTCGGCGCCGAGCAGCGGCGCCGCCTCGACGTCGTCGAGCCCGGTCATCTTGCCATTGGCGTAGCGGATGGTGCCGGTGAACCAGCCGCCCTGGTCGGAGACGGCGAGGAAGCGCTCGCCCTTGGCATCCAGCCGGATGCCGGACAATCCGCCGAAGCCGCGATAGGGCGAGGTCAGCACCAGGCCGCTGCGATAGTTCAGCGAGCCGAACCGGGTACGCGTGCGGTCACGCGGCTCGAAATTGGGAATGGCGCGCGCGTTGACCTCGACATTGACGGGGTCGGTGACGGCGCGCTCGTTCGCAAGCGCGTGCGGCGAAGGCTCGACCGTGGCTTGCGCCAGCGCGATGCGAGAGGCTGCGATGGTGGAAAATCCCGCCGCAGCGTATTTGAGAAAGCTGCGGCGGGATGAATGCGTGCTCACGAATGCAATTTGCGTCGCGGGCGACCGGCCGGCTGGGTTGGCGCGGTGTTGGTCTCGCTGAACAGCTCGGCGAGCTTCTCGGTGATGGCGCCGCCGAGCTCCTCGGCGTCCACGATCGTCACCGCGCGGCGATAGTAGCGCGTCACGTCATGGCCGATACCGATCGCGATCAGCTCGACCGGCGAGCGGGTCTCGATCTCCTCGATGATGTGGCGCAGGTGCCGCTCGAGATAATTGCCGGGATTGACCGACAGCGTGGAATCGTCGACCGGCGCACCGTCCGAGATCATCATCAGGATCTTGCGCTGCTCGGGCCGGCCGAGCAGGCGCTTGTGCGCCCAGTCCAGCGCCTCGCCGTCGATGTTCTCCTTGAGCAGCCCCTCGCGCATCATCAGCCCGAGATTCTTTCGCGCTCGGCGCCACGGGGCGTCGGCCGACTTGTAGATGATGTGGCGGAGATCGTTGAGGCGGCCGGGATTGGCCGGCTTGCCGGCGGCCAGCCACGCCTCTCGCGATTGCCCGCCCTTCCAGGCGCGCGTGGTGAAGCCGAGAATCTCGACCTTGACGCCGCAACGCTCCAGCGTGCGGGCGAGGATGTCGGCGCAGGTCGCGGCGACCGTGATGGGCCGTCCGCGCATCGAGCCGGAATTGTCGAGCAGCAGCGTCACCACGGTGTCGCGGAAGGTCGCCTCCTTCTCGTGCATGAAGGACAGCGGATGATAGGGATCGGTGACGACGCGCGACAGCCGCGCGGGGTCGAGAATGCCCTCTTCGAGATCGAACTCCCAGGCGCGGTTCTGCTGCGCCATCAGCTTGCGCTGCAGGCGGTTGGCAAGGCGCGCGACGATGCCCTGCAGATGCGCGAGCTGCTTGTCGAGATAGGCGCGCAGGCGTTCCAGCTCGTCATGGTCGCAGAGGTCTTCGGCGGCGATGACCTCGTCGAATTTCGGCGCGAAGGCGTGGTATTCCGGCCCGCGCGGCTCGTTCTTGCCGTGCGAATTCGGACGGGTCGCCTCGCCCGGCGTCTCGTCGTCGCCGAGCTCGCCGTCGTCGAAAGTGTCGGAGGTCGAGGCCTGCGCGCTTTCCATCGCGCTCTCGCTCATCTCCTCGGATGAGGCCTGCGCCTGGTCGGCGCTCATCTCCTGCGCGGCGTCGGAATCGGGCGAGCCTTCGGCACCGGACTGATCGTTGTCGCCGTCCTGGTTCTCGTCGTCGTTGTCGTCGTCCTCGCTGTCGGCGTTACGCTCGTCGCCGAGCTCGAGCGCGGTCAGGAGGTCGTGCACGGCATCGCCGAACCGGGTCTGGTCCTCGACCAGGGTGTCGAGCCGGTCGAGCCGCTTGCCGATCTTGTCTTCGAGGATGGGGCGCCAGAGATCGACCATCTTCTTCGCGGCGGTCGGCGGCGCCATGCCGGTGAGACGCTCGCGCACCAGCATCGCCAGCGCATCCGCCAGCGGCGCGTCGGCGCGGTCGGTGATCTCGTCGAACTTGCCGCGATGGAAATGGTCGTCGAGCATCGCGGTGAGGTTTTTCGCAACGCCCGCCATGCGGCGCGCGCCGATCGCCTCGACCCGCGCCTGCTCCACCGCCTCGAACACGCCGCGCGCCTGCGGATTGCCCGGCATCAGCTTGCGATGCAGCTTGGCGTCGTGGCAGGCGATCTTGAGCGCGATGGAATCGGCGTGGCCGCGCACGATCGCCGCATCGCGCTTGGTCATCTTTCGCGCGGGCTCGGGCAGCCGCGCCTTGCCGGGCGCGAGGCCCGGACGTTCGGCGGCGAAGGAAACGTCGAGCTCCGGCGTCTTGGCAATCGCCTTCAGGCAGGAGGCGACCGAGCGCTTGAACGGCTCGGTCGGCGCTTCCTTGGTGCTGCGGAATTTGGAGTTGGAGGTGGTCATGTCACCTTGATCCGTCGTCCCGGTGAGAGCCGGGACGACACCCCGGGAGAAATCAGCTCAGCGCCACGTTGACTGCCGATTCCGGCAGCTCGGCGTTGAAGCAGCGCTGGTAGAACTCGGCGACCAGGGGACGCTCGAGCTCGTCGCACTTGTTGAGGAAGGTGACGCGGAACGCAAAGCCGATATCGCCGAAGATGTCGGCGTTCTCCGCCCAGGTGATCACCGTGCGCGGGCTCATCACCGTCGACAGATCGCCGTTGGCGAAGGCGTTGCGGGTGAGATCGGCGAGGCGCACCATCTTGTTGACGATGTCGCGGCCTTCGCTGGTGCGATAGTGCTTGGCCTTGGCCAGCACGATCTCCACTTCCTCGTCATGGCTGAGATAGTTCAGCGTGGTGACGATCGACCAGCGGTCCATCTGGCCCTGGTTGATCTGCTGGGTGCCGTGATAGAGGCCCGAGGTGTCGCCGAGGCCGACGGTGTTGGCGGTCGCAAACAGCCGGAACGCCGGGTGCGGCTTGATCACCTTGTTCTGGTCGAGCAGCGTCAGGCGGCCCGAGACTTCGAGCACGCGCTGGATCACGAACATCACGTCCGGGCGACCGGCGTCGTATTCGTCGAACACCAGCGCGACGTTGTGCTGCAGCGCCCAGGGCAGGATGCCGTCGCGGAATTCGGTGACCTGCTTGCCGTCGCGGACCACGATGGAGTCCTTGCCGACGAGATCGATACGGCTGATATGGCTGTCGAGGTTGACGCGCACGCAGGGCCAGTTCAGGCGTGCCGCGACCTGCTCGATATGGGTGGATTTTCCGGTGCCGTGATAGCCGGTCACCATCACGCGGCGGTTGCGGGCAAAGCCCGCGAGAATGGCGAGCGTGGTGGCGCGGTCGAAGCGGTAGTCGGAATCGACTTCGGGTACATGAGGATCGACTTCGGAATAGGCGGGGACTTCGAGATCGCTGTCGATCCCGAACACCTGGCGCACCGACACCTTCATGTCGGGCAGACCGGAAACTTCCTCAACTTTGGACATGGCGGCGGTCGTCATCAATCCTCCGAGGTCCCGGGCGGTCCCGAAACCGGTTATTCGCACGTTGGCTGCGGCTGGGTGCTGAAACTCAACCTATCAGAGACAACGTGCCGGCAGAAGCCCGCCCCTCAATCAAAGTTCCGTTGTCTTTTCATTTAGATAGGCAAGGAACGCAGTTTTTGGAGGGCTGCCTTGCGAATCACGCCCAAATTCGGGCGGGGCCGCGCCGTTTCCTGCGAATGGCACTTTGGCCGTATGCGGTTACTTATGTAGGGTCCGAAGCCCCCATGCTCCAGCCCTGCAAGAGACGACGTGACGTCCTTTCTCGATCCCCTGATATCCTTCGTTTCGGCCCATCCGTGGCTGGCCTATCTGACCCTGTTCCTGGCGGCGCTGCTCGAAGCCGTGCCGGTGGTGGGATCGGTGATCCCCGGCTCGACCATCATCCTGGCGCTCAGCGCCCTGGTGTCGGGCGGCGAGCTGGCGCTGCCTTGGGTGCTGCTCGCCGCGGCCGCGGGGGCCGTGCTGGGCGACGGCTCGGCCTACTGGATCGGGCACCGGCAGCAGCGCAAAATCCTCACCACTTGGCCGCTGGCCAACTATCCGCGCGTGGTCGAGCAGAGCGAAAGCTTCTTCAACCGCTTCGGCACCTGGGCCGTGTTCTTTGCCCGTTTCGTGCCGCCGATCCGCGCCTTCGTGCCGGTGACGGCGGGCGCGCTGGGCATGGCGCCCGCGAAGTTCTATACGATCAACATCCCGGCGATCCTGGTGTGGGCCCCGGCGCATGTGCTGCCGGGCGTGCTCGCGGTGTCGGCCTTGCATGAATATGCCGGGCTGCATCATCACGGCCATGTCGGCAAGCACATCTGGATGCTGACCGTGGTGGGCGTTGCGATCGTGGGCGGCGTGGCGGTGTGGATCTATCGGAGGCGGAATGGCGGCGGTGTCGTGGCGGCGAAGCCTCGGGCCTGAAGTATGATTTTTTGAAGACGGCTGCGCACTTTTCCGGGCTTGAGTTCGGCAGCGTGCTTCTCTCATTGCAACGTCGCCATGCTCGAGCGCAATCTCGGCGTCCGATTGTTTCATCGTTCAACAAGGCGGCTGACGCTCACCGAGGCTGGCGAGACGTTCCGCACGGCGATTGCCGGCCACCTTGAGGGGCTCCAGGCCGCAATCGCCGGAGTCTCGACCGGACGCGAGGAGCCGGCGGGCATTCTCAAGATAAGCCTGCCTCCGACATTCGGCGCCGCCCATATCCTGCCGCTGCTTCCCGCCTTCTTGGCCCGGTACCCGCAGGTCCGCCCTGAGTGGCACTTCGAGAACCGCCAAGTCGACCTGGTCGGTGAAGGCTATGACGCCGCAATCGGAGGTGGGTTTGAATTGTTGCCGGGCCTCGTCAGCCGAACCCTAGCGCCCGCACACATCGTCGCTGTGGCCTCTCCAGTCTACATGTCAGGGCGGACATTACCGACCCAGCCGGACCAACTGGCCGCGCTGGATGGCATTGTCATGCGCTCGCTCCAGACCGGGCGGATCCGGCACTGGTCGATGCGCGATGTTTCAGGGCGCGAAGTTCAGGCGCCGCTGTCTGAGTCGATCGTGGTCAACGACCCGGCCGCAATGCGCGAGGCCGCACGGCTGGGCCTGGGAGTTGCAATGCTCGCCACCGCCGACATTCTTCCAGCGCTCGACGATGGGTCGCTGCTACGCCTGGTGCCACGCTGGTACTGTGACGCCGGCGCGATCTCGATTTACCACGCATCGCGCAAGCTTGTGCCGGCGAAGACGAGAGTCTTCGTGGACTGGGTCGCCGAGGAATTCAAGAAGAACAGGCTCGCCGAACGCTTCGCCGGAAGCCTGAGCTGAGGATTCGGAAAGAATTCTAGGCTCTGGGCTCCGCGCTCCCCACCCTCCGCCCCGGCGCCGGCCCCACATACCTTGCCCTTGGCCTGATCAACTTCCCGAACTGCAACTGCTCGCTCGCATGCGCGATCCAGCCGACGCTGCGGGCCATCGCGAACAGAGCGAGCTCGCTGCCGGCGGGCAGGCGCAGCGCGTGCACGAGCACGGCGAGGGCATAGTCGATGTTGACGAATTCGCCGGTGGCTTCCGCGATCCGCTCCGGCACCTCGCGGGTGAACTTTCGCGGCGCGCCGGCGCGGGACAGCGCGTTGAGCAGCGACTGCGCGCGGGGATCGCCGCGCTTGTATACGCCGTGGCCGAAGCCGGCAAAACGCTCGCCGAGCGCGACGCGCTCGCGCACAACAGGGGCGACGTCGCGGTCGATCAGCGTCTTGACGAGTTGCGAAGCCAGCACGCCGGCGCCGCCATGCTTCGGGCCCTTCAGCGCGGCGAGGCCGGCGATGACGGCATCGTACAGGTTGAGGCCGGTCGAGGCCGCGCAGCGCGCGGTGAAGGTCGAGGCGTTCAGCTCGTGATCGGCGAGCAGCACCAGCGCGCGGCGAATCAAATCGGGCGCGTGCTTGTTGTCCGCCGCCCAGGCTGTTGCGATCTGCTGGTGCAACGGCTCGGCCGAGGCTTCGGCATTGAGCATGGTCGCGACCAGCAGCCGGACGATGCGGCCGCCGACCATCGCGCGGCCGTCGGGCGCACGGGTAAACGCGCGAGGATCGACGCTCGCGGCCAGCGCGAGCACGGCGATGGCGCGATCGATCGGTGCCGCCCGGCGCGCGGCCTGCGCGATGGTTCGCATCTCCTCGGAAAGCGCAGGCTGATTGTCGGGCGCGAACGGATCGACGTCGGAGACGTCCCAGAGCAGCGTCGCGGTGTGCTCCAGCGTGTCGTTCTCGGAAAGATCGACGCAATTGACGCCGCGATAGATCGCGCCCTCCTCCGTGATGGTCGAGATCTCCGTGTCCATCACCGGCAGGTCGGCATCGAAGCTGCGCAGGCCCCGCGGCTCCGGCGACGGCACCCGGCGCTCCTTCAGCGCCCGGACGTCCTCGGCGCGGTAGCGGTTCTTCCGCGAGTCCGGCGTCGGCTCGGAGCGGATCAGGCCGCGGCTGACATAGGCGTAGAGCGTGGCCGGCGAGATCGCGAGTTCGGCCGCGGCTTCCCGGGCGGAGAGATAGAGGCCGTCGGAATTATTCATATTGATTTATGTAATCAAGATTGATCAATCTGTCGAGAGGCCCGACCTTTCCGCCCGTGCAGTGCAAAAGGGAGATTGGGCCATGAATATCCACCTCACCAAAAGCCAGATCGGGCTGGACGGCATTCCCGCGGCCGAGACCGTGCTGAGCCATGTCGATGGCGAGCGCGGCGAGCTGATCATTGCCGGGGAGCATGTCGGCCGGCTGGCGAGCCAGTCGAGCTACGAGGGCGTCACCGCCCGGCTCTGGAACGGCGCCAGCAAGACGACCTTGAGCGAAGCCAATGTGCGGGCGAGCCTGGGTGCGGGGCGCGAGCGCGCCTTCGCGCGCCTGCCGGACCTCTTGCCGGCGACGCGCGGCATGGGGGTCATCGACGGATTTCGTGCGGCCGTCGCCGGCCTTCGCGCCGAGCCTGGACTGGAGCACGAGGCGACGATCGTCGGCGCGTTTCCGGTGATCGCAGGCGCGTTGGTCCGGCGCGCCAAAGGGCTCGAGCCGGTCGCACCCGATCCGACGCTGAGCCATGCCGCAGACACGCTGCGCATGCTGCACGGACGCGCGCCCGCCGCACGCGAAGTCACCGCGCTCGACGCCTATCTCGTCACCGCCAGCGATCACGGCATGAATGCCTCGACCTTCACCGCGCGGGTGGTGGCCTCGACACAGGCCGATCTGTTCGCCGCGGTGACCGCAGGCTATTGCGCGCTGACCGGTCCACTGCATGGCGGCGCGCCGGAGCCGGTGCTGGAAATGCTGGACGCGATCGGCTCGCGCGAGCGCATCCAGCCATGGGTCGACGCTGCGCTGGCGCGCGGCGAGCGCATGATGGGTTTCGGCCACCGCGTCTATCGCGTGCGCGATCCACGCGCCGACGTGCTCAAGACCGCGGTCGAGGCGCTGGCGTCGAACGGAACCGATCTGCCGTTCGCCGGCGAGGTCGAGGCTTATATCCGCGGCGCGCTGCGCAAGAAGAATCCGGAGCGGCCGCTGGAGACGAACGTGGAGTTCTTCACCGCGATCCTGCTCGATGCACTGGCGATTCCACGGCAGGCGTTCACGCCGATCTTCGCGGTGGCGCGCGCCGCAGGCTGGACCGCGCATGCGCGCGAGCAGCAGCGCACGGGGCGGTTGATCAGGCCGAGCTCGTCCTATGTCGGGGCGATGCCGGAGTGAGGTCGTCCGACGTGCTTTCCCTCTCCCCATTGCGGGAGAGGGTGGATCGCGGCGTGGCGGCGAGATGGGTGAGGGTTGTCTCCGCGGGTGAATCTCTTGCGGTGAAACCGCGGAGAGATACCCCTCATCCGGCGCTTCGCGCCACCTTCTGCCGCAAGGGGAGAAGAAAGAAAGGAGCGAGGCCTTACGCCTCGCGCACCACCGTCTTCAGATAATTATACGCCTTGATGATCTCGATCAGGCGGTCTTCGGTGGAGCGGTCGCCGCCATTGGCGTCGGGATGGTGCTGCTTCACCAGCGCCTTGTACTTGGTCTTGACGTCGGCGAGCGTGGAATTGGGGCCGAGGCCCATCACCTGCAGCGCCTTGCGCTCGGCATTCATCACCTTGCGCGTCTCGGCCTGAGGCGCGGCCTCGGGGCCCTTGCGCCAGCTCGCGCGGCCGTTGATCTCCGAGAACATGCTGAACGGATCGGAGGCCATATCGATCTCGGCTTCCGCACCCTTCTTGCCGCCATTGGCGCCCATCTTCCAGGTCGGGCGGTGGCCGGTCAGCGCGTCCTTCTGGTAGCGCGCAACGGCATCGGCGTTCATGCCCGAGAAGAAATTGTAGTTCTGGTTGTACTCGCGCACATGGTTCAGGCAGAAGTGCCAGTACTCGCGCTGGTTCTCGCGGCCCTTCGGGGCGCGGTGCGCGCCCTTGTTCTGGCATCCTGCCCACTCGCAGCCGACCGCGGTGTCGCGCGGCTTCACTTCCGGCTGCTTGCCCCGCGGCTTGACGCGGATGGAGTCGAAGAATTTTGATGAATCGATCGGCATGGCTGACTTTGACTACGCAATGCAAAAACCTTCAAGTCTTGACATTGCAATTCGCCGCAAACCCGGCAATTAACGGGGCGTGATCTCTGCACCCGAATGGCACAACATGGCTATGGTCGACACTATCAGCAACAAGTTGCAGGAAGCTTTCACGCCGGAAAGCCTGCAAGTCGTCGATGAGTCACATTTGCATGAGGGCCACGCCGGGCATCGGCCGGGCGGTGAGACGCACTTTCGGGTCTATATTGTATCTGATGCCTTCAAAGGGAAGAGCCGGGTTGATCGCCATCGCATGATAAATTCGGCGCTGGCCGCGGAACTCGCTGCCAGCGTGCACGCATTGGCGATCCAGGCCAAGGCACCGGGGGAAGCTTGATTGCTTACCCTCCCCTGGAGGGTAAGAGAATCAAAAGGACGTCCCGGCGCGTCTCGGCTTGGCCTCTTCCAGCTCCGCCTCGCGCGGCACCGGTGAAATACGGAGCGCGGTGATGCGGTTGCGCTCGCGGCGCAGAACGCGGAAGCGGAAGCCGTGGAAGGTGAAACTCTGGCCGCGGTCGGGGATCGAGCGCGCCTCGTGAATGACGAGGCCGGCGACCGTCGTTGCCTCTTCATCGGGCAGATGCCAGTCCATGGCGCGGTTGAGGTCGCGGATCGGCACCGAGCCGTCGACCACGACCGAGCCGTCCGGCTGGGCGCGCACGCCGGCGACCACGACGTCGTGCTCGTCGGAGATGTCACCGACGATCTCCTCCAGAATGTCTTCCAGCGTCACGAGACCCTCGACTTCGCCATACTCGTCGACGACGAGCGCGAAATGGGTCTTGCGCCGGCGGAAGGCCTTGAGCTGCTCGGACACGGGCCGCATCTCAGGCACGAACCAGGGCGGCAGCGCGATGGTCGAGACGTCGATGCGCGAGGTGTCGCCATCTGCGGCGCGGATCGCGCGCAGGAGATCCTTGGCGTGGAGCACGCCGATGATGTTCTCCGGCTTCTCGCGCCACAGCGGAATGCGGGTGTACTCGGTCGCCAGCACCTCGCGCACCAGCTCCTCCGGCGGCAAATCGGCGTTGATCATCATCATCTCGGTGCGATGAATCATGACGTCGGAGACCTGGAGCTCGCGCAGGTCGAGCAGGCCGCCGAGCATGTCGCGGTCCTGCTTCTCGAACTTGCCCTCGTGATGCAGGAGGTCGACCGCACCGCGCAGGCGCTCGGTCGGCGACAGGATCGCCTGGTGCTCGCCGGCGAGGCCGAACAGGCGCAGCAACAGGCGCACGATGACCTCGACGATGCGCAGCAGCGGCCCCAGCACGTACATGGTGAGCCGCATCGGGCGCGCGACCGCGAGTGCGACCCGATCGGGCGCGTTGATCGCGATGGTCTTGGGCAGCACCTCGGCGAAGATCACGACCAGCGCTGTCATCACGCCGGTTGCATAGAGCACGCCGACATCGCCGAACCAGGCCGTGAAGATGGCGGTGGCGATCGCCGAGGAGCCGATATTGGCGATGTTGTTGCCGAGCAGCAGCGCCCCGATCAGGCGCTCGCGCATGTCGAGCAGATCGGAGACGACATCGGCGTCGCGATTACCCTGCTTGGAGAGGCGGAGCATGCTGGCGCGCGAGGCGCCAGTCAGCGCGGTCTCGCTGGCCGCGAAGAACGCGGAGACCAGGAGGCAGAGGACGACGATGGTGAATCCGAGCCAATCCATGCACCACTCTAGTTTCTCTTGACGCGTTTACTCAACGCGAACCGGTATCCAATTCGCGCGAAGACGCTTGGCGATAATCAGCCGCGCATCAGACCTTCTGCGCGAGCTTCTCCTTGAGGAAGTCGCGCACCGGGGCCGGGTCAACATCCCTGGCGATCACCGCGCGCCCGACCGCTTCGAGCAGGATGAAGGTGAGCTTGCCGCGCGTGACCTTCTTGTCCTGCGCCATCAGCGCCATCAGCGCGTCGGCGTCGGCAAGCCCTTCCTGCGCGAAGCCGGCGATATCCTGCAAGCGGGTCGGCAGGCCGACCTCGATGAGGTGCCGTTCGACGCGCGCCGCGTCCTGCTCGCCGATCATGCCGAGCTTCGCCGAAAACTGCGCCGCAAGCGTCATGCCGATCGCGACGCCCTCGCCGTGGAACAGGCGGTCGGAGAAGCCGGTCGCCGCCTCCAGCGCGTGACCGAAAGTGTGGCCGAGATTGAGCAGCGCGCGCTCGCCGGTCTCGCGCTCGTCGCGGGAGACGACGCCGGCCTTGGCCCGGCAGGAGGTCGCGATCGCGTGCTCGCGCGCCGAGCCGCCCTTGACGATGTCGGAATGGTTCTTTTCCAGCCAGGAGAAGAAGGCCTCATCTCCGAGCACGCCATATTTGGCGACCTCGGCATAGCCGGCGCGGAACTGGCGCGGCGACAGCGTGTCGAGCACGGCGGTGTCGGCGATCACAAGCACCGGCTGGTGGAAGGCCCCGAGCAGGTTCTTGCCCTGTGGCGAGTTGATGCCGGTCTTGCCGCCGACGGAGGAATCGACCTGCGCCAGCAGCGAGGTCGGCACCTGCACGAAGTCGACGCCGCGGCGCAGGATCGCCGCGGCAAAGCCGGCGAGATCGCCGACCACGCCGCCGCCGAGCGCGATGACGAGATCGTTGCGCTCGATCTTCGCGGCGATCAGGGCCTCGCTGACCCTCTCCAAGCCGGCATAGGTCTTGGAGATCTCGCCTTCCTCGACGACGATGCGCGAGGTCGGAATGCCGGCGGCCGAGAGCGAAGCCTCGGCGGGCTCGAGCCAGTGCTTTGCCACGGTGCGATCGGTCACGATGGCGGTGCGCACGCCCGGCCGCAGACGCGCCACGCGCTCACCGAGCGAGGCCAGGACGCCGCGGCCGATGACGATGTCATAGGCGCGATCCGCCAGCGCGACCTCGACTTTGACGGGGTCGGAATGTTTCAAGGGGGCGGTCATCGTGCGGCACTCGCGACGTCAGCAGGTGGTGGGGCGGCCTGTTCGCCGCAAAGATGCGCATGCAGCGCCGCGATGCATTCCTCGACGATCCTGTCGTGCGGCACGTCGCGCGAGGCGATGGTGAGGTCGGCATGGCCATAGACCGGCTCACGCTCGGTGAGGAGACGCAAGACGGTGCCTTCCGGATCGGTGGTCTGCAGAAGCGGACGGTCGGCGCGGCGGCGCACGCGGCGCATGATGACGTCATGGTCCGCCCTGAGCCAGATCGACACCGCTTTTGCCGCGATGCGCGCACGCGTCTCCTCGCGCATGAAGGCACCGCCGCCGGTCGCCAGCACCACCGGCCCGCTGTCGAGCAGCCGCGCGATCACCCGCGCCTCGCCGTCACGGAAATACGGCTCGCCGTGGCGCTCGAAGATCTCCGGGATGGTCATCTGGGCCGACGTCTCGATCTCGGTGTCGGCATCGACGAAGGGCAGCTTGAGCCTGAGTGCCATGCGACGGCCGATGGTGGATTTGCCCACCCCCATCATACCGACGAGCACGATCGAGCGCGCGCCCAGCGCCGACAGGATGTCGGCCTCGGGCGAAGCTGGTATCGGCAACGCGGCGTCGGACATTGTCTCGCTCGGTGGATCTCGCTCGATCTGCCGCCAAAGGCGGCACGCTTTGGCCACCTATACGACCCCGGAGGGGGCCTCGCCAGAGGACTCTTGCACCGAAACGGCGAACATGTTGGATGATTTCATTGGTTAATTTGCCCGCCAAGGGCTTGACCGAAAGTCCCTCGACCGAGACCCTGCAACGATGCCCAGCCTGTTCCGCTTCCTGACGGTCGTCGCCGTGATCGCCGGCATCGTCTATGGCGTGGTCTTCGCACTGGCCAATTTCGTCAGTCCCAAGTCGCGGGAAATGACGGTAACGATTCCGCCGGATAAGTTCCTCAAGAAATAGGAGCTAGGCTCCCGGGCATGCGCACCCAGCCCTCAGACGCCAAGCTCACCGGCCTGTTCCTCGACATGCTCGCGGCGGAACAGGGTGCCGGGCCCAACACGCTCGACGCTTATCGCCGCGACCTCACCGATTTCTCGGAGTTTCTCGGCCGCGCCGGCCACAGCTTTGTGGATGCCGAGACGCAAACGCTGCGCGACTATCTCGCCGATCTCGACAGCCGCGGCTTCAAATCCACCAGCGTGGCGCGGCGGCTGTCGGCGATGCGGCATCTCTATCGCTTCCTGCTGAACGAGCGCATCCGAGCTGAGGATCCCGCCGCGATCCTGTCCGGACCCAAGCGCGGTCGCAGCCTGCCGAAAGTGCTGTCGATATCAGATGTCGACCGCATGCTTCGCCGCGCCAAGGAATTGAGCGAGGCGGAAGATGCCTCGCCGTCGAAACGGCTGCGCGCGCTCAGGCTCTATTGCCTGCTCGAGGTGCTCTACGCCACGGGCCTGCGCGTCTCCGAGCTGGTGGCGCTGCCGCGCTCGGCGGCCAAGCGCGATGCCCGCATGATCGTGGTGCGCGGCAAGGGCAACAAGGAACGGCTGGTGCCGCTCAACGAGGTCTCGCGGCAGGCGATGGCGGATTATCTCGCCGCGACCGAAGCTGCCAAGGCCGACAAGAAGAACAGCGTGGCCGCCTCGAAATGGCTCTTCCCCTCGTTCGGCGAGAGCGGACATCTGACGCGGCAGCATTTCGCCCGCGACCTCAAGGAGCTCGCGGTCGCAGCGGGGCTGCAGGCCCGGCTGGTCTCCCCGCATGTGCTGCGCCACGCCTTCGCCAGCCACCTCCTGCACAATGGTGCCGATCTGCGCATCGTGCAGACCCTGCTCGGCCACACCGATATTTCCACGACCCAGATCTACACCCATGTTGTCGAGGAGCGGCTGAAAAGCCTGGTGCGCGACCTGCACCCGCTGGCGGAGAAGTAGGTGCGGGAGAGGTGAAGGAAACCGCCTTGACTTCGGCCACATCTCCGCAGAAAGAGCCGGGGCCTCACGCATGATTTGGCCCCTGCCAGGAGCGCACAGGCCAAACCGTTGAAAACGCTCTACTTCTTATCGCGGCCCCGACCTCGCTTCGCTCTCGAGCCCCGTCCCCCTATATTGAGTTGATGCAAGACCAGATGCGCAGCTATCTCGACTTTGAAAAGCCCGTCGCCGAGCTCGACTCCAAGCTCGACGAGCTCAGGACGCTGGCTGCCTCCGGCACGGACATATCCGACGAGATCGGGCGGATCGAGGACAAGGCGGCGCAGGCGCTGGCCGACCTCTATCAGAACCTGACGCCGTGGCAGAAGACGCTGGTGGCGCGGCATCCGCAGCGGCCGCATTTCAACGACTTCATCAAGGGCCTGATCACCGAATTCACCCCGCTCGCCGGCGACCGCAAGTTCGGCGAGGACGAGGCGCTGGTCGCCGGCTTCGGCCGCTTCCGCGGCGAGCCGATCTGCGTGATGGGCCAGGAAAAGGGCGATTCCACCGAGAGCCGTATCCGGCACAATTTCGGCATGGCGCGGCCCGAGGGCTATCGCAAATGCGTGCGGCTGATGGAGATGGCCGAGCGGTTCGGCCTGCCGGTGCTGTCGCTCGCCGATTCCGCGGGCGCCTATCCCGGCATCGGCGCCGAGGAGCGCGGCCAGGCCGAAGCCATCGCGCGTTCGACGGACGCCTGCCTCGCGCTGACCGTGCCGAACGTCGCGATCATCACCGGCGAGGGCATGTCGGGCGGCGCCATCGCCATCACCACCGCCAACAAGGTCTTGATGCTGGAGCACGCGATCTACAGCGTGATCTCGCCGGAAGCGGCATCCTCGATCCTCTGGCGCGACGGCACCAAGGCGCAGGAAGCCGCCAACAACATGAAGATCACCGCCCAGGACATGCTCCGCTTCGGGGTGATCGACAGCATCCTGAAGGAGCCGGTCGGCGGCGCCCATCGCGACCCCGCCGCCATGATCGCCACCACCGGCGAGGCCATCGCCAAGGCCTTCGACGAGCTCCGCGGCCTCGACGGCGACGCCATCCGCAAGCAGCGCCGGCAGAAATTCCTCGATATCGGCCGGAAACTGGGCTGATTCGGGCCGATTTCCGTGTCCCGGACGCGGTGCGGCACGAAGTGACGCTCCGCAGAGCCGGACCCATTGCGCGGGCTGGGCCCCAGCTCAGCAGCGCACCGCTAACGCGCTGCGCCGCGTCCGGGGCACGAGAGACCGACCCCGGAACAGCTCGGTAACCCGGCGTTGACCCTTTTTTTGCCCAAATCGGCGATCTGAGTCCTGATGGGGCCGAAAGGCCCAAGTTCCGTCTCAAGTCGCGTCCATTCAGTCTTCGTTGACCATGCCGACGGGCCAACGGGCTCGTGATCCCCGCTCGGGTTGCGACCACATGACCCAGAGGTTAGAATTTTAATCAATGGCTTCAGGGCATAAGCGCTGGGGCGTGAGCTGAAAAAGCCCGTCATGACGGGTCCGGTTGTCCGGTCGGATCACGCGCCAAACGAATTGGGGTTCGCGCTTTCTGTCCGGCACGGTGTGGGGTCCATCTTGATTTCTCGTTCGCTTGCTCGCGCGCTCTTGGCTTCGGTTGCGCTGATGACGGCCAGCGTGCTGCTGGCCGGCTGCGACACCGACCAGGTCTCGCTCGCGACCAACGCCAAGGCCAACCAGCCGGTGCCGCCGAAGCTTCTCGCCGCGATGGTCGAGAAGGACATGGATTTGCAATCGCCGATCCTGGTGCGCCTGTTCAAGCAGGAGGCCGAGCTCGAGGTCTGGAAGCAGACCCGCAGCGGCCAGTTCCTGCTGCTCAAGACCTATCCGATCTGCCGCTGGTCGGGTGACCTCGGCCCGAAGGTGCGCGAAGGCGACCGCCAGGCGCCGGAGGGATTCTACTCGATCAATCCGAGCCAGATGAATCCGCAGTCGGCGTATTATCTCTCGTTCAACACCGGCTATCCGAACGCGTTCGACAAGGCGCTGGGCCGCACCGGCTCGCAGCTGATGGTGCATGGCGACTGTTCCTCGCGCGGCTGTTACGCCATGACCGACGAGCAGATCGCGGAGATCTATTCGCTCGGCCGCGAATCCTTCTTCGGCGGCCAGAAGGCGTTCCAGCTGCAGGCCTATCCGTTCAAGATGACGCCGGTGAACATGGCCAAGCACCGGAACAATCCGAACATGCCGTTCTGGAAGATGATCAAGGAAGGCTATGATCATTTCGAGGTGACGCGGCAGGAGCCGAAGGTCGATTTCTGCGAGAAGAAGTACGTGTTCGATGCGACCCGCGCGCCCGATGCGAAGCGCGATCCCGTGTTCGACGCCTCCGCAAAGTGCCCGGCCTATGTGATCCCCGAGGACGTCGTCGCCGCCGTGCGCGGCAAGCAAGCCAAAGACGAGGCCGAATACGCCAGGCTCGTCGCCAAGGGCACGCCGGTGGCGCGCATGAACACCGGCATCGACGGCGGCATGAACAAGATCTTCGCCGCGAAGATTCCGGAAGGCTCGACCGGCCTGTCCGAAGGCGCCGAAGGCACCACGCTGCAGATGCTGGCGATGGCCAAGGCACCGGGCACGATTCCCGGCCACGTCAATCCGCCCAAGCCGAATCTCGATGCGGTTGCGTCCGCGCCTGCGCCGCAGGAAGAGCCGGTGGTCGCCGTCAGCGCGCCCGCGACCGGCACCCGCGTCGCCACGGCTCAGCCTGCCGAAAAGGCTCAAGAGAAATCCAGCTTCTTCTCGAATCTCGGCCGCAAGATGGGCATGGGCTCATCCGACACCACGGCCACCACGCCGCCGCCGCAAGCGACTGCATCGGTGGCGCCCGCCGCCACGACCACGACACCCACGACCGCAGCGTCGAGGCTGAAAGCCGCCGTGACCCGCTTCGTGCCGGGACACGACAAGTCCAAGGACACTGCGAAGGACGCGCCGAAGCCGGCCGTTGCCGCCGCCAAGCCGGCGGAGCCGGCAAAGCCCGACACACGCCTCGCCCAGACGCGTCCGGCGCAAAAGTCGTCGGCGTTCGACAGCGCGCCGCCTCCGCCGAGCAGCGGCGGCCAACTCTCCGGCGCAGCACCGGTGGTGTCGTCGAACTCGTTCGACAGCCGATTTTCGGCGATGAAGTAAGCGGCGACCGCCGCCCCTGCGGCCCTCGCCTTCCCTCCGCGATAAAGCCGCACGTGCGCAAGAAGGCCATTCTTCCACGCCAGCTGATTGCTGCGCGCGAATTCGCGCGGCCTGACCCGTTTGGGTCATGATTGAGGAATGGCGGGCATCCTAGGATTCCCACCGGCTGAGCCACAGACTCAACAACCCCGGGGGGATTCATGAAGGCCGGAATGCTGACCATTCTTCTGCTGCTGTCCACGCAGGCGTTTGCCGCGGAGCAGACGGCGAGCTACCCGCGCTCGAACATCCAGGTGGCCCAGGCGTCTCCGGCATGTCAGCAAATCCGGCAGGCCTACAACCAGTGCAAGACCAGCTGGCAGAACATCGGCGGCGGAAGCTCCGGCCAGGCCGGCGCCTTCAAGGACTGCATGGACGCCTATTACAAGGCCGGGGTGGCGGCGGGCTGCTGGTGATGAGAACCGCGCTTCTCGCCGTCATTGCCATCCTCATTGGCAATGCCCCGGCGAGCGCGGCTTCCTGCGGCGATCAAGTCATGAAGCGGGTCATCGCGTGCATGGCGGGGGATCTGGATAAAGCGGTCTCCTGCCGCGCTGCCGCTGAAGCCGTGCCATGTCAGCCCGACACGGCCGGCTCGGAGCAGCCTCCTGATCAGGCGCAGGCCCTCAAATGCGGTCCCGGCGAATACCGCTGGATTCCCGGCTACGGCGAGGCAGCCCGCTGCGCTCCCTATGCGAAAGGCAGCGGGACGGTTCAGCGCTCTCGCGAGAGCGGCATTTCAGGTCGATAGGCATGCGATTCATCGTCCGTTGCAACGTCTCCGCCCGGATCAGGCTTGTCTTCGTGCTGCTCGCCTTCTGCATGCTGGGGAGCCAGGTGGTACGGGCCCAAAGCTGCGGGGACGACATCACGCGCGCAGCGGGACTGTGCGTCCAGAAGCGTGGTCTCGATGCGGCACTCGACTGCCGTCAGGCCGCCGTCCGCGATTGCGCCTGCAACACGGCGACCAACCGCTGCTCCGGGGCCGGCGGGTCCTGCAGCGCGCAGCTCGAAGCCGAAGCGAAGATCAATGTCGACTGGATCCTCGCCGATCGCGGCGCGAGAGGGACCTTCGAATCGCACAAGCAGCTCGGTGAATCTCCCTTCGATGCGGCGGTGAGCGCACAAGCTCATAATCCGCCGGTCCAGAAGCTGCTGCGCCAGTGCCGGGGCTGGGTGGAGGCTTATCTCGGGCGCGGCGGGCCTTGCACGCTGTCCGATACCCCGCCCGACGCCGCGGCCTGCCGCTGCATCACCGTCCTGCCGACGGGACAGTTTGATCAGACGGGAGCGCCGAGCTACAAGGTCAGTTCCTCCTGCACCGGGGCTTACAACATATCGGTGCAATTCATCGACGCATCCGCAAGCGGCGCGCCGCCGTCCACGGGGCAGCCCCAACTGGTCTGCCCGTCCAAATCGTTCGTCGTGCGGGCTCCGCAGACCTTCCTCATTCCATCGATCAGCGGCGTGAGGCTACAATCGGCGAATGGGGGCCACACTTGCGTCTGTCGGGACAAGCTGTGCAGTTAGCGTCGCATGAAACGATCGAAGTCGGGCCCAGGCGCAAATGGGGCTGGGTCTTCGTCGTGATCTTCCTGGTCGAGCTGGCGACGTTCGGCACGATCGTGTCGAGCCGCAAGGCAGAGATCAATCAGCTGCAGCTCTTGGCCACCAAGGACACGATTTACCAGACCAACGTCCAGATTCAACGGAGGGAGAAAGAGATCAATCAGCTCTATCTCTGGGCGGCCGTCCTGCTGCCGATGACACTGTTATGCGCGGGATTCGGCTTGCGGCGGCGCGTCACGCTGACGGCGCCGGCTTCGATCACGGAGGGTGGCGATAGCTCGGCGCGTGGCGGCTAGCAACTGGAGCAGGGTCCTTCACAGAGCACTCGAAACGCCGCTTCGCAAGCTCGGCTGCCGAAGTCCACACGTGCCAGCCAATGCCCGCATGCGCGGCTGAAAATTGCACGTGCAAGCCGCGTTGCGAGGACGTAATCAGAATTCTTTCTGCTCCGTCCCATAGAGCCAAAGGCATGCTGCAACGCACTTTCCCTCCTCACGCGATACTTCTTTTCCTTCTCGCGACTGTCGCAATTCCGGTCCAGGCCGCCGAGGGCAGACCGCGCGACGATTTCAAGGGAATGAGCATCGTCGCGCTGATGCAGAAATACGGCCACCCCGACCAGATCGTCGCGTCCGGGCGCCGGGATCAGGACCGGGCCTATCGCTGGCGGTTGAAGACGACCGCCTCCTTCGAAGGACCCGACGAGGCCGGGCGGCACGAGGATTTCTTCTGCGACGTGACCGCCGTCGTTGGGCAGACCGGTCGGGTCAAGAGATTCGAGGCACGACCCGCAGATGTCGGGGCCAGCGCGCTGGCGTCTGCCGAAGCCTTCGGGCCAATGTGCAAGAAGACATTCGGCTCGCGACCGCGCCGGGCTCACGACGAGAAACTGGCCAGGATGCGGCTCTGAGCGGCTGGGGGTAAGCGAAACGGTCCATGGCATCTTGCTATGCAGAGAACCACCTTCGACATATCGCCTGGCTGGAAAAGCGCCACGGCCCAATCAGCGACGAGGTCGTCACGGCCCTGCGAACGCTGATCGGACTGATCTGCCGGAGTGAGGATCCCGTCGAAGCCATACCCTTTCTCGACCGTTGCACCTCGATCCAGGAAAGCCTGCACGGGCCGCAGTCCATCCTGGGCGACCTCAACTCCTGGATCAGCAAGGCAGGCGGCGTCGACTTCAAGCTCGTCGAGCCATTTCAGTTGAAGCGGCTGGCGATCAAGTCCGCGCTCTTTGGTGAGAACAGCCGGCAGACCGCCGGGGAATGCGAGGCCATCGCGCGAAGATGGGCCCTTCTTGGTGACTACGCGCGCGCCGCAGCTCTTCTGGAGCGAAGCATCTCGATCCTCGAGACGATCCACGGCGCCGTCAGCGTCGAGATGGCAGCCGCCGTCGACACGCTCGCCGAGATCGGGGCGCGGCTGAAGAAATGGGAGGCCACTGAGGCGAACCTGCAACGCAGCTTGCATCTGAAGCAAAAGATATTCGGCGAGCGCAGCGAGGAAGCGGCACGGACATTGCTGACCGTCGCCATCACCCACGCAAATTCCAGCAATCTGCAGGACCGCAGGCTCAGGAGCGAGCGTGCGCGCAAGGCCGTGACCGCCTTCGCGCAGGGCCTCGGCATCATGGAGGAGCGGTTTGGATCAGACAGCTTCGAGGTCCGGAAAGCTCTCGCCGCGATGATTTCGGCCTATGTGGATTGTGGAGAGTTCTGGGAGGCCGAACCTCTGCTCAAGCGGCTCCTCGCAATGAGCGAGCAGACCTATGGAAAGGACGCTGCGGCCCTGCTCTGGATTCTCGCCGAGCTCGCCGCCGGCTATGCGCGCGAAGGCTCGCAAGACGCCGAGCCGACCCTGGAGCGGGGCTTCTCGGTGCTGCGGGCATTCCTCGACCCCGCAAAGCCGGCCTCTCGGTACAGAACGGCAGATCTGGCAGGCAACAAGGCGGCGCCCCACGGCGGCGTGCTGGAGACGCTGGTCGAGGCCTCGGAGATGCATCGCCGCAACCTTCGAAAGCGATGGGGAGCGTAGGGCCCGACCTCCGATGACAGATTACAGAACCGAGAAACTGCAATGCCATTGCTGCGGCAAGTCCTCCGAGCATTCCGTGCTCATGAGCTCGAACACGCGCGGCTCACCCGACCTCGACCAGCGGCCGCCGAAAATGTACCGCTGGACCATTGGAAGCTGGCTGCAGGAGTGTCCCTATTGCGGCTACGTGGCCCCGAGCATCGACAAGGGCGACGCGAAGGCGCGCAGCTTCCTCGATACGGCCGAATTCCTCACCGCCTCACGCGACCCATCGTCCGACCCGGCATCGCGCCGCTTCCTGGTGCGCGCCGCGCAGCATGCCCATGACGGCGAACGGAGATCGGCGTTCCTGAGCACGCTGTCCGCGGCCTGGGTCTGCGACGACGCCAGCAGGCCGTCCGAGGCGGCGGCACTCCGCCTCAAAGCCGCACGTCATCTGGAAGGCCCGCGTATCACCTCGCTCGACACCAGGCTGCTCCTGCTCGACGTCCTGCGGCGCGCATCGAGCTGGGAGGCCGCCGAGGCACTGATCGCCGATTTGACGGCCGAAGAGCTGGAATATCCCTTCGCCGAAATCGTCGCCTTCCATCGCGACAAGATCGCGGCCAGGGATGACGCGCGATACACGATCGGCCAGGCGCTCGAGGGGAAGCCTGCGCCGCCGGTCGCGACCTCGGTCGCGGACCCCGAGCTGATCAAAGCCATCGCACGGCACATCCAGATCATTCCGAGCCCGCGGAAGACGTGACCATGAAAGCCGCTTTCCGTTGAATTGATTCGCGTATCCAAAAGGAGCTCCCCTTGATTCGGTCCTCTCGCACCATCCGCCTTTCGGTTTCGGTCGGCACCCTTTTTCTCGCCGCGGTTTCGATCCTGCCGGCCGCCTGGGCGGGCGATTACTGGGAGCCGAAGAATTACGCACCCGTGACCGACCCTGCGAAGCAAAAGCAGATCCACAATGACGGAGCCGCCATATGGAGAGAAGGCAACGAGCTCTACAAGGCCGGAGACTACAAGAAGGCTCTCGAGGTATTCGAACGGTCGATCGTCAAGTACCAGATCCTTCGCCTGACGAACGATATCGAGATCGTCACACGCGCGATAAAGGCCTCGGCCTGCATGGATCGGCTCAACTCCACCGACATCAATCAGCTCAAGGAACTTATCGGGGAGAATGAGGACAAGACGTCGGGCGCGATGACTCCGTACCCGAATTCATGCCTGCCCTTTTCAGACCTGGCGGCCCACGTGCAAAAACGCATCGCGGCTCTTCAGAAGACGAGCAGATGATCCCAGGTCCCGGCGGTTCGAGCTACGGCGCCAGATACCGCATCAGCTCCGGATTGCCCCTCACCTCGCCGGCCTCGCCTTGCAACGCGACCCTGCCGCGGTCGAGCACGTAAGCATAATCGGCGACGCGGAGCGCCAAATCGAGGTGCTGCTCGACGATGATGACGGCGATCGTCTTCGCCAGCTCGATCAGGCGCTCGGTGATCTCCTCGATGACGCCGATCCAGACGCCTTCGGTCGGCTCGTCCAACAGCAGCAGCTTGGGATCCCCCAACATGGCGCGGCCGATCGCGAGCATCTTGCGCTCGCCGCCCGACAGCGTGCCGGCGGGCTGATCGAGGCGCTGGCCGAGTTTTGGGAAGATCGCCAGCACGCGGTCGACGGCGGAGGCGTCCTTGTTCGCGAGCGAGCCGACCGCGAGATTGTCGCGCACCGACAGGCGCGCGAACACCGAATGCTCCTGCGGCACATAGCCGATGCCGGCGCGCACGCGTTCCTGGGTGGCACGGCGGCTGATGTCGCGGCCGTCGAAGGCGACCTCGCCGTTCCACGCCGGCAGCTCGCCGACGATGGTCTTCATCAGCGTGGTCTTGCCGGCGCCGTTGCGCCCGAGCACGGCGACGCCGCCGCGCCAGGGAATGCCGAGGTTGACGTCGAACAGCACCTGGCTCCGGCCGTAGCCGGCGTCGAGATGGCTGATGTTGAGAAATTGTTGCTCAGGCACGGCGCAGATAAATCTCCTGGACGGATGTGTTGGCCTGGATCTCGGACACGGTGCCCGACGCCAGCACCCTGCCCTGGTCGAGCACGGTGAGGCGATCGCAGATGTCGCGAATGAAATCGAGGTCGTGCTCGACGATGACGAGGGAGCAATGCTGCTTGATCGGCTGGAGCAGCTCGCCGGTGACGCGGCGCTCCTCCAGGCTCATGCCGCCGGTCGGCTCGTCGAGCAGCAGCAGTTTTGGCTTGCCCGCGAGCGCCATCGCGATCTCCAGCCATTGCTGCTGGCCGTGCGACAGCGCCGCCGCCGCATCGAAGGCGCGATCGGCCAGGCGGAACTGCGTCAGCATGGACATGACTTGGTCGTGCAGCGCGCCGCGCGTGCGCGAGAACACCAGGTCGAACAGCGAGCAATGCGCCTGCAACGCGAGCAGGATGTTGTCGTACAGCGTCAGCGAGGGCAGCACGGATGTGATCTGGAACTTCAGGCTCATGCCGGCCCGCGCGCGCTCGGTCGGCGTGAACGCGGTGATGTCGGTGTTGACGAAGGAGACCTTGCCTGTGGTCGGCACTTCTGCGCCGGCGATGCACTTCATCAAGGTGCTCTTGCCGGAGCCGTTCGGGCCGATCAGGCCGTGGAATTCGTTCTCGCCGACGCTAAGCGCCGCGTCGTCGAGCGCGGTGAGCTTGCCGAAGATCTTCTTGATGCCGGCGGCTTCAAGGAGCATGGCGCTTCTCTTTTGCTTTGGCGCCGAAGCTGCCGACGCGCTCGCGCTCGCCGAGGACAAAGCTGATCAGGCCGAGGGGACGGAACAGGATCACGAGCAGCAGCAACAAGCCCAGAATGATCGGCCAGACGTCGCGATAATTGTCCGACAGCCAGAAGCTGACGCCTTCGACGATCACGGCACCGATGACGGCGCCGATCAGCGTGCCGGAGCCGCCGAACAGCACGTAGAGCACCACCTGCGTCGAGACGACGACGCCGACCATGTTGGGCCAGACGAAGCCTTCGTGGAAGGCATAGAGGCTGCCGGCGAGCCCCGCGACGCCGCCGCCGATGGTGAAGATGATCGCCTTCAGGTGCTGCGCCTTGTAGCCGAAGAAGGCGATGCGCTGTTCGTTCTCCCGGAGCCCCGCGAGCGCGAGGCCGAATTGCGAGCGCACCAGGAAGCGGCAGAGCAGATAGACGGCGACGAGAATGCCGAGCACGAGATAATAGAACGCCGGCCCTTCCGTGAACTCGTAGCCGCCGAGCGTCATTGGCGCGATCGAGGGGATGCCGTTCTGGCCGCCGAGATAATACCAGCCGCGCGCGAGCCGATCGGCGGCGTAGGAGCCGGTCAGCGTGCCCAGCGAAACGAAGATCACGCTGGAGGGATGCCGGCCCAGCAGCAGGAAGCCGCCGAGCAGCAGCGCGAAGGTGAGGCCGATCAGCGTTCCCGCCGGCAGCACCAGCAGGATGTTGGTGATGTCGAGGTCGCGCGCGAGCAGTGCGACGCCATAGCCGGCCGAGCCGAAGAACAGGGCCTGGCCGAAACTCATGATGCCGGCATAGCCCCAGACCAGGTCGAACGACAGCGCGAACAGCGCGAGGATGATCACGCGCGTCGCGAACACCGTGAGATAGTCCTGCAGCACCAGCGGCGCGAGCAGCGCCGCGACCAGCACGACGCCCTCCACGATCGGCAGGACTTTTCGTCCTACTTTGACTCGGTCCCCGGCCTGTCCCGCCGCCACGCGTTCAGCCATCCCGTCGCCCGCTCCGTCGTCGGCGATGGCCTGTCTTACCACACTCATCGGCTTCAGCATTCCACCTCAGCATTCCGCCTTAGCATTCTTTGGGATCGACGAGGCCTTCGCTGCGGGCGACGATCTCGTAATTGCCGGCCTTGGCGACCGCGGTGTACATCTTCATCTTGCAGTGGCGCTTGCCGGGGACCATCTCGGCAGGCCCGCCCGGACCTTCGGCGATCTTGGCGTGGTCGAGCGCGGCGGCAACCGACTCGCGGTCGATCTTGCCGGCTTCCTTCACCGCCGCTTCCCACAGCTTCAGGCCGCGATAGGTGCCGGTCGCGGCGCTGCCGGCGGCGAACAGGAAGTTGCCCGGAAAATCCTTTTCATAGGCCGCCTGGATTTTTGCGTCGAACGGGTTCTCCTTGGTCAGCACCTTGAAATAGTCGAGGCAGCTGGCGAGCCCCTCGATCTCCGCGGCCTGATTGATGTTGAGCGTGTTCTCGTCATAGTAGACGCAGGCGAGCCGTCCGCCGTTCTTGAGGAAGCCGGCTTCATAGAGCTGCTTGAAGAACGGGCCGACACCCGGCGGAATGACGGTGTTGAAGACGACGTCGACCTTGTTGGAGACGATGCGGTTGACGGTCGCGGAAAAGTCGACCTGGTCGAGCGGGTAGTATTCCTCGAACACGACCTCGCCGCCGTTCGCTTCGATCACCTTGCGGGCATAGACGTTGAGCGTGTGCGGCCAGACGTAATTGGCGCTCGGCAGCGCGAACTTCTTGCCGCCGTTCTTGATCAGCCAGGGGATGAACTCGTCGCATTGCTGCGCCGGTGTGGGCCCGGTGCAGAACAGATAGGGCGTGCACTCCTTGCCCTCGTAGAGCTGCGGATAGATGTAGAGCGTCTTGCCACGCGCCACGATCGGATCCTTGATCGCGTTGCGCATCGAGGAGGTGATGCCGCCCAAGACCATGTCGACCTTGTCGCGCTGGATCAGTTTTCGCACGTTGCCGACGGCGACGGATTCGTTGGAGGCGGTGTCCTCGATATAGAGCTCGAGCGGACGGCCGAGCAGGCCGCCGGCGGCGTTGATCTCCTTGATCACCATCTTGGCGACATTGGCGTCGGCATTGCCGGCATAGGCGATCGGACCGGTGAGGTCGGTGGCGATGCCGACCTTGATCGGCGCTTCGGCCGCATTGGCCCAGGGCGCGGGGATCATCCAGCTGCCGACGCCGGTCGCAACCGCACCGGACGCAAAGGCGAAATTGGAGAGAAAGCGGCGCCGAGAGAGCTGCGTGCGATCGAACATGACTAAACCCCTTTTCCAGCGATGAGGCCCTGCGGGCGGAATTTGATGAAGACAATGGCGAGCACGAAGACGAGGACGTCGGCGACGACGGGCGCCATCACCCAGGGCAGCGCCGCGCTGAGCGTGCCGATGACGCCGGCGCCCGCGACAGGGCCGATGAAGGAGCCGACGCCGCCGACCATGACCGCGACAAAGCCCTGGATCAGGAAGCGCAGGCCGAGATCGGCGAACAGGCTGAACACAGGCACGATCAGCGCGCCGGCAAGTCCGGCCAGCGCCGCACCAAAGGCAAAGGTGGCGCCGTAGATCAGCGGCGTGGAGATGCCGGAGGCGCGCGCCAGCGACGGATTCTCCAGCGTGGCCCGCACGCGCAAGCCGAAGCTGGTGCGCGACAGCAGCAAATAGCAGCCCCCCATCACCAGGAGCGTGATGACGATGATGGTGAAGCGCCAGGCCGAGATGTGCATGGCGCCGATGTCGATCGAGCCGCCGATCGGCTCCGGGACGGTCAGGTAGAAGCCGCCGATCAGCCCGCGAACGGATTCGCGGATGATCAGGCCGAGCGCATAGGTGCCGAGCATGGCGACGATCGGCGCGGCATAGAAGCGGCGGATGATCAGCGCCTCCAGCACGAAGCCGAGCCCGCCGACCAGGAACGGTGCGGCGACCATGCCGGCCCAGATCGGCAGGCCCTTGGCGTAGGCGAGATAGGTGACGTAGGCCCCGAGCAGAACGAACTCGCCCTGCGCGAAGTTGAAGATGCCCATCATGCTGGCGATGATCCCGAGCCCCAGCACGATCAGGACGATGATCGCGCCGAAGCTCAGGATCTCGAACGCTGCGACGAACGCGTTAGCCATGCGTTGCTGTCCCGTCCGTCGGCATCGAAGCCTTGCTCACATCTTCTTCCAGTCGCCGATCTGCTCGAAGGCGTGGGCGGCGCGGTAGATGGTGGATTCCTCGAACATGCGGCCAACCAGCATCAGGCCGACCGGCAGGCCGTCGACCATGCCGCAAGGCAGCGACATCGCGGGATGATGGGTGATGTCGAACGGCGCGGTGTTGGAGATCATCTCCAGCGCGCGGGCGACGTAATCCTCGCGGCTGGCATTAGGCTCCGGCAGCTTGGTCGCCTTCATCGGCGTGGTCGGCATCAGCAGGAGGTCGTAGTCGCCAAACGCCTTGTCGTAGGCCGCGGTCAGCCGGCGCGAGATGTTGAGCGCCTTGCCGTAGAAGCGCGGACCGAAATTGTTGTTGATGTAGGTGCCGAGCATCATGAATAGCTTCGTGGTCTCGGACAGCGAATCGGCCTGCCGGCGCCAGCCGCGATGGAAATCCATCAGCGAGGTCGAATAGAGGTCGCCGCGGGACAGGCCGTAGCCGTCGCCGAACATCATGGTCTGGGTCAGGCCCTCGGTGCCGATCGGGGTCCAGATCGCGCCGCCCAAGAGATGCATCGGGATCGAGACGGTCTCGACGGTGGCGCCCAAATCCTTGAAGCGCTTGGCGGCCTCGCGCACGCTTTCGTTCACCGCGGCTTCCGCGACCGGCTGCTCGAAGCCTTCCTTGACGATTCCGATCTTCATGCCCTTGACGCCCTGGCCGAGCGCCTTGGTGTACTCCTCGACCTTGGGCGCCTTGATGCGCGGATCGTAGCCATCGTCGCCGGCGAGCACTTCGAGCAGCAGCGCGTTGTCGGCGACCGTCGCCGTCATCGGGCCGGTATGGTCGACATAGATCTCGATCGGCATGATGCCGGTGTAGGGGACGAGGCCCCAGGTCGGCTTCATGCCGTAGATGCCGCAGAACGAGGACGGCATGCGGATCGAACCGCCCTGATCGCCGCCGATCGCCATGTCGACCTCGCCGAGCGCGACCACGACGCCGGAGCCCGACGACGAGCCGCCGGCCGAGTAGCCCATCTTGTGCGGATTATGCACCGGCCCGTAGGAGCCGGTGTGGCTGCCGCCGGACAGGCAGAAGTGCTCGCAATGCACCTTGCCCTTGATCTCGGCGCCGGCATCCAGCATGCGCGTGACGATGGTGGCGTCGAAATCAGGCACATAGCCTTCCAGCGTCGACGAGCCGTTGGTCATGGGCACGCCGGCCAGCATGATGTTGTCCTTCAGCGCGACGGTCTTGCCCTTGAGCTTGCCGCTGGCGGCGCCCTTCACGATCGACTTGCGATACCAGGCGTTGCGCGGGTTCTCCTCGGTCGAGGGCCGATAGCCCGGCGTGCGCGGGTACTTCACCTCCGGCAGCTCGTCCGGCATCGCGGCCACGAGATTGTAGGCCTCGATCGAGCCCTGCATCAGGCCGCGGAACGAGGTGACGTCCTCGTCGGTGAGCGATAGGCCGCATTGCTCGGCGACACTGCGAAGTTGGGCTGGCGTGGGAAGGGCAACTGTCACGGCGCTCTCCTGAATTTTCTTTGGCGAACTGGAGCGTGGCCGCCCCGGCGCGATGCACGTACCGGCGGCCTCGCGCAAACATTCAAAACGGAAATATTTTCCTTTTCAAGTATTATTTTGCAAGTCGGGCCCCGCCGATTGCCGCGGCGCGGTCAGATCGGCTTGATCAGCTTGAAGTCGAGACCGTCGGCCTCGGCAAGATGCATCGGCATTCGCGCGCGTCCGTCGCGGACGGTGACCGGACCGCGGGCGCCGCTGTAGACGATGTTGCGGCCGGCCACCAGCATCGGGCCCATCGACAACGAGCCGGCCTTGTTCGCGACGGCCTCGAGGAAGCGCAAGCCCTCGTAGCTCGACTGTCCGACCGAGCCGATCGGCGGCGCATTCGGCCCGAACATCGCGCGATAACGGCTCTGGAAGTCGTCATTGGCGCGCGTGCCGGTTCCGGTGAAATAGCCCGAGGCGCAGAACATGTTCTCGCTGTTGTCGGCGCCGATGCCGAGCAGCACGGTATCGTCCATCGCCCCGGCAAGGCGCAGTGTCGTGGCGCCGAGGCCCCATTCGCCGAAGGCCCGGTTGAAGGTGATGCTATCGGTGCCGATCAGCGAGATCAGCACGACATCGGGCTTGGCGGCGCGGATGCGCGCCAGATGCGGCTCGTGATTGTCCTCGCCGAGGGGAACGAACTCTTCGCCGACGACGTGGCCGCCGGTTTCCCTGATGTAATTCTTGACCGCACGGTGCGATTGCCACGGCCAGACATAGTCGCTGCCGATCAGATACCAGCGCTGGGCCTTCTTGACGTCGGCAAGCCAGTGGATGGCGGGGCGGCTCTGCCAGCGCGGCGTCTCGCCGATCGCCATCACGCCCGGCGTGCGCTCGCCGCCCTCGTAGACCGGCGTGTAGATGTAGGGGATGCGATGGCGCGTGGTGACGTCGCGCAAGGCCACGCGGACCGCGCTGGTGTGCAGGCCGACGATCAGATCGACCTCGTCGAACGCGATCGCCTGCTCGGCACGGTCCAGAACCTCATCCAGCGGCCCGCCGGCGTCGTAGATCGACAGCTCGATCTCGCGCCCCAAGATCCCGCCGCGCTTGTTGATTTCGGCGACGGCGAGCTGCGCGCTGTTGGTGGCGCACGGCCCCCAGACGCCGGGCGAGCCGGTGCAGCAGATGAAGCCGCCGATGCGCAGCCTGTTGGCGCCGCGCCGTTTGAACAAGGCGTGGTCGCTCGGCGACAACGCGCCGCCGGCTGCCGACGACGACAGATTCCTGAACAGCAAAGACGGCGGCAACGCCGGGCCGCCGTGAGCCGGGAAGTTCACCGTCGCGCGCACGCCAACTCCTGTCTGGGACCAGACCTGAAAGCACATTCTGCGGGCGGCCGCGGCACCCGCCCTATTGTTGGGCAATCATCCTATTTTGAAAATATTGAAACTTCAACAATTGAAGTGCATATAGATGCAGCATTGATTGCAAGACATTCACTCATTTGGGTCAAGACGAAGTCTTAGCCGTGGCAAAACCGACCAAAGCAAACATCCCGATCACCGAACACCTCGCCTACCTGCTCGCGCAAGCCAACCGGGAGATCAACCGGCAGCTCGAACTGCGGTTGAGCAAGGAAGGGGTTCCCGTCGAGCAATGGCGCATCCTGAAAGTGCTGTCGGATGGCAACGGCCATTCGATGGGCGAGCTTGCGGAGGCCGTGCTGCTCAACCATCCGACCCTGACCAAGATGATCGACCGCATGGTCTCGGACACGCTGGTCTATCGCGTGCAGGATCCGAACGACCGCCGCAAGGTGCTGATGTTCATCTCCGACCGCGGCAAGGTGCTGAGCAAGAAGCTCAACTCGCTCGCGGTGGACCAGGAGGAGCACATCCTGGAGAGCTACGGCGACAAGCCGACGAGCGAGCTCAAGCGGCTGCTGGAGAGCCTGATCGACAGCTCGAATTAGGCGCAGGCTTCGCCGAGCGACCTCACTGCCTGTCGCCCTGCCCGGCGCATAGTTGCGCTCAAACGCGCCCGCAGCTCTTGCGTTTTGGCGCATGCCGTCCATGCTGAAGCGAACAGCAACCGGGGGAGCGCGGCATTGGGCATGTTGGCCAAGGCGCCTCATTGGGATGGAAATTGAGGCCGGCCATGACGTCTTTCTACGCCCCCCGTCATCTCGAGCACATTGCCGGGCTCGAAAAACGCTTCGGACCGGTCAGCGACGAGGTGGCAACCGCCCTGAGATCGCTGGTGCGCGTGACCTGCGATTATGAGGATCCCGTGGACGCGGCTCCCTTTCTCGAGCGCTGCATCACGATTGCCGAAAGCCTGCATGGGCCGAGGTCAGCCCTTCCCGACCTTGATAAATGGATCGGTCACGCAAGTGGCGCCGACTTCGAGCATATCGAGCCGTTTCAGCTGCGGCGGCTGGCGATCAAGACCGAGATCTTCGGCGAAGACAGTGAAGCGGTTGCCGAGGAATGCGAAGCGCTCGGCAGGGGCTACGCATCGAGCGGGGGGTATGCGAAGGCCAGGGTGCTGCTGGAGCGAAGCATCTCCATCAAGGAAAAGCTTCATGGCGCGCACAGCGCCGAGGTCGCAGCCGCCGTCGAACTGCTGGCCGAGACGAGCACGCACGTGAAGAAGTGGACGGACGCCAAGGCGGATCTCGAACGCAGCCTCAGCCTCAAACAGAAAGTCTTCGGAAAGCGCAGCGAGGAAGTCGCAAGGTGCCTGCTCGCCTCCGCGATTGTCCACGCCAATGCCAGCACGCGGCAAAGGCCTGGAAGCAGCCGACGAAGCATCGAGGAGGCAGTCGCCGCTTTCAAGCTCGGCCTGGGCATGCTGGAGAAGCGATTTGGACCTGATAGTGTCGAGGTGCAGGTCGCCCTCGAAGAGATGATACGGACCTATGTGGACTGCCGGCAATTCCGGACGGCCGAGCCTCTGTTGAAACGTCTGCTTTCGATATGCGAGCTGGCCTATGGCGAGGATGCGGCTGCCCTGCTCTGGATTCTCGCCGAGTTGGCCGTGGGATATGCGGATGCGGGATCGGAGGCCACCGAGCCCATGCTGGAGCGGGGCTTCGAACTGCTGCAGAATTTCCTCGGCGCGAGGAAGCCGATCTTTCGCAACGCGATCATGGACTATGCAGGCAACAAGTCTGTGCTCTATGGCGAAGGCGTGCTGGAAAGACTGGTCCAGGCGTCGGAGATGTTTCGCCGCAATTTGAGCAAGCGATGGGGAGCGTAGTCGCGCCGGATCTCACATGACGAGCTACGACACCCGAGTTCGGAAATGCTATTGCTGCGGCAAGAAGTCGGAGCATTGCGAGCTCATGAGCTCGAACTCCTGGGGCTCACCGGATCTCGACCAGCGCCCGCCGGGAATGTTCCGCGCTACCGTCGAGGACTGGCTGCAGGAATGCCCCTTTTGCGGTTACGTCGCTCCGAACATCGACAAGGGCGACGCCAAGGCACGCAGCTTCGTCGCCACACCGGAATTCCGGGCCGCCTGCCTCGATCCCCTGGCCGACCCGGCCTCGCGCCGCTTTCTGGTTCGCGCGGCGCAGGACGCCTATTACGGCGACAAGAGATCCGCCTTCCTGAACACGCTCTGCGCGGCCTGGGTCGCCGATGACAACAAAGAGCAAGCGTCCGAAGCACTCACGTTGCGCCTGCGGGCGGCCGCGCATCTCGAAGGGCGCACGATCAAGTCGATCGACACGCGTCTGCTGCTGCTCGACGTGCTCCGGCGGGCGCAACGCTGGGAGGCCGCCGAGGGTTTGGCATCGCAACTGGCCGCCGAGGACCTCGGGTACCCCTTCGCGGACATCGTGGCCTTCCATCGCGGCAAGATCGAAGCGAGGGACAGCGGGCGCTTCACGATCGCGCGGGCGCTCGAGCAAGCTGTAACGGAGGAGGAGTGGTGAGGCATATGTCCAGACCATCTATCCTGACGATCGTCCTTTGCCTCGTTGCCGGCCCCGCTCCTGCTGCGGCAGGGTCGTGGAAGCTCGAATTCGACAACCGGGAGCTTCCCTCCCTGAGCTACTCGGAAAACGGAAAGCTGACCTTCGTCCTCGGATGCGGCCGCGCCTTCGGCCTGCACGCAAAATATCCGGGCCAGGCAGCCCGCGCCGGCAAGGCCGTTCTGATGATCGGGGACCGCCGCAAGACCATGAAGCTGGTCGGCGAGTTCGAGGGGCTCTCGGGGGAGGACGATGATCTGACCAATTTCGTGCAATGGGATCTGGGCTTCTCGCGGCAGGACCCCGAGCTGTTCGGAAAGCGCTGGAAGCGCGTGGAGAAACAACTGCTCGATTTGATCGAAGGCGCCTCGCCGCTGACGATTTCGAGCAAGACCGCGAGCTATCAGCTTCCGAGGATCGACGCGCCGGGCTGGCGCGGCAGCATCGAGCGATGTGGGCGCTAACGTCGGCAGGCCAGGATCCCGCGCTCGGCGAGCAGATCAACTTCGTGAAGGAATGGGGGGCAATTGAAATGACGTCAAATGAAGCCATCGAAACCCGGCCCAGACGCAAATGGGGGGCTGGATATTCGTGGCGATCTTCCTGACTGCTGGGAGTTTGATCGATAGTTCGAATTGAGCTTCGTGAAGCGATGCGTGGCGCTTTGCCGAGCACAAACGCTCATCTGCCGTTCAATGCAAAGCATTCGCGCATCATCGCCAGCACGAGAGGCGGTAGCGTTGGCCGTTCCATGTCGTCCAGCCTACGGCTTTGTTGCTGACCGGCTTGGCTAGATACCATTGATTGCCATCGGCATGGTTGAAGTAGACGCCGCCCTGCGCTCCGCTGCGTGCATTTGTCAGCTTCACCCATCGCGAGCCATTGTCCGAGAACCTGCCGGACCAGCGTGCTCCCGACGTGCTGGTGCAAGTGCCGCCGTCGCAGGTCGTCTGACTGTCATCGACGGCGGCCCAATTCATCCGCGCCGGGCGGCCGTCGATGTTGCACGACCATGTTCCACCCCACCATCCGCCCACCTGGCTCGCAGGGGCGGGACCGCACGCGTAAAAACTCAGGGCGAGAACACAAATGGCCGATCGCAAGGCGCGTTTGGACATTGTCTGGGCTCCATTTTGTCGGGCCGCGTGATGCGCCTCAATCAAAACACGGATCGAGTTTTGTTGCGGTGATCCAGTTCACAAAGAGCAGCGGCAAAGATGGGGTGGTCTCCGACACGTTGCTCTATCGCCTGGGATCCGCGCGACCGCCGCCGACGAACGAGCTCAAGCGGCTGCTGGAGATCGACAGCTCGAATTGACGCTCCCCGTGCGGCCGGCGATCGGCCGATCGGGTGCGGCGGGCATGTGGAACAAAAGGCAGTACAGCAGGTTGAAGCCTGTTCTCCGTCCATGCGGGGAACAGTCCACTGAGCCGCCGTCTGTTGAGGCCAATTATGAGTCGCGAATGACACCCGCAGTGTTGATCGTCGAAGACGAAATCTTTGTCGCCAGCGACATCGCTCGTATCCTGGAGGATGCGGGCTATCGCGTTGCCGCGATCGCGGCGGATCGCAAGGAGGCCCTGGAAGCGGGCCCCCAGGCGCAAATCGCGCTGGTCGATATCAATCTGCGCGACGGCTCGACTGGGCCGCAGATCGCGCTCGACCTGTCGCGCGAATACGGCACAAAGATCGTTTACGTCACCGCCAATCCCGCGCAGATTGCCCCCCGTGCGGAGACGGCGATCGGCTTCATCCGCAAGCCCTTCAGCGACGATGCGATCCTGACCGCGGTCCACCACGCCGCCGGCGAGGCGCCTCAACCACGTTCTCCGGACGTCACGTTCTTTGCGGCGCCGGACGGCTCATCGAGGTCTTTGGAATCATAGCTATGGCCCGGAGCCCTTTGGGATTCCAGTCGTAGGACATCTTCCCGCCGAGCTGACTGGACATGCTCAAGGTGATCAGCCTCGAGCCGAAGCCTTCCACTGCAGGCGCCGACTTGATCTGCGGACCGCCGCTTTCCGTCCACGCGACGACGACATCATCGCCCACCTCGCTGACGTCCACCGCGACGCGTCCGTCCAGCGTCGAGAGCGCGCCGTACTTTGCCGCGTTGGTCGCGAGCTCGTGGAACGACAGCGCCAGGGGGGTGGCGGAGCGATCGTCGATGCGGAAGTCATCGCCGGTGATCAGGATCCGCTTCGCCTCCGACTGATAGGCCGACAGAAGCTGCTCCAGAAGCCCCTTGAGCGTCGCCTGGTTCGAGGTCGGCTGAGAGCGCGCGCTGTGCGGACGCACGAAATCATGCGCCTTGCCGAGCGACATGATGCGCGAACGCAACTCGTCCGCCAGACCCTTCAGCTCCGGATGCGTGCGTGTCGAAAGGGCGATCAGCCCATTGATCACGGAGAAGATGTTCTTGATGCGGTGGCTCAGCTCCTGGCTGATCATCTCGCGCTGCTCCATCAGGAGCTTCTGCTCGTGGATGTCGGTACAGGTTCCGAACCAGCGGGTGATATTGCCGTCGGCATCGCGGATCGGCAAAGCGCGTCCGAGAGTCCAGCGATAATTGCCCTCGGCGTTCCTCAAGCGATATTCGATCTCGTAGGGCTCGCCGGTCCGCAGCGAATGCCGCCAGCGCTCCCAAGCCTTGTCCTGGTCGTCCGGATGAAACATGCCGTTCCAGCCCTCGCCGTCGGTCGAGCCTTCCGGCACGCCCGTAAACTCGTACCATCTGGCATTGTAGTAGTCGTGGTGACCGTCCGGCAGCGTCGACCACACCATCTGGGGCATGGTGTCGGCCAGAATGCGAAACTTCTGCTCGGTTTCAGAAAGCGCCTGCTTCGCGATCGCTTCGCTGACCTGCTGCCTTTTCGTGGTCTTGCGATACCCCATCGCACCCACCACCTGGGCGGCCATAACACGCAGGCCCTGCTCCTGCAGCGGCGTCAGGCCAGGTCTGGGCACGCGATCGATGACGCAGAGCGAGCCGAGCGGAAAACCGTCCTGCGTCTGGAGCGGCGCACCGGCGTAAAACCGGATGAACGGGTCGCCTGTGACCAGGGGATTGCCCGCGAACCTCGGATCCCGGGTGGCATCGGGCACGACCATCAGGTCCGACCCCAGCATGGCGTGCGCGCAGAAGGAGGATTCGCGCGGCGTCTCGGACACGTCGAGGCCGTGCTTGGCCACGAAGCGCTGCATCGTTTCGCCGACCACACTGACAAGACATATCGGAGCTTCGCACAGCGCCGCGGTGAAGCGCGTCAGCTCGCCGAAGCCCGCTTCATCCGCAAGGCCTTCGAGCTCGAGCGCGTCGAGGATTTCGGTTCTGGATGGCGGGAAATAGTCTGTGGAACTCATCAAACGGCCTTAACCCCGGTGCCTGCGCCGTCATCGAGCGATGCCGCCCGGCATGATGGCGCCTCCACGTTAAGCCGTCCCGACTTGCATTCCTATGGTCACGAGGTCAGGCGCGCGGACAGCGTTGTCCCCTTGCGAAGCGAGCGCACGCCCGCAAGGTCATGCCGGGATAACAACATTTGTGAAAGAGGGTTCCATCCGTGCCGAGCACGGACAGGGACTTGATCGAACCGGCCGGCGCGGGCCGGCGGGTTCTCCGATCAGGCATACCGCCCGTGGCAGTGCTTGTAATGCCACGGTTGTACAATCTTAACGAGCATTGTCGAGCGTTTTCAAAGTGGTATTCAAATCCCGATTTTCCCGGAATTGCCTTGTCAATTTTTTGTCGAGAACTCTGCCTTTTCTCCTGTGCATCGTGGGCGCCCAATGCGTCCCAACTCTCCCAGAGTCTCTGATACGTTTCGGGTTTGCCCCAGTGTCTCGGACCCCGCAGCTAGCTCAAACGCATCGTCGGGGCTCGTCTTGGGCTGCGGGATAGCTGTAGCGTTTTGGGGTGTTGAGAGCGACCGAAGTTTCACCGGGGAAATTGGTGGGTTGCGGGATGCGCGGTGTGAGACGTCGCCGACAAAGGCAAGCTGCTCTACGAGACACCACCGAAGTAGGGTGAAGCAGCAGCGGACTGCGATGAACCGCACCGGTGAGCGGCGAGATCACCGGTGCGGAATCAGAACGGCAATCTACTGCTTTTCGTAGACCCCAACGCTGCTAATCGGCTGACCGTTGGGACCAACGCCTACGGTCGAAACAGTAAAGGTCTTTCCGTCAGCCGATATCTCGTTGGTGCCAGTTTGAACGGGTTTATCAGCTTTAGAGCGGACCCACTTCACGTGGTGATCATCGACGAGCGTGTATGTCGTCGCATCAAACAAGGGATTGCCTGTCGTAGGGTGAGGCTTCCCATCGTAGATGTGCATGAAGACGATTTTGGAAGCCTGCCCCTGTGCATCGACAGTTTCCGCAGTATTTTGGAGATCTTGCCCGGCCCGCTGGAAGTTGAGCGTTTGACTCTTCGGTGGCGGACCAGGAGTAAACGTCGATTTTTCGAGGTTAAGCTTCCAGGTCCCTATCAGAAGATCGCTCTGCGAGAGACCGGCCTGTGATAGCGCCGTAGCGATTACAGCGGAAAGACCGAGAACAAGGATGTTGCGGCGATTCATGCTGTTCCTCCTTAGGTGTTTATCATCTTTCCTCTTTGGCTTGTGCTCTGCGATGAGATGGTCGCCTGCAAAAATGAGTGGCAGGGCAACTCTAGTCTAGACCAAGTTACACGATGGAGCTGCAGCTTTTGCGAATCGATATAGCCTCCTGAAATGATGCGCTGCGGGAGCCATCGAAACCATATGGCAGGTGCCATGAAGCGATCCCGAAACAGAAAGGGCGCAGCCTTCATCGGGTCGAGAGGGGAGCCCGTACCATGTGGACCAACATCAACGCACTCTACGAAGAGTACTGCCAGGCCAGGCTGGATGAGATGCTGCGGGTCGATGGCGTGAAGTAGGGTGTCGACCGCCCTGGCCATCAGGGCAAATGGGAGGGTGACATGATTGCATTGGCTGCCCGCATTTTCCCCAAGGCATCTGTCGAGGCGATTGCCGACTTTGAAGCGTTGCTGTCGATCTCTCTGTTCTGCTTCGGCGGCCTGCTCCTATCAGTGAGCATTATCATTGCCGATAAATACATTCCAGGCGAGTGGTTCTAACGCTGCCGCTGACTCCCGGCTTGGTGCATAGAGCTTCGCCAAGCGGCAAGCCGCTTAACCTCGTCGGGGAGAAAATTGAATAGATAGGTACCGCTGCATGATGGCGTGCAGGACACCTCTGCTGTTGTGGTCTACTTGAATCCAGAACCACTGATCCTGGGACACGAAACCTCTATATAGCTTATAGCAGTTTCGTAACGGCACATCGTTGAATCTGATGGATGCAACCTAAGCCAGAGTATCCTGCGCTGTTCTGGGCGTTCATCTCGTTATCGTTAGCTGCCACCATCACCATAGCATTCACCTCGACAGCGCTGGCTTTGCCAAGCGGCGCAGCCGCATGAAATGCCAATAGACGTAAGGGCTGGTTGGTAACGCTGAAGTGGACCGCATTGGCCTGCGCTCTATGCGCCACTTCAATCAGGATCAGTAGTGAGACCGTCGCAACTGATCTGTGTGTGTTTCCATTACAGAAACCCAAGCGCAATTAAGCGCCCGTAAACCTTTAGCGAACCAAAGGATGCCTTCAGCAATACGACGGCCTCGTGATCATTATGACCAACTGTAAACGGGCCGCAACTCCTTTCTGCTGAGTAGATGGCTAACGTGCATCCCCGTCCAATCAACAAAGCCGACATAGGCTGGCAATTTATCCAATGTCACGTCGGAAAGCTGTCCTCCAAAGGAAGCATCGAAGATCTTTCGTTTGGTCCGATTAGTCACATCGGGTGCGGCGAGATGATCGCAGATCAGAAGATAGGATTCGCAATCCCGTTCATGAGCCCTCGGCTCAAGGGCGATCTTTGCCTCCACAGCGTCATTCAACTTCTCCAATGCCGCATGCATCGTACTATCCTTGAGCAGGCAAAACTTAGCAGCGACGTAGCCAAAGTATGTCGGCGGACTATCGACGATCTCTCGCAGGGCTTTGGAAACGGTGGGCGTTCGGACGAACTCCGTGCCGATGAAATGAGCGCCGCAAATAAGGACGTTGCACAGTTCGACAGAGTCCCTAGCAGCGAAGTGCCCGGCAAGAGCTCGGCTAGAAATTGTTTCGACTAAGCCAGAAAGCTCGCGAATCAATATGTGCTCAAGCTGCTCATGGCTAGCACCTAGCTTGCCTTTCAGATCTTGAACGAACATCGCGATCTGACAAATTGAGTAAGTAGACCTCACTCGCAAATCAACAGCGCAAACATAGAAGGCGATCTCTAGGAGACTTCCGATCAACCCAATTACAGCGTCAACGTCTTCTGTTTGAACCGTATCCGGCACTTCCGGCATTCTGAACGAGATCCTACGCATTAGATTTCTAATCGCAGTCAGCAGCCAGCCGCTTATATTGCCGAATTCAACATCAAATTTCGAAACAACTAAACGGATTTGCTTGATGCTCCTCAGAAGCATCTTCTGTCGCTTTCTGACTTCCTGCACGAGAGAACTATTCGCATCGACGTCTAGCGCAGATGAGAAGCTGCTGATTAAGGCATGAAGCTCCTCTCTGGCCAAAGTTAGATTGGATACAAACGGCCTACCAAACGTAGTAGACTTGCTTTCGTTCAAGAAAAGCTTGTAGGCTTCAAGCTGCACACGGAGCTGATCAGTTACTCGATCAAGTTGATCGTCACTGTTTGCAAAAACGTAATAGTCGTCAACGTATCGGCGCAACGCATAGTCGACGCCGTATTGCAGATCCTTTTGCAAAAGCGCTTGCTTAAGTCGAAAATCCACGTCCTGAAGGATGATCTCCGCGAAGATGCGTGACGCTTCCGGCCCGATCACAATGCCATTAGTTTCGTTGTAGTTGGCCTTCTGCATCAGAGTATCGAACTCTCCCTCGAAGGAGTAGGCATTTCGATTCTGCTTTGCGAAAGCCTTATCCTTGACGGCCCACGTGATTGAATGTGTGTATATGTTGAAGAAACACTTCGATACGTCGAGAACCCGCAATCGAGCGAACTTCTTCTCAAGTTCTATAAATTCCGCAGACTCGATGAACTTACCGAGCAGATTGTATCGTTCGTACACAAAGAACGATATGACATGCGAGATGTCATGATCCAGCTGGTCGGGGTTCTCATGAACAACACCCGACTTGGATGCAGAAGATTGGTCCCTGATCGACAGGTCCGTAAAGCGCTGAGCTACCGCGAACGGCTTACGTAGCGAGAAATCACTCCGCGAGCAGCTGGAGAGAAGGGCATGGGAATGAAGCGTATAGAAACGAGCGATCCGAACCTGCATTAGAGGGTGGATAATGCCCAGGGTCGTAAAGCTCAGCCGATTTTTTCGGATGTTATAAGAGTACGGTATTGTGTAATCACGCGGCTCCGAATTGATCTTATCAATGGCTTTGCCCAGCTCGTCGCTAATTCGTGCCGTCCCAAGCGTTTTATAGAGCCGGTCATTCGAGAAAACGACGGGAACTTCGTAAGGAAGCGTGTCAGTAAGCAAAGCTCTCAAGTCAAAGGCGTTGTCGAGATAGTTAGGCATTTTTCCATGCAGCCTTGATTTCTCGAACTTGAGGTGGTGTGAGTCGGATCGCAATTCGTTTGCTGAAACCTTGGAAAAACGAGATGGACCTCAGCTCATCGTATTGTTGCGGACTTAGCCGACTTTTTAGAAGCCAAGAAAACCGACTTTTGGGGCTGTTAATTAAAGAAAAGTAGAAGCCGTCGAGCTCCTTCAATTCTCGTCCGTCATAGGGGCTTATTTTGGAAGCGGCGTAAGCTCCACATTGGCGGTAGCTGTAGTAGATCCCAGATTTTATATGCGTGGATGTTTTGACTGCGCTTATTCCAAATCTTCGCACGCGATAATTCCCGCTGAGAAAGCGCAACCGATCTCTGAGCAGGAAGTAGTTCTTGTCTTTGTGGTATCGCTTGAACGAGAGGATAATTCGTGTCTTTAGCTTGGACACCTTGCGTTGAGAGATTGAAACTCTAACGTTCTTCGGCCTGTCGCCCTTCGCGAGGTCGCTGACGGAAAATCTGTAACCCAGATACTCGAACTCAACCTCTTTCGCCCGCTTTTTATCCGCATTAGTGATGGGTATAATGTCGGATTTCGTCGAATTGAACCCCATGCCGCTAGGCAAGGCATGATCCATTCGATGTATTATCTCGTCGGGCTGCTTGTAGGAGAACAGGAGAATGTCGTCGCTAAAACGAAAATACCGATACACCCCAGGAAGACGTTGAATCGTTCGATCGAAGTCCGTTAGCGACAACTCCGCGAGAGTCGCACTCAATGACAGACCACGCGGAATTCCAACAAAACCCGGGCAATAGAAGTCGAAAAACTGTTTAAGTAACTGCCGGGCGGCCTTCGAAATGGAGGTGTCAAGTGATAGTCTGTCCCGGAGCAGCTGCGTAGGAACGGATTCGTAGAACGACCTGATGTCTCGACGCACGATATACATTGGCGCAGCATCATTCAGCGCCCTTATAACCCCGAGGACGATTTCATCGCGGTTCATCAGCCTAAGATGAAATTTCCGGGACAAGTGTATCGAGATGGATCGCAGCGCGAGACAGGCGCCGTAGTTTTTGAGCGACACACATGAGCGATTATTCACTTTCGCCATGTGAGATGGGCTAAAGTTGATTGACGTATCGTTAGCGGTTTTTACCGCATCGGCTAGGATAACTTCTCGGTTGTTTAATAGATCTATTTCGAAGCGGTGAGAATCTCCGGCCCGAATTACCCTAGCCAGCGAATTTGGAGTGAAATTGTGGAAGCGCATCTAACAATGCCGGCAGAATCAATGACGCTGACAGGTTAGGCGAACTACCCTAGTTGCACAACCGGTAGAGCCGTACGCTGTTGCCGCCAGCGGCGTCGCCGCTGGCGGTAAACGCTAAGCTGCTTTCCGTCCCGGTACTGCCCTCGGCCCCTTGCCTTCACTCAGTTGAGTATCGAGTTCGCCGGCTCGCACGGCCTTGATGAGCGAATCGATTACCGCAGGCAGCTTTTCGATCGATCCCACTGCAATGGCCGCCTTACCCTTCTCAAATTCGATGCGCTTAGATCCAACCTTAACGGTCATCACGCAGGCTCCGCTCGGGTCCTGCTGCCACCACTTGCTCGTACGGAGTGGCTTTTCGACGAGAACCTTCTCGCCATCTTCCTTCTTTTCCCAGCGCTTGATCCGTCGCTGGTAAGTCGGATCGGCCAGGAGCTTCTTTTGGTCTTCCAAGCGGGAAACCATGCGCTCCCGCTTGATGATCAATGGGTCAGAGCTGACCTTGGGCTGCGGGACGAAAGTGAGAGACTTCAGAATTGAGGTCGACATATCGTGGCTCCTAGCGGTTGGTTGCATTAACGCCAGCCCGGTCTAGCGCCTTCGATCAAATGGTCGAGCCAGGAAAGAGGTGAATAGGCCTTCAATTTGCGCTGCAACAAAGCGCAAACATCCCTCTTGCCCGTTCCCCTTCGGTGACAACCTCAGTCGAGAGTTGTATTGTTTCCAATTGCCCTTAGGCATACCGCATCAATCGCCTATTCCAATCCGAACTGTCACTTAGGTCATGATCGTCGCTACGCTCGCCTTGCCCGATACTCTCGAACTTCACAGCCTGCTTCAGTTTGCGAGGCGGCTAGACGCTGTTAGAACGTGCGACGTTTTCATTTTGGATATGGGCAAAGAGCGACATTTCCCTCCATTCCCGATGTTGTTTCTAGTTGCCAAGCTATCTGAGTTTCGAACTCGCCACCCTGGGGCGAAGATCGAGCTTCTGCATCAGGAATCGCACTCTTATGCAGCGCACATGGGGTTCTTTCGAGCCGCAGGGTTCGATTACGGAAAGGATGTTGGGGAGGCGAAAGGCAATGCTCGCTACCTGCCAATTAGATCCCTGACTCAAGCTGAGCTTACTCAGGGCGACCAACAATGGGGTGCTGAGCTGGGAGACCTCATCCAGAAGCATGCCGACGACCTCGCGGTGATCATATCAAGAGACGAAGCTCGGAAGTCTGACTTTTTCAATGTGCTCTCTTACAGCATCCGTGAAATGATCCGGAATGTCTTTGAGCACAGTGGAGCGGATCGAGTCTTCTATTGCGCTCAGTATTGGCCGGCGAAGCAAAAAGTCGAAGTATGCCTGTTAGATCGGGGTATTGGTATCAGACAGAGTTTGGGTACGAATCCAAATTTTCGCTATAAGACGGATAAAGAGGCAGTCGAGATGTCGCTTTGGCCGGGTGTATCGGGCAAGACGCATCTTAAGCCACGGTCTGAGAACTGGGCCAATTCCGGTTATGGTTTGTATATGACTAGCAGGCTCTCTCGGCATGGTGGTAACTTTACTATGGCGAGCGGTGACGCTTGTATTATGCTCTCTCGAGAGATGCGGAAGCTGAATTTTTCCACCAGCCTTCAGGGTACAGCTATTCGAATGAATCTAGACGTTTCTCAAATCGGCGACGTGGAGAAGCGATTGCACCAATTTCGAAATGAAGCATCGGAAATAGCAAAGTCGATGCCAGGTCTGCGAGCTCATAACCCGTCGTACATGTCTATGGTGCTTAGACGAGATTTTCATTTCCCACCGGAAAGAAAGTAGAAGCGGACATCTGTTGCTGAGAGTGACAATGTGAGTGCGACGTTATCCCATTATATTTCTACATCGAACTCCCTGTGATAGAAGGCCCTCCAAATAGGAGAGTGCAATGGCCAAGGGTCCGAGGAAGATAGTCCGGCGGGAATACACCGAGGCTGATGTCAAGGAGCTGCGAGCACATTCAAAAGCGAGAACGCCTGTCGCCGAAATTTCTAAGATGACGAAAAGATCCGTAGGATCCTTACGACAGAAGGCACTCAAGCTTGGGATCGGGCTCGGCCATCAGCGGTAGACTTGCTTCTGATTACATTAGGCAACGAGAAAGAGACCGAGGCGAAAGCTGGAAACTGCCTCTCATCAAGTAGTCTCTAGCTCAGGCATCACCCAACCTGTGCGGCTGGAACTTTATAGGTCTCTTGCGCTTTGGTTCCACCAGCGTGCATCGGACAGGCGAACTATGTTCAGCTGGCTTAGCTCAGATCATCAAAAGATCCGATCCGATCGAAAGCACCTTGAGGCTAGGGCTCGGCGCCTCCTGCAGAGTTACCTCACGGCCAGTGATGCGCAAAAGCACCAATACTATCAGGTAATCGCCGGGGCAGCTTCAGCATGTCAGCCTAGTCTTGATGATCCCAGCGTCAGCAACGAGAAACTCGCCGAGATGACCGCACAGGCCGCGACGAGAGTTGTCCAAGTACGCAATCGGAAAGCGAAAGATCAGCATGATCATTCAGCTGTGCTGATTACGGACGCCTACGCAACCGTTGCAATCGCATATCGACGAGCGTCTACAGCCTACGTTGCTGACAAGGACATGGAGAAATTGGGAACCGCCGCTGTACATCTGGTCACGATAGCGAACTCATTCATGAATACTGAATCGGAGCGATCGCCGTCAGAAATATGACTGCCGGCAAACCGACGTCGGCTCTTCGCTCTGGCGTATACCTTCCGCAAACCCTTTCTCCTAAGCGGCCTGTAAGGCCTTGCTTGTACCGTCGCCCCCAATAAGAAAAGGCGGGCGGTATGTCGATTGCATTTCGAATCTTTGTCCTCTTGTTCTGTGCTTACGCCGGTTGGGAAACCGCAGGTATTCAATACGGCGAATTGCGAGAGCCTCCGCAGCAAGGCCATTTTCCAACCGGATAAGTAAATGGACAAAACAATGCTCCATGTTGAGCGTCCGGAACCACGCCAAGTGCGGCGGGCTGACCTTGCGCCAGCCGACGGTTATGCGATCGTGGTTGATGGGTGTTTCAAGTCCGAATACGTCGATGAGAACGCCGCCATGAAAGCGGCCGCCGTCGGCCAAATTTCCGATGCTGAAGATCGAGGTCTACGATGCAGCATCGAAGTCACGGGTACTCGTCAGATAGCCACTTCTGCATCGCAACATGCGTGATAACCATGTCCTCCATTTTAATATATCTTTAGCTTTCTACTAACAATCGAGGTCGCAAGGTCGCCGCCAAACGGAGGCGGCCTATGCCTTTGATGAAATATTTCGGGTTTGTGGGCAGTGCTCTCGCCCTGTTGCTGATCGGTATCAGCTGGTACTTCCCAGAGAGGGCGACGGTCCTTGGCAACAGGGACGCAGAGCGTCCGGTGATTAGGATCAGCTCAGCCGAGCGGGCACCTGAACGGGTAACAATTGATACCAGCTTGCCGACCATTGTGCCTCCGTCGAACATCGGCCCTTCTACACCCATAACATCAGTGCAATCTGCTCAGCCTCTGCCGAGCGCTTTTGCTGAACTCGACGTCAACCCTAAGACGACCGCTCCCAAATCAAGCGGCGAGGTGCCGAAGCCAAAGCTCACCGCAAAACGTGCACCTGCAAAAGACGTGTCTAACCATCGAGCGGCGAAGCCGTTGAATATTGTGCCCGCACCTCCGACAGTAGTGCAGAGTGTCGCGCTTGATACGAGAATGTCGCTATTGGAAACATTAAAGGAGCGATTGGGCCAGACGTTTTTTAGGTTGAACCAATAACCCCGGCCAGGCTCGGTCTGAATGCATTTGATGCGTTAAATGCAAGACCACGACCTAGCTGCCCGGGAACGCCCAGGCATTGGTCGTTGCGAGTCCTTCACACAATTTCCTCACAGGAACGTATTCGGGTAAGCCTCACCATGCATGAGTGGCCTCCATGGACGGAAACTCAAACATTACGACGGGTCGAGTGTCGCGTTCACCTCCGAATACACCCACCTTGGAACCTCTTGCGAGTACTATGCCGCCAAGCTCAAGGGTTAACCCCCGGGGTCACTGCAAAACTCGGGCAAGCCCGAAGGGTGATTTGGCTCAATTAGACTAGGAGCGCTTTCGTGACGTCGCGGCATCAGCGAGGGTAGCGGTCGCCAAAAAGCCGGCAACCTTCTGTTACAGATTCCTATTTGGAAGGCGGCTTGTCGTAGAGCGGCTTGCCCTTATCAACTATGTGCACCGTCAGCAGCTTCACTGTCTTATCACCGATTACCTTGAATGCTCCGTGAGGAACGCCCCGCACGTTTACGGCAGCCATGCCGGTTGCAAAGGGTACTTGTTTGCCGTCCGGAAGTTCAATGGTGCCACCCTCTAAGACATAAAAGGACTCCTCTCCGTGGTGGATGTGGAGCGTTGAAGTGTCGCCAGGCTTAATCTCGGAAATACTCGTGACGACCTCCATATTTGTGCCGGTCAAATCTGCTCGCTTCAGTTCCTTGCGAAACGGCGAGTCTTGAGCGTTTGCTGCAAACGTGAAAAGTGATGCGAAAAGAATTCCGACTAAGAACTTCATAGTGGTCTCCCCGTTGGATCAGCAATTTGGCAGGCACTAGATTAGGCCCGAAACCTATGAGCTCAATGTTTATTGGTTTTGCAATGCAGTAGGGGGGCGCATCACACTTAGGCGTGAATGCACGGCGCACTGGGCGGACCGCTTGAGTGCGATCCCAGGCGGTCGTAGAGGCGATGGCACCATCGACGTTGTAGTTGCTGAATCGGCAACTCGAGGCTCAGCTAAGAGCCGCAGACAGGGCCTGGAAGCACCTGCTCATTCCCTTGGCTGGCTATAAGACTTGACTCTGTGTTCGCGGTTCGTTCTATTAGAGTAAATCCAGGTTGGCCATGCCCACACTCGAACATCTCCGCTCGGAAATCGAGCGCATGCGCTCGCAGGTAAGCCGTCAGCGCAAGGAAATCCTCCAGCTTCAACGGGCGGGGCTATCGACCGCCTCGGCTGAGACCCTGCTTCAGCGGATGCTGAGCAAGATTGACGATCTCTGCGCCGAGCGAGACCGGCAGGTGCGGGCGGCAAAAGAAGGTCCGACCTATGCCTCCGGCAAACCGATCCGGGGCACTCCGGCAAACCGAAGGATGTAATGGATAACCTTCGGCGATTTCCCGCGCCGTGGACTGTCGAAGAAAGCGACGACCATTGCTTCCGCGTGTTCGATGCATCCGGCTTCTTCATCTGCGCGGTCTCGCATCGTGAAGACCTGCACTCGCGAAACTTTCAATACGCGGATAATCATATGCGGCGGGAAGAGGCGAGGCGGATTGCCAAGGCGATCTCGCGGCTGCCAGAGCTGTTGACGAGGCCTCAGTATTGAGGGCTTGGCTCTAAAGAACCCTTGTTCCCTAGTCGTTCGGGAGCCGTTCTCGTTGACGTTTAAAATACAACCTGGAATCGCGATTGCGGTTGTATGAGAGAACGCCTGGGAACGCCACACCAGCTCCGTGGTTGGAGACGTTCGAAGAAGGTAGGTAAACTGTCCGCCATTGGGCTCACCTGACGGCAGACTTTTTGTGAGTTGCGTTAGTGGTAAAGCGTACCGAAACACCGGCCAAGAAGCCACTAGCTTCCATGCCGGGCTTTATCAGCCCCCAGCTTGCGACCCTGAAAATGAAAGCCCCTTCGGGTGCTCAGTGGATTCACGAGGTTAAATACGACGGCTACCGCGTCCAGCTCCACATCGACGGCGACAGCCGGAAGGCTTTCACCAGGAATGGCCATAACTGGGTCAACAGGTTCTCGGTCATTGCCGGCGCATTCGCCATCGAAGGGCAAGCCATTGTCGATGGTGAGGTGGTCGTCATCCACGAAGAGCGCACCAATTTCTCGGAACTCCAAGCGGAGCTCGGCAGAGGCGACCAGGAGCGCCTCGTCTTCTTCGCCTTCGATCTCCTGTGGTTGAACGGCGTAGACCTCCGCAAACATTCGCAGCTTGCCCGTAAGGAGCTGCTGAAGCAGCTGATAGAAGAAAACGGGCTGGAAGCACCGATTTTCTACAGCGAGCACCATGAAGGTGACGGTCGGGCGTTGTTCGAGGCGGCGAGTAAGCTCAACTACGAGGGCATTGTCTCGAAGCGAGTAGATGCGCCGTACCGGTCGGATCGGGTGGAAGCCTGGCAGAAGATCAAGACGGTGCAGCGCGAAAAATTCCCCGTCGTTGGTTTCGTCAAGGACCCGTCCGGCGTTGCCGCGCTCTACCTCGGCAAGCAGGAGGGGAAAGAGCTGCGCTATATGGGTAAGGTCGGGACAGGTTGGAGCCGGACAAAGTCGGCTGAGATCCGCAAGGCTCTCGATACCGTCGTCAGCCCGAAGCAGAAGCTCACCAAACCCGTCAGGAAACCGAAGGCCACCTGGGTCGAGCCAACGTTCTACGCCGACATCGAATACCGGGACATCACCTCCGAAGGCCTGCTGCGGGCCAGCTCATTCAAGGGGCTTAGCAAAGGAACGCGGCGTTCCTAGCGGCGTTTTTCCACCTGTGAGTGGAGTACCGGCATGCCGGATCGCGTAACCCGAGCGGTAAAAGAAGCCCAGGCCATCCTGGCTCGCTATGTCGAGCCTGGGCCGAGGGACGCCGAAAGCACAATTAATGACCTGCTGGCCGTTCTCGACGATGAGCGGCTTGTACAGGCGATGGAGCAGGAAAATGAACGATAGTCTCACCAAACGGGACCAGCGCGACCGTAGCAAGATCAACATGCATGAAGATTTCGAGGTCAAGTATTGGACCAAGCAGCTTGGCGTCTCCAAAGACGAGCTGCAAAAGGCTGTCGACAAGGTAGGCAATTCGGCCGCCGCTGTTCGCAAAGAATTGGCGGCGTAACCGAGGAGCGCGGTATGCCTGCGATCTTCGGAGCAGGGCCCGCGCTTTTTCTTCGTCTTTAGCACTGTATCAAGGTTTGCAGAGAACTGGCTGCCAGACGCGGCACATTGCAAGCCATCGGCAAAGGTTTGGAGCGATGCAACACCGGTTTACTGTGATGCGGACGTCAGAGTAACGGCCCCATCTGGGCAGCGTTAAACTTGTACCGATAAATAGTCTCTGTAAGCGGCATCCCGCCGCAATGGAGACTCTAATGAGACATATTACAGCAGGCCCGTTCTTAGATGAACCCGCGCTCGCTTCCGAGGCGTCGAGGAATGTGAAATTCAAGCGCCGCGGTCAGCCGCGAAGTTTTACCCCCGACCAAGACATCATCCTTTGGCTCAGTAAGAATATCCCAACTAGCTTCGATGAGCTTATCGACATCCGATATTCGCTCTATCATCGCTGCAGCTGTGCCGAATATCGTGTCAAGAGAATAAACGATGAAGAGCTCACGATCGCTGGACGTCAAGGCTCGTTGCATATCGTGAGTAATCAGGCCCGCCGGCTTCTGCTGACGAAGCTCCGAGAGCTGGCAAAAGAGAATGGATGGCGAGGCGCCTTGCCGAGGATAAGACTGAAAGCGGCCCGCATCGCTCTTACATAGAGGAGCCATGCGAGCCGCGTCGCGACGACTTAGGAGCCTTTCTCGCCGCTCATTACCGGCCCGAAACGCTCCCAGCTCTCCCCTTTGAAGCGCATCATTTGGAGCTGTTCGATGGGAGCGAAATCGTTCGGGCCCGTCTTGATCCGAGTGCCTGGCAAATAGATGCCGATCTCAAAGTCCAGATTGGCTGCCTGCTTCATTACGTTTTCACGTGTGAGGTTGTCGCCGCACTGCCGAAGCACCTGCTCCAAACCCTTGGCAACCCCGTAGCCAAACACGGTCGCAGAATCATCCAGATCACCTTCGGGATACCACTTCGTCATGAACGCTCGCCACTCGTTCATGGCAGGGTCGTTCTTCCAATCAGCATCCTTGGGATCCTTCAGGTACGCAGTAGATAAGATGCCCTGGCTCGCCTCGTAACCGGCAGGTTTGATGACGCCTCCTATCGAGCCAGACACGTTCGTCAAGAACTGGACTGGATGCCAGTTCATTTCAGCAATCTTTTTGATGGCCTGCGCAGCGAATTTTGGCGTCGCTATGTTTACGAAAATGTCTGGGTTTGCACCTTTGATCTGGACAACCTGGGAATCCACGGTCGGCGAACTCGTCTCGTACGGCGCCTCCACGACAATGAGCTTACCGGCTTGATCACCGAGCCCATCCTTCAGACCGATGACGTAATCTTTGCCAAAGTCATCATTCTGGTAAAGGACCCCGATCGTTTTGCCTGGAAAGTTCTGAAGGATGTACTTGCCGTAGATGCGAGCCTCGACCTGATAGCTAGGCTGCCAGCCCATTGTCCAAGGGAAGTTCTTGGGGTCGTTCCACTTGGCAGCGCCGGTCGAGACGAACAGCTGGGGCACCTTCTTGGAGTTCATATACTTCTGGATCGCAGTGTTGCCGGGGGTGCCAAGCGGGTTAAAGATCAGCAGCACTTCGTCGCTCTCCACCAGCTTGCGAGCCTGCTCCACCGTCTTTGGTGGGCTGTAGGTGTCGTCATAGGAGATAAAGTTGATCTTGCGGCCGTTGATGCCGCCTTCAGAGTTGATCTTGTTGAAGTAAGCCGCTTCCGTTTTGCCGATGGTGGCATAAGCTGACGCCGGACCTGAGTACGGCATGATGTTGCCCACCTTGATCTCAGTGTCGCTCGCACCGGGATCGTACTTCTTCTGAGCATTTGCGGTAGCGGCTAAGGCGAGAAACGTTGCCGCTGTTACGACGGTCGAATAGGCGAACTTGACGAAGTCACTTCGCATTCCTTGTCCTCCCAAAAGCACCGGCTCTTTTGTCTTCTAATGACTTATCTGCCGGACCTCCCGAGTATGCACGGCTTCATCAATGGTGCTAGCGCTCTGTCTGCTTAGCTCCTGAGGGAGCGCATCGCACAAATTCCATCTACTGGAATGGGAACAAGCATTTCGATTGTGCGGCTGCAGCTGAGAGAAACCGTAAGGCTACCAGTGCTTCTCAGTCGTTAGCTGAGGGCGCACCCTCGGTGCAAATCGAGCCAGCTTGGTCTGGATGAGACGAAGAAGCCTTGCGGTTGCCACCACGACGGTTTGAGTCCCTGGTCGCTTTCGAAATCCGGTGTTCCGCCCAACCGCTTGTGAAACCTGGGCCGCATAGTATTTGGCGATTGTTTCATCCATCTGCAGCCATTGCCCAACTGCATTCAATCGGCCGTAAACCTCTGGGTGGAGATGCGTCAGCACGATAAACACGTTGTTCTCGGACCAGCCGTTATATCCCTTCATGCCCTGAAAAGTTCTGGCCCTCTCTTCTTTCGTATTGTCGAGCCTATCTGCAATCACGATGTTCTGTGCGTTGCTTGCTAGGATTTCATTTCGCAGCTTCTGAATGTCTTGGGCGTTGGCATGCTTGTTTTTCACGATCGGAACGTCAACCGGATACACGCCCGGCAGGTTGTCGAGTGCCAGACGCAATAGCGGACGTTTCAGCTTCGACTTGTACAGCGCCACTATTGCCTCTGTCGTAAAGCTCTCCGTCGTCAAGAAGACCCACCTGGTCATGTCTGCCTTCGGCCAGCGCTTTGGAACGAAGTAGTATGTCTTATCATTCTGGCTGATATAGATCGCCTTGTTGCTGTTCTCCTTGCCAAACGGCTGTGCGGCATAATCAACCTTCACCCCCTCGAAGGTATTCAATTTAAGGAAGCGAAGTTCGCTGTAGTCGTCAAAACTAATCCCTGAGAATGCTGGAAGCTTCTTCAACTCGTGGAAGCGCTCCTTACGCTCTCGGACTGAAAGCTTCTGCCAACTCCAGGAATTTTGATCAGAAAGGTGCCGGTACATGTCGTCAGAAATGATTTGCGCAAAGTCGTCCCACTCGGGTTCATCGAATACCACTTTCTCGAAGAGGACCTCTGCCCGAAGTTCATTTAGCCCATCGGTGTCCATCCCCGGATCAAACCTGGGGTGATGCCAAATCCGATTCAGGTGCGTGCGGTACCACGAGGTAACTGTGGCGTGGGTCGTAAAAAGAACCGTCGTTCCTGTGAAAAGCGACGTGCCATCGCCTGCCAGCCACAGCTCTTTACGGACACGCTCTAGCTCTCGGTACACTTGAGGCTGCAGGTCAGCCAACTGTCGTAGAACTGAAAGAACATCTCCTCGCTCAACGAAATCGTCTCGTAACGAAACGACGCCGCATCGTTCGCACGCTTGTTCATAGTAGGTCCAAAATGTCTTGAGGACGAACGCCCTTCGACTGTCGTTGGCATACTCCTTAGCCTTCTCTTCGGCCTGTACTTTGCTCCTGAATGCGAACACGTAGAAGCGCACTTTTGGGTCGTCGTTATCTATGGCGGTGTCTAATGCCGCATGTTGCACGATGTTGAATAGCGCAGTGGTCTTTCCGATACCTTCCCCAGAAGTGCAGATCATGTCGCCTTTGAAGAACATGGCATTGTTGAGGTAGCGCCAGAGCTTCTGGCGATAGATCCCTTGCAGCTCGGGGATTGGACACGACGAAATATGCGGGAACGTGCGAGTTGCCGAGTCCTCGTACGTTTCCTTGAATGTTTTGCCGGACTGGAGTTTTAGTCGCTCGAAGTACGGAACGGCGCTCCCAACCGTTCCGATGGAGGGCACAGGCACGTTAGGAACGAGTCCGAATCGTCTAGCCATGTGATCGCCGATCTCATTGGCTGTCAGTTCGTTTGGAAGCCTGAATATCTCTTGCGGGGCACTTCGTCCTTGCAACAGCAGGGCCGCATGGTCGCCCCTTGCGACCGTCGATGGGTTGATGTCAGCCTCATGGTTTCGGAAGTGGATGACCCATTCTCCATGCTTCATGACCATCGAAGTCGGTTTAGGGAACGGCGTCTTCCATTCAGCTTGGCACATCTCAGCGAACAGCTCGATCATCTCAGGACCTGCGGAAACGTCGCCCGTTCCGCTCCGACCAGCAACACGATGCTTCCGAGCTTTTATATAATCGGATGCGGAAAAATCGGGTGACACCAGGAAGGCGCCGCTGCCCTTCGACGAGCGCCTGTTGCGGAGCTTTTCGTCGAGAACAAGTTGCGGCACGAGGGTGCCAGCGGGCAAGCCCAGTATGCTCGAACCTTCATCGAGCTTGCGTATGCCCCAAGGCATCCTCTTTAGTTGGATGTATGTCTGTCCACTCTTGTCAGCCGGTATAGGCGATGTGAGTAGACGGTCCGTCAGTTCGGCGACTGCGCTCCAATAGATTTGGTAGGCATTGGACATGATTGCAGCGTGGACGTGGCGGCTTTCCCAGCGCTCAAAGCTGGAGTGGTCATGGGGCGCCCCCGTAAGATGGGTCGTGCTGAACACGAAATGGAAGTGCAGCGATCGGCTCCCAGAAAAGACGACGCTATAGCCCGAGTAGTCCCGATATTTTTGCAGCTCTTTATCGACAGCCTTGAATGGTCCACCGGGTTTGACCCAATCGCAAATGTGCTCGAAGTGGTGCCGTTCCTTACAGTCGTGCTCGATGGTCACGACCGCAAAGCCTGCGTTGGTCGCCCGTAGGATCGGCCTTTCCACCTTGTCGATGTCAAAGTCCTTGCTCTCCCAACCCTGCGGCAGCAACAGGGGGTTTCCGAAGAAGCACAGCGGCGTACCTTCATCGGCCCTAAGGCTATCAGGGACCGAGCCAAAATCTTCAGTGAGCCTTGCAAGCAGATAAGGATGAGAACCAAGGGGCACATAAAGGCTCCTCTTGGCATCAAGAGCACAAGACAAGAGACGCTCGGCAAGCGCCATCTTCTGGTTGGGATACCGTTGCCTTGAATCGTTTATAGAGGCGAGCCGACGCCTTACTTCTTTGCTCAGCGGCAGTTGCCAAAGGTCAGCGGTCGTATTTGCAGGCGTGAGCATTGAGCATGATCCCAATCGGCGTCCCGCCTGCTATAACTGCGACTAAAGCAGGCGGAACGAGAAGCGGAAGTATATACATCTTAAGGTGGCAATTCCGAGCGGATTCCCGCCTTACCAGCCGCCGTCTTAGGTCGGCGTCGGCTTCGGTTTCCTCCACTGATATTTCAAGTCGTCCACCGTTGCGCCGTAGAGAGTTGTGACCTTCATACCGAGCTGATCCGCAAGCTCGATTGCAGCGGCTTTGACCATGGGTCGCTGCTCCTCTGGGATGGGCGCCTCCGAATAAAGACAGATCAGCACCGGCGGCAGCCGGACTTCGAACTTCACCGGCGAAGGCGTCAAGGACCCTTCCACCGAGGCCGCCTGCGAGGGAGCTAAAGGCGCTTTGTTCGCTTTCCAGTTGGTAAGTTCCTGCCGCTTGAGATCAGGTTTGAGCAGTCCCTCTTTCAAGACCGACTCGAACCGCTCATCGGGAAGCTGGCTCAATTCGTACAAAGTCGAGATGCTCGCAGGGAGGAGATCTTGATAATTTCGTAGCCTAAGATCGTCCCCAATGGACGCAAGCTTGCTGAACATGCTCTCATTGAATGGGAGAAGCTTATACAGTTCCTTCTTCTGAGACTCGGTCAGCTGGTTCCTTGCCTTAGCGCACTCTTTCGTCAGCTTGAGAATACCCTCGACGGATTTGCGCCAGTTCTCCTTGATTGTTTCAGCGATACCTTTCAGGTCAGGAGCGGCGTTGCTCGGTCCCGGTTTGGGCCGAGTAGTCTCAGTTAGTGCGGTAGACAGCATCAGAATACTCCACCAGGCCGAGTACGGATTGATTAAACGTCGGCGGAGGAATGACGATTGGAAGGGCCCGGTTTAGCTCCCAAGTCACTCGACCTGGAGCTTTTTTAGAGCTGACCCTGCACGAAAGCAGGTGGCTTAAATCAAAAAAGATATCTCTTAAAATCAACGACTTGCTAGGAATGCAATGCTGAGATAAGGACCGGCAAGCAGACCTGCCTTTACGTGCAGAGTCTCAACCTTTCGATCGCGGGAGTACCGACTATGATGTTGGCTACGCTACCATCATCGTATTCATGTCGGACGAGCTGAAAAAAAGTGGGCTCTTTAGAGGCTGCAAAGTAGGTGGCAAAGATGCGCTGATCCTTCTTCAAATGATCCTCTATCAGCTGAACATCCGCCTTCGGGAACATCTCCTTACGCTTGGCAAACTCGATGAATTTTTCTCGAACTTTTTTCGGGGCCTGCTTTAAGCCGTTCCGCTGTTTAAAAATGCGCATTTCACCAGCGACGAAGACGAAGGCTTCGCACGACTGAAACGTCCGTTCATTTCTGCTCCGCCAAGAAAAAGGGCGGCCCCGTCGACGGGGTATGGAAGCGTCAATGTCGAATGGCAGTTGTAATTCCTGGGTTTCATTGACCGAAAGCTCAGGAGCTGGTCGAGGCCGAAGGAAAAAGCATTCGAGCTCTTTCATATGCGCATCAAGGGCGAGGTCTATCTTCGATCTGGCTGCGTTTTTCATTCAGTTCGCTTTTGCGCCTAATAAAGATTTGATTGTCGTTTCGAGGTGCCAAGATGTCAAACGCAAGCCCCTTTTCGCCTACGGCTCGGGGCTTCAGGACCTGCGGTCCTGGACTTCTGTGGTTCGGTTTACCTGATTCCAGCGCTCTACAAGGTACCTGCAGCCATAAGCTTCGGTACTAATAGGTATAAGTCCTGGTGGCTTATGAAGGCACTTAAACGTGCACTTATAGGGCGCAGGTCAGCGGTCCACGTCAGCGTCAACAATCAACCAATAAATCTGATGGGGTTTCAAGCGGCTTGCCGCTTGGCGAAGCTCTATGCACCAAGCCGGGAGTCAGCGGCAGCGTTAGAACCACTCGCCTGGAATGTATTTATCGGCAATGATAATGCTCACTGATAGGAGCAGGCCGCCGAAGCAGAACAGAGAGATCGACAGCAACGCTTCAAAGTCGGCAATCGCCTCGACAGATGCCTTGGGGAAAATGCGGGCAGCCAATGCAATCATGTCACCCTCCCATTTGCCCTGATGGCCAGGGCGGTCGACACCCTACTTCACGCCATCGACCCGCAGCATCTCATCCAGCCTGGCCTGGCAGTACTCTTCGTAGAGTGCGTTGATGTTGGTCCACATGGTACGGGCTCCCCTCTCGACCCGATGAAGGCTGCGCCCTTTCTGTTTCGGGATCGCTTCATGGCACCTGCCATATGGTTTCGATGGCTCCCGCAGCGCATCATTTCAGGAGGCTATATCGATTCGCAAAAGCTGCAGCTCCATCGTGTAACTTGGTCTAGACTAGAGTTGCCCTGCCACTCATTTTTGCAGGCGACCATCTCATCGCAGAGCACAAGCCAAAGAGGAAAGATGATAAACACCTAAGGAGGAACAGCATGAATCGCCGCAACATCCTTGTTCTCGGTCTTTCCGCTGTAATCGCTACGGCGCTATCACAGGCCGGTCTCTCGCAGAGCGATCTTCTGATAGGGACCTGGAAGCTTAACCTCGAAAAATCGACGTTTACTCCTGGTCCGCCACCGAAGAGTCAAACGCTCAACTTCCAGCGGGCCGGGCAAGATCTCCAAAATACTGCGGAAACTGTCGATGCACAGGGGCAGGCTTCCAAAATCGTCTTCATGCACATCTACGATGGGAAGCCTCACCCTACGACAGGCAATCCCTTGTTTGATGCGACGACATACACGCTCGTCGATGATCACCACGTGAAGTGGGTCCGCTCTAAAGCTGATAAACCCGTTCAAACTGGCACCAACGAGATATCGGCTGACGGAAAGACCTTTACTGTTTCGACCGTAGGCGTTGGTCCCAACGGTCAGCCGATTAGCAGCGTTGGGGTCTACGAAAAGCAGTAGATTGCCGTTCTGATTCCGCACCGGTGATCTCGCCGCTCACCGGTGCGGTTCATCGCAGTCCGCTGCTGCTTCACCCTACTTCGGTGGTGTCTCGTAGAGCAGCTTGCCTTTGTCGGCGACGTCTCACACCGCGCATCCCGCAACCCACCAATTTCCCCGGTGAAACTTCGGTCGCTCTCAACACCCCAAAACGCTACAGCTATCCCGCAGCCCAAGACGAGCCCCGACGATGCGTTTGAGCTAGCTGCGGGGTCCGAGACACTGGGGCAAACCCGAAACGTATCAGAGACTCTGGGAGAGTTGGGACGCATTGGGCGCCCACGATGCACAGGAGAAAAGGCAGAGTTCTCGACAAAAAATTGACAAGGCAATTCCGGGAAAATCGGGATTTGAATACCACTTTGAAAACGCTCGACAATGCTCGTTAAGATTGTACAACCGTGGCATTACAAGCACTGCCACGGGCGGTATGCCTAGCGAGCAAAAACAATGGGTTAGACGGGCAAATCACTCGCTGTAAATTTTCGACCGTCTAACACTTGAAAGCATTTCGTCCCTTTGCGGTGCTTGCCAAACTTCAGGGGCACCATGAATGGACGGCGCTCGCTATCTTGAGGATGGCCGGCTTACGATTTTTCGGCGCAATGGCACCTACTACGCCCGCCTGCGACTTTCACCCGGGAAATACGTTACCCGATCATTAAAGACGACGGTCGAGGAGACCGCCGTGCAGTTCGGCCGACGTCTGCTGTTCCAATTAGAACACAGGGCCGAGCTATCAGTGCAGTACTCTCTCGTACGGATAGATTAGAGACAGCTGTCTGGACTTGTAATCTTTAGCCTTCGGGTTGAAAGAGGCACCGTATCGTTTTCGCAGGGCATAAATCGTGTCGCCCGGCAAAACCAGATTTCCAGCGGCCTCTTCCTTGCAGGTTTCATACAGCAACGGCGCAATGATTGTTTGGCCGATCTTTAGTCGCTTGTTTCTCAATCTGTTGGTTTGCTCAAGGACCAAGAAAGCATGTGGATCAGGATAGTATTGGTTCGCGATTTTCCAGAGACTTTCGCCACGAGCTACGACGTGCATTCTCGGCTTCGGTTTAGCTAGATCGCGGATAAACATTATCTCGCCGCGCCTGATTTGGTATGCGAATGGACCGTCATAAGAGGGCAAAACGGCAGATTGAACTAGGGCGAATTGGGTCAGGGTGGATGAGATCGGTTTAAAGCCTGAGTTTGTCGGACTAGTCGTCAGCTCCCAAGCGGGAGCGTGCATTAGGTCAAGCCTCTTCAGATAAGCTTGAATCGATATATTGCCGGACGTCAACGCCATGAATTTTGGATTGGATGACGGCGCGCCAACCGTTAGGTTGAAGCGATTCAGTTGATTAACAACTCCTCTTTCCATAGCATCTTTGAAGAGCTCCTTCATAGGTATTCCCATCGGCCCTATTGCTATCGAAAGAATATCGACAAAGAGGCTCGTCTCGATATGAACATTGAATGTGTCTTGGCTTTCGATCACCACCTGAAGATCCGGATTAAGGCGGTAGACGATTTTGCTATCCGCATCTGCCGTTCCTTTGTCGATTTTGTACGAAATGCCGAGGAATGAACCGCATTCCCAAAAACTTGCGTGCATATGGTACTGCACGACAAACCTGGTTGGGCTTAAGAAGCTCATGGCTGGATCCATAAAGCGGAGGTGAAACTCACATGAGTCCCGCTCGCCTTGCGCAAGCATGCCTCCGATACTCGCCAGACTAATCTCAGGTATGTCGAAGACCATTGTCCTTTGAATATTGACGTCGGGTCCACTGTCACTTCCATCTCCTCCCTCCGCAGGAGTGATCTCATAGTAATAATCTCTGACTTTAGTCAGATTATCGAGATCCGAGGCAGTGAGCTCTGGATCGCACTCCCGCATGTTGTCGTGAGAGGTTGAAGTTACGAACGGATCGTGAACCCGCAGTTCTTCATCTGCGAATGCATCGCCTGTGCCAAGAGCTATAAAGCAAGATAGGAGCGCAACATGACGGATCATTTCTTGAAATCTCCGCTCATGCACCCCTTGCTGGTCGACAGGACGAGCGTCTTGGCCGAGATAGAGGTTATAGAATAGATATCTCCCCCGTGATGGCGATTTAGCGAGTCACTACCCGGGCCTTCGAAATCGATGGACGGTGCGAATTCTCTGTCAGAGAAAAGAGTCGTTGGCTGTCCGACGGTCGTTGCTAATCCTTTGTTCCAGGCTGACGGGGCACCTCTTACCGTCGCCCGCAAGGTGAGGCGCGTCTTAAGGTCTGGATTTGAAATCAACTGCTTCGTACGCACAAAACAACCAGCCCCTACATTAAGCAGATGGTCGCCCTCTTTGTTCAGATCGCCTCTAGCGCATGGATCATCGGAGTTTGGATCTCCTCCGTATTCAGTGACAACATCCGACTTTCCTAAGATCTTGCCGCTCATGCCTTCGGGCGTCGAGTCGACGACCGTTAAGAACTTTGCAAGTGGCGCCAGTGCAGGTATCGCGCCTTGACCAAGAGGCAGACATTTAGCTGCATCTCCACTCTTACAACTCTGAACACAAGTATCTGATGCTGAAGCCGCGATAAGGGACGAGATTGTCACGCCTGGGACGGCTTTAGGCATTGAAACGGATGCTGGAGCAGCTCGATCCGAGCTTAATCGATATGCATTGTCGACATCGCAGGCCTCCCGGCCGTCGGACGATTCTCGCGTGCAGACCAGAGGCTTTTTCTCTTTGGCATCTAAGATGATGAAATCTTCGCCGGTAGAACTACTAACTACCGTCCCTCTCGTTCTCGTGTACCTCAAACCTATCAAATGCCGATCGTCATCAGAATTTGTTGCGTAGATCATCTTCTTGTCGCCACACAGACACGTCGGAGCAGGTTCGGAAACCAACGTAACGCCTGCGGAAACGTCTTCACTCAGTCGCGCAATCAGTGTCTCGTCGTTCGAATTGAGGATTTCATTGGAGCTGGTGAGTGGTGCTGCTCCGCTCGGGCGCACCTGATCACGACAGCTCCTAGACGCGAAGTCATATAAGCGAAGGGTGGCAGCCGAAAGCTGTGGCCCGTACATTCGCGACGGATCATTGTTGTACTTGAAGGAGTTCAGGCTGACGACGTCAGTCTCATTTCCTGGCTCCGTACCCTCTACCCAAGCGCCACCGCTGGCCCCATGGCCAAGTGGATTAACAAATGAAGTTGGATTGCCGGCGTCTTTGTTTCCGTAGACGTGGTACATGATCTGGTTATTCCCGAAATTGTCAGGATATCCAGCCGCATCAACGTGTACTGCACCGACATTGATCTTCATTCCCAACCCACCGCTAGGCGGAACACCTCTTACTTTTAAGATCGCATAGTCATACGCATAATTGCCATTTGCCCAACCGGACATAATCGCAGCGCACTCCCAAGTGAACGAATTTATGGGAGCCCCTGGGGCAAAGCCCAACTGAAAGGAGTAATTAGTGCCCCACACTTTGCCTTGCTGGTCCCAGACGCAATGGGCTGCAGTCAGGACTACGCCCAGGTTTCCAACAAACTGCGCAGAGCAGATGTGTCCCCATCCAGGCTGATCTGTCGGAAATCGAAATGTAAGCCTCCCGACCTTGCTATATGGCGATATTGCAACGGTTGCCATTTCCGCTTGACCGTCCGGTGCAACGGCCTTGGGACCAAACTCACCAACTCTAGGAGCGGTGGGTGGCACAACTTCAAGCGGCTTCAGCCCTGGTTGCAAGGGAACGACTCCCGCGCCGCCTGGAGGCACAGACGGTAGTGGCAAGGGCCGAAGCTGGAGACTCTCGGTGAAAGCAAGGGGGCTACTGTTCACCACGTACATTATATCTTCGTTGCTTTGCGAAGGGTCGGCCGCGTGAAAACCGCCCCCACAACCAACCACAAGAGATGAAACAAAGAATCCAACAAAAACCCGTCGTGGAAAAGCGGACATCAGCCCCCCCCTTAAACGCGAACTGAAAATTGCTAGTTGCGCAAATTACAGAATCGAAGACGCTCGCATAGACTTTCGGCAAAATGCCGTCGACATTCCTGGCGCATTCTGCGGCGACCAATTTTTTGGGATCCAGGAGCTTGAAGAGTATTGCCAAAGGTGATTAAGTTGTCAACGCAAGTTGATACTACTCACCATCACCACTTATGCGACCTCACGCGCTAGCGCTATATTTCGGCGATTAATGGCGCGTGGCCCATCGAAAGATCGCAGCGAGGTCAAATCAGGAGAGGCCGAAGTTACACTCTCCGTTTGATGCAGACGTCTATAATATGTGTTTCTTACATTCACGCGAAAGCATTGGAGATGAACGTGGACAGAATGAAGCTAGAGCTGCCCCTGCCTGCTCTTGTGACTGGTTTGGTCATGTCGATCTTCTTGCTACTTTCGAATTCAGCTGTGCAAGCGGCAAAGGGAAAAAGAATCAAACCGATGTTTGGCGCAACTATGTCGGTCTGCGCGGGCCAAGCGCCATCGGGCTGGGCCGTAACAGGCGTAAGCACCAATTACACTACCTGCGGCGGGCATACGGATAACATCTGGACTATCTTCGAACTCAATGGCGCTCGTAAGGGTCAGACCGTGACCGTTTGCAATTTTTCAGCGTCCCAGAACGGCTGGGTCGTAATTGGGACCTCGACCGACTTCACAAGATGTGGGAGCAATTCGACGTTCAATAATCTTGCTACTATTCAGAAGCTGTAGTTCGTTCAATCAAACAAAAGTGGGCTGAGCTATGCACTGCGCAAGAGTGGGAACTAGCCTGGCTATTGCATCGGTCTTGAGCTTGTTTACGGCGCCCGCTGGGGCAGCAACATCTCCGTGGGGTGTCAAGATCGTCGGGGCAGGTTGTAACAGGAATGATCCGACCGTCAGCGCCTGTGATTCCGCGGCTTGGGTCTACAACAAGAATACTGGCGAAGCATACTTGTGCATCGGCAAGCAACATTCGGCGGGCGGCACCCGTCCGGCACCAAACACGGTGTCTTTATCGTGCGAGAAATGGAATCTTCCTGCGACGGGAGGAATCGAGCTGGAGCCGAATGGCTACCACGTGAATCGGTGGGATGAGATTTGGGACTATGGCGGCACGAAGGTCGGCGCTTTTCTGAACTTTGTTTGGATAGCGGGCCAAAACATCGCAGATTTACGCTTCTGCTACACAATCCGACCACCTGTCTGCAGCAGCGGGCCGACAATTTCTTCTACAATCGACATAAAGTCAGACGGTCCTCATTCACCCGGTCCAATCTTAGAATGGCTTTCGCCTCAGCAATGAGGCTGTTCAGCAATCGACGCTGTTAATCGCCCAGCCTCATTGCGAACACAGCCGGAGCAGTCTGCTTGACGTAGTGATGAGGACGGCGCCCCAAGAGAATGCTGCTGTCCAAATTAGAGGACAGGCCCGAGCGGGCCTCCCACCTCCAACTGCCCGTATGACCTGCTAGCCATTCGTGGGCGCGATCGCTTTTTTTGACTGCGGGACGTATTCGCCACGAATCTACGTCGCACATGCGAAGGGTCTCTCGCAGGACGACCTCTCTTATGACGCAGGGATCAGCCGGGGCTATTTGAGCCAACTGGAAAAAGGCGTTTTCTACGCCACCGTCGCCTGTAAAGCATAAGTCATAGTTCGGGCGGTGAGCCGATTAGACGATGCGTCATGCTCTCTGGCTGTCGGTCTGCAAATCCCGGATGATCGATACAGACTTGACCGCAATTACAAGCCGCCTAGCATAGTACGATGGGCGAAACGCTATCTGATCCATCCAGATAAAGTGCTGGGCTGCGGGAGGTCTATTAACCAACATCGTTCCAGACAAGAAAAACTTTATGCTTGGGCTGCAAGGAACCCAGCGCACTGTAAGGACAGGGGATATGTTTCTATCGCTGCGTTAGCTGCGCTCAACGTCTCTTTGCCTGGGGCCCTCTTTGAAAAGCGCCAGGGATCAAGATTTCTCGAAAAAAGGCCAAGGCCAATGAAGATCTCCCGGAGAGAGCTTATTGCTGGAGCAGCAGTATCTATCGGAGCTTCACGAACAGCCCAAGCCTCCAGAGACTGGAACGAAGACTTCGTCAACTTCCGGGCCAGCCCCGTTCTGGTTGAACGTATAGCCGACTTCAGTTTCGAAGTGAGCCAAATCGAAACCACCGTGACTGCTTTGCTCACGGTGCTATTCACAAACCCGTTTTGGCCTCCGGGATCACGAGGCGATGCAATCGATGCTTTGCCGAAGCGACTCAGAGTGATCGAACCAAAATCCGATCGCATCGTCTATGGGTCAAGGAGTGTCTATACGGAGCTCCGTCGTATGACAGCATCATTTGGGCTGATCGCTCGACTGCAGGATGAGGATCGCCTGATCTTCAAGTCAGATCGATTTGCTGTCGACTTTGGATCGCTTTGGTTCGACGTGCCCCCTTTCAATAAAGAAAAGCCGTATGAGACGTTCACGTCTATGACAACGTTGAATTTGATTTAGATGTCTGCTTACGACGAAAATCTTCGCCGATTGCTTAAGATCGATGAAGGCTGGCTAAGAATTCCAGCCCTCCCCGAGCCACTACACTTTGCTTATCTTGATCATAAGGGCAAGTGGACCACAGGATACGGATTCAACCTCTCCGAGAAGAGCGCTCAGAAGGCATTGTCAGCTATTTCAAAAAAGCGAGTCTCGGACCTGATCGTGCACAAAGATTTTCTAATTGAAGCTGAGGCGCTCGCACTTCTGGATAGTCGAATAGAGACTGCAACCCATGACGCCCGAAAGCTCTTCGAGGGGTTCGATGCATTGTCGGATCCGAGAAAGCTTGCAATCGTTTCGCTGTGTTACATCATGGGTTATGACCGGGCTGAAAAATTTGCTGATACTAGGAAATATGTCGGACTGTCCCAATTCGACAAGGCGGCTGATGCTATGACCAAATCGAATTGGTGGAGAGATCCACAGACCCGCCCCCGTGCAGAGAGACTGTCCCAGGCACTGCGATTGGATGTCTACCCAAAGGCCGCATTACCTAGAGCGTCAGCAGTGCCGGCAAAGGTAGGCGCACCGTCTCCCGCCCCTGCTACATCTCCTCCCGCTGCCAGTTCTACTTCAAAGAGCGAGGATTTAGGAGGCGCTGCTGGAGAGCGTGCTATGAACCGTGGCGGCGGCGGAGGAGGTGCCACAGGCGGAGATACCAAGACTCGTCCAGCGGACACTCGCCCCTTTCCTAGTCACGGGAGCTTTGGTCCAAATCGGATGCCGTAACGGTCAATCCCCAAGCCTCGTTGCAAACACAGTCGGGGTGGCCTGCTTCCCGTAATACTCCTGAATAACTTCCACTGACGTACCCATATTCCGAGCAATCTCGAACACGCCTACCCCATTGCGCAGCGCATTGACTGCATAGAAATGTCGTAAGCTGTAGATTGAATATTTTTCCCCGAAAGTACTCCGTTCGATTCCCCCTTGTTTGAGGGCGGCATTAAGCTGATCAATAAGTGTGGTGATCCTCGATCCGTCGGGCATAACGAAAAGAAGACCTGCGGGATCTTGCGCCCGTCGTTTTGTCAAGAATTTGTCTAGCCGCTTAACGGCGACCGACCTGACGATCGCATCCCGCTCTCCCGTTTTGCCCCTTACGACGAACCGATAATTGCTGCGCCCTTTCTCGTCTTTGAATGGGTGAACATCTCGGACTTTTAGGCTGTTCGCCTCTCCAGGTCGGAAACCGGTGCAAGCGACTACCAAAACGTAGATTTGTAGCAGCTCTCGGCTCGCCTTAGTGCGAGCGTCTCTAGCGAAATTGATGCGTCGGCACATCGTCCGCCAAAGCTGACGAAATTCCCATTGCTCGAAAGCGGGCCGGACCCTTTTCTTCTTGGGTGTAAAAGTCGCTGTGATCGATGCCTTGTCACCTCGCCAGCCCTGCTCTGAAGCCCATTTGACGATGGCTTTGCCGAGCATCATGTCCCATTGAAGCGTCTTATCTGTGGGATGTCGCTTGGCGTTCTTCGGCAACACTTCGAGCGAAGCGTAGTAATCCCGACGCCACGGGATGAACTCTCGCATCACCTTGTCGTCGATGTCTTCGACAGTCAGGTGCCCTGCATACTCCCGCCAGAACTTCGACACCCGCCTGATCTGCCGCAGCATTCCAGCCGAGGTCTTGCCGTGCGCATGATCCCGCTCACGGAAGCGGATGTAGTCATCGATGACAGCCGAGAATGACTTGGATTTCGGCGGTAAGCCCTGCTCGGCCCTGTGTTCTAATTGGAACAGCAGACGTCGGCCGAACTGCACGGCGGTCTCCTCGACCGTCGTCTTTAATGATCGGGTAACGTATTTCCCGGGTGAAAGTCGCAGGCGGGCGTAGTAGGTGCCATTGCGCCGAAAAATCGTAAGCCGGCCATCCTCAAGATAGCGAGCGCCGTCCATTCATGGTGCCCCTGAAGTTTGGCAAGCACCGCAAAGGGACGAAATGCTTTCAAGTGTTAGACGGTCGAAAATTTACAGCGAGTGATTTGCCCGTCTAACCCATTGTTTTTGCTCGCTAGGCATACCGCCCGTGGCAGTGCTTGTACTTCTTGCCGCTGCCGCAGGGGCAATCCTCGTTGCGGCCGACCTTGCCCCAGCTGGTGGGGTTCTTCGGATCGCGCAGCGCGGCGTCGGTGGCCTGCGCACCGAGCGTGACGCTGGCGAGCGCCATCTCGTCCTCGCCGGTGTTCGGGTCGAACTTATGCGCCTCCATCGGCGGCAGGACGGGAGCTTCCTGCTCCGGCGGAACGATCTCGACGCGCATCAGCTGCGCCGTGACGGCCTCGCGCAAGTGAGCGCTCATCTCCTGGAAGAGATTGAAGGCCTCGGTCTTGTACTCCTGCAAGGGATCGCGCTGGCCGTACCCGCGCAGGCCGATGACCTGGCGCAGATGGTCGAGCATGATCAGATGCTCGCGCCAGAGATGGTCAAGCGTCTGCAGGAGAATGGTCTTCTCGACGTAACGCATCACGTCGGGACCCCATTGCGCGACCTTGGCCGCCATGTGCTCGTCGGCCTTGGTCTCGATGCGGTTGAGCAGCTCCTCGTCCGCGATGCCCTCTTCCTTGGCCCATTCGTCGACCGGCAGGTCGAGATCGAGCACGCGCTTCAACTCGTCCTTCAGGCCGGCGACGTCCCACTGCTCGGCATAGGCATGCTCGGGCACGTGCTTGGCGACGAGATCGTCGATGAAGGCGTGGCGCATGTCGGTGACGGTTTCGGCGACGCTATCGTCCTTCATCAGGTCGACGCGCTGGTCGAAGATCACCTTGCGCTGGTCGTTCTGGACGTTGTCGAACTTGAGCAGGTTCTTGCGGATGTCGAAGTTGCGCGCCTCGACCTTCTGCTGCGCCTTCTCGAGCGCCTTGTTGATCCAGGGATGGATGATGGCCTCGCCCTCTTGCAGGCCGAGACGCTGCAACATGCTGTCGAGGCGATCCGAGCCGAAGATGCGCATCAGATCGTCTTCCAGCGACAGGAAGAACTTCGAGCGACCGGGGTCGCCCTGACGACCGGAGCGGCCGCGCAGCTGGTTGTCGATGCGGCGGGATTCGTGGCGCTCGGAGCCGATGATGTAGAGGCCGCCGGGCTTCTTCACGGTCTTGGCGGGCTTGGAGCCCTTCGCCGGCTCGATCTCGACCGTCTCCTCGGCCTTCAGCACGATGTCGCGGAAATGGGCAATGTCGGCCTTGATCTGCTCGATCTTCCTGGCCTTCTCGGCCTCGTCCTCGATGCCCGCGGTCTCCTGCTGGATGCGCATCTCGAGCGAGCCGCCGAGCTTGATGTCGGTACCGCGGCCGGCCATGTTGGTCGCGATCGTGATCGCGCCGGGCACGCCGGCTTCCGCCACGATGTAGGCTTCCTGCTCGTGGAAACGTGCGTTCAGCACGGCGAACAGCTTTGCCGGCTTGCCGGCGCGGGCCGCCGCGTACAGCTTCTGCATCGAATTTTCGTTTCCGAAATCGATCTGCCGGTAGCCGTGCTTCTTGAGGTATTCGGCGATCACTTCCGACTTCTCGATCGAGGCGGTGCCGACCAGCACGGGCTGGAGCCGCGCATTGGCGCGCTCGATCTCGGCCAGGATCGCGGCGTACTTCTCGTTCTGGGTGCGGTAGACCTCGTCGTCCTCGTCGAGACGGGCGACCGGGAGGTTGGTCGGGATTTCCACGACTTCGAGCTTGTAGATGTCGAACAGCTCGTCGGCTTCCGTCAGCGCCGTGCCGGTCATGCCGGCGAGCTTTTCGTACATGCGGAAGTAGTTCTGGAAGGTGATCGAGGCCAGCGTCTGGTTCTCGGGCTGGACCGTAACGTGCTCCTTCGCCTCCAGCGCCTGGTGCAGGCCTTCGGAATAGCGCCGACCGGCCATCATGCGGCCGGTGAACTCGTCGATGATCACAACCTCGTCGTCGCGGACGATGTAGTCCTTGTCGCGGGTGAACAGCGTGTGGGCGCGCAGGGCCTGGTTGATATGGTGCACGACGGAGACGTTCTCGACGTCGTAGAGCGACTCGCCCTTGAGCTGGCCGGCATCGCGCAGCAGCCCCTCGATCTTCTCCATGCCCGCTTCGGTGAGGGTCACCGTACGCTGCTTCTCGTCGACGTCGTAGTCGGACTTGTCGAGCTTGGGCAGGAAGCTGTCGATGGTGTTGTAGAAGTCGGAGCGGTCGTCGAGCGGGCCGGAGATGATCAGCGGCGTCCGCGCTTCGTCGATCAGGATGGAGTCGACCTCGTCGACGATGGCGTAGAAGTGCGGCCGCTGGACCATGTCCTCGAGCCGGTACTTCATGTTGTCGCGCAGATAGTCGAAGCCGTATTCGTTGTTGGTGCCGTAGGTGATGTCGCAGGCATAGGCCGCCTTGCGCTCGGCATCGTCGAGGCCGTGCACGATCACGCCGGTGGTCAGGCCAAGGAAGCCGTAGATCTGGCCCATCCAGCCGGAGTCGCGGCGGGCGAGGTAGTCGTTGACGGTGACGACATGGACGCCCTTGCCGGCGAGCGCGTTGAGATAGACCGCCAGCGTCGCGACCAGCGTCTTGCCTTCGCCGGTCTTCATCTCGGCGATGTCGCCCTCGTGCAGCACCATGCCGCCGATCAGCTGGACGTCGAAATGGCGCTGGCCGAGCGTGCGCTTGGCCGCCTCGCGCACGGTGGCGAAGGCGGGCACCAGGAGATCGTCCAGCGTCTTGCCCTCGGCAAGCTGCTTCTTGAACTCGGCGGTGCGGGCCTTGAGCGCCTCGTCGGAAAGTTTGGAAACTTCGGGCTCCAGCGCGTTGATCGCGTTGACGCGGGACTGATATCCCTTCACCCGCCGGTCGTTGGCGGAGCCGAAAAACTTGCGGGCGAGCGCGCCGATCATGCCTGGTTCCTGTGTTCGCGATTTAACCGCGTTGGCCTAAGAAGTTGTCCCCCGCCTGCCTATCAACTCACCGTGACGCCTGGCGGCGTCAGAGCCCGGACTGCGGGGGTCGTCCGCCATATGGGTGGGAATTGGGCTAGTCTGGGTTCAACGGCCAAAAACGCAGCAAAATAAACGCCATCGCCATGGTCGCGACCGGGCAGAGATATGGCCCGGTCAGGGCCTTGTCAACGGCGGGCGCATTGCGGCTAATTCATCATTTTGACAGACTTTTCGCGTTGCCAAGCCCCCCTGAATTGGGCGAGTGTCCGCCCCGCTTCGAGCAGCCCCCTGCTTCAACATAAGGATTTTCCATGACCACCTCGTTCCCGGTAACCACCGGCCAGCGTTTCCGCCATGCGTCCGCCCTGGCTGGCAGCCTCGCTTTGGCGCTGTCCCTGGCGTTCGCGGGCCCGCTCCGGGCCGCCGACGATCCGGTGCTGGCGAAGGTCAATGGCGCGGAAATCAAGAAGAGCGACGTCGCCATGGCCGAAGAGGAGCTCGGACCGAGCCTCGCCCAGATGGACCCGGCGAGCAAGGACGAGAACGTCCTGTCGTTCCTGATCGACATGAAAATCGTCAGCAAGGCTGCCGAGGACAAGAAGATTGCCGACAGCGAGGAGTTCAAGAAGCGCCTGGCGTTCGCCCGCAACCGGCTGCTGATGGACAGCCTGCTCGCCAATGAGGGCAAGGCCGCCACCACCCCGGATGCCATGAAGAAGGTCTACGAGGAGGCCTCCAAGCAGATCACCGGCGAGCAGGAGGTGCGCGCCCGCCACATCCTGGTGGAGACCGAGGACGAGGCCAAGGCGGTGAAGGCCGAGCTCGACAAGGGCGCCGATTTCGCCGAGCTCGCCAAGAAGAAGTCCAAGGATCCGGGCTCGGCCGATGGCGGCGACCTCGGCTTCTTCACCAAGGAACAGATGGTGCCGGAATTCTCCACGGTCGCCTTCACCCTGGAGCCGGGCAAGATCTCCGACCCCGTGAAGTCGCAGTTCGGCTGGCACATCATCAAGGTCGAGGAAAAGCGTAGCCGCAAGGCGCCCGATTTCGAGCAGGTCAAGACCCAGATCGAGAGTTATGTCACCCGCAAGGCCCAGGCCGAATACGTCGCCAAGCTGCGCGCCGAGGCCAAGGTCGAGCGGCTCGACCAGCCGGCCGCGGATGCCAAGCCCGATGCGAAGCCGGCGGATGCGGCCAAGCCTTCTGACGCAAAGCCCTCCGACAGCAAGATGGCGCCGCCCGCCAAGAAGTAAGAATTTGCTGTCACTTCGCTGACGCCAAGAGTATCTAAGCCTTCGTGATGCCCGGCCCCCGTGCCGGGCATCTGCATATCCAGATCCCACCAAGGCGCCCCGCGATGTCCTCAACCGTCTCCCCGCTCGCCCCCAAGCACGTTCCCGATATGCCCGTGATCGCGGGCGTCCGCCTTGCGACGGCCGAGGCCGGCATCCGCTACAAGAACCGCACCGACGTGCTGCTGGCGGTGATGGACAAGGGCACGGCGGTGGCCGGCGTCTTCACTAAGTCCAAATGTCCCTCCGCGCCGGTGGAATGGTGCCGCGCCAAGCTGAAGGGCGGCGGATCTTCTAAAAAAGGATTGGCGCGCGCGCTCGTCGTCAATTCCGGCAATGCCAATGCCTTCACCGGCAAGACCGGTCGCGCCTCCACCGCGCTGACCGCCAAGATCGCGGCCAAGGCGGTCGGGTGCAGCGAAAGCGAGATCTTCCTGGCCTCGACCGGCGTGATCGGCGAGCCGCTGGACGCGACCAAGTTCGACGGCGTGCTCGGCCGCCTCGCCGAGACCGCGGAAGCGGGCGACTATCTCGCCGCGGCCAAGGCGATCATGACCACCGACACCTTCCCGAAGGTCGCGACCGCGACCGTCAAGCTCGGCAAGGCCAAGGTCACCATCAACGGCATGGCCAAGGGCGCCGGCATGATCGCGCCCGACATGGCGACGATGCTGTCCTTCATCTTCACCGACGCGCCGATCGCGCCCGCTGCGCTGCAGGCGCTGCTCAAGGCCGGCGTCGAGGACACCTTCAACGCCGTGACGATCGACGGCGACACCTCGACCTCGGACACGCTGCTGGCCTTCGCGACCGGGGCTGCCGCCGCGCATGGCGCACCCAAGATCAGCCGCGCCAGCGATCCGCGCCTGAAGGCTTTCACCAAGGCCTTCAATCTGATCCTGGCAAATCTTTCCGAACAGGTCGCCCGCGACGGCGAAGGCGCGCGAAAGCTGGTCGAGATCACGGTCGAGGGCGCCAAGACCAAGGCCTCGGCCCGCAAGATCGCGATGTCGATCGCCAATTCGCCGCTGGTCAAGACCGCGATCGCCGGCGAGGACGCCAATTGGGGCCGCGTGGTGATGGCGGTCGGCAAGGCCGGCGAGCCGGCCGATCGCGACAAGCTCTCGATCTCCTTCAACGGCATCCGCGTCGCCAAGAGCGGCGCGCGCGATCCCGATTATGACGAGGCCCAGGTGTCGGAAGCGATGAAGGCGCCGGAGATCGCAATCAAGGTCTCGCTCGGTCTCGGCAAGGGCCGCGACCGCGTGCTGACTTGCGACCTCACCAAGGAATATGTGGCGATCAACGGGGATTACAGGTCCTGAGTCTTCACCCTCGCCGCGTTCTTACGGGGAGACGGGAACAGTCACCCCGAGATCCGGGCGTCCGCGACCGCTTTCTTGAACAGCGCATTCATCGCGTCCGAGATGCCCTGGGTCGGGCTCACCTCGAAATACAGCCCCGGCGAAGCGCAGCTCTGCATGTTCTGCGCGATCTCGCTGTTCGGCGAGGGACCATAGGGGCCGGCATTGAACGGATCGACCCATTTCATGTACCAGGCGTTGGTGGGCAGCGCGAGATAGGTCGTGTACAGCACCGCGACCTTGACGCCCCGATCCTTCATCGTCTTGCAGAGCGACGCATTGAGCGGCGATTGGCAACGTGAGGACCCCGAGAGCGGCTTCAGGCAGCCCGGATTGCTTTCGTCGGCGACACCGTCGGAGACGAAGAACAGATATTTCAGGGGAGCGTTGGATTTACCGCTTCCGGGGTTGGGGATCTCGTTGTTGATCGCCGGAAAGATGGTGCTGAACTGCGTGTCCTGATCCTTGGTATAGCTGTCGTTGTTGCCGTAGACGCCCATCAGGTCGATGTTGCCGGCCGCCGTCTTCGCGCTCGACAAATTCGAGGACAACGGAAAAAGCGCCCGCAAGCCGATGGTCTTTGACGCCGCGCCGAAATCGTAGATCGCCATGCGGAACTGGTTCGAATAGGTCTGGCTCGCGGCAGCCGTATCCATCAGCGATTGCGTCGCGCTGCGCAGCACGTCGATCCGCGTGGTCACGCCGATGGACTTGGCGAGATTGTAGTAATTGTCGGGGTCGTTGTAGTCGTGACAGGCGAACGCGCACTGGTCGTTCGGCTTGAAGCTGTTGCCGGTGGTCGCGTTGACCAGCTTGGTGACGTCCGCCGGCGTTGCCGCCACGCCCATCGACGGCGAATTGTCCAGCAGGAGGTAGAAGTCGAAATAGAGCGGCATGCTCGCCGTCGCCGTCGACGTGCCGCTCGTCGTCAGCGAGGTCTTGCCGATCACGCCGAGGAACATGGTGTTGATGGTGCCTTTGAACGCAACGGTCGAGGTGACCGTCGAGCCGTTCTTGACCACCGTCGGCGTGAGACTGTCGAGCGTATAGCCGGTCAGATTGGCGACGTTGGCATTGAAGATGTTCCTGGCGTCGGTGACGCCCACGGGAATCGAACCGTCCGAGGTCATCGTGCCCGCGGCCGCAAAGGCCGGCGATGCCTTGGCGACCGCGCCGACGCTGGCCGCGTCGGCCGCAGCCTGCAGCTTGGCCCGCATCTGAGTGGCGCGGGAGTAATCGACCGCGCAGCCAACCACCGTGACAAGGGGGACGCAGGCGAGTGCGAAAATCACCGCGACATTGCCGCGCCGGTCGGTTGCGAACCGGCCGATAAGGGAGCAAAGCACGGCGCGCATGGATGGAGCCCGGAATGGTTTAAATATGTTCCCACTCTAGGAACCCTTGATTAAATATGACTTATGGGGCCCCTGGAATCGTGGCCCCTCAGTACGGTTAACGAATCCTTGCGAACGACCCCAGCGAGCGACATTCCGGACATGGCCGATCTCAAACTGACCCTGGTGGTGGCCTGCGCGCTGGTCGATGCCGACAAGCGCGTCCTGATCGCGCAGCGCCCCGAGGGCAAGGCGCTCGCCGGCCTGTGGGAATTTCCCGGCGGCAAGTGTGAGCCCGGCGAGCGGCCGGAGCAGAGCCTGATCCGCGAACTTCACGAGGAACTCGGCATCACCGTCGCCGAACCATGCCTCGCGCCGCTGACCTTCGCGAGCTACGGCTATGAGAGCTTCCACCTGTTGATGCCGCTCTACATCTGCCGGCGCTGGGAAGGACAGGTGGCCTCGCGCGAGGGCCAGGCCTTGGCCTGGGTGCGCGCCAACAAGCTGCGCGACTACCCGATGCCGCCCGCGGATATTCCGCTGATCCCGCATTTGATTGATCTGCTGATGTGAGTTGCCGTGCCCCGGACGCAGCGCAGCGCCCTTGCGGTGCGCTGCTGAGCCGGGGCCCATACTTACCGCAGACTGGGTCCGGCTCTGCGCAGCAGCGTAAGAAAGCTGCAGCGCGTCCGGGACACGGCTCACTCTTTCCCCGCCTTCCTCACCGCCTCCGCCAGGCTCGCCTTCGCCGATCCCGGCTTCAGCGGCTGCTGCTGGCTCGCATGCGGGGCCCAGCCGGAGAGCCAGATGATGTCGAACGTCGCGCGGATGCGGCCGTCGGCATCGGCAAATCGCTCGGCATAGATCTCGGCCATCCGCAGCAGCGTCGCGCGCCGGCTCGGCGTGCGGCGGCGTTCGATCAGCACATTGGCCGCGCCCATGCGGCGCAGATCCTGCATCAAGGCGAACGCATTGCCGTAGCGCACGACGACGCGGTCGACGTCGGTCACTGGCAGCGCGAAGCCCGCCCTCTGCAGCAGCGCACCGACATCGCGCAAATCCGCAAACGGCGCCACGCGCGGCGACACGCCGCCCTCGCATTCGGCCTCGGCCGCCGCAAAGGCCTGACGCAGCTCGGTCAGGCTGTCGCCGCCGATCATCGCGGCCAGCAGCAGCCCGTCCGGCTTCAGCGCCCGACGAATTTGTGCGAACACGCCCGGCAGATCGTTGACGAATTGCAGCGCCAGGGCCGAGGCGACGAGGTCGAGACTGTCCGGCGAGAAGGGAAGTTTTTCCGCGCCGGCCGCATCAAGCGCGATGTGCGAGATGGAGGGAAGGCGCGTGCGGAGGGGCGCCAGACCATCGCCCGGCGTCCAGAGATCGACCGGGGCGTGAAACTCGCGCATCACCGCGGCGAGCCGCTCCACCATGTCCTCGGCGACACGATCGAGCAGGAAGCTTACCGCACCCTGCGCCTGCGCACGCCGCTGCCGCGCGTGCAGCAAGGCGCGATCGAACAAAGCGGGCGGAGTTTGCGGGGGCTGGGCCATGCCGCTGGTTACGCCGATCACGCTGGCCAATGCAATCTCCTCTCTCTTGTCCCGGACGCGCTGCAGCGCTCTTAGCGCTGCTGCGCTGCGACCGGGGCACGAGAGCGTGGCTTGAGCCCGGAAGCGTGGAACGCTAGCCTCCCCCCATGGACGCCGACGCCGCCCCCACCCGTTCTATTGCCTCACCGCTGCGTGCCGCGTGGACGGCCGGCCGCCACGTGCTGGCGCGGGCGGCGCGGCTCGCGCTCGACATCGCGCTGCCGACGCTGTGCGTGTCCTGCCGCGAGCCGGTCGATGGCGAGGGCGTTTGCGCCTCGTGCTGGGCGCGGCTGTCGTTCATCGAACGGCCCTATTGCCCGCGGCTCGGCATCCCCTTCGTCTACGACCCGGGCCCGGACATGCTGTCGATGGAGGCGATCGCGAACCCGCCGGCCTACCAGCGGGCCCGCGCGGCAGTACGCTATGACGACGTCGCGCGCACGTTGGTGCATGCGCTGAAATACCAGGACCGCACGGATCTCGCGCCCGCCATGGGGCGCTGGATGGCGCGGGCGGGCGGCGAGCTGCTGGCCGGGGCCGACATGCTGGTGCCGGTGCCGCTACACTGGCGGCGGGCCTGGCGGCGCCGCTACAACCAGTCCGGGGCGCTGGCGCAGATCATCGAGCGGCAGAGCGGGGTCAGGACGAAGGCCGAGGTGCTGCGCCGGGTGCGGGCCACCGAGCAGCAGATCGGCCTGTCGCGGGCCCAGCGCGCCACGAATGTGCAGGGCGCATTTCAAGTATCCCCGGACCGCCAGGCTGAAATCCAGGGCCGCCGCATTGTCCTGATCGACGATGTCCTGACCTCGGGTGCGACGCTGGATGCCTGCGCACGGGCCCTGCTCCGCGCCAAGGCCGCCCAGGTCGACGTCCTGGTCTTCGCCCGGGTTGTGGATCCCCGGTAAAGTCCCATATAATTCAATGGATTCATGACAAGAGAGCGCCAGACGAGATGACTGCTGCTGTCGAGATCTACACCAGGCCGGGCTGCGGCTATTGTTCCGCCGCCAAGTCGCTGCTGAGCCGCAAGAAGGCGGCGTTCACGGAATTCGACGTCGCCAAGAACCCGTCCTGGCGCAACGAGATGTACGACCGCGCCGGCGAGGGCTCGACCTTCCCGCAGATCTGGATCGGCGGAACGCATGTCGGCGGCTGTGACAATCTCTACGCGCTCGACCGCGAAGGCAAGCTCGACGGCATGCTCGAAAGCGTGAAGGCAACCTCATGAGCGAAGACCGCACGTTCACCGCCGCGATGGTGCAGATGCGCACCGGCCTGATGCCGGGGCCCAGCCTTGAACAAGCCACCAAGCTGATCCGGCAGGCGGCCGCCAACGGCGCCGACTACGTGCAGACGCCCGAAGTCAGCAACATGATGCAGCTGAACCGCAAGGCGCTGTTCGAGCATCTGCAGAGCGAAGAGAACGACACCTCGCTGAAAGCCTACCGGGCGCTCGCGGCCGAATTGAAGATCCATCTCCATGTCGGCTCGCTGGCGCTGCGCTTCTCCGCCGAAAAGGCGGTCAACCGCTCCTTCCTGATCGGGCCCGAGGGCAATGTGCTCGCGAGCTACGACAAGATCCACATGTTCGACATCGAGCTGCCGGACGGCGAGAGCTATCGCGAATCCGCCAATTACCAGCCGGGCGAGACCGCGGTGATCTCCGACCTGCCCTGGGGCCGGATGGGCCTGACGATCTGCTACGACGTGCGCTTCCCCGCGCTCTATCGCGCACTCGCCGAGAGTGGCGCCTACTTCATCACCGTGCCCTCGGCCTTCACCCGCAAGACCGGCGAAGCGCATTGGCACGTGCTGCTGCGTGCGCGCGCGATCGAGACCGGCTGCTTCATCTTCGCAGCGGCCCAGGCCGGCACCCACGAGAACAAGCGCGAGACCTATGGCCATTCGCTGATCATCGACCCCTGGGGCGAGATCCTCGCCGAGGGCGACGTCGAGCCCGGCATCATCATGGCCAAGATCGATCCGGCCAAGGTCGAGACCGCGCGCCGCGCGATTCCCTCGCTCCAGCACGGCCGCCGCTTCGGCGTGTCCGATCCCAAGGCCGGACCGGACCATCTGCACCTCGTGCGGGGATCGGCATGATCCGCTACGCACTTCGCTGCGACCGGGACCACGAATTCGAGAGCTGGTTTCAAAGTTCGACGGCCTATGACCAGCAGGTCAAGCGCAAGCTGGTGGCCTGCCCGATCTGCGGCTCGGCCAAGGTCGACAAAGCGATCATGGCCCCGCGCATTGTCGGCAAGAAGGGCCGCGGCCGTGCGACGCCGCCGCCGGAGCCGGTCACGACTGCCGCCGCGCCCGAGGCCGCGCCGTCAGGGCCGACCTCGCTGCTGATGGCGCAGGAGAAAGAGCTGCGCAACAAGCTCAAGGAGCTGCGCGACCACATCGTCAAGAACGCCGACAACGTCGGCGAGCGCTTTGCGAACGAAGCCCGCGCGATGCATTACGGCGACAAGGAACATCGCCCGATCTATGGCGAGGCCTCGCCGGAAGAGGCGAAGTCGCTGATCGACGAAGGCATCGAGGTCTCGCCGCTGCCGACGCTGCCGGAAGACCGGAACTAAGCCCCCACCAGCACCGCCACGCCGACGACGATCAGCGCGATGCCAAAAATCTCGCGCGGCGCGATCGGCTGCTTGAACGAGTAATAGGCCACGGCTTGTGCGAACAGCACCTCGATCAGAGCGAGCGTGCGGACATTGGCGGCGGCCGTCAGCGCGAAGGCTAGGAACCAGAACTGTGAGGCGAAGGCGCCCATGAAGCCCGCCAGCATCGACGGCTTCCACAGGCCGAGGATCGCCTGCAATATCGCTGGCGCGCGCCAGAGCAGATAGATCGTCAGCACCAGCGTCTGCACGAACAATCCGAGCACCAGCGTGAACGAGGCCGCCGTCACGAAGGAGACGCCAGGCACGTTGATGATGGCGCCGCGAAAGCCGACCGCGGAAAGCGCGAAAGCCGCTGCCGCGACGAGGCCGGTGATGGTCGGCTTCAATTCGGCAAAGCTCTTTTCCCCGCCAGGGCGCAGCGCGGTGATGACGACACCGACGGTCGCGATCACGATCGCCAGCACTTTCAGAAAGGTGAGGTGATCGCCGAGGAAGACGAAGCCGAAGATCGCGGTCTGGATCGCCTCGGTCTTGAGGTACGCCGTCGTCACCACGAAGGAGCGATCGTTCATAGCGAGCAGCATCAGGCCTGTCGCGACGATCTGGCTCAGCGCCCCGAGCAGCAGCCATGGCCAGAACGCGGTCGGCGGCATACCGAGATGATCGCCGGTCGCGATCAGCACCACGCCGAGGAACACCAGTGAGAACGGGAAGCCAAACAGGAAGCGAATATTGGTCGCGCCCCAAGTCCCCAGCGGCTTCGTGAGCGACCGCTGCATCGCGTTCCGCGCGACCTGGCCCAGCGCGGCGACGATGGTGAAGGGAATCCAGAGGCTGGCGACGGTGAGCATGGGAGGGGGCTAAAGTGCTTAGGAAGGTGGGTTTATTAGCGTGACGGGAACATCCTCGCTGGTCAACCACACGAGCGTCATGGGTGCGATGCTCTTGCAACAAGCACACTGTCGTCCCTGCGAACGCAGGGACCCATAACCCCAGGGAGCAGTTTGGCGAAGGCTGCCAACCCGCGCATATCACACCGAACCCCACGAGAGATCACGCGGTATGGGTCCCTGCGTTCGCAGGGACGACGACATTTGCTGGGCGGCATCACACTGTCAAACCAACAGATCACTCAGATCTCGCCAGTCCGGATTGTCTCGCTCGATCAGCTCGATCTTCCAGTCGCGCTTCCAGCGCTTGAGCTGCTTTTCCCGGGCAATCGCCTCCTCGACGCGTTCATAGGCTTCGGTGTAGACCAGCCGATGCACGCCGTAGCGCTTGACGAACTCGGAGCCCTTGCCGGCGCGGTGCTGCTCCATCCGCTTCTGCAGTGAGTTGGTGACGCCGATGTAGAGCGTTCCGTGATGGCGACTGGCGAGGATGTAGACGTAGTACATGCTCGGGGCGCCCGTCTTGGCTAACTCGATGGGCCTGTGGTTATGGGTCCCTGCGTTCGCAGGGACGACACCGCCCGGGGAGTTAGAGATCGCATCTCACTCATACGCCCTCACACCATCGCTTCCGCCACCATCATGTAGTTCACGTCCATGTCCGACGAGAGCGACCATTTGTCGGCGAAGGGCGAGTAGACCACGCCGGTCTGCTCGGTGATGACGAGGCGGTTGTCGAGCAGGTATTTCGTCAGCTCGTCGGGGGTGACGAACTTGTTCCACTCGTGGGTGCCGCGCGGCAGCCAGCGCAGGACATATTCGGCGCCGACGATGGCGAGCGCAAAGCTCTTCCAGTTGCGGTTCAGCGTCGAGACCACCATGAGGCCGTTCGGCTTCAGCATCGCGGCGCAGCGCTTCAGGAAGACGCCGACATCGACGACATGCTCGACCACTTCCATCGCCAGCACGATGTCGAAGCGCTCGCGCGGGTCGATCTCCTCGACCGTGGTGCAGCGGTAGTCGATCGCAAGATGGCCCTTGTCGGCATGCAGCTTCGCCGCGGCGATGTTGCTCTGCGAGGGATCGACGCCGATGACCTGCGCTCCCAAGCGTGACAGCGGCTCGCACAGAAGGCCGGCGCCGCAGCCGATGTCGAGCACGCGCAAGCCGGCGAGGCAGTTGAGGCTGCGCACGTTGCGCTCGAACTTGCGGCAGGCGGCATCGCGGATATAGCCGAGCCGCAGCGGATTGATCCGGTGCAGCGGCGCCATCTTGCCGTTGGGGTCCCACCACTCCGCGGAGAGTTTTGAGAATTTGGCGATCTCGGCGGCGTCGACGGTCGAGCCGGGCTGGGCGGAAACGGAAGTATTTTGCTGCATGCTCATGGTTACGCGCGGTCCTACCGCGTGGTGATCGAACTACGGAAGGCGAGCGGCGAGGCGATGGTCTTGATCGTCTCGATCCCCTCACCGACGCCGCGAATCGTCACGTCGCCGTAGTTGAGAATACGTCCAAGAATGGTCTGGTCGACGTCGACGCTCTCGACCTTGTCCAGCGCCATCTCGAAGGTACGACGCTTGATGAAGCCGGTCTTGTGCACGACCCTGAGATTGGTGACGTCGGTCTCGGTGGTGAAGCGGTGGAACCAGCCCTTGATGGTCCAGTACAGGGCCGCCAGCGCCGCGACGGCTGCGGCCGCCAGGCAGAGCAGAACGAGCCAGTCGATAACAACCTGGCGCGACAGGATCAGCAGGACCAGCGTCACGATCCAGGCCAGGATCGCCGGAAAATAGAAGATCCAGTGCGCATTGGTCGAATACAGCACCTTCTCGCCGGGCTGCAGAATCTCGTCGATATAACGCGCCATGACCTCAGCTAACCCATTGCCCGCACCCGGCCCCGCAGGAACCCGCTTGCCCCCGGCCTCGCCGCTATGTATACGCGCGGTCGGTGTCCGCCAGGACCGTCCGGTGCGGGCCACCATACTGATCCCTTTGAAGGAATGCACGCGTCGTCATGAGCCGCCTCGTGATGAAATTCGGCGGCACATCCGTCGCCAATATCGAACGTATCCGCAACGTCGCACGCCATGTGAAGCGTGAGGTCGACGCCGGCCACGAGGTGGCCGTGGTCGTCTCGGCGATGTCCGGCAAGACCAACGAATTGGTGGCCTGGTGCACCGAGGCCTCGCCGATGCACGACGCGCGCGAATACGACGCCGTGGTCGCCTCGGGCGAGCAGGTGACCTCCGGCCTGCTGGCCATCACGCTCCAGGGCATGGGCATCCAGGCCCGTTCCTGGCAGGGCTGGCAGATCCCGATCAAGACCAGCGACGCCCATGCCTCGGCCCGGATCGAGGACATCGACGGCAGCGAGATCATCAAGCGCTTCAAAGAGCGCAAGGAGGTCGCGGTCATCGCCGGCTTCCAGGGCATCGAGCCCAAGACCAACCGCATCACCACGCTCGGCCGCGGCGGCTCCGATACCTCGGCCGTGGCCGTTGCCGCGGCCGTCAAGGCCGACCGCTGCGACATCTATACCGACGTCGACGGCGTCTACACCACTGACCCGCGAATCGTGCCGAAGGCCAAGAGGCTCGACAAGATCGCGTTCGAAGACATGCTGGAACTGGCCTCCCAGGGCGCCAAGGTGCTCCAGGTCCGCTCAGTGGAACTCGGCATGGTCCACAACATGCCGATCTTCGTCCGCTCGAGCTTCGACAAGCCCGAGGATATCGACCCGCATGCCAACCAGCCGCCCGGCACGCTGATCTGCAGCGAGGAGGAGATCATGGAAAGCCACGTCGTCACCGGTATCGCCTTCTCCAAGGACGAGGCCCAGATCTCGGTGCGCCAGATCGAGGACAAGCCGGGCGTTGCGGCCTCGATCTTCGGCCCGCTCGCGGATGCCAACATCAACGTCGACATGATCGTGCAGAACGTCTCCGAGGACGGCAAGACCACCGATCTCACTTTCACGGTGCCGGCGGCCGATTATACCCGCGCCAAGGACACGATTACCGCCGCCAAGGCCAAGATCGGTTACGCCAGGCTCGATACCGCCACGGACGTCGCCAAGATCTCGGTGATCGGCAGCGGCATGCGCAGCCACGCGGGCGTCGCGGCCCAGGCGTTCTCGGCCCTCGCCGGGCGGAATATCAACATCCGGGCCATTACAACCTCCGAGATCAAATTCTCGGTATTGATCGACACCGCCTATACCGAGCTCGCGGTGCGCACCCTGCACACGCTCTACGGTCTCGATCAGGCCTGAAGCGCGACCACGGTCGCGCTTCCCGTTATTGTCTGAGCATGGTCTTTCCGGAAAACCGCTTCGTACGTTCCAGACCGCGCTTAGGCTAATTTTCTCTTAGCGGTCGCAGCAAACGCCGAGGTGTCCACACTTTCGCGTTTGGCAGGCGTTTTGCTTGGCAAAACAAGCCCCAATTCGCTATACGGCGAACAGGGTGGGCTGCCGCAAACTGTGTCCCAGTTCAGGCCGCTGATTCGGTGCAAGCGAAGGTTTGCGCCTGCGCCGGACAAACAATTTGGTTGTTTTTCTGGAATTTTGGGCCAGCCGCCGGCCGATACCGCCGGGCCCGGCAGACGGAGGAGATTGACGGTTCATGCGGAGCGCGTCGGGAGGTCCCCGCGTCTTGTTGAGACGGCTCCGCGAAACCATGGCGGAGCAGGTCTCGGCCCAGGAGCGGCTGGACAAGATCGTGGTGCTGATCGCCGCCAACATGGTGGCCGAGGTGTGCTCGGTCTATGTGCTGCGCATCGACAACACGCTGGAGCTCTACGCCACAGAAGGCCTCAACCGCGAGGCGGTGCACCACACGGTGCTGAGCGCCCATGAGGGCCTGGTCGGCCTCGTCGCCAGCGAGGCGACGCCGCTCAACTTAAACGATGCGCAGAGCCATCCGGCCTTCTCGTTCCGCCCCGAGACCGGCGAAGAAATCTATCACTCCTTCCTCGGCGTGCCGATCCTGCGGGCCGGCAACACGCTCGGCGTGCTGGTGGTGCAGAACCGCGCCAAGCGCAATTACGTCGAGGAAGAGCTCGAGGCGCTGCAGACCACCGCGATGGTGCTGGCGGAGCTGATCGCCTCGGGCGAGCTCTCCGCGCTGGCCCAGCCGGGCCAGGAGCCGGCGGCGCGCCATTCCGCGCAGAAGGTCGGCGCCATCCTGTCGGAGGGCATCGCGCTCGGCCACGTCGTGCTGCACGAGCCGCGCGTCGTCATCAAGGACTACATCGCCGAGGACCTGCCGAAGGAAATCAAGCGGCTCGACACCGCGCTCGCCAAGCTGCGCGCCGATCTCGACCGCATGCTGGAGCGCGGCGACGTCGCCGAGGGCGGCGAGCATCGCGAGGTGCTGGAAGCCTATCGCATGTTCGCCAACGACCAGGGCTGGTCGCACAAGCTGCACGAGGCGGTCGCCACGGGCCTCACCGCGGAAGCCGCGGTCGAGCGCGTGCAGTCCGACACCCGCGCGCGCATGCTGCGCTCGACCGACCCTTATTTGCGCGACCGGCTGCACGATCTCGAGGATCTCGGCTACCGCCTGATGCGGCAGCTGGTCGGCCAGGACCACGCGCCCTCGCGCGAGCAACTGCCCGACAACGCGATCGTCATCGCGCGCGCGATGGGCCCGGCGGCGCTGCTCGACTACGATCGCAAGCGCCTGCGCGGCATCGTGCTGGAGGAGGGCACCGCCAACTCCCACGTCTCGATCGTGGCGCGCGCGCTCGGAATTCCCGCGGTCGGCGAAGTGCCGAACGCGCCCGGCATCGCCGACCCCGGCGACGCCATCATCGTCGACGGCACCTCGGGCTCGATCTATGTGCGCCCGTCACAGGAGGTCGAAGCCGCCTTCGCCGAGCGCGTGCGCTTCCGCGCCCGCCGCCAGGCGCAATATCTGGCGCTGCGCGACCGGCCCTGCGTCACCAGGGACGGCCAGAAGGTCGAGCTGATGATCAACGCAGGCCTTGCCATCGACCTGCCGCATATCGAGGACACCGGCAGCGCCGGCATCGGCCTGTTCCGCACCGAGCTGCAATTCATGGTGGGCCAGAGCCTGCCGCGCACCAGCGACCAGCTGGCGCTCTATCGCACCGTGCTGGATGCCGCCGGCCCCAAGCCCGTCACCTTCCGCACCCTCGACATCGGCGGCGACAAGGCGCTGCCCTATATGGAAGCCGTGATCGAGGAGAATCCCGCGCTCGGCTGGCGCGCGATCCGGCTCGGGCTCGATCGCCCCGGCCTGTTGCGCGGCCAGATTCGCGCGCTGCTGCGCGCCGGCGGCGGCCGCGCCTTGCGCATCATGTTCCCGATGATCTCGGAGGTCGCCGAATTCGATTCGGCGAAGGCGCTGGTCGAGCGCGAGCTCACTTACTTACGCCAGCACGGCCACACGCTGCCTGAACGGATCGACATCGGCACCATGGTCGAGGTGCCCGCGCTGCTCTACCAGCTCGACGAGCTCTTGCGGAAAGTCGACTTCATCTCGGTCGGCTCCAACGACCTGTTCCAGTTCCTGTTCGCCGTCGATCGCGGCAACGCGAAAGTGTCCGAGCGCTTCGACACCATGTCGGCGCCGATCCTGCGCGCCCTGCGCGAGATCGCGCGCAAGTGCCATGCGGCGAATAAGTCGCTCTCGCTCTGCGGCGAGATGGCCTCCAAGCCGATCGGCGCGCTGGCGCTGATCGGGCTGGGCTATCGCTCGCTGTCGCTGTCGGCGACCGCGCTCGGCCCGGTCAAGGCCATGGTGATCGACCTCGATGCGAAGAAGGCCGAAGCCATGCTCGGCCCGCTCCTGGACGCGCCGGCGGGCAGCGTCTCGATCCGGCAGAAGTTGACGGAGTTTGCCGAGGCCGAAGGCCTGGCCTTGTAGCGGGCCTGTCGCCGCCTCCCGCCGCCTCGCCTCTTTCCGCCATTTGAGACTGAACCGATGTCGTCACTCCCCGAAGCCAAACTGGACGTGCTCCTTGCACATCATGCCTCTCTCGAGGCCGAATCGCTGGGGCAGCTCTCCTCCGAACGTTACGTGCAGGTCACGCGCGAGCTGGCCGAGATCACGCCGCTGATCGAAGCGGTGAAGGCCTACCGTTCCGCCGTGAAGGAGCTCGCCGATACCGAGGCGCTGATCGCCGATCCCGCAACCGATGCCGAGATGCGCGGCATGGCGGAAGCCGAACGCGACGAGCTCGCACCGAAGATCCAGGAGCTGGTCCAGAAGATCCGCGTGGCGCTGCTGCCCAAGGACGCCATGGACGATCGCAACGTGGTGCTGGAAATCCGCGCCGGCACCGGCGGCGACGAGGCCTCGCTATTCGCCGGAGACCTGTTCCGGATGTACGAGCGCTTCGCTGCCCTGCAGGGCTGGAAGGTCGAGGTGATCTCGGCCAGCGAAGGCACCGTGGGCGGCTACAAGGAAATCATCGCAGAGGTGCAGGGCCGCGGCGCGTTCTCCAAGCTGAAGTTCGAATCCGGCGTGCATCGCGTGCAGCGCGTGCCTGACACCGAGACGCAGGGGCGCATTCACACCTCTGCGGCGACCGTTGCCGTGCTGCCCGAGGTCGAGGATGTCGACGTCGAGATCAAGAACGACGACCTCCGCATCGAGACCATGCGCGCGCAAGGCGCGGGCGGCCAGCACGTCAACAAGACCGAATCGGCGATCCGCATCACCCACATTCCGACCGGCATCGTCGTGATGATGCAGGACTCGCGCTCGCAGCATAAGAACCGCGCCTCCGCCATGAACATCCTGCGCTCGCGCATCTACGACGCCGAGCGGCAGCGCGTCGACGCCGCGCGCTCGGCCGAGCGCAAGGAGAAGGTCGGCTCCGGCGACCGCTCAGAGCGCATCCGCACCTATAATTTCCCGCAAGGACGCGTCACCGACCACCGCATCAACCTGACGCTCTACAAGCTGCCGCAGGTGATCGCGGGCGAAGCGCTCGGCGAATTGACCGACGCATTGACCACCGAGCACCAGGCCGCGCAGCTCGCCGCCCAAGGCGTCGCGGCCTGACAGGCGCGATCACCGCGAATCAGGTCTCGCCGGAATCCTGGAACGACTTCAGCAGACGCCCCAAGGCCGGGCTCGCGGCATGGCGAAGCTCTTCGAGGTTCTTCCGCGAGAGTGCCCGGAGCTTCTGCTCACCCTTCTTGGTCAGATTGAGGTGCACGCGCCGGGCGTCATTGGGATCGGCAAGCCTGCTGACCAACCCGAGCTTGGCCAGACGGTCGACCAGTTCGACTGCGGAATGATGCCGGATCAGCAGGAAGCGCGCGACATCGCCGACCGTCGCAGGTCCCGGACGGACAAAGCCCTTGATGCCGAGCAGTGCCTGGTGCTGCGTCGGCGTCAATCCTTCGTTCGCCGCCGCCTGCTCGCTGAAGGCCAGAAAGCTTCGGATCTGATAGCGAAACTGCGCCAGCGCCGCGTAATCGGCGTCACGCATCGTACGGCTGTTCGAGCCCGGGGTGGTTTTCGTCGTCTTGGATCGCCGCGCCTGCATCGCCTGGACCGTGCCTGGCCGCCCTGCCTCGACACTGTCAAGCCGGGGACGCGAGCGACTTAGTCCAAAGTAGCAAGATGCAGCCTCGGAACCAACCGGGCCGGTACCGCACATGCACAATTAACCGAATGCCTATTCGAACCCGGACAGCAGGATCTTCACCAGGATGACCTGAAATGCGAGCGGGATGCGGACGCTCTTCCGCCGGATCGAGCGCTGCAGAGCACCAGCGATCTCGGCGCTGGTCAGGCTACCGGCCGACGCGCTGGCGATCAGCTCACCCCACATCTGCGACAGCGAGCCGCCGGCCGGGATCACCGGACTGATGGTCACGCCACAGCCCTGCGCCCAGTCGACGATCTCCCGCATGGTATGAGGGCCGCAATTGCGCGCGGTCGCGAGGCGCTCGGCTGTCAGCGCCAGCAGCAGTTCACGCGAGGGCGACCATGCTCCTTTCGGCGGCTGCTCGCCCGTCAGTTCGACCGCGAGCTCCTTGAGGACGTTCTGGGCGCGTACGCTCAGCTTCTTCATCGGAGCTGGCAGGCGCTTCGCCTGAACGGAGCCGACCGCCGGACCCCGCTCGCCGATCGGCCTGTGACGAGGTTCGGAGACGCGAACCGCTTCGCCGGACGGCGGTGCCGCGCGTTGTTCGTTGCCCTCCGCCGCCGGCCACGCCGGCTCCTGCGGCTCCGTCTCCAGAGGCCAGGACCGCCGCTTTCGCGTGCCCGCTGCTACCGTCCGCCGCGTCATGTCCCTCGCCGAACCCGTCTGCTTCGTACTCACAAAGACTAATATATATCGTGATCCGATATGTTTTCACGTGATAATTTCGGTCGTTCGACCAAAGGCGAAATTGACAGAAGGTCTTCACAAGCAATGTTTAGGTCCAAGAGCTACACGCGGATGTGACGTGCCCGGCGCGAGCAGACCCATCGAGGTCGGTTGCCGCCGGACGGGTTGTGTTTGCCTGCAAACAAGAACGACGTTCGGAGGAAACGATCATGACTGACGATCTCATCCGCCGCGGCCTGTCGCGCCGCGGCCTGCTCCAGACCACGGCGGGCCTCATCGGCGGCTCGGTGCTGCCCGCGATGCCGGCCTTCGCCGAGGACAAGCCGATCGGCTCCTATCCCGCGGGCGTCTCGGGCTCCACCGCCTTCATCGGAATCTCGGTGCCGCGCACCGGCACCTACGCCGTGCAAGGTGAAGACGAGCTCAAGGGTTATCAACTCGCGATCGAGCACATCAACAGCGGTCACGAGCTAATCAAGAAGATCTCGCCGAAGACCAGCAAGGGCGTGCTCGGCAAGGAACTGAAGTTCGGCGTTGCGGATTCCGCCGCCAAGCCGAACGAGGCGGTGCAGGCGCAGCAGCGCTTCATCAGCGAGAACAAGGCGATCATGATTACCGGCGGCACGTCAAGTGCCGTCGCGGTCGCGCTCAACAAGCTCGCGCAACGCGAGAAGGTGATCTTCGTCTGCGGCATCTCCGGCTCGAACGACACCACCGGCAAGGACTGCGTCCGCTACGGCTTCCGCCAGAACTTCTTCGGCCAGACCGCCGCCGCGGCGATCGGTCCGGTCATGGTCAAGGAATTCGGCAAGGGCAAGAAGGCCGCGTACCTCACGCCCGACTACACCTACGGCCACACCGTCACCAAGTCGATGCAGGACTTCCTTGCGACCGCCGGCTGGACCACCGTGACCAACCAGGTCGCGCCGCTCGGCGCGCCGGATTACTCCTCCTACCTGTTGAACGTCGCCAATTCCGGCGCGGACGTCTTGATCAACGTCAATTGGGGTCACGACGCGGTGCTGTCGACCCAGCAAGCCAAGCAGTTCGGCGTGCTCGACAAGATGAAGCTGGTGGTCCCGTATCAGGTGCCGTTCATCGCGCGCGAGACCGGCGGCCTGATGCAGGGCGTCTACGCCGCCACCGACTATTGGTGGACGATCGAGGACAAGTTCCCGCTGGCGAAGATGTTCAACGAGGCCTTCGAGAAGAAGTACGGCTACAAACCGGAATGGGGCGCCGAGAACGCCTATGTCAGCTTCGCGCACTGGGCCCGCATGTGCGAGCAGGCCGGCAGCTTCAACCCGCCCGACGTGATCAAGGCCTATGAGAAGGGCGAGACGATCCCCTCGCTCGTCGGCGACGTGCATTACCGTCCCGAGGACCATCAGTGCATCCGTCCCGTCCTGATCGTGAAGGGCAAGCAGCAGAAGGACATGAAGAACAAGGAAGACTGGTACGACGTGGTCGAGATCGTCCCCGGCGAAGGCCTGATGCAGAAGCCCGACGCGTTCGGCTGCCATCCCGGCGACTATAGCTGAGCCCGCGCTACTCCTCTGACGCCGTAGGTCGCTTCCAGCACCTGCGGCGTCACCTTTTTTGACTCTCCGTCGCGCCCCGCACAGTGACCAGTTCATGATCAGTTGGCCCAACCTCGTCTCGCAGCTTTTCAACGGGCTGGCGCTCGGCGCCTTGCTCGCATTGATCAGCTCCGGCCTGACCATCATCTACGGCACGCTCGGCGTGCTCAATCTCGCGCACGGCGCGATGTTCATGATCGGCGGCTATGCCGGCTTCGTCGCCTACCAGTACACGGAATCGTTCATCCTTGCCGTCATCGCGGGCTCGCTGTTCGTGATGCTGCTGGGCGTGCTCATGGAGCGCGTCATCATCCGCCACTTCTATCATCGCCCGCACGAGGATCAGTTGCTGGTGACCTTCGGGCTCGGCATCTGCTTCGTCGAGCTCGTGCGCCTGGCCTTCTCGAGCCAGTCGCAGCTGGTGCCGCCCCCGGCGCTGTTCCAGGGCATCACCAATCTCGGCTTCATGTTCTATCCGACCTACCGCCTCGCCGTGGTCGGCATCGTCGCGGTCGCGCTCGGCGCGCTGTTCATCGTGCTCTACCGGACCCGGCTCGGCATGATCGTGCGGGCCGGCATCGAGGATTCGGTGATGGTCGATTCGCTCGGCATCAACGTCTACCGCGTCTTCATGGTGGTGTTCGGCATCGGCGCGATGGCCGCCGGCTTTGCCGGCATCGTCAACGCGCCGGTGGTGTCGCTGACACCGGGCATCGGCGACGACATCCTGGTCCAGACCTTCGTGGTGGTGGTGATCGGCGGCGTCGGCTCGTTCCCCGGCGCGATCCTCGGCGGCCTGATCGCCGGCGAGATCATCAGCGTCACCTCCATGTTCAACCCCGGCTATGCCTATGTGATGCTGTTTGCGGCGATGACGCTCGTGCTCGTGGTGCGACCGCATGGCCTGCTCGGCGTCCAGGGCCGCGAGTAAGCGATTTCCCGATGCTCAAGCAACGCCCGTTCCTGATCGAGACCCTGACCGCGATCGGATTGATCGCAGCTCCCTTCGTGCTGCCTCATCTCGGCTTCGCGCCCAACACCGTGAACCGGATCCTGGTCTGGGGCCTGTTCGGCCTCGGCTTCGACATCCTGTTCGGCTTCACCGGCCTGTTGTCGTTCGGCCAGTCCGCCTTCTACGGCACCGGCGGCTTCGTCGCGGCCTACCTTCTGACCCGTGCCGGCTTCGGCAACGTGCTCGGCGCGCTGATCATCGGCATGATCGCGGCGGCCGCGACCGGCTATCTGATCGGCCTGATCGCCCTGCGCCGCACCGGCATCTATTTCGCCATGATCACCGTGGCGATCGCGGAGGTGTTCTTCTTCGTCGAGTTCAATCCGCTCTCCGACTTCACCGGCGGCGAGAACGGCCTGCCCGGCGTGCCGACGCCGAGCTTCGATCTCGGCCTCACCACCATTCACTTCACCAATGGCTGGTCGCTCTATCAGTTTATCGCGCTGTGCTACTTCATCGGCGTCATCATCGCGCTCAGGATCGTGCGCTCGCCGGTCGGCGCCATTTTCAGCGCGATCCGGGACAATCCGCTGCGCGCCACCGCCGTCGGCCACAACATCCACGGCTACAAGCTGACGGCTTTCGTGATCGCAGCGGCCTATGCGGGCTTCGCCGGCGGCCTGCTCGGCGTGCTCCAGGCCTTCATGCCGCCCGACGCCTTCACCTTCGACACCTCGGGCCAGCTGGTGATGCAGACCGCCATCGGCGGCCGCGGCACGCTGTTCGGACCTCTGGTCGGCGCAACCGTCTGGCTGTTCCTGCAGGATTTCCTGCAGTCAGCGCTGGGCTTGGGTGCGGCCTGGAAACTGGTGCTCGGCGTCGTGTTCGTGCTGCTGGTCTGCTTCCTGCGCGGCGGCATCATTGGCGGACTTGCCGATCTCTACCGCCTCGTCTCCGGCAAGCGTCAGCGAACGGAAGCCGAGACTGAACAGGAAGCTGCGGACGCCGAGGCGACACCGCAAGCCGCGCCGGCGCCGATGCAGGCCAAGGAGGTCGAGCACCCCGCTTATTCCGGGCCGATCCTGAAGGCCACCGGTCTCACCAAGCGCTATGGCGGCCTCGTCGCCAACAGCGACATCGATTTCAGCGTCAATCAGGGCGAGCTGCGCGGCATCATCGGCCCCAACGGTGCCGGCAAGTCGACCTTCTTCAAGATGCTGACCTGCGAGATCGCGCCGACGTCGGGCCGGATCGTGTTCGAGGGGCGCGACATCACGGGATTGAAGGTCACCGAGGTTTGCCAGCTCGGGCTCACCAAGAGTTACCAGGTCAACCAGCTCTTCACCGGCCTCACCGTGCGCCAGAATCTGACGATCGCCGCGCTCGCAGAGCTGCGCGGAAAATTCCGGCTTGATTTGTTCCGCAAGCTCTCGAGCGTCAAGGGCCTGACCGAGCAGGTCGAGCACACGCTGGCACTGGTCAATCTCACCCGCCGCGCCGACACGCCCGTCTCCGAGCTCGCCTATGGCGAGAAACGCCGGCTGGAGATCGGGCTTGCGCTCGCGACCTCGCCGCGCCTGCTGCTGCTCGACGAGCCGCTCGCCGGCATGAGCCCGCGCGAACGGGTCGAGACGGTGAGGCTTCTGAAGTCGATCGCGCGCGGCCGCACCATGATCATCATCGACCACGACATGGATTCCCTGTTCGAGCTGGTCGAGCGCGTCACCGTGCTGCAGGAAGGCCGCGTGCTGGTCTCGGGCACACCGGAAGAAATCAAGTCCAACGCCGCGGTGCAGGAAGCCTATCTCGGCGGCGTTCACGGAGAGATCGCCGCATGAGCCTGATCGAGGTCAACGGCCTGAACAGCTATTATGGGGATTCCCACATCCTGTTCGACGTCGCCATGCATGTCGAGCGTCACGAGGTGGTGGCATTGCTCGGCCGCAACGGCGCCGGCAAGAGCACCACGCTGAAGAGCCTGATGGGCGTGGTGACGCCGCGCAGCGGCAGCGTGAAATTCGACGGCATCGACATCGCCGGACGCCGAAGCCACAAGATCGCGCAGGCCGGCATGCAGCTCGTGCACGAGGAACGCCGGATCTTCGGCAGCCTGTCGGTGGAGGAGAACATCCTTCTCGCCGGGATCACCGCGCCGAAACGCTGGCCGCTCGGGCGCATCTACGAGATGTTTCCCCGGCTGAAGGAGCGGCGCAACAATCGCGGCACCGAGCTCTCCGGCGGCGAGCAGCAGATGCTCGCGATCGCGCGGGCGCTGGTGCGCGATCCCAAGATCGTGCTGCTGGACGAGCCGTTCGAGGGTCTCGCGCCCGTCATCGTCCACGATCTCGTCAAGGCGTGCCGCGATCTGGCGGCCGCCGGCCAGACCATCGTGCTGGTCGAGCAGAATCTGGCGGCCACGCTGGCCCTGGCGAGCCGGATCTACATCATCAACAACGGCCATATCGTGCATGAGGGACCGGCGCAGGAGCTGAAGGCCCAGCCGGAACTGCTGCAGCGCTATCTCGGCGTTTGATTAACCGCCGAGCGCCCCGACCATCCGCTTGGCGTGATCGGCGAGCACGGCCATGTCCTCTTTCCGCGTCTGCGCCGGCAACAGCTCGATCCCGGACCTGACCGGCATGACGTGCATGTGCAGGTGAAGAACCACCTGCCCGCTGGCCGGCTCGCTGAATTGCTGCAGGATGATGCCCTCGGCGTCGAACGCCCTCATCGCCGCAATCGCGATCCGCTTGGCGGTTCTCGTCACCGCGGCGAGATCGTCATCGGCGATGTCGAGGATGCCGCGCGCCGGCGCGCGCGGAATCACCAGCGTGTGCCCGGGCGAGCGCGGCATGATATCGAGGAAGGCGAAGCTGCGATCGTCCCTGAACACCTCGAAGCAGGGAATCTCGCCGCGCAGGATTTTTGCGAAGACGTTCTGATCGTCATAGGCCGTCATGGACCCCTCCACGCTTGCGAGGCGCGATCAAACGCGCTCCTTTCCGTTGACGCAAGCAAGCCTGCCGATCTATCCACGATGCCAGGCAGGATGGTTCCATTGACGACAGGCTTCGATCCCGGACACAGCATCGAGAGCGCGCGCCGCGCCCTCGCCGCGCGATTGCGATCGGCCGGCATCGAGGAGTCCGCCCTCGATGCGCGCCTGCTCGTCGGCGCGGCCCTGGAGCTCGATCTGACCGGAATGGTGACGCAGGCGGCGCGAACGCTCACGCCTGAGGAAACCGCACGCCTCGAACGATATGCGCAACGCCGGCTGGCGCACGAGCCGGTCGCCCGCATTCTCGGCGCGCGGGAATTCTGGGGCATGCCGTTCCGGCTGTCCGAGGCGACGCTGGTGCCGCGGCCGGACACCGAGACCGTTGTCGAACTGGCGCTCGAGATTTTTCGCGGGCTGACGATATCGGGACGGCGCCCGCGCATCGCCGATATCGGCGTCGGATCGGGCGCGATCCTGCTGGCGCTGTTGCACGAAATTCCCGATGCGTTTGGCATCGGCACCGATGTCAGCCTGGCGGCGCTCGACACGGCGCGCGACAATGCCGCCGCTCTCGGCCTCGGCGACCGGGCGGCCTTCGTCGCTTGCTCCTATGCGTCGGCGCTGCGCGGCCCGTTCGACCTCATCGTGTCGAATCCGCCCTATATCCCCTCGGCCGAAATTCCGACATTGAGCGTCGAGGTGCGCGAGCACGATCCGCATCTGGCGCTCGATGGCGGCAACGACGGATATGATGCTTACCGCGCCCTTATCCCGCAGGCGGCCGAGCGCCTCGCGCCCGGCGGCGCCCTGATCGTCGAGGCCGGACAGGGCCAAGCGAGAAACATTGAAACCCTGATGGCAGCGGCGGGGTTAACGTTGGACAGGCCGGCCAAGGCCGACCTGGCGGGCATTCCGCGGGCCGTTTCGGCCCGAAAAATGCCCCCATAAAAGCCGGATTGGCCTGCAAAAAGCTCTTGGAATATCCCTTGGGAACGACTACGTTCCGATCAACACATCGGTGCCGGCCCCGTAGACCTACGGGCGAAAGCCGGGCTCTCGGGCGAGAGCTTTACTGATAAAGGTTCCAAGCCGCAGGTCCTGTGAAGCGCGATAGCCAGTGGAGCTGCGCTGCTCTCCGACCGCAACGTGAACGAAAGCCTGATATTGCGCTTGAAGACTTACGCAACAAAGCTGGGCTTGTTTCGGCAGGCAAAATGAATGGGTTCGCTGGCGATCAATGCTGGCGGGTGGGGAACGCGTCCTTGTTGAACGCGACGGTCGACGAACATCGGCAGGGATCAATCCGCTCTTGCGCGCGGTTGCGCGTGGGCAATGTGAACCGCTGTCGGCAGGTCACTCCTAGCAATCAGTAATGCGTGCAACCTTTAGGGCTGGAATTAAAGGCAGGACATGAGAAACGGTCAGAACAAGCAGCGGATGCGCAACCGCAACAACAATAACAACAACAACAACCGGCGCAGCCAGAACCCGATGACCCGGGTCTACGAGTCCAACGGACCCGACATCAAGATCCGCGGCACCGCTTCGCACATCGCCGAAAAGTATCTCCAGCTTGCGCGCGACGCGCGCTCGTCCGGCGATCCCGTTGCGGCGGAGAACTACTACCAGCATGCCGAGCATTATTTCCGCCTGATCGCGGCGGCCCAGGAGCAGTTCCGCCAGAACCAGCAGCCGCGCGGTGACGAGCCCGTCAGCAGCCACAGCGACGACGGCGAGGACGACGGCGAGAATTTCTCGAATTTCGGCCAGGAGCCGGGCTTCGTCCCGCAGCCGCAGCAGCAGCCTTTCGCGCGCGACCGCGACGGCCAGCGCGATCATCACCAGCGTGATCATCAGCAACGCGACCAGCAGCAGCCTTATCAGCGCGACCAGCAGCCGCGCGAGCACCGCGAACGCGATCATCGCCCGCAGCCGCAATATCAGCCGCAGCCGCTGCCCGCGAACCAGCCGCAGCCCGTCATCGCCGATGCCGGCAGCGTCGATCGCCTGCCGTCCTTCATCACCGGTCCGCAGCCGCAAGTGAATGTCGGCGCCAATGGCGGCCAACCCGGCTTCGAGGGCGGTGGCGGCGGCGGTGGCGAACGCTTTCCGCGCCGGCGGCGCCGGCCGCATGGCCCGCGCCCCGAGCGCGAGGCCGCACCTGCCGCCTCGAGCGACGAAGTCGCGCCCGGCGAATAAGCCTGTTCTGAGTTTGTGAACTGCAATCGTCCCGGCCTCGCCGGGACGATTTTTTTCAGCTGCGCGTCACCGTCGAGGATGGCACCAACACGGGCTTGGCGAGCGAGGGAATCAGCCGCGCCCGCTCGCGTTTGGCGGGGATCGCACGATAGACCTGCTTGGTGGCCTCGACGATGTGCACGCCGGCAAAGGGCAGCGACAGCGCCGCACCGGCGCGCTCCCACATCTGTGCGGATTTCAGCACCCAGCCACCGGCATAGGGCGGCATGAACAACGCCTCGCCCCAGGCGGTCGGCGTGAACCAGGTCTGGCGCAACAGGTCGGTGATCTGCGAGCGCGAATAGGGCCGGCCGTGACCGAACGGCGTGCTGTCGGTGCGGGTCCACACCCCACGCCGGTTCGGGATCACCGCGATCACGCGGCCCGAGGGCGACAGCACGCGCCACACCTCGCGCAGCAGCGCGGCCGGATCGTCCGACATCTCGAGCGCGTGGATCAGCAGGATGCGGTCGACCGCGGCGTCGGGCAGCGGCAGCGAGAATTCGTCGACCAGCGAGGCCAGCGCCGGCCGCCCCGTCGGCCATTTCAGGACGCCCTGGGCCGCCGGCATGAAGGCGATGCAGCGCTCGGCGTCTTCGCGGAACAACCCCAGATAGGGCGTGGGATAGCCGAGGCCGAGCACGCGCTGGCCCTCCGCGCCCGGCCAGCGCTCCCTGATGCCGCGATTGATCATTTGCCGCGCCACAATGCCGAGGCGACGGGAATAGAACTCGCGGAGGTCGACGACGTCGATGGTCATGACGGCAATGTAACATGCGTAAGGCCGCGCCTGCGCGCGGAATATTGCATTGCCTGTGCAACGTTAACGCCATATTTGTCTGGCGGGGCTGAGCGCGATGGAGATGACATGGCCGCCGAAATTCGTACTTTCACCTGTTTAAACGACAATTTCGGTTATCTGATCCACGATGTGGAAACCAAGGCAACGGCGTCGATCGACGCGCCCGAGGCTGGCCCGATCGTCCAGGCGCTGGAGCGCGAGGGTTGGCAGCTCACCGACATCCTGATCACCCATCATCACGGCGATCATGTCGGCGGAGTCGCCGAACTCAAGCGGAAATACAATTGCCGCGTCGTCGCGCCGCACGACAAGACCACCGCCATCGCCAATGTCGACCTGCGCGTCGCCAATGCCGACGTGGTCAAGATCGGCAATCTGCTGGCGCGCGTTCTGGAGACGCCCGGCCACACGCTCGACCACATCTCCTACGTGTTCGACACCGAGAAGACGGTGTTCGCCGCCGACACGCTGTTCTCGATCGGCTGCGGACGCGTGTTCGAGGGCACCTACCCCATGATGTGGGATTCGCTCCTGAAGCTGCGCGCCCTGCCCGACGACTTCAAGCTCTATTGCGGCCACGAATACACGGCCTCCAACGTCAAGTTCGCGCTCACCGTCGATCCCGACAATGCGGCGCTGCAGGCGCGCGCGGCGGAGGTGACGAAACTCCGCGCCGAGAACAGGCCGACCATTCCGACACTGCTTGGCGACGAGAAGCGGGCCAATGTGTTCCTGCGCGCCGACGAACCGTCGGTCGCGGCCAGGCTGCACATGAAGGGCGCGGATGCCGCCGCAGTGTTCGGCGAGCTGCGCGAGCGCAAGAACAAATCCTGACGCATAAATCCTGACGCGCAAGTCCTGAAACATAGACCTGACGGGGATCGATGCCGACCGCAGCCGAGATCATCGCTCGCCTTGAACTGCGGCCGCATCCCGAGGGCGGCCATTATCGCGAGACGTTTCGCGACCAGGCCACGGACGCCAACGGCCGGTCGCGCTCGACCCTGATCTACTTCCTGCTCGCACGCGGCGAACGCTCGCACTGGCATCGCGTCGATGCGGTCGAGACCTGGCATTATTATGCGGGCAGCCCCCTGATGCTGCGCATCGCCCATGACGGCTGCTCGCGGCACGAAGTGCGGCTCGGCACCGATCTCGCCGGCGGCGAGCGGCCGCAGGCGATCGTGCCGGAGCAGGCCTGGCAGATGGCTGAGACCACGGGCGAGTGGACCCTGGTCGGCTGCACCGTGGCGCCCGCGTTCGAGTTCGCAGGCTTCGAGCTCGCACCGAAGGGCTGGGAGCCGTAGCGCCTACACCGTCATTCCGGGACGCCGCGCGCAAGCGGCGCGCCCGGAATGACGATCACCTCTTCCTCAGCACCATGTCCTTCGCCGCGATCAGGCCGCCGCCGGCAATCAGAATCGCGGCGATGGCGATGTTGGCGCTGGCCTTGGCAAAGCCGGCGGTGATGAGGAAGCCGGTCGAGAGCAGCGGCGTCGCGTAGGAGGCGGCGCCAAGCACGCGGATGTCGCCACGCTTCATGCCGATGTCCCAGGCGTAGAAGGCCGCCCCGACGGGACCGATGCCGAGGGCGAGAACCGAAAGCCATTGCAAAATGGTCTCCGGCCACACCGTGGTTTCAAGCAAACCGTGCATCAGCGCGGCCAGCGCTGCGGTGGCAAGGCAGAAGCCCGCGACGGCATCCGTCGGCACCGCTTTCAGCCGGCGCGACAGCACCGAATAGGCCGCCCAGACGAACGCGGCAATGAAGGCTGCGATCAGTCCCGGCACCGCCCCCGGTGCAAATCCGCTGGTGTTGCCGGCGAACAGCAGCACGGTGCCGACGAGGCCGAGCACGGCGCCGACGATGTGATGCAAAGCGAGCCGCTCGCCGGGCAGGAACGAGGAGAACAGCACGATCAAGAGCGGCCACATGTAGTTCAGAAGACCGGCTTCGGCCGGCGGCGCGAAGCGGAGCGCGAGGAAATACAGCGCGTGATAGCCGAACAGGCCGCCGACGCCGACGACCCAGACGACGAGCGGCTGACGCAGGCTTTTCGCGGCATCGCCGCGGCCGATCCAGGTGAGCAGGCCGACGAGGCCGCCGATCGCGAAGGTCATGGCCGCGAGCTGAAACGCCGGGATCGTTCCGGTCGCCACCGTCATCACCGAGAGCAGCGACCACATCAGGATCGCGGTCAATCCGATCAGCGTGGCGGTGCGGGGAGTCATCTTGGAAGGCCTCGTCATTCCGGGATGGCGCGTAGCGCCAGACCCGGAATTTCGAGTTTCCGGGTTCGCCGCTCTCGCGGCGCCCCGGAATGACAGGGCATGATGCCCGGGACAAGCCCGGGCACGCCGATGTGCAAAATATCAGCCGGCGTGATGCGATCGCATCACACCATGTATTGGCCGCCGTTGACGGTGAGCGTCGAGCCGGTGATGAAACCGGACTCGTCGGCCGCGAGGAACACGACCGCGCGCGCGATCTCTTCGGGTTCGCCGAGCCGGTTGGCCGGGATCTGCGGGATCACGTTCTTCTCCAGAACGTCCTTCGGCACCGCCTGCACCATTTCGGTGTTGATGTAGCCGGGGCAGATCGCGTTCACGGTGATGCCACCCTTGGCATTCTCCAGCGCGAGCGCCTTGGTGAAACCGATATCGCCGGCCTTCGCCGCGGAATAGTTGACCTGACCGAACTGCCCCTTCTGTCCGTTGATCGACGAGATCGAGATGATGCGGCCGAACTTGCGCGCACGCATGCCCTCGATGACCTGGCGCGTCATGTTGAACAGCGAACCGAGATTGGTGTTGATGACGGCGTTCCACTGCTCGAGCGTCATCTTGTGGAAGGCGGTGTCGCGGGTGATGCCGGCATTGTTGACGAGCACCTCGATCGGCCCGAGATCGGCCTCGACCTTCTTCACGCCTTCGGCACAGGCGTCGAAGCTGCTGACGTCCCATTTGTAGACGGCGATGCCGGTCTCGGCCTTGAACTTCTCCGCCGCCGCGTCGTTGCCGGCGTAGCTCGCCGCGACCTTGTAGCCAGCCGCCTTCAGTGCCTTGCTGATCGCAGCACCAATGCCCCGCGTACCACCCGTGACCAATGCAACACGTGCCATGTCGTATTCCTTCCCTTGGACTCTTCCTTAGACTCTTCGGACGTTTCTGGAGTGATCGTTTTTTTTAACGTGGGATTATGCGGTTGGTTTGACGGACATCAAGAACAAAACGCCCGGCGTTGAGCCGGGCGTTTGATTTAGTCGAGGCCTGCGCGATTGCGAAGAATATTTGATTTGCAACCGCTGCCTTTTTAATCGCGTGCAACGCACTCACCGACGTGTGCAGCGCACGCGCACACCGCGCGTCAGCTGCACGTCAGCTATCGTCAGTCGCGCGCGATGCACATCGCGATGCCCATGCCGCCGCCGATGCACAGCGTGGCGAGACCCTTCTTGGAATCGCGCTTCTGCATTTCGTGCAGCAGCGTCACCAGCACGCGCGCGCCGGACGCGCCGACCGGATGGCCGATCGCGATCGCGCCGCCATTGACGTTGACCTTGGAGGTGTCCCAGCCGAGGTCCTTGTTGACGGCACAGGCCTGGGCCGCGAAGGCTTCGTTGGCCTCGATCAGATCGAGATCGCCGACATTCCAGCCGGCCTTCTTCAGCGCGGCGCGCGACGCCGGGATCGGGCCCGAGCCCATGATCTTCGGATCGACACCGGCCTGCGCCCAGGACACGATACGCGCGAGCGGCTTCTTGCCTTCCTTGGCCGCCTGCTTGGCGGTCATCAGCACCACGGCGGCGGCGCCGTCATTGATGCCGGATGCAGATCCCGCGGTAACAGTGCCTTCCTTCTCGAAAGCGGGACGGAGCTTGGCCATCGCCTCGAGCGTTGCGCCATGACGCGGATATTCATCGGCGCTGACGACGACATCGCCCTTGCGGGTCTTGATGGTGACGGGAACGATCTCGTCGTTGAACTTGCCGGCCTTCTGCGCCGCCTCGGCTTTCTGCTGCGAGGCGACCGCGAACTCGTCCTGCTGGGCGCGGGTGATCTGCCACTGCCGCGCGACGTTCTCGGCGGTGTTGCCCATGTGGTAGCCGTTGAAGGCATCCCACAGACCGTCCTTGATCATGGTGTCGACGAACTCGACGGGTCCCATCTTGACGCCGCCACGCAGATATTGGGCGTGCGGGGCCATGCTCATGGACTCCTGGCCGCCAGCAACCACGATTTCGGAATCGCCGTTGAGCAGCGCCTGGTAGCCGAGTGCGACCGTGCGCAGGCCCGAGCCGCAAAGCTGGTTCACGCCCCAGGCCGGGCTCTCCGCCGGGATGCCGGCGCCGATCGAGGCCTGACGGGCCGGGTTCTGGCCCTGGGCGGCGGTCAGGATCTGTCCCATGATGACCTCGGAGACCCGGCCGGGCTCGATGCCACCGCGCTCCAGCGCGGCCTTGATGGCGATAGCGCCGAGATCGTGGGCGGGAAGGGTCGCGAACGCGCCGTTGAAGCTTCCGACCGGGGTGCGGGCGGCGCTGACGATGACGACATCGTCTGACATGGGCATCTCCTGAGGCTTGAGGTTTCTTTGAAAGGGGCAGGCGGGGCTTTAGGGAAACGGCTCGCCAGTCTCGTCAGCCATCCTGTTAACGTCGTTGAGGCATGTCAATCGGCCGGCGACCGAATTCATGCCGCAGCGCATTCAAAATAGCGTTCTTGGCGCTTTCGCAAGCAAGATTTTGCTCCGCGATTAACCGTGCCGCACAAAACGGTAGCGTGACCCCTTTGAAAATGCTTATTTTGTTGCGTTGCGTACTCTTCCCGCCCTGCGGCATGGCCCGTCGGGTTCCCGTTCTCCGCGCTTGCAAGTGAGAGCCCATGGCGAAATCAGACCAACCCACCACCATCAAAAAATACGCGAACCGCCGGCTCTATAACACCGGAACGAGCACCTATGTGACGCTGGAAGACCTCGCCGCGATGGTCAAGGATGGTGAGGATTTCCTGGTCTATGACGCCAAGACCGGCGACGACATCACCCGCTCCGTGCTCGCCCAGATCATCTTCGAGCAGGAGAACAAGGCCGGCCAGAACCTGCTCCCGACCACCTTCCTGCGCCAGCTGATCCGCTTCTACGGCGACAGCATGCAGATGGTGGTGCCGAAATATCTGGAGCAGTCGATCGCGACCCTGACCCAGGAGCAGGAGAAGTTCCGCAAGCAGATCGCCAATACCCTGTCCGGCACTCCTTTTGCTCCTTTGGAGGAACAAGTCCGTCGCAACATGGAGCTGTTCCAGCAGACCTTCTCGATGTTCAAGCCCTTCGTTCCGCCGCGCCCGGGGGCCACTGCAGAGACGGAGACCGATGCGACCGCAGAAGCGCCGAAGGACAGCAACATCGACGATTTGCGCCAGCAGATGAAGGAAATGCAGGAACGCCTGGAGCGGATGTCGAAGAAGGACGAATAGTCCTTTCTATGCCCCGGCGCCCCAGGTGAGCCGGAGGATGCGCCATATCCGACCGATGCTCCCATTGGGACAACGTCTACGCCACCAAGGGCGAGGCCGAGGTCAGCTGGTTTCAGACCAGCCCCTCGACCTCGCTCGCGATGATCAGGGCAGCCGATCCCGATCGCGAGACTGCCATCATCGATATCGGCGGCGGCGCCTCGCGTCTGGTCGATGCGCTATTGCAGGACGGATATCGCGACGTCGCCGTCCTGGATCTCTCTGCCCACGCGCTTGACGCAGCCAAGAAACGGCTCGGCGACACCGCATCACGTGTCGATTGGATCGTCGCCGACGCAACGACGTGGCGGCCGCCGAAGACCTACCAGGTCTGGCACGACCGCGCCGCATTTCACTTTCTGACCGATCCGCAGGACAGGACGGCTTATGTCGAGCGCCTGCGATCCGCGGTTGCCCCCGGCGGCCATGTCATCATCGCGACGTTCGCACCCGATGGTCCGGAGAAGTGCAGCGGCCTGCCGGTGCAGCGCCATGACAGCGCCAGCCTTCTCGCAGAGCTCGGGCCGGACTTCGCGCTGATCGAGACGCGCCGCGAGACGCATCATACGCCCTGGGATTCGACGCAGGCGTTTCAGTTCAGCCGGTTTCGGCGACGCGGATAGATCCCGTCATGGCCGGGCTTGTCCCGGCCATCCATGCGTGACGGCGTGCGAGGAAGAACGTGGATGCCCGGGACAAGCCCGGGCATGACGACTGAGAAGCCCCGATCACGCCGCCAGCTTCACCGCATGGGCAAAGTCCCAATAGAGCTTTCGCGCCTTTGCGTAGAACGGGCCCGGCTTCAGCTCGCGCTCGTCGATGCGGATCACCGGGGCGACCTTGGCGAAATTGCCGGTGGAGAAGATCTCGTCCGCGGCCAGGAAGTCGGCATAGCGCAACGTCTTCTCGACCACATTGACGCCGTCGCCGCGCAGCAGACTGATGACGCGCTGGCGCGTGATGCCGTTGAGGAAGGTGCCGTTGGGCACCGGCGTATAGACCACGCCGTCCCTCGCCATGAACACGTTTGAATTGCCGAATTCCGCGACGTTGCCGAGCATGTCGAGCATCAGCGCGTTCTGGAAGCCGCGCGAGGCAGCTTCCGCGAGCGCGCGCGAATTGTTCGGATAGAGGCAGGCCGCTTTCGCCTCGACCGGCGCGCATTCGGCAGTCGGCCTGCGGAACGGCGACAGGCTGATGGCGTTGCCGACCGGCTTTGGCATCGGCGCCTCGTAGATGCACAGGCACCAATTGGTGGTCTCGGGGTCGAACAGCACGCCGCCGCCCGCGCCGTTCTGCGCCCAATACATCGGACGGACATAGAGCTCGGCATTCGCCGCAAAGCGAGCAATGCCTTCATTTGCCAGCGTCAGCCAGGTGCCGGTATCGACCACCGGCTTCAGGCCGAAATTGATCGCGGATTGATTGGCGCGCGCGACGTGACGGTCGAGATCGGGCGCGACGCCCTCGAAGGCGCGGGCACCGTCGAACACCACCGACCCGAGCCAGGCCGCATGCGTGCGCGGGCCCATGATCGGCACGTTGCCGTCGTGCCATTTGCCCTCGAAGAAGGTCCAGCTCGGCGAATATTCGATCGGCTTCTTGATTTCGGCCATATCCGGCCTCCCTTGGAATATCCGGCCACTATTGTCCCAATTTCTAAACGATTTGCTGCCCGATTGGCACCCTCTGCTGGAGGGCAGACAAGCCAAACAGGCTATAATGCGGGCAATGATACGGAGTTCGCCATGCCGCTCGATCCGCTCGCAAAGCGCTTGTTGACCATGATGGCTGCGGCTGCGCCGCCGGCGCGAAGCCGGCCGAGCGTGGAGGCGCGGCGGCAATCGCTGGCCAAGCTGATGCAGTTCGCGCGCGCTGATGCGCCTGACGTGACGGCACGCGACGGCGTGCTGCCCGGCCGCGCCGGCGAGCTGCCCTATCGTCTCTACACGCCAGCAAATGCCGGCGAGCTTGCACCCGGCTTCGTATTCTTCCATGGCGGCGGCCTCGTCGCCGGCAGCATCGCCACGCATGATCGCATCGCGGCCGCGCTGGCGCATGCCACCGGCTGCCGCCTGGTTTCCGTCGATTACCGGCTCGCGCCGGAGCACCGATTTCCTGCCGCGGTCGACGACGCCATCGCCGCCACCGAATGGATCGCGCGCGAGGCGGCATCGCTCGGCATCGATGCGGACCGCCTGGTGGTCGGCGGCGATTCCGCCGGTGCAGCGCTGGCTGCGATCGTATGCCAGGAGGCGGCGCAGACCGCCGGCCTTGCCATCGCCGCGCAATGCCTGATCTGCCCGGTGCTGGACTTCGAGGAGACCTCGCCCTCACGTGAGGCCTTCGCCGAGGGCCATCTGATCGATCGGGTCACGATCGAAGCCGATCTGTCCGACTACCTGCCTGACGGTATCGACACGGCCGACCCGCGCGTGTCGCCCCTGCGCGCCACACGGCTCACGGGCCTGCCGACCGCGATCATCCACACGGCCGAGTACGACCCGATGCGCGACGAGGGCAATGCCTATGCCCGCAAGCTGCTCACTGCCGGCGTCGCCGTCGAGCATGTCTGCCACGACGGCATGGTTCACAATTTCCACGCCATGGGCGCGATCCTGCCGCAGGCGCAGCTCGTGCTGTCGCAGATCGGCGAGCAGGTGCGGCGAGCGGTGGCGAAGTAGCGCGAATCACACGCGCGCGTCGAGCACGGCCCTGGCTGCCGTGACATAGTCAGGCCAATGCATGTCCGCATAACGCTCCGCCTGCCAGGCGCAAGTCACGTTGGGCGCATGAGCGGCGGCAATCATGCGCGCAAACCGTTCTTCGGCAACCGTCGTGCCATCGCGCATCGGCACGGGGGTGGCTGCCCTTGCGGCCGGAGCGACGGCAAGCCCGGCCATTCCGGCGAGCAGGATGCGGCGTGACGTGGTCATGGCTGTCGTCCTCCATTGTCCGGCCTGCAGTCTGGCGGGCGAACCTGTCGTGCAATCCTCGCAGAGTAGCCGCGGACGTCCGTGCCGTCCATCGCTCGCCGATATCGCTTGACCACACGAACGATCACGTTCCATCTAGCACGCGATTTCGCCACCGCCTTCCACGCGTCGGATTGTCACGTGTCCCCTCACCGCCCATCGCGTCGTCCGACCTTGCGCGCCGTCGCGATGGGACTGGCCTGCGTGATGCTGTCGGCCAGCGCCGCCTTCTCTGCCGAAGATGAGGACGACGAACCGGCGAAACCTGCGATCCCGAACATCTATCTCGATCTGCGCACGACCTATGCGTCGATTCCGGCGGGCACGCTCGGGCTCGGTTTCGGCACCACGTCGCTGTCGACCGCGCTCGAAGCCCTGGCGGTGCGCCGAGGCGCAACGCTGCCGAACGGTCTGCCGGCCGCGAAGTCCATTGCCGTCGACCTGCCGCTGACCGTCGACGTCAACGACCGCGTCTCGCTCTACGGCGGCGTGTCGGGCTCGACGACCGACATCGGCGGCGGCTGGTCGACGTTCGACGTCACGAGCTGGAACATCGGCGTGCAGGCCGACCTCCACCGGCAGGACGGCGGATCGATTCCGACCATCACGCTGCAATCGACCCTGACCCAATCGGTGCCGAACGATCAGGGCATGACGAACTCGCTCAACAACATTCTGGAATTCGACTACGCGCTGGACGAAGACGAGACGCGGGGCTGGCTGGCCGGCATGCAACATACCTACACCACCATCGCCAGCCCGTTCGCCAGCATCCGGCCGAACACGATCCTCTATGCCGGCGGCTATTACCAATGGCCGAGCAACTGGAAGTTCACGGGCCGCCTCGGCATGCAGTCGTTCGGCGGCGCGCAGCTCGCCGGCCGAACGCTGGCCGAGTCCTTCACGCAGCCCATCCTGCGGCTCGACCTCGACCGCATGGATGACAATGACAACCGCCTGTTCGGCGTCACCGCGCAGATCGCCTGGACGCCGAAGCCGGCCTACCAAGTGACCTTGCGAACGCCGCTTTACGCCGTGCGCAATTGACTGTGATCATGGTGGACAGCTGGTAAAGCCAATCTACCGCTTGTTCCGGCATCCCAGGGCGGTCGCACTGGCCCGGCCTTGACGATGAGGGACTTTCGCAGGGCTTTCGGACCCCCGTGGTGGCTTCTCCCGGCCAAGGACTGCCGGTCGGTCTTATGGCCGCCGCGCCCATCCGGTTACCTCTCGGCAATATGCTTGCGACAGACTGGGCCGGAGTCACGCGGGAGGCTGCGAATGTCCCATCTGGTCCCGGAACGGACGCTACTTGCTGGGAAAATCTTCTTCAATTTCGGCCAGTCGACGATCGATTGCGTCGTGCGACGGCTGACCGACGAGGCGGCGACGCTCGAGATGGAGAGCGGCCTCGGCGTGCCCGAGCGCTTCCAGCTTCGGCTGGCGGGGCGCGAGGTCCTGACCTGTCGCGTGGTCTGGCGATCGGACCGTCAGGTCGGGGTCGCTTTCGAGGAGCCGAACAATGTCGAGTCCCTCGCCGGCGAGGAGCGAAGGCGCTCGTCCGATGCGCTGATGCGCGGGCAGATGCTCGCACTTCGCGCAGCACTTGATTTCGTCCCGCTCGGCATTGTTCTGCTGGATGCCAATCTCCGTGCGAAGTTGATCAACCGTGCCTTCCGGGAGATGTGGCTATTGCCGGACGAGGTCGCCAACAGCAATCCGTCATTCGTGACCCTGATGCATCACGGCCGCGACACACTTGCTTACGAGATTCCGCCGGCTGAACTTGAAGCTTACGTCGCAGAGCGGGTCCGTCACGTCCAGGCGGGTGACGCCTCGCCGCTCGATCTGCGCCGCACCAAGGGTGACGTCGTGCGGATGCAGTGCACGCCACTGCCCGACGGCGGGCGAATGCTGACCTATACGCCAGTCACCGACATCGTGCGCTATTCCGACGAGCTGAAGCTGCTGCGCGACGCGCTCGAGAATGTCGAGGACGGCGTGCTGCTGCTCGATCGCGATCTCAACGCAAGCTTCATGAACAGGCGGATGCGCCGGTTCTGGGATGTGAGCGAGCAGGAGGCGGCGAGCCGACCGACCTATGCATCACTGGTGAGCCGGGTCCATCGCGCGAGCGCTCCGGACCTTCCGGCAAACGAGCTGACAAAATTTCCTGCCAGGCGGGTCGCCGAGGTCAAGGCCGGCGACCATGTGCGCGACCTGCAGACGCCGGACGGAAGGCGCATCAGGGCCCATTGCACCACGATGTCGAATGGCGGCCGCATGCTGACCTATGTCGACATCACCGACCTCACGCAAAAGGCCGCGATGCTGGAGACGCTCGCGACCACCGACTCTCTTACGGGCCTCTACAATCGCCGCCACTTCCTCGAATCCCTCGATGCGGAGTGGAGCCGGTTCCAGCGCTATTATCGCTCCGTCTCGGTGCTGATGCTCGACATCGACCACTTCAAGTCGGTCAACGACCGCTACGGCCATGCCGTGGGCGATGCCGCGATCAGAGCGGTTGCAGCCGCGTGTCTCGATGGCAAACGCAAATCAGACCTCGTCGGCCGCCTCGGCGGTGAGGAGTTCGCCGTGCTGCTGCCCGAAACCAGCCTGTCACGTGCGAGGACAGTCGCCGATCGCATCCGCAAACGCGTGATGAGCGCGCAGATCATCGCCGGCGAGATTCGATTCGGCGTCACCGTCAGTGTGGGCATCGCGGAGGCGACCGTCAGCATGTCCGGCATCGACGCGCTGATGAGCGCCGCCGATCAGGCGCTCTACCAGGCCAAGGCCGAGGGCCGCAACCGCTGCATCGCCTTTGTGCCACCAGCGCCCGCAAGCAAGGCGGCGGAGTGATCGACACTATTGCGGCGGCACCGGAGCGTCGAACGCGCTCTGCGGATTGACGACGTCGTCGAGATCAAGCGCGAGCGGCTCGCCCGTCGCGAGGAATGACGACAATTTGGCCTCGAACGGCGCCGGATCGAGGCCGCGGGCCTTCAGCCATTCGGGCTCGTAATAGGTCTGCCGATAGCGTTCGCCGGAATCGCAGATCAGCGTCACCAGCGATCCCACAACGTTGGCCTGACGCATCTCCGAGGCGAGCCGGCACAGCGCGAGGAAATTGGTGCCGGTGGAGCCGCCCACCGGGCGGCGCAGCCGGCGCGACAGCACGTTCATCGCCGCGATCGTGGCCGCATCCGGGATCTTCATCATGCGATCGACCACGCCGGGCACGAAGGACGGCTCGCAACGGGGACGGCCGACCCCCTCGATCAGCGACGGACGATCGCAGACATGGGAGCGGTCCTGCGAGCGGAAGCAGTCGAAGAAGGCGGAATGCTCGACATCGGCAACGCACAGACGTGTCGGATATTGGCGATAGCGCAAATAGCGTCCGATGGTCGCCGAGGTGCCGCCGGTGCCCGCGCCCATCACGATCCAGTCCGGCAGCGGGCGCCGCTCGCCCTGCAACTGCGTGAAGATCGATTCGGCGATGTTGTTGTTGCCGCGCCAGTCGGTCGCCCGCTCGGCGAAGGTGAACTGGTCCATGTAATGGCCGTTCAGACGGGCGGCGAGCGCGGCGGCTTCCGCATACAGCGCGCGGCCATCGTCGATCAGATGGCAATTGCCGCCATAATGCTCGATCGCGGCGATCTTCTCCGCCGACGTCGTGCGCGGCATCACTGCGTAGAAGGGGACGCCGATCATCTGCGCGAAATAGGCCTCCGACACCGCGGTCGATCCCGACGAGGCCTCGACCACGGGCGTGCCTTCGCGGATGTGACCGTTGCAGAGCGCGTAGAGAAACAGCGAGCGCGCAAGGCGATGCTTCAGGCTGCCGGTCGGATGGGTAGACTCGTCCTTCAGATAGATGTCGATGCCTGACAGCGCCGGCACGATCAGCCGGATCAGATGCGTATCGGCGGTGCGGCACTGGTCGGCCTCGATCGCGGCCACGGCCTCATCGACCCAGCCGCGGCGATAGGCCGGCCCGGCCGGATCGTGGTGGCGGAAGGGGAGCGGCTCCATCGGCATGACCAGGCGATTCCTCGAAAACTGTCGTCCATCTAGCACGAGGCGCTTCGTGCACGCCGCTCAAAATTCCAGCGGCGCGTTGTCGACGACCTCCTTCATCACGAAGAAGGTGCGGGTCTGCCGCACGCCGGGCAGCGCGATGAGCTGCTCGCCGTGGATGCGGTTGAAATCCTCCATGTCGCCGACGCGGATCTTCAGGAAATAGTCGAAGTCGCCGGCGACGAGGTGGCAGTCGAGCACGAATTTCAGCCTGGCGATCGCCTGCTCGAAGGTGGCGAAACTCTCCGGTGTCGAGCGGTCGAGCACGACGCCGACCATCACCAGCGTGCCCTTGGCCACCTTCTTCGGCGCAACCATGGCGCGGACGGCGGCGATGAAGCCGTCCTCGAACAGCCGCTGGGTCCGGCGATGGCAGGTGGCGGGGCTGATCGCGACTGAGACGGCCAGCTCGGCGTTGCTGAGCCGACCGTTATTTTGCAGCAATCTCAGGATCTTAAGGTCGGTTCGATCGAGCCGGGCGGCCATGAAAGAAGCTTCCGCAAAAGAGTGTCAGTATGGAAGAATCATGAGCCAATATTATCCTCGACGCAAGAATAGGCGCAACATTGGCGCAAAATTCGAGAGCACCTTTTCCCGGGGCGATGCTAGGGAGCCGCCAGCACCAACGCCAATCGGGATGACCCATGAAGCTCGACAAATTTCCGCGCTACAAGCTGACCTTCGGTCCAACCCCCATCGAGAAGCTGGAGCGGCTGTCAAAGCATCTCGGCGGCCAGGTCGAGATCTATGCCAAGCGCGAGGACTGCAATTCCGGCCTTGCCTATGGCGGCAACAAGCTGCGCAAGCTCGAATACATCATCCCCGATGCGATCGCCTCCAACGCCGACACGCTGGTTTCGATCGGCGGCGTGCAGTCGAACCACACCCGCATGATCGCCGCGGTCGCCGCCAAGATCGGCATGAAGTGCCGCCTGGTGCAGGAAGCCTGGGTGCCGCACGAGGACGCCGTCTATGACCGCGTCGGCAACATCATGCTGTCGCGCATCATGGGCGCCGACGTGCGCCTGGTCGACGACGGCTTCGACATCGGCATCCGCAAGAGCTGGGAGCAGGCGATCGAGGAAGTGAAGGCCGCAGGCGGCAAGCCCTATGCGATTCCCGCCGGCGCCTCTGTGCACAAATATGGCGGGCTCGGCTATGTCGGCTTCGCCGAAGAGGTGCGCCAGCAGGAAGCCGAGCTCGGCTTCAAGTTCGATTACATCATCGTCTGCACCGTGACCGGCTCCACCCATGCCGGCATGCTGGTCGGCTTCGCCGCCGACGGCCGCGCCCGCAAGGTGATCGGCATCGATGCGTCCTTCACGCCCGCACAGACCAAGTCGCAGGTGCTCGAGATCGCGAAGAACACGGCTGAACTCGTCGACCTCGGCAAGGACCTCGTGGCTGACGACGTCGTGCTGATCGAGGACTACGCCTATCCCGCCTATGGCGTGCCGTCGGAAGAGACCAAGGAAGCCATCCGCCTCAGCGCGCGTCTCGAAGGCATGATCACCGACCCCGTCTACGAGGGCAAGTCGATGCAGGGCCTGATCGACCTCGCGCAGAAGGGCTATTTCGAGAAGGGCGCAAAGATCCTGTACGCCCATCTCGGCGGCGCACCGGCGCTGAACGGCTACGCGTATGCCTTCCGCAACGGCTGAGGCATAAGGGAGGCGATAGCCGCCTCCTGCACCTTCGTAGCCCGGATGGAACGTAGCGTAATCCGGGACGGTGCCGTTGATGTGCGAGATCCCGGATTGCGCTTCGCTCCATCCGGGCTACGGCATCTGCGATAGCGCCTACCGCGTCTTGACGATCTGCAGCAGTTCGTCGCCGTAATGCTCGAGCTTCTTGTCGCCGATGCCCGGCACGTTGCGGAGTTCGTCGAGCGTGGTCGGCCAGGCCCGGACGATGCCGTCGATGGTGGCATCGTGCAGCACGACATAGGCCGGCACGCCGCGCTCACGGGCGATCTCCGAGCGCCACGAGCGCAGCCGCGCGCGCAGTTCGGGATCGACATCGCCTTGCGGGGCATTGGCGGCAGGCGCAAGGTCGCCGCGGCGGGATTTGCCGCGGCTTGCGCGAACGCGGGTGCCGGGCGCTTCCTCGCGCAGCCACACTTCGGTCTCGCCGCGCAGCACGCCGCGCGCGCTCTCGGTCAGCTTCAGCGCTCCATAGGCTTCGCTGTCGCTCTGCAAATGGCCCATCGCCACAAGCTGCCGCAGCACGGTGCGCCACTGCTTTTCGTTGAGCTCGCGTCCGATGCCGAACACCGACAATTTGTCGTGGCCGAACTGCGTCACCTTCTCGGTCAGGCGTCCGATCAGCACGTCGATCAGATGCATCGCGCCAAAACGCTGCCCAGTGCGATAGACGCAGGACAACAGCTTCTGCGCCAGCACCTTGCCATCGCGCATCTTCGGCGGCGTCAGGCAATTGTCGCAATTGCCGCAGCTCTCGCCCATCACGACCTCGCCGAAATAGGCGAGCAGCCGCCGGCGCCGGCAGCGCGGCGTTTCGGCAAGGCCGACCAGCGCATCGAGCTTGCCGATCGAGATCCGCTTGAACTCGTCGGAGGCGCTGGACTCGTCGATCATGCGGCGCTGCTGCACGATGTCGGAGAGCCCATAGGCCATCCAGGCCGCCGACGGCTTGCCGTCGCGGCCGGCGCGGCCCGTCTCCTGGTAGTAGGCCTCGATGCTCTTGGGCAGGTCGAGATGGGCAACGAAGCGCACGTCGGGCTTGTCGATGCCCATGCCGAACGCGACGGTCGCGACGATGACGATGCCGTCCTCGTTGAGAAAGCGGTCCTGGTTGCGTGAGCGCAACGCTCCGTCGAGCCCGGCGTGGTAGGGCAGCGCTGCAATGCCGGCGTCTTGAAGCGCGGCGGCGACCTCCTCGACCCGGTTACGGGACAGGCAATAGACCACGCCGGCATCGCCCTCATGACGCTCCCGGATGAACTCCTTCAGCTGCGACACCGCGTTGCGCTTGTCGACGATCTCGTAGCGGATGTTGGGCCGGTCGAAGCTCGAGACGAATTGCGGCGCATCCGCCAGCTGAAGTCGCGCGACGATCTCCTTGCGCGTCAGATCGTCAGCGGTCGCGGTCAGCGCGATGCGCGGCACGTCGGGAAAGCGCTCGGCGATGATGGAGAGGCCGACATATTCGGGACGGAAGTCATGGCCCCATTGCGAAACGCAATGCGCTTCGTCGATCGCGAACAGCGCCACTTTCGCCTGCGCCAGCAGCGACAGGCAGCGCGGCGTGACCAGGCGTTCCGGCGCGACATAGAGCAGATCGAGATCGCCCGCGAGCAGGCGGCGCTCTATGTCGGAGGCCTCCTGGAACGACAGTGACGAATTCAGCGCGGCGGCATTGACGCCGGCCTCGATCAGGCCGGCGACCTGATCGCGCATCAACGCGATCAACGGCGACACCACGATGCCGCAGCCTTCGCGCAGCAGGGAAGGAAGTTGATAGCACAGCGACTTGCCGCCGCCGGTCGGCATCAGCACCAGGCAATTGCCGCCCTCGGTGACATGCCGGACGATCTCTCCCTGCGCGCCGCGAAAACCCGGCAGACCGAACACCGAATGCAGCATCGACAGCGCATCGCGGCCGTTGGCCGGCGCAGGCAGCGGGGCGGTGGAGGGAGCGGGCATGAGCGGGATGGAACCAGGCGGTGAGATTCGTCACAAGGCCAGTCGCATGCTGGCGCGTGCGTGGCAAGGGCGTTTGCTCCCGAGGCGTGGCTCTCTCCCTCTCGCCTTACAGGGGGAGAAGTGAAGACGACACTACGCCCCAATCCTGCGTAGCGCCTCTGCGACCGTCACGATCGGCATATTGCGCTTTCCGGCCGCTTTCAGCGCATGACGCATCAGGTCCGGCGTGCAGCCATACGGGCTCGGCGCGTCCGCGACGTCGTGTCCATAGAAGATCAGCCAGCCGCCGCTCGCGACGGCCTCGTCGAAATAGCGATCGACGCCCGCGCGATCGATTTCGCGATCGATCAGGGGCGAGGCACGCAGGAACTGGAGATCGATGACGTCGCTATTGACGCCGGGAAGGATGCCACGCGCCGAACGGAATACCTTGGCAAGCTGCGGCTTGCGCCAGACCGAGGCGATGCCATAGGGATAGGCGAAATTCTCCAGCGCGATCGAGGAATCTATCGCACGAAAATAGGCGCGATTCCGCTCGATCTCGCGCGCCATGCCGCCCTCGTCGAGATGGGCCGAGCTCTGGTGCGAGAAGGTATGGCAGGCGATCTCGTGACCGGTGCGGTGAAGCCGGACGATCGCGTCATCCGACAAGCCATGCCAATGGTCCGATGGCTGGCCGATCAGGCTGCCGGCGAGATAGAACGTGCCCCGGCCGCCATGCTGTTCGAGAAGTTCGGCGCCCTGCCCTGCTGCGCTGTCGGGGGCGTCATCGAAAGTGAAGCTCACGATCGGCGCATGCGAGGTGGGCAGCCGATGCGGGGCGGCACGGAAATGCCGGGCCAGCCGATTGCTCACGCGTCCCTGGAGTGCCGACCACACGACCTAAGCTTCCCGTGATTTGCGTATTTCTGTACTGAAACATTCGCGCGCCGGTTGAGGCAAGCCTAACGCTTGGGTAATCCTAACGCGGAACCAACATCCCTGGACGGACGCGCGAGGATCGCCGCCTCGGCTGCCGCGCTGAGATATTGCAACCAGTTGCGAAAAAGCACAGCCGCCGCGCTGCCGGCACCGATATCAGCGCGCAAGGTCAGCCCGGGCAGCTCGTTGGCGAGTGCCGGATGACGCTGGTGCGCCGCCTTCTTCTCGAAGCGGAGCAATTTCTCTTCCGTCGCTGCGTCAAAATAGCTCACGGGCAGGCGCGGATAGGTCTCGCGCTCCCGCGCGAGATAGCGGCCGATGTCGCGCAGATATTCGCGCTGGAGCGACAGCGCGTCATACTCCGGATGGCCCTGGAAGAACACGAAGCGGCTGGCATATTGACGAACGAAGACGTCGACGCCGGCCTCTGCCGAACGGGTCAGCACCTGATAACCGGCCTGAACCAGGTCGCACTCCGCGATCTCGTTCAGCCGCGAATGCGAGACCTTCAGCGGCGCGGGCGCGGCGCGCGTCAGTGCATCGCTCGTCATCACGTCGCAATCGAAGATGCCGTGGCATTTGGCTGGCAGCCGTCGCCGTGCGATGCCGTCGAGATGCAGCACCGCCGCGTGCGCGGCAAGGCACGACCAGATCGTCGAGCGCGTATTGGCCTTGGCCCAGTCGATGAGCTCGGTGAGGTCGCGCCAGTACGGCTCCTGGTCGAGCTCGGGCGCGACGGGCTCTGCGCCTGTCACGATCAGCCCGTCGAATTTCAGGCGCTTGAGATCGGAGAGGTTGGAATACTCGCTCTCGACGTGCCATCTTGCTTCCGGCGACCGCTTCACGGTGGGAAGCGAGAAGCAGTGGAAGCGGATGCGGCACGAGCCTGCTGCGGCCTGGAGCAGCTTCATGAACTGCCGCTCGGTCGCCTTCAGCGCGGGATCGGGCATGTTGTTGACGAGCCCGATGGTAAGCTCGGCGCCGGGATCGCGCGCGAGATCGCGCTCGGTCGGCACCAGCGCCGGGCTCGAGATGACTTGATCCCTGTCGATCAGGATCGTCATTGGCGGTGCCGCCTACTCCGCGGCCTCGAGGCGCGCCGACCGGCAGGCCTTGTCCAGCGCCTGGTCGATGTCCTCGATGATGTCGGAGACGTGCTCGATGCCGATCGAGAGCCGGATGGTTTCCGGCAGCACGCCGGCAACGCGCTGTTGCTCGGCCGACATCTGGCGGTGGGTGGTGGAGGCCGGATGGCAGGCCAGCGACTTGGCATCGCCGATATTGACGAGGCGCGTGATCAGCTTCAGCGCGTCGTAAAACGTCTTGCCGGCCTCCATGCCGCCCTTGATGCCGAAGGTGAACAGCGAGGAGGCGTTGCCATCGAGATATTTCTGCACCAGCGGATAATAGGGGCTGTCGGGAAAGCCGGTGTAATTGACCCAGGCGACGCGTGAATCCTTGCGCAGGAATTCGGCGACCTTGCGGGCGTTCTCGACATGGCGCTCCATGCGCAGCGCGACGGTCTCGATGCCCTGGAGCAGCAGGAAGGCGTTGAACGGCGACAGCACCGAGCCCATGGTGCGCTGATAGACGCTGCGCGCACGCTCGATATAGGCGGTGCGGCCGAACCGTTCGGCATAGACGAGGCCGTGATAGGAGGCATCGGGCTTGTTGTAGGCGGGGAAACGATCAGCGTGCTTCGCCCAGGGAAAATTTCCGGAATCGACGATGGCGCCGCCGAGCGTTGTGCCGTGGCCGCCCAAGAACTTGGTCAGCGAATGCACGGCGATGTCGGCGCCGTAGTCGAACGGCTTGAGCAGGATCGGGGTTGCGACCGTGTTGTCGACGATCAGCGGCACGCCATGGGCATGCGCGACCTTGGCCAGGGCCTCGATGTCGCAGACATTGCCGGCGGGATTGCCGATGGTCTCGGCGAACACCGCGCGGGTGTTCTCGTCGATCAGCCTCTCGACCGCATCCGGCGCGTCGCTCTCGGCGAAGCGGCCGGTGATGCCCTGCCGCGGCAGGATGTGCGAGAGCAGCGTGTGCGTTGTGCCGTAGAGCTGCGGCACGGAAACGATGTTGCCGCCGTGATCGGCAACGTTGACGAAGGCGAAATGCAGCGCCGCTTGCCCGGTCGCGACCGCCAGCGCGCCGACGCCGCCTTCGAGCTGGGCTATGCGCTTCTCCAGCACCGCGCTGGTCGGATTGGCAATGCGGCTGTAGCGAAAACCTTCGGTTTCGAGATTGAAGAGGGCTGCGCCGTGATCGGCGCTGTCGAAGGCATAGGCCGCGGTCTGGTAGATCGGCACGGCGACCGCGTGCGTGGTGGCTTCGGGCTCGTAGCCGGCGTGAATAGCGATCGTCTCGTTGCGCATCGTGCCACCTCCGCGTGGGGCGGGCCGCACTCATTGGCCTGGAATGAGGCATGTGCGTTTTCCGCCACGTCCGTGTTAGAGGCGGGTGGTAAAGCGGACAATAATTCGCTTAGAGATCGAGGAAGTAACCCTAACCGTTATTGGCGAATTGGCCGGAATTCGGGTTAAATTGCATTAATCAATCAGCGGCGGCGATGTCGGCCACCGATCCTCCATGGGATCAACGGAGCCTTACTCGGCAGCCAATGCCGCTTGCAGGTCCGGCTTCTCGCGCGAAGCTTCATGCATATCGTCTGCGGTCGGCTTGATGCGGAACCACGCGGCATAGAGCGCAGGAAGAAACAGCAAGATCAGAACCGTTCCGAGCGCGGTGCCGCCGATCAGCGTGTAAGCCATCGATCCCCAGAACACGGAATGAGTGAGCGGGATGAAGGCCAGCACGGCAGCCAAGGCAGTCAGGATCACGGGCCTCGTGCGTTGCACCGTGGCTTCGATGACGGCGTGATAGTCGTCAAGGCCGGCGGCAAGGTTCTCCTTGATCTGTTCGGTCAGGATCAACGTGTTGCGCATCAGGATGCCCGCCAGTCCGATCAGGCCCAGGATCGCGTTGAATCCGAACGGCTGGTTGAAGATGAGCAGTGCCGGCACGACACCGACCAGGCCGAGCGGTCCTGTCAGGACGACCATCGCCATCGTCGAGAAGGACCGCACCTGCAGCATGACGACGATCAGCATCGCGGCGATCATGGCTGGGAAGATCGTCGCCAGCGCGTCGTTGGCCTTGGTCGCTTCCTCGATCGATCCGCCCAGCTCGATACGATAGCCGGCCGGAAGGGATGCGATCAGGGGCTGCAGGGCTGTCTTGATCTCCTTGGAGACTTCCGGCGGTTGGGACGCCTCATTGATGTCGGAGCGTATGGTGACGACGGGGGTGCGATCGCGCCGCTTCATGATCGGCTCCTCGAGCCGGATTTCCGAATGACCGACCTGGTCGAGCGGAATCGAGCGGCCGTCGCGGCTCATCAATGAGAAATCCGCCAGACGCGCCGGATCGAGCCGCTCGCCACCCGCGCTGCGTGCCACGATGGGGACATTGCGGATGTCCTCGCGGACCTGCGTCACGGCGATGCCGGTGAGCAGGAACTGAAGCTGGCGACCGACCTCGGCCGGCGAAAGACCGATCAGGTTCAGTCGATCCTGATCCGGGACGAAGCGAAGCACGGGTGTGCGATCGCCCCAATCCCGATTTGCCTGCCGCGCGTCATGAACGCCGCGCATCACTTCGAGAGCCTTTTGAGAGATGGCGTAGAGTTGCGCGGGATCCGGCCCCATCACACGAAACTCGACCGGGAACGGCGTATAGGGTCCGAACACGAGTTGGGTGACGCGCACATTGGCCTCGGGCGCAAGGCCCTGCGACACGGTTTGTCGGAGCCGGTGCTTCAAGGCCTCGCGCGCTTCTGCGTCAGGCGTCAGGACGACGATCTTTGCGAAGGCCGGATCGGGCAGCTCGGGCGCCATCGCGAAGAAGAAGCGCGGCGCACCCTGGCCGACATAGCTGGTGATGATCTTGGCCTCGGGTTGATCGTGCAGCCAACCCTCGAGCTTCTCGACAGTGGCCGTCGTCGTCTCGATGCTGGTGCCCTCGGGCAGACGAACCTCCACCAGCACTTCCGGGCGGTCAGAGGTCGGAAAGAACTGCTGCTTGACACCACCCATGCCGAGGACGGAAAGCGCGAAGGCGACGGCGACGATGCTGCAGGTCAGGAATTTGTGGCGGACGGCGAGGGTGATCACGCCTCGCAAGCGCTGATAGTTGGGCGTGCCGTAGATCGCGTGGTGACCGCCTTCGACCGGCTTGATCGCGGGCAGCATCTTGACGCCAAGATACGGCGTGAAGATCACGGCGACGATCCAGGAGACGATGAGGGCGAACCCCACGACCCAGAAGATGTTGCCGGCGTATTCGCCGGCGGTCGAGCGGGCAAAACCCACCGGCAGGAAGCCCGCGATCGTCACCAGCGTTCCGGACAGCATTGGCGCCGCGGTGTGGCTCCACGCATAGGCGGCTGCCGAGATGCGGTCCATGCCCTCTTCCATCTTCACGACCATCACTTCAATCGCGATGATGGCGTCGTCGACGAGAAGACCAAGCGCCAGGATCAAGGCGCCGAGCGTGATGCGGTCGAAGAACCGGCCGGTCTCCAGCATGATCAGGAACACGACGGCGAGCGTCAGGGGGACGGCAGCTGCCACGACGATGCCGACGCGCCAGCCAAGGCTGAGCAGGCTCACCAGCAGCACCACGCCGAGCGCCATCGCGAACTTCATCATGAACTCGTCGACCGCCGAGGTGATGTTGACGGCTTGATCGCTGACTTTGGCCAGGCTCATACCGAGCGGCAGCGTCCGGGCGATCGCCGCGGACCTTTCCTCCAGCGCCTTGCCGAGCGCCAGGCCGTTCCAGCCCTCCTGCATCACCGCCGCGAGCATGATCGTGGGCTCACCCTGGTGCCTGATGATGTAGGTGGGAGGATCCTCGTAGCCGCGGCGGACCTCGGCGATGTCGGACAGCTTCAGCGTCCGCCCGGCAGCGACGATCGGCGTGTCTGCGATCCCCTGGACGCTGTCATAAGCGCCGTCGACGCGGATGAAGACCTGCGGGCCCTTGGTGTCGATCGAGCCTGCCGGTGTCACCGTGTTCTGCCGCTGCAAGGCAGCAACGATATCCGTTGCCGACACACCGAGAGTTGCCAGTTTGGCAAAGGAAAACTCGACGAAGATCTGCTCGGGACGCTCGCCGAGAATGTTGATCTTCTTGACGCCGGGCACGTGCAGGAGGTCCTGACGGATGACCTCGGCCTGCCTTGCGAGCTCGCGCATCGGCATGCCCTTGGCCTTGAGCGCATAAAGCGCGAAGCTGACGTCCGAATATTCGTCGTTGACGAAGGGGCCGAGCACGCCAGAGGGCAGCTTGCGCGCTTCATCGCCCAGCTTCTTGCGGGCCTGATAGAACTCCTCCTGCACGCTCGATGGCGGCGTGCTGTCCTTCAGCGTCACCGTCATGTAGGCATAGCCGGGCCGCGTCGTCGTCTCCACCCGATCGTACCAGGTCAGCTCCTGAATCCGCTTCTCCAGGGGTTCGGCGACCTGGTCCTGCATCTCGCGTGCGGTGGCGCCCGGCCACACGGTGGTGACCGTCAGGGTCTTGATGGTGAAGGACGGGTCCTCGGCCCGTCCGAGCTTGAAGAAGGCGTAGGCGCCCGCGGCCGCCAGCAGGAGGATGAAGAACAGGGTGACGGCCCGCTCGCGAACGGCGAGCGCGGAAAGATTGAAGCTCATCAGTTGCTCCTGCTGTCCGCGGCAGTCCTGACGTGGGCACCTTCGTGCAGCAGATGAGCGCCGAGTGAAACGATCTGGTCACCGGACCTCGATCCGGAGATAACGGCCGTCTCGCTGGTCACACGCAGAAGCTTGACGGGCTGCAGGCGTACGGTCGAGGTCGCAGCGTCGAAGACCCAGATGCCGGTCGTTCTGCCGTCGTCGCGCACGGCGCCCAGCGGCACCTGGACTTCCGGTTGACTGTCCTGGCTTGCAAGCCGAATGGTGACCGTCGCGCCAAGCGGCGCCGCCGCGGCCTCACCATCGAGCACGTAGCGGGCCTCATAGGTCCGGGTCTGCGGATCGGCGGAATCCGACAACTGACGAAGATGTGCGGTATGGCGGCGTCCGTCGCTTCCATACAGACTGGCCTCCGCGAGCGAACCGATCGCCGGCCGGATCGTCTCCGGAAGCGCCACCACGGCTTCGCGAGGACCGGACTGTGCCAGCCGAACGACAGCCTGGCCGGCGGAGACGACTTGTCCGGGCTCACCAAGCGTCTGGGTGACCGTCCCGTCGGCATCGGCAACCAGGACGGAATAGGTCGCCTGGTTCTCGGCAACCCCTGCATCGGCTTCCGCCGCGGCAAGCTGCGCTTTGGCGGTGTCCGATGCGGCCTTCGCCTGCTCGTAGCGTTGCTTTGACGTCCATCCGTCGTTCATCAGATTGGCGTAGCGCCGCTCGTCGGCATCGGTCTGCACGACAATTGCGCGCGCAGCGGCAACGGCGTTGCGCTTCGCGGTGAGCGCGAGACGGAGATCGGTTTCGTCGATCCGCATCAGCGGCTGGCCGGATTTGACCTGCTCACCGACATTCACGAGTCGTTCGACGATCTTTCCGGCGACGCGAAAGCCGAGATTGCTTTCCACGCGGGCGCCGATGGTCCCGGTAAAACCGCGTTCAGATCCTCCGACCCGGTTGGGGGTCACCAGACGGACCATAGGTGGCTCCTGCCTGGGATCGCTAACTGCGGAAGCCTCATGGGCGGGAATCGCAAGCGCAACGAAAGTCGCCACCCCCGCCGGGATCAAAATACCGGCGAGCACCGCAACACCCCTTTTCATGGCCGTCTCCCTTGAGATTTAGATTACGTACGAACTCTATACGTACATTAGATTTTGTTCGCAATCTAAATTGTGGCGGATAACGGGAGCGTGATCCCTTGAGCGGCGGTTTTCCTCGGGCGGCAGTCAAATTCCTGCAGATTGATAGATTGCAGTCGAACTCTATACTTGTTATAGAGGTCGAACGAAATCCAAATGGAGGTCCACGATGCGAGTGAGTCGCACCCAGGCGGCCGAGAACCGCCAAACCGTGATCAATGTGGCCAGTCGCCTCTTCAGGGAGCGCGGCTTTGATGGCATCGGCCTCAAGGACCTGATGAAGGGAGCCGGGCTCACTCAAGGCGCCTTCTACAAGCAATTCGCTTCGAAAGAGGATCTGGCGGTCGAGGCGTCCAGGCGCGCATTGGAAAGCGCGTCCGGCCGATGGTCAGACGCGGCCACGGCACATCCCGATGATCCGCTCGGCGCGGTAATCTCGTTCTACCTCAGTGACGACCATCGCGGAGAAAGGATGGACGGCTGCCCGATCGTGGCGCTCGGCGCAGATGCCGCCCGACAAGGCCCCGAGGTGAAGGCGGAATTCGAAGCGGGGATCAAGGCGCATCTCGACGTGCTCAGCCGCTTCCTAGCCGGAGCCGGCGAGGAGGCCTCGCGCGGCAAGGCCATGGCCATCCTCGCGACGATGATCGGCGCGGTGACGCTGTCGCGCGTCGTCAACGACCCTGATCTGGCTCAGGCGCTGTTGGATGCCGCGGCCGAGCAGGTTCGCGACACCGCAGCCGCTTGAGTGGATGGGCCGGTGTTCCGATTGAATGGGTGCGAGCCCATTCGCTGACTCCAGATAGACGAGAAGAGAACGATGTCGAAAGAAGCAACGGATAGCTTCGCCGGAAAATGGGCGCTGGTCACGGGGGCGTCGAGTGGCCTCGGCCTCGAATTCGCAGATCTCCTGGCAGCGCAGAAGGTCAATCTCGTCTTGGCGGCTCGACGGCGGGAGACGATGGACAAGCTTGCCTCCGATCTCCGCAGCAAATACGGGGTGGACGTGCTGGTCGAGGCGATCAATCTTGCCGCGCCGGACGCGGCCAGCCGCCTGAAAAGCAGTCTCGACGCGAGGTCCGTGACGATCGACATTTTGGTGAACAATGCCGGCTTCGGCTTGCACGGCAATTTTTTGGACACGCCGATCGAGCAGACCGCGAACATGATCCAGCTCAACATCACCACGCTCACAGAGCTGACCTATCTATTCGGCCGCGACATGGCTCAGCGGCGATCCGGACATATCCTTCTGATCGCCAGCCTCCTGGCCTTCCAGGCCGTCCCCACCTATGCGGCCTATGCAGCGACCAAGGCTTACGTGCTGGCCTTTGGCGAGGCCCTGCATGACGAACTCCGCCCACATGGTGTGGTCGTGACCAGTCTTTGCCCGGGACACACGGCGACAGGCTTTGATGCGGCAGCCGGTGCAACCGCTTCGAGCTTGCTGCGGCTCCTCACCATGAAGCCGCGTCCGGTCGCCGCGAGCGGTATTCGGGCGCTCATGCAAGGAAAGGCCACCGTGATCGCAGGCCTGTCGAACAAGATGGCTGCCTTTTCAAATCGTTTGACGCCGCGATCAATGCAAAGGGCCACCATGAAGAGGATAATGGACGCCTGACGCCTAGAGCGGCGGCATGTGGGCGCTTGTCGACCCGCGTTCTGCCCACGTGGTTCGGACGCCGCTAAACCGACATATGCGACTGTCTCGATCTAACTCTTCAGCGCAGCAGAGCGTCGGCTTGCCGAGACGCCGGCCGCGAGCCACCCTCTCCCGCACGAAGATAGGGTAAGATTATCGCCCTACCCCATCCCTCTAGTTGGCGCGTGAGCACGCCGGCCCGCTTCTCGATCGCGGCCGCCGCATCGAGCGCGAGATCCTCGCGATAGCGCCCGGCGATCAGCTGCACGCCGATCGGCTTGCCGTCGTGGAGCGCCACCGGCACCACCGCGCCGGGCAGGCCCAGCACGTTGATCGCGGAGATGAAGCGGATCTCGCCCCAGAAGATCTCGCGCACGCGCTCGGCGCTGACGGTGTCCTCGCGCGGGCCCGGCGTCGGCTTCACCGTGGTCGGCGCCAGCACGATTGGGTAGTCCTCGAAGAACAATTGCCAGGCGCGGATATGGCCGTTGCGCGCGGCGGTCGCCTGCATCCAGGCCTTGAGATCGAGCACATTGGCCTTGGCCTTCATGCCGCCCCAGGCCTTGTGGAAATCCTCGGAGGTGACCTTCAGCATGGAAGCTTCCTGCATCACCACAGTCTCGTTGGTGATGATGTCGCACCAGGTCTGCCAGACGCCGTTGATGTCGGGCACCTCGACCTCGCTGACACGGTAGCCGGACCGTTCGAGATGGTCGGCGGCCTGCCGCAGCGCCGCGCTGACGGACGGATCGACATCCATATCGGCGGGGATCTTGGCCAGCGCCACCTTGATCGGCCCCTTCGGCTTCTCGCCGACCAGCGGCGCCGGCACCCACCAGGGATCGCGCGGATCGCGCTGGCTCATCACCTCGAGCGCAAGGCGAACGTCGGCGACGTGGCGCGCGAGCGGCCCCTGCGCCGACATCAGATGCGCCAGCATCGGCCGCTCGGCCGTTGCGCTTTCGTTGAACGCGGGGATACGTCCCTGCGTCGGCTTGATGGTGGCAACGCCGTTGCAATGCGCCGGCCAGCGCAGCGAGCCGCCGATGTCATTGCCATGGGCGATGGTGCCGATGCCGGCAGCGACTGCCGAACCCGCGCCACCCGACGAGCCGCCGCAGGTGATATCAGGATCCCAGGGATTGAGCGTCAACCCATGCAGGGGATTGTCGGTGAAGCCGCGAAAGGAGAATTCCGGCGTGTTGGTGAGACCGATGACGATCGCGCCGGCCTTCTTCAGGTTGCGCACGACCGGCGCGTCCGACGGCGCGATAAGGTCCTTGTTGGCGGGCACGCCGTTGAAATTCGGCCGTCCCTCGTAATCGACGTTTTCCTTGATCGTGATCGGCACGCCGTGCAGAAGGCCGAGCGCAGCGCCCTTGGCGCGCTGCTTGTCGGCCGCGTGGGCAGCCTTCAACGCTTCTTCCGAGAGATCGACGACGACGGCGTTGAGCTTCGGATTGACCGCGCGCATCCGCTCGAGATGGGCTTCCACGGTCTCGACCGCGGAGATCGCGCCGGAGCGGATCGCGGCTGCGGTCTCGACTGCCGACCATTGCCAAGCCGGTCCGCGTGGGCGGGGCGGCTTCGCTGATTTGCCGGTGGCGGTTTTTCGGACCGGCTTCGCGACAGTCCCTTTGCGGGCCCCGCTCTTCGCCGCAGCTCGCGTTGCCGCCTTCTTCGCAGTCTTGTTCTTGGTCGCCTTCTTCGCCACGCCCCATCTCCCACAATTGCGCGCGAGAAGTTAGGGACGGCTCGCGTCTCTGTACAGGCGTGATTCTGCATCGCCGTCTTTCGCATCTGTGCCGACGTCAAATCGAACTGGTGCTGATGCGCACGAGCAGTCCGCGCTGACGGAGCGTGACATGGCGCGGATGAAGGGGGATGAGGGCCAATGGCGGAGAGAGTGGGATTCGAACCCACGGTACGGTTTCCCGCACACACGCTTTCCAAGCGTGCGCCTTAAGCCACTCGGCCATCTCTCCGGAGCGCCCTCTCTTGAAGGGGCGCCGCCGATTTTGCAAGGGATCGCGGCTCAATCGGGTGAATTTTCCGCAACTTGTTGTAGTTGCAAGACAATATCTGATGTAACAGGTCCACCGATCCGCCTGCCGGCTGAACCCGCGGCGGGTTTGGCGCGACGATTCACGCAGGAGCGGCGAACACGCCTACGGGGGACACCATGACCATCCGCAAGACCATCCTCGCCCTTGGCCTGGCATCAGGCCTCGGCTCCGCCCTCGCGGTCCCCGCTGCTGCCCAGGTCTGCACCCGGCAAGGCGTCGACGTCAGCTGCAACGACGGCCGGCGCGGGGTGCTGTCGGGCGATGCCATCATCTGGCCGGACGGCACGCGCTCGAGCTCGACGCCGCATCCGAGCGTGATCATCGGCAACAAGAGCTCGGTGCATGTCGGCCCCGGCGTGTTCGTCGGCCAGGGCAAGGGCATGGTGCCGATGGACGATCCCAACGCGCCGAACAAGCGGCAATGCGCGATCCTGGATGGGGTCTCGTATTGTTATTGATGGCGCTATGCGCTGTTTGCGGTCATGCCCGGGCTCGTCCCGGGCATCCACGTTGTCGGACGCAAGACGTGGATGGCCGGGTCAAGCCCGGCCATGACGAGTTGATAGGACTGAGAAAAAATCTCAGATCAGCCTTACGCCCGAGATCGCCGACTTCAGCCAGCGCAGCGCTTGCGGCGGTTGCGCGGCGAGCGGGGCGACGGCGGCCTTCTCGGTTCGGCACTTCTCCAGCTCGGCGACGAAATCGGCCGACCATTGCTGGATGGTGTGACCGCGCAGCTTCTTCATCATCGCGTCCCAGCGCATCTTGCGCTCGGTGAGCGGCATCGCGGCCGCGACCGCGATCGCGCGCGCCATGCCGTCGATGTCGTGCGGATTGACGAGCAAGGCAGTCTCGAGCTCGTTGGCAGCGCCCGCGAACTTCGACAGCACCAGCACGCCGGGGTCGGCCGGGTTTTGCGCAGCGACATATTCCTTGGCGACGAGGTTCATGCCGTCATGCAGCGGCGTCACCACACCGACCTGCGCGGTGCGATAGAGGCCCGCCAGCACCGCTTGGCTGAAACCCTTGTTCAGATAGCGGATCGGCGTCCAGTCGACCTCGCCGTGCCGGCCGTTGACGTCGGTGACGAGGCGCGCGACGTCGTTCTGGAGATTGCCGTAAGCCTCGATCGCGCCGCGCGAAGGGTTGGCGATCTGGAGCAGCGAAATGCTGCGCGCAAACTGCGGCTGCTCGGTCCAGAGCCGGTCGAACGCGGTGATGCGGTTGATCAGGCCCTTGGAATAGTCGAGCCGGTCCACGCCGATCGCGAGCCGCTCGCCATTGAGGCTGCGGCGCAGCCGAGACACGTCCGGATGCGAGGCCGATTTCGCGGCGTAAGCTGCGAACTTCTCCGCATCGATCCCGATCGGAAACACCTCGCAGCGGGTGCGGCCGTGCTGCGAGAGCACGACGCCGTCTTCGACGGTGAGACCGAGCTCGCCGCCGGCATAACCGAGGAAGTTCTGGCAGTCCTCATTGGTCTGGAAGCCGAGCAGATCGTAGGCCAGCATCGCCGTGATCAGCTCGCGATGATTGGGCACGCCCTGCATCACCGCGGCGACGGGCCACGGCGTATGCAGGAAAAAGCCGATCGGGTCGTCGACGCCGAGATCGCGCAGCTCCGCACCGAGCGCGAGGAAGTGATAATCCTGCACCCAGAACGCGGTCTTGGCTTTTCGGAAACGCATCAAGGCGCGCGCCATGAAGGCGTTGACCTCGCGATAGCTGACGTAATCCTCGCGCGAGACGCGGATCAGGTCGCTGCGCGAATGCAGCGCCGGCCACAGCGCGGAATTGGCAAAACCCTCGTAATAGCCGCCGTAATGCGCCGCGGGCAGATCCAACGTCGCGATTGCGCCGGTGCCAAGCGCTTCGATCTCGGCAAAAGGTTCCTTTTGATGGCCGTCGCGGACCCGGCCCGAAGATCCCACCCAGATCGCGCCCGAATGTTCCACCACCGGCAACAAGGCCGCCGCGAGGCCGCCCGTCATGGGCTCATTAGGCTTGCCGCGCGCGACGCGATTCGAAACGACGACTAAGTTCACAGGTCGTCCCCTCCTGTTTCATTCCACCCCGTTTAACTGCCGTTCATCAATATGGTTCCTGATCATCGTTTCAACCAATTGAAACCAAAATCGGGCGTGCGCGTTGGAACTGGTTTCGCTTGCGGAACCCGGGAAATTCCGCTGCAAAGACAGCGTGTGCGATTGTGTTGCACACCAAATAGCGCGGCGCGCCAAGACGCCGAGCCGACCGACATTATGTCTGCGAGAGGGCGCTGCCCTCGTTTCACCTGGGATCAAGCAGGCGGGCAAGGAACGCACGCACGTCGTTCGGCGCGTCGAAATGGCCATTCACGCCCATGGCACGACGTCCGACCGAGAAGGCGAGCCCGTTCATGTCGGGCATGATCGCGAAGACGGTTTCGTCGGTGACGTCGTCGCCGATGAAGATCGGACGCCGCCCTTTGAACGGCTCCCGCTTCATCAGCTCGCGTACGCCGGTCGCCTTGGTAAACCCGGAATGCTTGATCTCGCAGACGAACTTGCCGGGCAGCACCTCGATCGGCGCGTTGGGCAGATCGGCGCGGATCACCGAGACGGATTCGTAGATGGCTTTCTCCGCATGCGGCGCGAGACGGTAATGCAGCGCCAGCGAATAGCCCTTGTCCTCGAGCAGAATGCCGGGCGAAAGCTTGGCGATGGCCGCCAGCCGCCGCTTCAGCTCCTTGTCCAGCGGCGGCGCGTGCACGGCATCGGCCTCATTGTCGACCGACAGCCGCATCTCGGCGCCGTGGCCGGCGACGGCGCGAAACACGTCGGGCGCGAAGATCAGGTCGATGTCGTTGAGCGAGCGGCCGCTGACCAGCGCCAGCGCGCCGGAGGTCCGCTCGGTCAACCGGTTCAGCGTGTCCGAGAGGCCCGGCGGCACCCACACCTCACGCGGCGTCGGCATCAGGTCGAGCAGGGTCCCGTCGATGTCGAGCAGAATTGCGGTCTCGTCGAGATGCGGCACCAGTGCATGCGGCACCGGCACCGTTTCCGGGGTGTCGTCGTCGCGTAGGGTGTTCTGCTGGTCCAACGCCATCTCTGCAAGTTCCGATTTCATCAGTCTACTCCATAAAGGCGAGCGGCCGAGCGATTTGTTCGAGCGATTTGCGCTCCGCCGAGACGGCATAGCGCCACGCCACGATCGCGGCCGCGATCATCAGGACTGCCCCCAGCAGATAGCCGGCGAACACGCTGGTGCGTGATCCCGTGTCGATCAGTGCGCCGAACAGCGCCGGCCCGATCACGCCGCCGATGCCGGTGCCGACCGCGTAGAACACGGCGATCGCCAGCGCGCGAACTTCGAGCGGAAAGGTCTCGCTGACGGTGAGATAGGCCGCACTGGCGGCCGGCGATGCAAAGAAGAAGATCACCATCCAGGCGATGGTCTGCCCCTGCGCAGAGAGCACGCCGATGGAGAACAGATAGCCCGAGACCGCCAGGAGCACGCCGGACATGCCGTAGGTGAACATGATCATGGTGCGGCGTCCCAGCGTATCGAACAGCCGGCCGAGCAAGAGGGGCCCCAGGAAATTGCCGGCGGCAAACGGCAGCAGGTGCCAGCCGACGTGATCGGCGCGGATGCCGTAGAAATCGGTCAGCACCAGCGCGAAGGTGAAGAAGATCGCGTTGTAGAAGAACGCCTGCGCGCTCATCAGCACGAGGCCGACCAGCGCGCGCTGGCGGTACGCCGAGAACAGCGTGTGCACGACCTCGCGGATCGGCGTGTGATCGCGCATCTTCAGCCGCATCTTGGTGAAGCGCGCCTCGCTCGTATCCTGGCCATGCCCGATCACGGAACGCTCGATCTCGTCGACGATCGCATGCGCCTGGTCGGGACGGCCATGGATCATCAGCCAGCGCGGACTTTCCGGAATCCACATTCGCATCAACAGCACGACGAGACCGATGCTGGCGCCGATCAGATAAGCGAGACGCCAGCCGAGATCGGGCGCGATCACGGCGGGATCGAGCAGCACGATGGCCGCGACCGCGCCCATCGCGGCGCCGATCCAGAAACTGCCGTTGATGACGAGATCGGTCCAGCCGCGATAGCGCGCCGGCACCAACTCCTGGATGGTCGAGTTGATCGCGGTGTATTCGCCGCCGATGCCGGCGCCGGTGAGGAAACGAAACGCCGCGTAGCTCGCGACATCCCACGACAGAGCGGTCGCCGCCGTCGCCGAGAGGTAGAGCGCCAGCGTGATGAAGAACAGCTTCTTGCGGCCGATGCGGTCGGTGAGCCAGCCGAAGCCGAGCGCACCGAGCACGGCGCCGGCGAGATAGGCGGAATTGGCAATGCCGAGATCGAGATTGGAGAAGTGCAGCGACGGGCTCTGCTTCAGCGCACCGGAGAGCGCGCCGGCCAGTGTCACCTCGAGCCCGTCAAGGATCCAGGTGATGCCGAGCGCGAGCACGACGCGGGTGTGAAACCCGCTCCAGGGCAGCGCGTCGAGCCGCGCCGGAATACTGGTCTCGACGATGCGGTCGGTCGCGGCCGCCGAGACCCCAGATGCATAGTTCCGCGCTGGGCTTTGCTGCAATTCCATCGGGCTGTTGCGTTCGATCAATAGAAGCGGCCCCGATTCACAGGACGTGAACGGGGTCGATCCGATCATTGGGGTGCGGCATTCCGCCTGCCACCTGCGACAACGTCCGCGGCGAGGCCGGGTTCCCGCAGGAACGGCCGCCAGCACCGGCCGTTTCCGATGGAGCCGCAAGGAGTTGACGCATGGCTCATGTCAGAAAGACGACACATTCGCGAAACAGCGGCGCCCGCAAATCCAGCCGCCGGAAGACAAGCACGCGGCGCAGCACGACCACGCGCAAGAACGCCAAACGCGCAACGCCAAAGCGCTGGTCGCAGCGTGTGACCAAAGAGAGCGACGCACTCGACCTCAAGCAGGGCGTGTTCAAGCTGACCAGCCCGAAGAAGATCGCGACGTCACTGAAGCGATCGGCCGAGCACAGCTCACGACGCAAGACCGGCGCCTATCGTTCGGCGCTGTCGATGCTGACCTTCTACATCAACCGCGCCGGCAAGACCTTGCCGAAAACACAGCGCGCGCGGCTGGAAAAGGCGAAGGTCGAGCTGAAGCGGGCGTTCGGGAGGGAGTGAGTCTCAGACGGCGCTCTTAACTCCGCTGTCGTCCCGGACGAGCGCAGCGAAGATCCGGCAACTGTTATGTTGGCCTAGTGTACAGGTACGGCTTTCGATCGCGGATGATGGCGTTGAGGACCGTCAACAGCTTCCTGGCAACGGCAATGAGAGCGAGCTTGGCAGGTTTACCGGCCTGTCGCAGTCGAGCGTAGAAGGCCTTGAATGGATCGGCCCGGCGGACCGCATTGAGAGCGGCCATGTAGAGGGCATCGCGGACGCGCTTTCGGCCCCCGACGATCTTCCGCTTGCCGCGGTAAGCGCCGCTGTCGACGTTGAAGGGAGCCAGGCCGGCGAGCGCGGCCACCTGCTTCGGTCCCACTTTTCCGAGTTCCGGCATCTGCGCGATCAGCTGCATGCAGGTTACGGGGCCCACGCCGGGAAGTGACCGCATCAACTGCGCATCATCGGAGACCTCCGGCTCAGTCTTGATCAGTGCGCTAATATCGGCCTCGATTGCGGCGATCTCATTGTCGAGGACTTCAATGAGCCGACCGATGCGATCGGCCATGGCGCGGTCCTCGGCCTCGCTGCGCCTGTTCTTCTCCTGGGCACGCATGAGAACCAGTTGATCCCGCCGTTTTGCAAGCCCCGCCAGGGCATTGCGGGCAGGATTGGCAGCCTGCTCAGCGGCAGGCTGCATGGCCCGGGCAAAGCTCGCCAGCATCCGGGCATCGATCGGGTCGGTCTTGGCGAGCTGGCCGCTGGCGCGCGCAAAGTCCCGGGCCCGGGCCGGGTTGATCCGGGCAAAGCGGATGCCGGCCTGGCTGAGCGCCTCACGAAGCTCAAGGTCATAGACGCCCGTGGCTTCAAAGACGACCAGCACATCGCATCGCCAACGCGCCGCGATCTGTGTGATGGCCTGCGGCGCGTTGGCGATGCGCTCCGGCACGCCCAGGCTCTCATCGAAGATATCGAGATATCGTTTGGAGACGTCGATTCCGACGTAACGAGGGCGTATGATCATGGTGCCTGTCCCTGTGATGCGAGGTCTGTTGGCGCAGCCTCGTGCAACTGTTCAGGTTGATAAATGGAACGGGCGGGAGACCGAGCCGGCTCACGGCGTCAAGCGCCAAGGACCCAACGGCTTCCCGCCCACTCCACCATGACAGGATTTCGATACACAGGGACCCATACCCACAGGACGCGGCTTGGCGGAGACTCGGAGTTACCCCCTCGCTCTATAACCACTCCCTGTGGTTATGGGTCCCCGCTTTCGCGGGGACGACAACCGAGGGTGAAGCGACAGCGAGGCCTACGCCGCGCGGATATTCCCCATGAAGCGATCGAGCTCGGCGCGCAGACGGGTGCTTTCGGATGACAGCGTCTTGGCCGAGTGCAGCACCTCCTCCGAGGCCGAGCCGGTCTCGGCGGCGCCGCGGTTGACCTGGCCGATGTCGGTGGCCGCGGTCTGGGTGCCCTGTGCCACGGTCTGGACGCTGCGCGCGATCTCCTGCGTCGCCGCGCCCTGCTGCTCGACGGCACTGGCGATCGAGGTCGAGATCGACGAGATCTGGCCGATGGTCGCTCCGATCTCCTTGATCGCGGCAACCGATTCGGCGGTGGCGCCCTGCATGCCCGTGATGTGCGAGGAGATTTCATCCGTCGCCTTCGCGGTCTGGCTCGCCAGCGACTTCACTTCGCTCGCGACCACCGCGAAGCCGCGGCCGGCCTCACCGGCGCGCGCCGCCTCGATGGTGGCATTGAGCGCCAGAAGGTTGGTCTGCTCGGCGATCGCCGTGATCAGCTTGACGACCTCGCCGATCTGCTGCGCCGCATGCGAGAGTTTTCCAATGCGACCGTCGGTCTCCTTGGCCTGCACCACGGCAGCTTCCGCAATGCGGCTGGAATCGCGGACCTGGCGACCAATCTCCTCGACCGAGGCCGACAGCTCTTCCGTCGCGGTGGCGACCGACTGCATGTTGGAGGAGGCCTGCTCGGAGACGCCCGCGACCTGGCTCGACAGGCTCTGGGTGGTCTCGGCGGTCCGGGTCAGCGTTGACGCGGCCGATTCCAGCTGCACGGCCGAGGCCGAGACGTTGGACACGATGGCGCCGACCGCGCTCTCGAAATCATCGGCAAAGCGGATCAGCTCGGCGCGGCGGCTTGCGGCCTGCTCACGGTTCTGCACTTCGCTGGCCGCGGCATCGCGCTCGGCCTTGGCGACAGCCTGAACCTTGAACTCCTCGACCGCGCCGGCCATCTCGCCGATCTCGTCCTTGCGGCCGAGACCCGGCAGCACGACGTCGAAATTGCCCGAGGCGAGCTCCCGCATCGCCTTGCACATCGCGATCATCGGACGCGAGATGCCGTTGCCGAGCATCAGGGCAAGCACCGCGCCGATGGCGAGGCCGCCGAGCGCCAGCATCACCATGAGTCGCTCGGTATCCACGATCGTCGCATTGGCGCTCGCTTCGATGCGCTGCTGATCGGCCGTCAGGTCCGACCGCAGTTCGCCGGAGAGCTTGAGGATGCCCGCCGCCGTCTTGGTCATCTCGCCGTTCAGCTTGACGATGATCTTCACATTCTCCGACAGCTTCGTGAAGGAGGAACGGTACTGCTTCAGCAGATTACCGATCTCGGTGACGCGGTCGGTGATCTTCTGGTCGTTGGCATAGATCGAGACCAGCAGGGTCTCCAGGAATTTGACGCGGGCGATCACGCCATCGGCGGTCTTCGGCTCCGGCTTGGCGACGAAGGCGCTGACCGAGGTGGAGACCGCCAGATATTGCGAGGTGATGTCCTTGGCCGTGGTCTGGACTGAGGCCAGCCCCGCCAGCGCGGCCGTATCGGCGAGATCGTCGAACTTGAACCGGATCTTGTTGCCGACGCTGTTGAGCTCATCGGCCGCGATCTTGTTGTTCTCACGCGTCAGCGTGATGATTTCCCCGAACACCTTGGTGAAGCGCTGGAACTCGGCCTCGAGCTTGCCGACCTCCTCGCGTCGGGCGGCGCCGGTCGTGGCGGACATCGACTTGGCGATCGCGCTCTTCAGATTTTCCTCGGCAGCCTTGGCTGCGGTCTCGTCATCCGCGGCCCCCGTCAGGGTGTAGGCGCGGGCCAGTCCTTGATAGGCGATCAGTTCGCGGTCGACCGTCCGCGCGAGGTCGGCTTCCGAGACGCTGGTGCGATAGGAGGCCACGGCGCCGGCAATCCGCTCGAAGCCGAAATAGGCGAAGGCCATGCTGACGGCGAGGATGGCCAGCACCGCCACGAAGCCGAGGATGATTTTTGCGCGAAACCGCAAAGTTGGCAGCTTCGATTGGTTCGACTTCGACTTGACCGACATTCCCCCACCCCATTCCATTCGCGGAAAACCAGGCGCAGCCGAAAGAGCAGCCCGCTCTCTGACTCGTCCGCACGGTAATCGGCAAAGGATAAGCTGTGGTAAATTTGCGACGCCTGGCTGGCGGTTAGGTGACGCAGAGGAGTTGTTAAGGTCCGCTTTCCCGCGGCGTTACAATTGATCCGCGCGCCAATCTCCGCTGTCGTCCCGGACAAGCGAAGCGCAGATCCGGGACCCATAGCCACAGGGAGAAGTGTGGCGAAGACTCGGAGTTACCCGCTCGCTCCTTAGCCGCTCCCTGTGGTTATGGGTCCCCGCGTGCGCGGGGACGACAGTTGGATATGACGCAACAGCGCGCCTTACGCTGCCCGGATATTGCCCATGAAGCGATCGAGCTCGGCGCGCAGGCGGGTGCTTTCGGATGACAGCGTCTTGGCCGAGTGCAGCACCTCCTCCGAGGCCGAGCCGGTCTCGGCGGCGCCGCGGTTGACCTGGCCGATGTCGGTGGCCGCAGTCTGGGTGCCCTGTGCCACGGTCTGGACGCTGCGCGCGATCTCCTGCGTCGCCGCGCCCTGCTGCTCGACGGCGCTGGCAATCGAGGTCGAGATCGAGGAGATCTGGCCGATGGTCGCTCCGATCTCCTTGATCGCGGCAACCGATTCCGCCGTTGCGCCCTGCATCCCCGCGATGTGCGAAGAGATTTCGTCCGTCGCCTTCGCGGTCTGGCTCGCCAGCGATTTCACTTCGCTCGCAACCACCGCAAAGCCACGTCCGGCTTCGCCGGCGCGCGCCGCCTCGATGGTGGCATTGAGCGCCAGAAGGTTGGTCTGCTCGGCGATCGCCGTGATCAGCTTGACCACCTCACCGATCTGCTGCGCCGCATGCGAGAGTTTTCCGATGCGGCCGTCGGTCTCCTTGGCCTGCACCACGGCAGCTTCCGCAATACGGCTGGAATCGCGGACTTGGCGACCGATCTCCTCGACCGAGGCCGACAGCTCTTCCGTCGCGGTGGCGACCGACTGCATGTTGGAGGAGGCCTGCTCGGAGACGTCCGCGACCTGGCTCGACAGGCTCTGGGTGGTCTCGGCGGTCCGGGTCAGCGTTGACGCGGCCGATTCCAGCTGCACGGCCGAGGCCGAGACGTTGGACACGATCGCGCCGACCGCGCTCTCGAAATCATCGGCAAAGCGGATCAGCTCGGCACGGCGGCTTGCGGCCTGCTCGCGGTTCTGCACTTCGCTGGCCGCGGCATCGCGCTCGGCCTTGGCGACAGCCTGAACCTTGAACTCCTCGACCGCACCGGCCATCTCGCCGATCTCGTCCTTGCGGCCGAGACCCGGCAGCACCACGTCGAAATTGCCCGAGGCGAGCTCGCGCATCGCCTTGCACATCGCGATCATCGGGCGCGAGATGCCGGTGCCGAGCAGGAAGGCGAGAACCGCGCCGAGCAGCGTGCCGCCGATGGCGAGGATCAGAACCAGATGCTCGGTCCGTCCGATGGTCGCTTCCGACTCCTGGTCCAGCCGTTGCTGTTCGGCGACGAGATCCGCCTTCATGGCGGTCGCGCCCTGCAGAATCGCACCGGCCGAGCCGCTCATCTCGGTGACGAGCTCGTCGACCAATTTCGCTTTCGCGATCAGCTTTTCCAGCGCATCGCGATAGGCGCCGAGCAGAGCCTTGGCCTCTTTCAGGCCGGTGACGATCTTGTCGTCCATGGAATAGACCGCGCCGAGCGAGTTCTCGACGAATTTCAGCCGCGCCATCGCACTTGCGCCGACGGCCTGGTCCGAGTTGAGGATGAAGTTGCCCGCGGCTCCACTCGCGGTCTGGAATTGGGCGTTGACCTGCTTGGTGCCGAATTCGATCGCCTGCGCCTCGGAGTCGGAGGCGTTGTTACCGATGTCGTCGAGCTTGTATTTCAGCAGATTGGCGTTGCGCTGGAGCTGGTTCTGGACCAGCAGCGCGCTGTCGCGCTTGGCTTGCAAGATCTTGGCGAAGGTCGCCGAGAAGTTGGAAAATTCCTTCGCCAGCTTGTTGAGGCTTTCGAGCCGGGCCGGGTTCTTCGCGTTCTGGATCGCCTGATCGATCGCGCTCTTCAGGCTGGCTTCGGCGTCCAGCGCCGCCTTGGCGTCGTCTTCCTTGCCGGTCACCACGAAATAACGCGCGGCCGAACGATAGCCGAGCAGCTCGCGATCGATATTGCGGGCGAGATCGGCCTCCGAGACGCTGCTGCGGTAGGATCCTACGCCTTCCGACACACGCTCGAAGCCGAAATAGGCGAAGGCGAGGCTCACCGCCGAGATGGCGAGCACGACCGCAAAGCCCAGGATGATCTTGGCGCGGAACCTCAGGGTGGGAAACAGTGTGCGCTTAGACGACGACGCGGTACGCCCGGACATTCCCACCCCCAAAGATCAGTTCTTGCACGTGCAACGCTGCCCGGGAGCAGCCCCTCCCGGACCCGCGATGAAAATTAGGGCACAATCGTCAAGGGGCGGTAAATTCGTGGCCGAGGGCCGCCTGGCGCGCGGAACGCACGTTCCGCGATTCTCGCCGCCATGTTGCGACCAGGCGAAAAAGGCCATACTCTCTGGGCACTTGTCAGGCACGGCATCAGACCGAGCGGGTCCTTGAGGGAGAAACGGAGTGGGGCAAACCGACTTTCGGTTTGGCGGTGCGTCTGGCGTTGCCGTCGCGAAGTCGAAGGCCGCGGGCGTCGAGCAAGCCGTTGCCGACCTCGCCGCTCAGCTCCCATCCGATGAGCTGGCGCTGCTCCTGCTCTTCGTCTCCCCGAGCTACGATCCGCACCAATTCATCGCGGAGATCAGCCGGCAATTTGACGGGATCCCGGTCTGCGGTTGCACCACCGCCGGCGAGCTGGCGCCCGACGGCTGGGACGAGAACAGCGTCGTCGCGCTCGCCTTCAGTCGCACCGATTTTGCGGCCGTGGTGCGGCCCATTCTCAATCTCGATGGTTTTCACGTCGAGGACGGCCGCAGGATCAGCGCCGAGGCCCGGCAGGAGCTGCTGCGGGCATCCCCCGAGGTCGAGCGCGGAAATTCGTTCGGCCTGGTCCTGATCGACGGCCTGTGCGGCCGGGAAGAAGCGGTGATGTCCGCGATCTATGCCTCGCTGGACGACATTCCCATCGTCGGGGGTTCTGCGGGCGACGGCATGCGCTTCGAGCGGACCTTTGTGTTTCTCGACGGCAAGGCGCACACCAACGCCGCCCTCCTGATCCTCCTGAGCACGTCGCTGCCGTTCCGGGTCTTCAAATGCGATAATTTCGAACCGCGGCCCCAGAAGATGGTGGTCACCGAGGCGGACATCGAGAATCGAACCGTCAGGGAGCTGAACGCCGAGCCCGCGGCGCAGGAATATTCCCGCGTCGTCGGGATCATGGATGCCAAGCTCGACCCGTTCTCGTTCGCCTCGCATCCCGTCCTGGTCCGCGTCGGCGGCTCCTACTACGCCCGGTCGATCCAGCGCGTCGAACCCGACGGGTCGCTGCACTTCTTCTGCGCGATCGACGAAGGCATGGTGCTGACCGCCGCGACATCGCGCAGCCTGGTCGGCACGACACGCGAGGCCTTTGCGGAAACGCGCGACCAGATCGGCGAGGTCTCGCTCTATATCGGCTTCGAATGCCTGCTGCGCCGGCTCGATGCCGAACAGCACCAGCTCGCCCGCGACATGTCCGAGCTCTACCGCCAGAATCGCGTCGTCGGTTTTCATACCTATGGCGAGCAGTTCGGATCGATGCACGTGAATCAGACGTTCACGGGCGTCGCCATCGGCAGGCGTCCCTCGTGACCGAGCTATTGCAGGAGCCAGACACGGTCGAGCAGCTGCAGCGGGAAACCGCGAAGCTGAGGAAGATCAATGCGGCGCTGATGTCCCGCGTCGAGCGCTCGATGGACCAGCAGCTCAACGCCTTCTCGCTGTTCGAGACGGCCATCGCGCTCGACCGCCAGGTCCGGGACCGGACCACCCAGTTGCGCGAGGCACTGCATTCGATCGAACGCGCCAATGAGGGCCTGTATCGCGCCAAGCAGCAGGCCGAGGCCGCAAGCTCGCTCAAATCGTCCGTCCTGATCTCGGTCACCCACGATCTGCTGCAGCCGCTGAACGCGGCGCGGCTGACGCTCTCGGCGTTAGCCGAGATGATGGAGGCACAGCAGGCTGGCCTTCTGATCGACCAGGTCGACCGCTCGCTGGTGACGCTGGAAGATCTGTTGCGGTCGTTGCTGGAGATCGCCAAGCTCGACGCCGGCGCGCTCAGACCCGAAGTGCGTCCGCTCGCGCTGGCGCCGCTGTTCGAGCAGCTTCACAACGAATTCGCGCCGCTCGCTGCGCGGCAGGGCCTGTCCTTGCGCATCCGCAACTCGCCGCTCGCGGTGTGGTCGGACGCGATGATGCTCCGGCGCATCCTGCAAAATCTGCTCGCCAATGCCATCCGCTACACGCGCAGCGGCGGCGTCGTAATGGGTTGCAGGCGGCGAGACGGCCGCATCTGCGTCCAGGTCTCCGACACCGGACCGGGAATTGCGCAGACGCAGCAAGAGGCCATCTTTCGCGAATTCCAGCGCGGTGAAGCCAGTGCCACCGACCAGGCCGGGTTCGGGCTTGGTCTGTCCATCGTCCGCCGCTTCGCGACCGTGCTCGGACACGAGGTGCGGCTGTCGTCGCAGGTCGGCAAGGGCTCGACGTTCGTCCTCGAGCTCGAGCCGGCCGATCTCGCCGAGGTCAGCGACGAGGTGCACGAGACCAAGCTCAGTGAACGCCAATATGGCGGCCTCGAAGGCGCCAAGATCCTGCTGGTCGAGAACGATCCCTCCGGCTCCGAGGCCATGGCCGCCCTGCTGGAAGGGTGGGGCTGCGACGTCGCGACCACGCCATCGGCGGCGGACGCGCTGCTGCGCCTCAGCGAGCTGGGCGGAGCACCCGACGCGGTCATCGCCGACCTTCATCTCGATCACGGCGAAAGCGGATTGTCGGCGATCGCCGATATCCGAGAGCACCTGAAGCTCGACGTGCCCGCGATGATCATCACCGCCGACTATTCCGAGAAGGCCGCCAAGCAGGCGAGCCTCTCCGGCCTCGAAGTGTTGAAGAAGCCGGTCAAGCCCGCCGAGATGCGCGCGCTGCTGTCGTTCCTGCTGAGCTAGCTCCCTGCGCCGGGGCGCCAAACCAAATATCGAAAAACAACCCCATGCACAGTAGCGGTACTAAATTACATTCCGCCAATGGCATGACTTACTTGCCGATCTAGCGGCCGTCGATCGGCGCGACAGGACCGGAAGACATTCGCGTCACGGCTGATCCGGCTGGGCACGATCGTGCTTGGCACGGCCCCCGTCGCTCGCCAGCGTCGCAAAATCGATTTTGGACATTTCGACGATCGCCTTGGTGCGGCTCACGACGTTCAGCTTGCGCAGGATGTCCGAGACATGGACCTTCACGGTGGTCTCGGAAATCTTCAGCTCAAAGGCGATCTGCTTGTTCTGAAGGCCGCGCTTGAGCATTTCGAGGACCCGCAATTGCTGCGGTGTCAGATCATGCAGCCGCTTCAGCAGATCATGAGCGGGACTTGGGGCACGTTGCGGCCGGAGGGCACGATAGGCGTCGGGAAGACAGACCAGCCCCTTCAGCGCCTCGCCGATCGACTGGGCGAGTTCCTGCTTGGACGAGGATTTGAAAATGTAACCGGCGACGCCGAGCGACAAGGCGCCGGAGATGATTCTGGGATCCTGATGTCCCGACACGACGACGACGGGGACCTTCGGGAAGGCCTTGCGGATGCGAACGATGCCCGAGAGGCCGGTCGTGCCCGGCATCGACAGATCGAGCAGGAGGAGATCGAGCTCGGCGCCCGCGGACAGCTGCTCGAGCGCGCCGTCGACTGACATCGCCTGCAGGATCTCGGCCTCGGGCGCCACCATTTGCAACGCGCCTTCGAGCGCCTCGCGGAACAGCGGATGGTCTTCGACAATCAGAAATCGCATCACGCGTCAGCCATTTCCAAATATCTGCCGGATGTCGAACTCTTTTGAGAATGTATCAGCCGGCGCGCGCCGGCTTGATCGAAGTCAACAATGGCGGGGTGGATCATTGCGGCCTGCCGCGGTCGGCCCGCGCATAGGGCCGGTTCCTGGGGTCGGGCAGCTCCATCTTGCCGATCTCGATGATCGCCTTGTTGCGGCTGAATAGCCCTAGCTTGCGCAGGATCTCGGTGATGTGCGCCTTGACCGTGGATTCGGCGAGTTGCAGCTCCTGCGCGATCTGCCGGTTCGGATAGCCGCGCCGAAGCAGGTCCAGGACCCGAATTTGCTGCGGCGTGAGCTCGCGCAGCTTGACCTCGAGCGCCTTGCTGGTCTCGGCTTTTCGCCGCTGCGGCGTCGCCACGAAATCCCGCGGCACCGAGACCGATCCGGAGAGCACGCCCTCGATCGACTGGGCCAGCTCGCGCTTCGACGTCGACTTCGGCAGATAGCCGGCCGCGCCGAGCGCCAGTGCTTCGCGGACCACGTGCTGGTCCTCCTCGCTCGAGACGATGGCGACCGGCAGGCGCGGGTGAGTTTCGCGCAAGCGGAGGAAACCGGAGAAGCCGGTCGCATCCGGCAGCGACAGGTCGAGCAGCGCGAGGTCGATCCCCTGCTCGGCCGACAGGATGTCCAGCGCGTCCTCGATCGACATCGCCTCCAGGATGCGGGCCTCGGGCAAGGCCAGCCGCACGGCATTGCCCAGCGCTTCGCGAAACAGCGGATGATCGTCGATGATCAGGAAGCTGGCCATGGCGCCTTCCAAAGGATCCACCGCGCGAGCGGCAGCAGCGCACCCCTCCTGGACCGGTCCGGCGCCGGGAAGATGCAAGGTGGATGCTACCACATCTTCCCGATCGCGTGCGGTCAAGGGCGTTCAGTCATTCGATTCGACCTGGACCGTCATCAGGAAGGAATAGATGCTGTCGAACTGGGTGTCGGTGAAGACCTCCTTCCACGCCGGCATGCCCTTGGCGGGGCGCCCGTCATGCACGGTCTTCCAGAAGGTGTCGCGCATGTCGTCGCCGTAGCGGTGACGCAACAGCCGCAGATCGATCTTCCGCTCGCTCTGAATGGCGTCGGGGCCGTGGCAATGCGCGCAGGTTCCGTTGAAGATCTCCTTGCCCGCACCGGCGATCTCCGCATTCGGCGCCGTCGCATCGCCCTTGGCCTCGGTTGCCACCACGTTTGCGACTTGCGCCAAAGCGGGCCCCGGTCCGGTCCCGGTCGTGGTCCCCGCCGGCACCGCCTCGGCCGTTCCGAAGCGGACCGGCTGTCCGGCCGGCAGGCCGTATTTCACCGCGAGATCGGCGATCGTCTTCTGAAGTGTCGGCAGGATCGCGTCGACGCGGTCGCGCAGCTCGGTCGATCCCTTCGCAAAACCGATCGCGGCATCCCAGGACAGGCCTTCGCCTTCGGTGAGCCGGATCTGATAGCGATCCCCGTAGGTCGTCATGTTCAGCCAGCCGGCGACCGGCCCCCAGATGAAGGCGACGTCCGCCCTGCCCTGGTCGAGCGCCTGCATGGCCTCCTCGGGCGACAGCACGGTCACCTTCTGGACGTCGTCACGTGTCGCGAGAAGGTTTTGCGGCGTGCTGGCGTATTGGACCGCGACACGCTTGCCTTTGAGGTCGTCCACGCCGCCGATCGCCTGGCCCTTCGCGGCGACCAGGGCATAGCCCTCCTTCGCGAAGCTATTGGAGAAGATGACGGCGGGCCCCATGAAATCCTCGGAGCGCGGCAGGCCGATCATGGCGTCGCATTGCTTGCCGAGCAACGTGACCCGCACGGTGCGCTTGCCGAAATAGGATTTGTACCAGTCGTAAGTGATGGGCTGGCCGAGCGCCTGCGCCAGCGCCTGGCCGATCTCGACATAGAAGCCGGGCTGCGACGGATTATCGCTCGAGAACGGCAGATTGGTCGGATCGGCGCACAGGCGAAACGGTTTTGTGTCGTCGGCATGTGCCAATGCGGTCGATGCGATCACCGCAGACGCGGCGAGCCATGCGAGCCGTCCCGCGATGGTGTGATGTCGGCTCTTGCCGTTAGCTGGATTGATCGGACGCATCCTCATCTCCGGCAGTTGGGAATTGATGGACCAGGCGTTGCGGCACAGGATCTGACTGGTGCCGTCGCCGCGCGATGTCGAGAAAAGCACGCGCGTATCCCGTCTCCTTCGGGATACGCGCGCGAGTGGTCACTGGACGGAGAACACGAAGAGCGAACCGCCCTCGGGGGCTGCGGCCGTCATCTTCTTTCCAACCTCGCCCAGGAACGCGGGCAATGCTGCCGTGCGGCCGACGACGATGGCGACGTATTGCTTGCCGTCGACGCTGTAGGTCACCGGACCTGCGCCGATGCCGGAGCCGAGATTCTTGCTCCACAGCACCTTGCCGGACTTGGCATCGATGGCGCGGAAGTCGCCATGAATGTTGCCGGCGAATACGAGGCCGCCGCCGGTGGTCAGCGTGCCGCCGTTGAACGGCAGGTCTTCCTTGATCGACCAGACCTTCTTCTGGGCGATCGGATCCCAGGCCACGAGCTCGCCGAGGAAGCCGCCGGGACCTTCCTTGGTCGGGAATTCGGCGCCGAGATAGAACACGCCGCGTTTGTAGGCGACGTCGGAGACCGACCAGTCCATGCAGACATTGTTCGAGGGGATGTAGACGAGCCCGGTCTGCGGATTGAAGGACATCGGCTGCCAGTTCTTGCCGCCGATGAGGTTCGGGCAGATGTCCTTGGCGGGATGGTTCGGGCCGGGACGCTTGTCGGGATCCTCGACCGCGCGCATCGTGGCGACGTCCCACTTCTTGGCCCAGTTGGAGAAGACGTATTTCTCGGCCGAGAGCACCTTGCCGGTCTCACGGTTGGCGACGAAGAAATAGCCGTTGCGGTCCGCCTTCATCAGCGCCGGAACGGTACTGCCGCCGATCTTCAGATCCGCGAGCACGGCCTCGTTGACGCCGTCATAGTCCCAGGCATCGGCCGGCGTGGTCTGGATGTGCCACTTGATCTTGCCCGTGTTGGGATCGAGCGCGAGCGTCGACGCCGTGTAGAGGTTGGTCAGCTTGCCGAAATTGCCGTCGCCGGTGGAGCGGACGCCGGTGTTCCACGGACCGGGATTGCTGGTGCCCCAATAGACGGTATCGGTCTTGGGATCGTAGGAGCCGACCAGCCAGGCCGCACCGCCGCCGTGCTGGGCGGAATCGCCCTTCCAGGTGTCGCCGCCGGGCTCGTCCGGGCTGGGAACCGTGAAGGTCTGCCACAGCTGCTTGCCGGTGTTGATGTCGAAGGCCTGCAACGAGCCGCGCACGCCATACTCGCCGCCGCCGAAGCCGGTGATGACCTTGTCGCGCACGACCAGCGGAGGCGAGGTGATGACCGAGCCCTGTTTGTAGTCGACCACCTTCGTGGTCCACAGCGACTTGCCGGTCGCGGCATCGAGCGCCGTCAGCTTGCCGTCGAGACGGCCGACGAAGATCTTTCCATCCGCATAGGAGACGCCGCGATTGTTCACGTCGCAGCAGGCATATTGCAGCACGTCCTCGGGAATTTCCGGCTCCCAGGTCCACTTGCGCGCGCCGGTCGCCGCATCGAGCGCGTAAACGTATTTCGGGCCCCACGAGCTCGACACGTACAGCGTGTTGCCGACGACGATCGGCGAGGATTCGTTGGAGCGCAGCGATGCCAGCGAGAACGAATAGGCCAGCGTCAGCTTGCCGGCGTTCTCCGTGTTGATCTGCTTGAGCGGGCTGTAGCGCGTATTGCCGTAGTCGTGGCCGGCAACGGCCCACTGGTTCTGGTCGGACTGCGCCTTGATCAGCGAGTCGTTGGCGCGAACGCCTGACGTCACGGCGGCGAGCATCGCAACCATCGAGATGCCAGCCAAGAACCCCTTCGTTTCAAAGGTCATGTATTCCCTCCACGATGTTGTTGTGCACGCCACGTTGGACGCCTGAGCGCATTGCGCTCATGATGCGCAGTTCGTCTGCGAGCCATCGTTCGAAATTACAGCATCGACGTTTCGCGCTTAGTATAGGCGGAAGGTAGTAGTGCAAATCATTGGCGAATTTCGTCGCCCATCTCGTTGTCCTGCCTCGCGTCTTGCCCTTGTTTTACAGCTCGAAACGCGTCATCGAATTCAGGCAGCATCGTGCCGCAATCGCGCGGAGGTCACGATGATGGCGCTACCACCGCCGCAAAGTTTTCGAAGACGTTCGCGTCAAGTTTGCGTGACGTCGAACCGATCAATCGCGCGCCGAGCTGTGCGAGCGTGCCGCCAATCTGCGCCTCGGCTTCGTCATGGAGGATGGTGATGTCCCGTGTTTCTTCCGCGAAGGCGACCTTCGCACCGCCCGTGGCAAAATCGGCGGCGCCCTCGCCAACGATGTGGTAGCCGCTCGGCGCATCGATATCGGTCAGCGTCACCTTGCCGCTGAACGTCACCTTCACCGGACCAACCTTCAGCACAACAATTGCCGTCATCTCCGTGGGCGAGGTCATCTCGAGCGATTGGCAGCCGGGAATGCAGCGTTTCAGAATCTCGGGATCGTTGAGCGCGGACTAAGGCGGCACCCGCCGTCGATCAATCGCCAAGGAAGCAGGAGGGGGAGCGCCGGCAACGCTCCGGCCCGCCCGCAGCAAAATCAATGACTTAGCTCTCAATCACCTACTACCAAGATCGCGATTACAAAGCCGCGGGCGCGTGCTCCTATTCAGCCTAAGGAACAAGACATCCAAGGGGAGAATCACGTGCGGCAGGGCTGAACTCGCGCGCGAGCGGCGGCGATGCACGGCGTCGATGCTGCGACGTTGCCTGCAGGCGCGACACCGAACTTTCCAGACCTTCCCGTGCGGCTGCGCCCCATGTTGGCGACGGCCCGGAGCAGCTTGATCGAATCGCGCAACGCGCGACGGCCGCCACGATGACCTTTCCATGACGCGAGGTCACCAAAATGCCAGTTGCAAAGTTCCGTTGCGCTGTCTCTAATTAGAACCAATCAAAATCACTCTGGGAGGACGTCACGTGTCTACAGTCAAACTGACGGTGAACGGCAAGGCCGTTGCTGTCGACGTCGAGGACCGCACGCTGCTGGTCCATCTGCTGCGCGATCACCTCAACCTCACGGGGACCCATGTCGGCTGCGATACCAGCCAGTGTGGCGCCTGCGTCGTGCACATGGACGGCCGCGCCGTGAAATCCTGCACCATGCTGGCGGGCCAGGCCGACGGCGCCAGCATCACCACCATCGAAGGCATCGCCAAGGGCGACGAGCTGCACCCGATGCAGGCCGCCTTCCGCGACAATCATGGCCTGCAGTGCGGCTATTGCACGCCGGGCATGATCATGTCGGCGATCGACATCGTGCATCGCCATGGTGGCCAGCTCGACGAGGCCACCGTCCGCAGCGAGCTGGAAGGCAATATCTGCCGCTGCACCGGCTACCACAACATCGTCAAGGCCGTGCTGGATGCAGCCGGTCGCATGAAGGTCTCGCAGGCGGCCGAGTAAAGCGGCACGCCTCGAAAAGAATCACTGCTGCCGCTCTCGAAGGAGAGCGCAGCCATGAAATTTCCGGTCGGGAGGACCAGACATGGGTGTTGAAGGTATCGGCGCGCGCGTCGTGCGCAAGGAAGACAAGCGTTTCATCACCGGCAAGGGCCGTTACGTCGACGACATCAAGTTGACGGGCATGACCCATGCCCATTTCATCCGCAGCCCGCACGCCCACGCCAGGGTGAAGAAGATCGATTCGTCCGCCGCACTGAAGATGCCGGGCGTGGTCGCAGTGCTTACCGGCCAGCAGATCGTCGACGACAAGGTCGGCAACCTCATCTGCGGCTGGGCCATCACCTCCAAGGACGGCAGCCCGATGAAGATGGGTGCCTGGCCGGCGATGGCGCCGGAGACGGTGCGCTTCGTCGGACAAGCCGTCGCGGTCGTGATCGCCGAAAGCAAGAATCAGGCGCGCGATGCCGCGGAAGCTGTCGTTGTCGATTATGAAGAACTCCCTGCAGTCGCCGACGTCCAGGCCGCGATCAAATCGGGCGCACCGCAGCTTCATCCCGAAGCGCCCGGCAACCAGGTTTATGACTGGGTGATCGGCGACGAGGGCGCCACCGACGCCGCCTTCGCCAAGGCCGCCAATGTGGTCAAGCTCGACGTCACCAACAACCGCCTCGCCCCCAACGCGATGGAGCCGCGGGCGGCGATCGCCGATTACGACGCCGCGGAGGAGCACTTCACGCTCTATACGACGTCGCAGAACCCGCACGTCGCCCGCCTCGTGCTGTCGGCGTTCTACAACATCGCACCCGAGCACAAGCTGCGGGTGATCGCCCCTGACGTCGGCGGCGGCTTCGGCTCCAAGATCTTCATCTATCCCGAGGAGATGGTGGCGCTGTGGGCCTCCAAGAAGGTCGGTCGTCCCGTGAAATGGACCGGCGACCGCACCGAGGCCTTCCTCACCGACGCGCATGGCCGCGACCACGTGACCCATGCCGAGATGGCGTTCGACGCCAACAACAAGATCACCGGCTTCAAGGTGAAGACCTACGCCAATTTCGGCGCCTACATGTCGCTGTTCTCGTCGTCGGTGCCGACCTATCTCTACGCGACGCTGCTGTCGGGCCAGTACAACATCCCGGCGATCCATGCCGAGGTAATCGGGGTCTACACCAACACCACGCCGGTCGATGCCTATCGTGGCGCCGGCCGTCCCGAGGCGAGCTACCTGGTCGAACGTCTCATGGAGACGGCGGCGCGGCAGCTCAAGGTCGATCCGGCCGAGCTGCGGCGGACCAACTTCATCACCCAGTTCCCGCACCAGACGCCCGTGATCATGGCCTATGACACTGGCGACTTCAACGCCTCGCTCGATGCCGCGATGAAGGCGATCGACTACGCAGGATTTGCCGCGCGCAAGGCGCAAGCCAAGTCGCAAGGCAAGCTGCGCGGCATCGGCGTGTCCTGCTACATCGAGGCCTGCGGCATCGCGCCGTCGAAGGCGGTCGGCAGCCTGGGCGCTGGCGTCGGCCTGTGGGAATCGGCCGAGGTGCGCGTCAATCCCGTCGGCACCATCGAGATCCTCACGGGCTCGCATAGCCACGGCCAGGGTCACGAGACCACGTTCTGCCAGCTCGTCGCCGAGCGCCTCGGCGTTCCCATCAGCCAGGTCTCGATCGTCCATGGCGATACCGACAAGGTGCAGTTCGGCATGGGCACCTATGGCTCGCGCTCGGCGGCCGTCGGCCTCACCGCGATCCTGAAGGCGATGGAGAAGATGGAATCGAAGGCCAAGAAGATTGCAGCGCATGCGCTGGAAGCTTCCGAGGCCGACATCGTCATCGAGAACGGCGAGTTCAAGGTGACAGGCACCGACAAGGCGATTGCCCTGCCGATGGTCGCGCTCGCCGCCTACACCGCGCACAATCTGCCTGACGGGATGGAGCCGGGCCTGAAGGAAAGCGCCTTCTACGACCCGACCAACTTCACCTTCCCGGCCGGCACCTATATCTGCGAGCTCGAGGTCGATCCCGGCACCGGCAAGACCTCCTTCGTCAACTTCGTCGCCGCCGACGATTTCGGCCGGCTGATCAACCCGATGATCGTCGAGGGCCAGGTCCATGGCGGCCTCGTTCAAGGCATCGGGCAAGCGCTGCTCGAGCACGCGATCTACGATGCCAGCGGCCAGCCGGTCACGGCCTCGTTCATGGACTACGCCATGCCGCGCGCCGACGATGTGCCCTCCTTCAACCTCTCCCACACCACGACGCTGTGCCCGGGCAATCCCCTGGGCATCAAGGGTTGCGGTGAGGCCGGCGCGATCGGGGCGTCAGCGGCCGTGATCAACGCGATCACGGATGCCATCGGCAAGAACAATCTGGAAATGCCCGCGACCCCTGACCGGGTGTGGCGCACGATCCACGCGGCTTAAGAGGGAGCATCAAAGATGTACCAGACCACCTATCATCGCGCCTCCTCGGTCGACGAGGCCGTCAGCCTGTTCGGCAAGAGCAGCGAAGCAAAATTCCTCGCCGGCGGCCAGACGCTGCTGCCTGTGATGAAGCAGCGCCTCGCCAGCCCCTCCGACGTCATCGACCTCGGCAAGATCAAGGAGCTGCAGGGCGTCGAATTGTCGGGCGACACTTTGACCATCAAGGCCGCCACGACCTATTACGACATCATGACGAATGCCGATGTGAAGAAGGCTATCCCTGCGATCGCCCATCTCACTTCGGTGCTGGGCGACCCCGCCGTGCGCTATCGCGGCACGATCGGCGGCTCGATCGCCAACAACGATCCGGCCGCGGACTTCCCCGCCGCGCTGCTCGCGCTCGGCGCCACCGTGAAGACCAACAAGCGGTCGATCGCGGCGGAGGATTTCTTCCAGGGCCTGTTCTCGACGGCGCTCGAAGACGGCGAGATCATCACCGCCGTGTCGTTCCCGGTGCCGGCGAAGGCGGGCTACGAGAAGATGCGGCATCCGGCCTCGCGCTTCGCGCTGACAGGCGTGTTCGTCGCGCAGACCAAGTCGGGCGAGGTTCGGGTGGCCGCCACCGGCGCCTCGCAAAGCGGCGTGATGCGCGTGCCCGCGATCGAAGCGGCGCTGAAATCGAACTGGTCGCCGTCGGCGATCGATAGCGTCAGCATTTCGGCGAACGGATTGCTGGCAGACATCCACGGCACGGCGGAGTACCGCGCCAATCTCATCAAGGTGATGGCGCAGCGCGCGGTTTCTGCTGCGGGCTGATCCCGCAGCCAGCGTCTCGACACAAATTTTCCGCGGCGCGCACTTCGGTGCGCGCCGTTTTATTTTGGCCATGCGGCATGAAAACCGCTTGCCTCGCCGGCGCGAAGGCGAGAAAAGTTAATCGGCCGATTAACTCGCTCCACAGAAGAAATGTCGGAGACGATTGCCGGATCACCGGCATTCGCCCGCGACCCGAGGAAACAACAACGTGCTCGACAAATCAGCCCCCACCTCGACCGTCCGCGCCTCCGGCCCGCTCTCGGGCTTCCGCATCGTCGAATTCGCCGGCATCGGACCCGGCCCGTTTGCCTGCATGATGCTGGCGGACATGGGCGCCGACGTCGTCACGCTCGACCGGGTCGGCGCCAGGAAGAGCATGAAGTCGGTGGCGGGCCGCGGCCGCAAGGTGATCGAGCTCGATCTCAAGGACAAGGCGGCGATCGCGCAGGTGCTCGACCTGCTCGCGAGTGCCGATGCGCTGGTCGAAGGCTTTCGCCCCGGCGTGATGGAGCGGCTCGGCCTCGGGCCTGATGTCGTGCTCGCGCGCAATCCCAAGCTGGTCTATGGCCGCATGACCGGCTGGGGCCAGGAAGGCCCCCTGGCGAATGCCGCCGGCCACGACATCAACTACATCTCCATCACCGGCGCGCTTGCCGCGATCGGCACGAAGGAAGCGCCGGTGCCGCCGCTCAACCTGGTCGGCGATTTCGGCGGCGGCGCGCTCTATCTCGTCGTCGGCGTGCTCGCAGCGCTGCTGGAGGCGCAAAAGTCCGGCAAGGGGCAGGTGGTCGATGCCGCGATGTGCGACGGCGCGGCCTCGCTGATGTCGTTCTTCTTCGACATGACGACGCTCGGCCGCTGGACCGAAGGCCGCAACCAGAATTTTCTGGACGGCGGCGCGCATTTCTACGGCGTCTATGAATGCGCCTGCGGCCATTTCGTCTCGATCGGCTCGATCGAGCCGCAGTTCTACGCCCTGCTGCGCGAGCACGCCGGCCTGACGGACGCCGATTTCGACGCGCAGATGGACCGCAAGGCCTGGCCGGCGCTGAAGGAGAAGCTCAGGGCAGTGTTCAAGAGCAAGACGCGCGAGGACTGGTGCAAGATCATGGAAGGCACCGACATCTGCTTCGCGCCGGTGCTGACCATGTCGGAGGCGACAAAGCATCCGCACATGGTCGCCCGCAACGTCTTCGTCGAGCGCCATGGCGTGAAGCAGCCGGCACCGGCGCCGCGGTTCTCGCGCACGCCGTCGGCGGTGCGCGAGCCGGAAGGTGCGGAGATCGGCGCGGTGACGAAGGCGTGGAAGGCCGGCGGCTAGCGGCGCTGGATCATCGCTAGAGCCCGGCTGAAATCGAGGGAACTACGTCATTCGCACCGCGGGCGCGATCTGCGATGATCTCCGACGATCCGGGAGATTTTGCCATGGCCCTCCAGCTTCGGCCGAACTGCGAATATTGCGACCGCGACCTGCCGCCAAACGCAACGGACGCGCGGATCTGCTCCTATGAATGCACCTTCTGCGCGGACTGCGTCGAGACCAAACTGTCCAACGTCTGCCCGAACTGCGGCGGCGGCTTTGCGCCACGTCCGATCCGGCCCATGCAGGAATGGCGGCCGGGCGTCTGCACGAGCAAGCAGGCACCGTCCGACAAGCGCGTGCACTTGAAGTACAGCGTGGAGGATGTCGCCGCGCATTGCGCGCGGATACGAGACGTGCCGCCGGAGAAGCGATAGGTCTCGTAGGGTGGGCAACTCACTCCGCCGCCAGAATCGTCCCCTCGACCTCGCCGAAGCCGATGCGGTAGCCGTTGCCCTGGCACCAGCCGCGCATGACGAGGCTGTCGCCGTCTTCCAGGAAGGAGCGCTTGGCGCCGCCGGGGAGCTCGACCGGCTCGGTGCCGTTCCAGCTGATCTCGAGCAGGCTGCCGCGCTGGTTCTTCTCCGGGCCGGAGATGGTGCCGCTGCCGAGGAGATCGCCGACATTCATGGCGCAGCCCGAGGAGGCGTGGTGCATCAGCTGCTGCACCGAGGACCAGTACATGTATTTGAAATTGGTGCGGCTGATGCTGGCGGGCGCGTTGGCGCCGGCGGCGCGCAAGGCAACGTCGAGCTCGACATCGTAGTTCTGCGGTTTTGCCTGTTTGAGGTAATCGAGCGGCACGGGCTGTTGCTCCGGTCCCTTCAGACGGAACGGCTCCAGCGCCTCGCGCGCCACCACCCACGGGCTGATCGAGGTCGCGAACGCCTTGGCCAGGAACGGGCCGAGCGGCACATATTCCCATTGCTGGATGTCGCGCGCACTCCAGTCGTTGAGCAGCACGAAGCCGAAGATCATCTCCTCGGCCTGTTGCTCGCTGAGCATGCCGCCCATCGGCGAGGGCTGGCCGATCACGACGCCCATCTCGAGCTCGAAATCGAGCCGCTTGCAGGGCCCGAAGCTCGGCACCTCGACGTTCGGCGGCTTCAGCTGCCCGCGCGGGCGCTTCACGTTGGTGCCTGACACCACGACGGTGGAGGCGCGGCCATTATAGGCGATCGGCATATGCAGCCAGTTCGGCTGCAGCGCATTGTCCTTGCCGCGGAACATCACGCCGACATTGGTGGCGTGCTCCTTTGAGGAATAGAAGTCGGTGTAACCGGAGACGGCGAAGGGCATGTGGAGCTTGGCATCGCGCATCGGCACCAGAGCCTGCTTGCGCAGCTCCTCGTTGTCGCGCAGCTCCGGATGATCGTGACGCAGCAATTCGCTGAGCCGCGCTCGGGTCTTGCTCCAGACCTTCGGTCCCAGCGCCATGAAGGGATTGAGCGAGCCTCCGGAGAACACGCCGAGCGGACCGACGTCGAGCCGGGAATCCTGCTCGAGCTCCCAGAGATCGAGCACGTAGTTTCCGATCGCGACGCCGACCCGCGGCGTCGGATTGGCAGAGGTCGAGAACACGCCATAGGGCAGGTTCTGGATCGGGAAGTCGGAGGACGGATCGACCTCGATGAAGGAGCGAAGGCTGGGGTCGTTGGGGTGGGTTGTCACGTTTGGCCCGATTCTTTGTTCCTTCTCCCCTTGCGGGAGAAGGTGGCGCGAAGCGCCGGATGAGGGGTTCTATCCGCGTATTCAAAAATGAGAGGTTCGCTCGCTGAGAGAACCCCTCACCCGTCTCGCCGCCAGGCGGCGAGCCACCCTCTCCCACAAGAGGAGAGGGGAAGAACGCTACGGCTTGCTCGGATCGAACTTCTTCTCCAGGCCCTTCCAGCAATCCGCGTAGTCATCCTGCAGCGTGGACGCATTCGCCGCATGCGCGGTCACCCGCTGCGGGTAACGCGTCTCGAACATGAAGGCCATGGTCCCCGTCAGCTTCACCGGTTTCAGCTCGCCATTGCTGGCATGCTCGAAGGCGTCGCGATCGGGGCCGTGCGGCAGCATGCAATTGTGCAGGCTCATGCCGCCGGGCACGAAGCCTTGCGGCTTGGCATCATAGACGCCGTAGATCAGGCCCATGAACTCGCTCATGATGTTCATGTGATACCAAGGCGGACGGAAGGTGTTGTCGGCCACCATCCAGCGCTCGGGGAAGATGACGAAGTCGATATTCGCGGTGCCCGCGGTCTCCGAGGGCGAGGTCAGCACCGTGAAGATCGAGGGATCGGGATGGTCGAAGCCGATCGCGCCGACAGGGGAGAAAGTGCGCAAATCGTATTTGTACGGCGCGTAATTGCCGTGCCAGGCGACGACGTCGATCGGCGAATGCGCGAGCTGCGTCTTGAACAGCGCGCCACCCCATTTCACGTAGAGCTCGGTCGGCGTGTCCTTGTCCTCGTAATGCGCGACGGGCGTGAGGAAGTCGCGGGCATTGGCGAGGCAATTGGCGCCGATCGGCCCGCGCTCCGGCAGCGTGAAGGCGCCGCCGTAATTCTCGCAGAGATAGCCGCGCGCCGGCCCGCTCGGAATCTCGACGCGGAACTTGACGCCGCGCGGCATCACCACGATCTCGCCGGGCTCGGCGTCGATGCGGCCGAATTCGGTGACGAGGCGAAGATTGCCCTGCTGCAGCACGAACATCAGCTCGCCGTCGGCATTGTAGAAGTGCTGGTCCACCATCGATTTGGTAATGAGATAGACATGCGCCGCCATGCCGGCCTGCGTGTTGACGTCGCCCGCCGTCGTCATGGTCTGCACGCCCTGGACGAAGGTCACCTCATCCTTCGGCAACGGCGTCGGATCCCAGCGCATCTGCGCGATCGGCAGATCATATTCATGGCACGGTGCCGAGCGCCACAGGCCGGCATCGATCTTCTCGAAGCGGCCGGAATGCTTCACGGAGGGACGGATGCGGTAGAGCCAGGAACGCTCATTGGTGCCGCGCGGCGCGGTGAAGGGCGAGCCGGAGAGCTGCTCGGCATAGAGCCCGTAGGCGCAGCGTTGCGGCGAGTTGCGCCCGATCGGCAGCGCGCCGGGCAGCGCTTCCGTCTCGAAAGAATTGCCGAAGCCGGACATGTAGCCCGGCGTCACCTGGGCCGAGCTGCGGATGATCTGATCAGGCGAGGTGTTGACGTTCATGACTATCCTCCTCCTTGCAGGGCCGCCCACATCTCCTGGTCGCGCTTGTCGGTCCAGATCACGGGATCGTCGATCCCCGACGCCTCGTCATAGGCGCGCGACACGTTGAACGGCAGGCAGTGCTCGTAGATGGCGAAGCTGTGGAATTTCGGATCCATCACCTCGCGCGTCGCCGCCATCGATTCCTTCAAGCTGCGGCCCTTGGCGACCGAGATTTCGGCGGCGCCATAGAGCGAGGTGACGAAGTCGCGCGTCATCGCAATGGCCTCGCGTACCGTCGCGGTGCCCTTCAGCGCGTCGCCGCGCCCCGGCGCGATCGCCTTGGGATTGAAATTACGTATCTCGTTCAGCGTCAGCGGCCATTCGCGTAGATGCGCATCGCCGCAATAGCAGGCCGAGTGATATTCGATGAGGTCGCCGGAGAACATGACTTCGGCATCCGGCACCCAGGCGACGATGTCGCCCGAGGTGTGGCCGGCCCCCAACTGCATCAGCCGCACCTCGCGCTTGCCGAGATAGATCGACATCTCGCCTTCGAAGGTCAGCGTCGGCCAGGTCAGGCCGGGGATGCTCTGCGCATCCTGGAACAGGCGCGGGAAGCGGCCATATTCGGAATCCCAATCCTGCTTGCCGCGCTCCTCGATCAGCCGATAGGTCTCCTGCGAGGCGACGATGCCTTGCGCGTGATAGGCGGAGGCCCCGAGCACGCGGACGGCGTGATAATGCGACAGCACGACATATTTGATCGGCTTGTCGGTGACGGCCTTGACGCGCTCGATCACCTTGTTCGCCATCGCCGGCGTCGCCTGCGCGTCGAACACCAGGCAGCCGTCCTCGCCGACGATCACGGCGGTGTTCGGATCGCCCTCGGCGGTGAAAGCATAGAGATCGGTGCCGATCTCGGAGAAGGTGATCTTCTTTTCGGCGAGATCGCCGGTGGATGCGAAGTTCTTCGCCATCATCAGTCCTTTGAGCTTTGCTTTGAGTTCTTGGAGTTCTCAGCGTTATTGCTGCTGCTGTTGTTGCTGCTGGCCGTCGATCATGCGGCGCTTCGCGAGCCCGATCGCCTCGCGCAGCACGTCGATGTCGCCGATATGGTTGGCGAGGATCAGCACCAGCGCCGCATCGAAATCGGCGCTCTGCTCGTCGCTGAGGCCGCGATGCGCTTCGACGATGGCGCGAAAGGCATCGTCGGGGCGCGCGAAATTGGAGCTGGTGGACAACGGCATGCGAAACCTCAATTGAGACCCTGGGCCTGCGACAACGCCGCTGCAATCGCCTCGCCGGTCGGATGACGGAAGCGCGCGGCGACATAGCCGTCGGGCCTGAGCAGATAGGCGGTGCCGGGCGCGGCGTCATAGCGCTTTGCAACAAGGCCCGTGGGATCGGCAAGCCCGCCTTCGCCGCCGATACGAATGGTCTTGACGCCATCGGGCACATCAATCGCTCTGCCATTGCTGAACGAGAGCAAGGTGAAATCCGTTCCGCCCTTGCGGAAGGCATCCGTGAGGTAGGTCTGCTCGGCAACCGGCGCGTCGAGCATGGAGCAGCCGGGAGGCGGCCCGCCGTCCCACACATCGGCATCCGGCGACGACAGCGGCGAATCGTAGCTGCACGGCACCGACAGCCGGCCGCCATTGACCATGCGCTTGCCGAACTCGGTCTCCTTGGCGAGCGACAGCACCGCCTTGCGCAGCCGCGCTTCCTGATGCGAGTTCGGCGCCATGAAATCGGTCGAACGGGTGGATTCGCGGATGTTCTCGTCAGCCGCCACGCTGCGCTCGGCATGGTAGCTTTCGAGCAGGCGCGCGGGCGAAATGCCGCGCAGCACACGGTCGAGCTTCCAGGACAGATTTTCGGCGTCCTCGAGCCCGGAATTGGCGCCGCGGGCACCGAACGGCGAGACCTGATGCGCGGAATCTCCGGCGAAGAGCACGCGGCCATGGATAAAACGATCCATCCGCCGGCACTGGAATTTATAGAGCGAGATCCATTCGAACTCGAATTTGTCGTGACCGAGCATGCGCGCGATCCGCGGCCGCACGTTCTCAGGCTTCTTCTCGACCACGGGATCAGCGTAACGATTGAGCTGGAGGTCAATGCGCCAGACGTCGTCGGGCTGCCGGTGCAGCAGCGCGGAGCGGCCGGCATGGAACGGCGGATCGAACCAGAACCAGCGCTCGGTCGGGAATTCCGCCGTCATCTTGACGTCGGCGATCAGGAACTGATCCTCGAACACTTGGCCCGCGAATTCGGCGCCGACCATCTGCCGCAGCGAGGACCGCGCGCCGTCGCAGGCGACGACATATTGCGCGTGCAGACGATAGGCGCCCTCCGGCGTTTCGATCGTCAGCGCCACCGAATCGTTGCGCTGCTCCAGCGCCGTCACCTTGTTGCGCCAGCGCAGGTCGATCTCCGGAAGATCGCTGACGCGATCCACCAGATAGGCCTCGGCGTAATATTGCTGGAGGTTGATGAAGGCAGGCCGCTTGTGGCCGTCTTCGGGCAGCAGGTTGAACTGATAAAGCTGCGAGTCGCCATGAAAGATGCGGCCGACGCTCCACACCACGCCCTTGGCGACCATGCGGTCACCGACGCCGAGCCGGTCCCAATATTCCAGCGACCGTTTCGAGAAGCAGATCGCACGGGAGCCCTCGCCGATGCGGTCGGCGTCATCCAGAAGAACGACGCGCTGGCCGCGCTGGGCGAGATCGATCGCCAGCGACAGCCCGACCGGGCCGGCGCCGACAATGACGACCGCATGCTCGGCGGTGCCTTGGCCGTCGCGGTCCTGGTCGGGATGGCGGCGATAGCCGAACTGGGCTTTGGCTTGATGCGGATTGGCCTGCGCCATACGCGAACCTCGGCTATGGTCAGGAGAGCAGCGATCTGCTAGATAGTCTCACGTGCAACTATTTTGGACCGGAGCCGGCCGGCCGTCAACTGGAATTCGGAGCGCTCTCCTTGGCGAGGACATCTGGCGATATTGCAGTGAAGGCGCGCGAGGCCGATGAGGCCTCAGGGCGGCGAAAGGCCCGGCTCGATCTGTTCAAGTTCGTGCCGTTTCGCCTCAACCGGCTCGCCGCCGAGGTCAGTTCCGCGCTCTCGGTCGAATATCAGGAGCGGCACGGCCTCGACATCCCGGCCTGGCGTGTGATTGCCACGCTCGGGTTCCGCAACGATGCCTGCAGCGCGCAGTACATCGCGCAATGCACCCGCACGCATAAATCCACCATCAGCCGCGCGGTGACCACGCTGCTCAATGAGGACCTGATCGAGCGGGTCGAGAACGAAGCCGACCGCCGCGAATTCCGCCTGCAACTGACGACGAAGGGCCGCGCGCTCTACGAGAAGCTGTTCCCGCAATTGCTGCGGCGTGAAGACGAGATCCTCGCCTGTCTCTCCGCGCAGGAGCGCAGACAGCTGTCGATGCTGCTCGGCAAGATCGAGCAGAGCCTCGATTTGATCCAAACCAGCGAAGAGGCCGACGCGAAGCAGGCGTATTAGCTTTTTTTCGTCATTCCGGGTTCGCGCTACGCGCGCCCCGGAATGACAATTCCTATTTCGCAAACGACCGCGACGGCGGCAAATGCAGCGCCCAGGCATCGACCTTGTCGCTGGCCCGCGGATAGATCTCGGTCACGATCGGGTCGTGGCCGGGAATGAACCGATCGGGATGGCCGGCGAGGCGCTCGATCGTCTCCCAACCCACCGCCATGTCGCCGACATTGTAGACGATCGGGAACGGGCTGCGGCGCTGCAGATTGGCGTAGTAATGCGCGGCATCGGACGCCAGCACCACCGGTCCTCGCGCGGTTTCGACCTTGACTACCTGCAAGCCGTCGGAATGGCCGCCGACACGGTGCACGGTGACGCCGGGCGCGACCTCGCCGTCGCCCGAATAGAAAGTGACGCGCTCGCCATAGACATGGCGCACCATCTGCGTGACGTGCTCGACCGAGAACGGATGTCGCAGCAGGCCGTTGCACATGCAGCGTCCCGTCGCATAGGCCATCTCGCGCTCCTGGAGATGGAAGCGCGCATTCGCAAAGCGATCGAGATTGCCGGCATGGTCATAATGCAGATGCGTCACGATGACGTCGCGGATGTTTGACGCCGCGACGCCAAAGCGCTCCAGCGCGTCGACCGGATTGAGCGTCAGCTTGCGCGCCCGCGCGCTCGCCTCCTCGGCATTGAAGCCGGTGTCGACCAGGATGTCGCGGCCGCCCCCGCGGATCAGCCAGACGAAATAGTCGAGGTCCTGCGCCGCGCTGTCATGCGGATCGGGCGCCAGGAAGTTCATGCTGGGGGTGCGCGGCGACATGGTCGCATAGCGCAGGGCGTAGATCTCGTAGGCGTTTCCCATGGTTCTTGCTTTGCTTTTCTGAGGGCGTCTTTACGGGACGATGCTGCGCAGCAAGCCATTGTCCGCAGCAAAGGTCAAACCTTGCGCGCGGCGCAACGGCAGGCGCCCCTTCAATGTGAGACCCCTCACATTTTCATCGGCTTGGTTGCCCTAACGTGCTGCCAACAGGATCGCGTCGAGCACAGCCCATGACAAACCCTTTTATTCCCTTGCGGCGCACCCTTGCGTTGCGGTCAATCGTCGCGATAACGCCGTATCTCCAAGCGGTTGACGCCCCCCGTCCCTGGTTTGATAATGCCTGAAGCGTAAGTTAAGGTCGCCGCGGCGCAAGCTGGAACGGCGCCTTTTTGGCTGGACCGCGCTGATTATGAAAATTCGCTTCTTTTTTCTTCTGCCCTTGCTCGTCTCGCTCGTCCCGACTGCCCCCTCGCTTGCGGCCGGTGACCGTTTTGCGCTGGTCATCGGCAATGCCAAATATCCGGACGCGGATGCCCCGCTGAAGGAACCGATCAACGATGCGCGCGACGTCGCCGACGAGCTCAAGCGCGACGGCTTTGCGGTCGAGATCGGCGAGAATCTGACCGGCGACGGCATGCGCCGCGCCTTCGACAAGCTCTACGCCAAGGTCAAGCCGGGTTCGGTGGCGCTGGTGTTCTTCAGCGGCTTCGGCATCCAGTCGGCGCGCCAGAGCTACATGTTGCCGATCGACGCGCAGATCTGGACCGAATCCGACGTGCGCCGCGACGGGTTCAGCCTCGAGACGGTCCTCGGCGAGCTCAACACCCGCGGCGCCGGCGTCAAGATCGCGCTGATCGACGCCTCCAGGCGCAATCCGTTCGAGCGCCGGTTCCGCAGCTTCTCGGCCGGCCTGACCCCGGTCATCGCGCCGAACGGCACGCTGGTGATGTATTCGGCGGCGCTGGCGTCGGTGGTCTCGGACGCCGGCGGCGATCACAGCCTGTTCGTCCAGGAGCTGCTGAAGGAAATCCGCGTTCCCGACCTGATGGCCGAGGAGACGCTGAACCGCACCAAGATGGGCGTCACCAGGGCGTCGCGCGGCGAGCAGGTGCCGTGGATATCCTCTTCATTGGCCGAGGATTTCTCGTTCAGTCCGGGAGCCGGCGGATCGCGTCCGGCACCGAGCGCGTCGCCCGCGCCCCCCGCTCCGCCGCCGGTCGTCGCCAACAACCCGCCACCGGCACCGCCCGCCCCGCCGACACCGCCTCCGCCGCCGAAGCCGGCCGACACCGCCGCGGCCCCCGCACCTCCAGCTCCGCCGGCCCCGACGCCGAAGCCGCAGGTCGAGGCTGCATTGCCCCCGCCGCCACCGCCCCCGCCGGTCAAACCGATCGATACCGCTCCGGCGCCGAGCACGGACAGCGGACCGAGTGCCGCGGCCCTGGCCGACGATCCCACGATCAAGAGCCTGACCACCAAGATTGCGGCCAATCCGGATGACGTGAACGCGCTGTACCGGCGCGGCCAGGTCTATGCCAGCAAGGGCGCCTACAATCTCGCCATCAAGGATTTCGACGACACGCTCCGGATCAATTCGAAGGATGTCGAGGCGCTGAACAACCGTTGCTGGACCCGAACCGTGGTCGGCGATCTCCAGGGCGCATTGAAGGATTGCAACGAGGCGCTGCGGCTGCGGCCGAACTTCGTCGATGCGCTGGACAGCCGCGGGCTCGTCAACCTCAAATCGGGCGCGGTCAAGAACGCCATCGCCGATTTCGATGCGGCTCTGAAGATCAATCCGCGCCTGACCTCCTCGCTCTACGGCCGCGGCCTCGCCAAGCAGCGCAACGGCTCCGCCCAGGAAGGGGCGCTCGATATCGCCAATGCCAAGGCGATGGATCCGAACATCGTTCAGGAATTCGCAAGCTACGGAGTGCGCTAGTATTTTTTTGAGTTGAGGCAGGCGTCGCCTCGAACCCTTGGTGGCCCAGGGAAGACTAACCAACGGATGCCGCAGGCGGCCTTCTCAGGGGGGCTCATTGCTGAAATTTTCGAACCGCGCGAACTGGCCGCGCAGGAGGGACTGGTTATGAAATCGGTTGCAAAGGGACTTACCGCGATCCTGTCCGTCATCACTCTTGCTGTAACTCTTGGCGCAGCCCTATCGCTGCCGGCCTCGTCCGCCTTCGCGGGCGAGGAAAGCAACAGCAAGAACGTCACCGAGGACGACATCGTCCGCGCATTGGCGCCGGCGCAGAAGAAGCCCCTGACCCGCGGCCTCTCGATCGCCCCGCAGGCCGACCCCGCGCCGAACGCGGCGGAGACCAAGCTGATCCAGTCCGTGCGCGGCCGCTCGACGCGTTCGCTGTCGTCGACCGAGCGCGAGGAAATCGCGTCGGTCGCCAAGGACAAGCCGAACATCGATCTCGAAATCACCTTCGACTACAACTCGGCCAATATCAGCGCCAAGTCGATGCCCTCAGTGCAGGCGCTCGGCCGCGCGCTGACCAGCCCCGACCTCAAGGGCTCGACCTTCGTGGTTGCCGGCCACACCGACGCCGCCGGCGGCGAAGCCTACAACCAGGACCTGTCGGAACGTCGCGCGGATGCGATCAAGCGCTACCTCGTCGACAAGTACAGCATCTCCGCGACCGACCTCGTCACCGTCGGCTACGGCAAGAGCAAGCTGAAGGACCCGAGCCAGCCGATGGCGGAGGCCAACCGCCGCGTGCAGGTCGTCAATATGGAAAACAAGACCACCGCATCGAAGTGAGCACGACGTAATCCCTTTGCAGTGACAAGTCGTGATGTGGTGTAACGTCTCGCTTCCAACGCGCGTCCCGCAGCCTTGCGGGACGCCGCTTCGTTTCAGGGAAACGCTTTTCATGGGCCTCGTGCGGACGGCCGTGAGCCCGGCCAGGATGATCCGGCGATGAATCTCTCCCAATATCTCAAGCCCGCCGGAACCGTGGTGTTCGTGGTCGCGCTCGGCGTCGGCTATTACCTGTTCGAGCATCGCAAGCGCCCCGAGCCGAAGGAGACGCAAAGCGAGGCGCTCGTCATCGTGACGAAGTCGACCAATGCCTGCTTCTCCGATCTCGTGCGCGTGACCGGATTCTTCGTGCCGCGACGCGAGGCCGTGGTCATCGCCGACCAGGAAGGCTCCAAGGTCACCGACCTCCTGGTTACCGAGGGCGCAATCGTCGCCGACAATCAGGAGCTGGCGCACCTCACCGCGCCGCCGCAGATCCCGGGCCAGCCGCAGCGACCCGGCCCGCAAGGTCCGATTTCGCTGAAGGCGCCTGCGCCGGGCCTCGTCACCGAAGTCCGCACCATCGTCGGCGCGCCGACCTCGCCGCAGGCCGGCCCGATGTTCCGCATCGCCGTCAACAACGAGATCGAGCTCGATGCCCAGGTCCCGGCGGTGCACATGCCCAAGCTCAATTCCGGCGCCACCGTGCGCATCAGCCGCGACGACGCACCCGACCTGATCGGCCGGGTCCGGCTGGTCGCGCCCGAGATCGACCGCGCCACGCAGCTCGGCCGCGTCCGCATCAGCGTCACCAACAATCCCTCGCTGAAGGTCGGCGTGTTCGCGCGCGCCTCGATCGACGCCAAGCGAAGCTGCGGCGTCTCGATCCCCAAGACCGCGATCGACCATCTCACCATTCAGGTCGTCAAGGGCAACACGATCGAGACGCGCAAGGTGCGGGTCGGACTGTCGTCCGACAGCGCAACGGAAATTCTGGAAGGCCTCGACGTCGGCGAAATCGTCGTGGCCGACGCCGGTTCGTCCCTCCACGACGGCGACCAGATCAAGACCATGTTCGCCGATGAACTCGATCGCACGCGGGTACGCTGATGGCTCTCAATATCTCGGCTTGGTCGATCCGCAATCCGCTGCCGTCGGTCGTCTTCTCGATCATCCTGCTGATTCTCGGCTGGGTCTCCTTCACCAAGCTCGCGGTGACACGGCTGCCGTCGGCCGACATTCCCGTGATCTCGGTCGTGGTCTCGCAATTCGGCGCGGCACCCGCCGAGCTTGAATCCCAGGTCACCAAGACGGTCGAAGACGCGGTCTCCGGCGTCGAAGGCGTGCGGCACATCACCTCACAGATCACCGACGGCGTGTCGGTCACCACGATCCAGTTTGCGCTGGAGACCAACACCGACCGCGCCCTGAACGACGTCAAGGACGCGGTGACGCGCGTGCGCTCCAACCTGCCGCAGAACGTCACCGAGCCGCTGATCCAGCGCGTCGACGTGATCGGCCTGCCGATCGTCACCTACGCCGCGATCTCGCCCGGCAAGACGCCGGAGCAGCTCTCGTACTTCGTCGACGACGTGGTCAAGCGCGCGCTGCAAGGCGTGCGCGGCGTCGCGCAGGTCGAGCGCATCGGCGGTGTCGAGCGCGAGATTCTCGTCTCGCTCGACCCCGACCGCCTGCAGGCGATGGGGCTGACCGCGGTCAATGTCAGCCAGAGCCTGCGCGGCACCAATGTCGACGTCGCCGGCGGCCGCGCCGAGATCGGCAAGAACGACCAGGCGATCCGCACGCTCGCGGGCGCCAAGACGCTGAGCGACCTCGCCGGCACCATGATCCCGCTGTTCGGCGGCGGCGAGGTCCGGCTCGACGATCTCGGCACCGTCACCGACACCATCGCGGACCGCCGCACCTTCGCCCGCTTCAACGGCGAGCCGATCGTCGCGCTCGGCATCAAGCGCTCCAAGGGCGCCAGCGACGTCAAGGTGGCCGAGGCCGTGCAGAAGCGCGTCGACGCGCTCAAGGCATCCTATCCCGACGTCGACCTGAAGGTGATCGACACCTCGGTCGAATACACCAACGGCAATTACCACGCGGCGATCTCGACCCTGTTCGAGGGCGCCATCCTCGCCGTCGTCATCGTGCTGTTGTTCCTGCGGGACCTGCGCGCCACCATCATTGCCGCGATCTCGCTGCCGCTGTCGATCTTCCCGGCGTTCTGGGCGATGGACCTGCTCGGCTTCTCGCTGAACCTCGTCAGCTTCCTCGCCATCACGTTGTCGACGGGTATCCTGGTCGACGACGCCATCGTCGAGATCGAGAACATCGTCCGGCACATGAACATGGGCAAATCGCCCTATCGCGCCGCGCTCGAGGCCGCCGACGAGATCGGCCTCGCCGTGATCGCGATCTCGCTGACCATCATCGCGATCTTCGCGCCCGCGAGCTTCATGTCGGGCATCGCCGGACAGTTCTTCAAGCAGTTCGGCATCACCGTCTCGGTGCAGGTGTTCTTCTCACTGCTCGCCGCGCGCTTCGTCACGCCGGTGCTGGCCGCCTACTTCCTCAAGCATGGCCATCACGAGGAGCCGCCGCCCGGGCGCATCCTGCGGTCCTATCACCGCATCGTCGCCTGGTCGGTGAGACACTATTTCATCACGGTGCTGATCGGTTTCGGCGTGTTCGCCGCCTCGATCTGGAGCATCACGCTGCTGCCGCAGGGCTTCCTGCCGGCGCAGGACAGCGCGCGTTCGCTGATGGCCCTCGAATTGCCGCCGGGCACCCAGCTCGCCTACACCGAAAAGGTCACCGAGGACATCGTCGCGCGCCTGCGCAAACGGCCCGAGGTGAAGAGCATCTTCGTCGACGGCGGGCGCGTCCCGCCGGGTACGCAGGAAGTCCGGCGCGCCGCACTGATCATCAACTACACGCCCAAGGATGCCCGCGACATCACCCAGCGCGAGCTGGAGTTCTCGATCAGCCAGGAACTGGAGAACATCCCCGACATCCGCTTCTGGTTCCTCGACGAGAACGGCCTGCGCGCCATCTCGCTGGTCGTGACAGGCGTCGACGCCAACATCGTCAACAACTTCGCGAGCGAGCTCGCGACGCAGATGAAGCGGATTCCGACCATCTCCAACGTGATCTCGGAAACCACGCTGGAGCGGCCCGAGTTGCGCGTCGAGCCGCGCGCCGATCTCGCCGCGCGGCTCGGCGTCTCGACCGAAAGCCTGTCGCAGACCATCCGCGTCGCCACCATCGGCGATGTCGGGCCCGCGCTCGCCAAATTCGACGTCGGCGACCGCCTGGTGCCGATCCGCGTGCAGCTCGAGGACGCCGCCCGCGGCAATCTGAAGACGCTGGAGCAGCTCCGCGTGCCGCTCGGCGAGCATGGCGAGAAGGGCGGCGTGCCGCTCTCGGTCATCGCCGACGTCAAGCTCGACCAGGGTCCGACCAGCATCAACCGCTACGACCGCGAGCGGCAGGCGACGGTCGCCGCCGATCTCGTCGGCTCGGCCGCGCTCGGCGACGCCACCAAGAAGATCTACGACCTGCCGGTGATGAAGAGCCGGCCAAAGGGCGTGAAGGTCTCGCCCTCCGGCGACGCCGAGAGCCTGAACGAGCTGTCCGACGGCTTCGCCACCGCGATCACGGCCGGCCTGATGATGGTCTACGCGGTGCTGGTGCTGCTGTTCGGCACCTTCCTGCAGCCGATCACCATCCTGTTCTCGCTGCCGCTCTCGATCGGCGGCGCCATCGCGGCTCTGCTCCTCACCGGCAAGCAGCTCACCACGCCGGTGTGGATCGGCATCCTGATGCTGATGGGCATCGTCACCAAGAACGCGATCATGCTGGTGGAGTTCGCGATCGAAGCCATTCACGCCGGCAAGCCGCGCGACGAGGCTATGATCGACGCCGGCATGAAGCGCGCCCGCCCGATCGTGATGACCACGATCGCGATGGCCGCGGGCATGATGCCGAGCGCGCTCGCGGTCGGCGCCGGCGGTGAGTTCCGCTCGCCGATGGCGCTCGCGGTGATCGGCGGCCTGATCTTCTCCACCATCCTGTCGCTGGTGTTCGTGCCCGCGATGTTCATGGTGATGGACGATTTCGGCGCCCTGATCTGGCGCTTCGCCAAGCGGCTGATCGTGCACAGCGAGGACGCCGAGGTCACCGGGCATCACGGAGCGGCCCCTGCAGAAGCGGGGCCGGCGCCGAAGACCATCGTGCATCCTGCGGCGGAATAGGATTCAAAAGGCCACGCTCGTGCACTGGAGGAAGACGAGCGGTTAAAGCCCTACTCGTTCCGCGCGATCGCCGTCAGCTTGGTCATGTTCCTCAGCAATATCCGGCCGCGCTGGAGATCCAAGATCGCTTCCTTGCGCCAGGCCTGGAGCTGACGGTTGACGCTCTCGCGGGCGGCGCCGACGAAGACGCCGAGCTGTTCCTGCGAGATGTGCACCTCGGAGCCGAAATCGGCGGCGAGCGCGCAAAGCCGTCGCGCCAGGCGCACCGGCAGCGGCTGCAGCATGGATTCTTCCATGCGCTCGCTTTGCCAGCGGATGCGCTGGCACAGCAGTGCGATGATTTTGATCGCAACCTTCGGCTCACGTTCGAGGAAGGCGAGAAAATCTTCGCGCCGCAGTACGAACAATTCACTGGCCTCGCCCGCGGTCGCATCCGCGGTGCGGTTCTGGCCGTCGAGCACGGCCACTTCGCCGAACAGGTCGCCCGGTCCCATGAAATTGAGCGTGAGCCGGCTGCCGTCGGAGGCGCCGGTCTCGATGCGGACCTGACCGCGGCGCACGCCGAACAGCGCGTCCCCGGGATCGCCCTTCTGGAACAGCACCTCGCCATTGCCCAGATGCTGGGTGTGGCAGAGATTGGACAGCCGCTGGAGCTCGTCTGTACCGAGATCCGCGAACATCGCGTTCATCTTCAGAATGACCGCAAATTCGGCCTGCTTGCTCATTTCAATGTCCTTGTGAACGTCCAGGTCAGGTGTCTTGTCAGTGGTCTCGGCAAATCGCTTGAAATCATCACCGTCAGGATCGCGTAAAACCGCGCCGGGGAAGTGTGTCATAAGTCACATAACTTTGCAGCACCCCCTGACTATTTTTACGCGCTTGGAGCCGCTTCCCGTCCGGGGATAAACTCCGGCGCAAAGGACGGGTGCAAAGGACGGTCATCCGCGGGATTCGACGCCGATTGGCCGTCGCTGGAAAGTCGAGATGAGAGTAGTGAAATTCGCCGGCGCGGCTTTGTCCGCCGTCATCATCGTGATCGTGCTCCTGCTGGTGATCGGGATCCCATCGGGCTTCCTGAGCTCGACGATCGCCTCGCGCGTCGAGAGTGCGACCGGCTATCGGCTGTCGATCGACGGCACCACGAAGATCAGCCTGTGGCCGACGCTGAACGTCACCCTGAACGACCTCACGCTTGCCGACCCCCGGGATCGCAGCGGCATCACGCGCCTGACGATCGACAGCGTGCAGGCCGACATGTCGCTCTCCAGCGTGTGGTCGGGCCGCCCCGACATCAGCGAGCTCATCGTCACCCATCCCGTGCTCTACCAGCCGCTGCTGCGTGAGCGCCTGCCAAATGCGGGAGGCGCGTCGAAGCCGCTCGCGATCGATGCCAACGGCGCCTCGATCGCCCGCGTCAAGGTCACCGACGGCGAAGTCGCGTTCACGCGCGTGCGTGATCGTGTCGAGGGCCGCATCAGCGCCATCAACGCGGACGCGGTCGTGGGCCGCGACCGCAAGGTCAACATCACCGGCACCGCGCGCGTCGGCGAGCACCCGACCAAGTTCGACATCAAGGCGACGACGCCGGCGCCGCCGGCCGACCGGCCGACGATCCCGGTGGATTTCGCCATCGACATGCCCGATGTGCTCAAGTCCCAGCTCACAGGCCATGCCGAGATGCGGCTGAACGGTGATCTCGTGATGATCAACGGCGTGAATGGCAGGCTCGGCGACGGCGCCTTCAACGGCTGGGCGTCGGTCGACATTGCGAGCAAGCCGCTGGTGAAGGTCGATCTCGACTTCCAGCGGCTGTCGGTTCCGCTGGCGAAATCGCCGCAGGGGACGTCCGGGCAGCCCTGGAGCAATGCGCCAATCGACGTGTCCGGGCTCAATTATGTCGATGCCCAGATCAGGATCTCCGCGAACGAGGCCGTGATCGGCGATGCCCGCATCGCACCGCTGGCGCTCGATGCCAAACTCGCCGGCGGCGTATTGAAGGCCGGCACCGCCAATCTCGGCGCCTATGGCGGCCAGGTCTCGGGTGAAGTGATCCTCGATGCGACCACGGGCGCGCCGAGCTTTGCCATGCACTCCGACCTCGTCGGCGTGCGCGCGCTGCCGCTGCTGCAGGGCCTTGCCGAATTCGACCGCATCGACGGCAAGCTGCAGGCCAAGCTCGCGCTGCGCAGCGCCGGCACCAGCCAGCGCGCGCTGATGGCGAACATGCAGGGCACCGCCTTCGTCAATTTCCAGGACGGCGCCATTCGCGGCATCAATGTCGCGCAGATGATCCGCTCGCTGACATCGGGCACGCTGTCCGGCTGGCAAGCCAACCAGAGCTCCAACCAGAGCCCCGGTCAGGAGCAGAGCACGGATTTGTCGCAGCTCTCGGCCTCGTTCCGCATCGACAAGGGTCAGGCGGTCACGACCGATCTCAACCTGATCGGTCCGCTGGTGCGCGTCACCGGCGCCGGCACCATCGCGCTCGACACCAAGATGATGGGCTTTCGCGTCGAGCCGAAGCTGGTGATGACGACCGAGGGCCAGGGCCGCGCCAACGAACCGGTCGGCTTCGGCATTCCCGTGATGATCCAGGGCGCCTGGTCGCAGCCGCGGATCTACCCCGACATGGCCGGCATGCTGGACAATCCGGACGCCGCCTATGCCAAGCTGCGCGAGATGGGCAAGGGCCTGTTCGGCCCCGACGGCGCCGGGCTCGGCAATATCCTGGGCAGCCTCGGTAGCAATCTTGGTCTTGGCGGAGCCGCCGCGCCGGGCGGCAATCCCGCCGGCACTGCCAATCCGCAGGCCCAGCAGCCGGGGCAGAATGATCTGCTCGGCGGGCCGCTGGGGGCGGCGATCGGCAATTTGATTCAGCAGGGCTTGTCGAATGGCGCGGGAAGCAGCACTGGCGCCGCGCCAGGCAGTGGCCGCAGCCGCAGCCTGCCGGCGACACCCTCCACACCGGCGCCGCAGGCCTCGCCCGCGCCCCCCGCTATGGACGACCCGCCGGTCGCGCAGCAGGACAGTCAGCCAATGAACGACGTGCTGCGGCAACTCTTTAACCGGTGATGGGCGGATTGGCGGGCTGGGCTCCACGGCAATCCCCTTACATCAGCCTGCCCGCCCCCGGCTTCCTCCGAACGGATGAGGCTGCGACAATTCAGCCCCTTCCGTCTGCCCCCGGCGTCCACAGCGGGTAACCAATCCGGCCGGTCGGCCCGGCCGCGCGGCGGTCCTTTGGCCCAAATTGTGATAGAACGGCCCCGCAGGGCCTACGGCCCGTAGCGCCGGCGTCGATGGCGGCGCGAGAGGATCGGGATGGCAGGAGCGAACGACAAGACACGATCTCTGCGCGGGGGCCTGTTCGCCAAATACGTCGTCTCCCTCGTCGGCCTCGTCGTGTTCGTCCTCGCCGTCAACGGCGCGATGGAGACCTGGATCTCCTACCGCGCCACCAAGACACAGCTGACCGACGGCCTGGAGGACAAGGCGCAGAGCGCCGCCCGGCGCATCGAGCAGTCGATCTCCGAGCTCGATCGCCAGATCAGCTGGGTGACGCGGGCGAGCCAGGACACGCTCGAGAAGCGCCGCGCCGACTATGCGTCGCTGCTGCACCAGGTCTCTGTCGTCAACCAGCTGTTCCAGCTCAATGGCGAAGGCCGCGAGGTGCTGCGCGTCTCGCGCCAGTCGACCACGACCGGCAGCAACGCGGACCTTTCCCGCGACATCCGCTTTACCGAGACCGTTGCCCGCGGCGTCAGCTATGCGCCGGCCTGGTTCGCCGGCGGCACGCCGTTGATGTCGATCTCGGTGGCGCATTCCGGCTTCAATGCCGGCGTCACCGTGGCCGAGATCGATCTCGGCTTTCTCTCCGACTTCCTGTCCGACGCGCAGGTCGGCAAGGCCGCCTTCGCCTATGTGGTCGATCCGCGCGGCCGCGTGCTGGCGACGTCCTCGAAGGGCCCCGAGGTCGGCAAGGATCTGTCGAAGCTGCCGCAGGTCGCGGCCGCGATCGCGCCCGGCCACGAGGGCGACAGCACGGGCACCGACTTCAACGGGCATTCGGTGATGAGCGCCGCGAGCACCGTGCCCAAGCTCGGCTGGAGCGTGCTGTTCGAGCAGCCGACCACGCAGGCCCTGATGCCGATCCGCGACCAGCTGGTGCGCATCGCGCTGCTGATCGGCATCGGCCTGATGGTCGCGATCCTCGCCGGCACGCTGCTCGCCCGCCGCATGATCATCCCGATCACGGCGCTGCGTGATGGCGCGCAACTGCTCGGCGAAGGCGATTTCAGTCACCGCATCGACGTGCACACCTCGGACGAGCTGGAGGACCTCGCCGGTCAGTTCAACCGGATGGCCGGCCAGATCCAGGAGACCTATTCGAACCTGGAGACCAAGGTCGAGGAGCGCACGCGCGACCTCGCGCAGTCCATCAACGAGCTGAAGGTGCTGGAGGAGGTCGGCCGCGCGCTCGCCGCCTCGCTCGATCTCAACGCCGTGCTGTCGACGATCGCCGCGCGCGCGATCGAGATCACCCATGCCGATGCCGTGCTGATCTACGGCTTCGATGCCGAGCGGCGCCGCTTCAACCTGGTCGAGGCCGGCGGCATCGACAAATCCGCCGACGGCGCGCATGTCACCATCGACGACGGCGAGAACATCCTGAGCGATGCCGCTGGGAGCGGCGAGCCGATCGCGCTGGCCGATCTCGAACAGGCCGCCGAGCAGCCGCTGCGCGAGGTCGCGCTCGCGGCCGGCTTCCACTCGGTGCTTGTGGTGCCGCTGGTCGACCAGCAGGGCACGCTCGGCTCGCTTGTGGTGCTGCGCCGCGCCGGCGGCGAGTTCGCACCTAGCATCATCGGCCTGATGCGCACCTTCGCCAACCAGGCCGTGCTGGCGATGCGCAATGCGCGCCTGTTCACCGAGGTCGATCACAAGGGCCGCGAGCTCGGGGCGGCGAACGAGACCGTCCGTGCGCAAGCCGACCAGCTGCGGAGGCAAACCGAGCAGCTGAAGGACTGGAACAAGTCGCTGGAGGAGCGGGTCCAGACCCAGCTCGGCGAGATCGAGCGCATCCGCAAGCTCGAGCGCTTCCTGGCGCCGCAGGTGGCGCAGCTGATCGCCTCCTCCGACAGCCCCGAGGGACTGCTCACCAGCCAGCGCCGCGAGGTGACGGTGGTGTTCTGCGATTTGCGCGGCTTCACCGCGTTCACGGAGGCGACCGAGCCGGAAGAGGCGATGAACGTGCTGCGCGAGTATCACGCAGCGCTCGGCGAGCTGATCTTCAAATACGAGGGCACGCTCGACAAATATGCCGGCGACGGCGTGATGATCCTGTTCAACGCGCCGATCCAGTTCGAGGACCACACCAGGCGCGCCGTGAAGATGGCGGTGGAGATGCGCGACACCATCGGTCCCCTCACCGAGCGCTGGCGCAACCGCGGACACAGCCTCGGCTTCGGTATCGGCATCGCGCTCGGCTATGCCACGCTCGGCCAGGTCGGCTTCGAGCAGCGGCTGGAATATGCCGCGATCGGCAGCGTCACCAACCTCGCCTCGCGCCTGTGCGGCGAGGCCAAGCCCAACCAGATCGTGGTGAGCCGCCGCGTCTACGGCATGGTCGAGCCCTGGGTCGAAGCGCAGCCGCTCGACGATCTCCAGCTCAAGGGCTTCAACCACCCCGTGCTGGCGATGGAGATCCTGAGCTGGCACGAGGAGGCGGACAACGTGGTGGACGCGGCCGCGGTGCGGATGCGGGGATAGCGGCTGCAGCGGCATCGTAGCCCGGATGGAGCGACGCGAAATCCGGGGGAGTGCCACAATCGACAGAAGTCCCGGATTGCGCGTCGCTCCATCCGGGCTACGGCCTCAAGCAAAACATGAAAAACAACCCCATGCACAGTAGGCGGGGTCTGCAAGATCAATGAGTTACGGGATTGCCCAGACGCCGGATTGCAAGGCTCTTTGACACATCGGCCAAAACATCGGCGGAGCTGCATCATCCCGTCATCCTCCGAACCACATCCCCCTTCCCCGCGACTAACCCTCGCCTCAACGGCGAGGCTCGAACCTGGATGGAGACGGTCCGTGGCGTTTGCCTTGCCTTCGCGTGCTTATGATCTGCAGATGCTGGACCGGCCCGCTAACCGGGCGCGCGACCAGGGCTGGGTCTATGGGTTGCCGCCGGGCATCTCGAGCGAGCAATGGCCGCTCGATCCCGTCACCGGCTATCCGCTGATGCACGGCTTCACGCTGAAGCTGCCGGAGGATTATCGCGTGCATGGCGAGGACATCGTCGCAGTGTCGTTCTTCGCCACCCCGCCCGATCACAATGACGGCGGCGCGCCTGATGATCCTGAAGTCCGGAACGCGGTCATGGCGCGGCCCTCGCATCCGCGCCTGTCGCGCATGACCGACATTCTCGACTACGAATATGCCGCGCTGCTGCTGACCAAAGCCGAATACGAAGGCCCGTTCGCGACACCGCCGGCGCCGCTTGCGCTGGCGACGGCCGATCGGCCACGCTGGCTCGATGTCGGCGGCGCCTGCGCTTTCTTCGAGGCCGCCCCGCCCTTCGCGCAGAAGATGTTCGCCCGCCCTCCGCGTGCCGATCTGGCCGAAACCCTCGCGATCGGCCTGATGCCGCGCGCGACCGATCCCAACGCCGGCAAGGCCCCGCAAGATCCGCATATCCCGCGCAACCCGCCGAGCGACTATCAGTCCTACTATTATTTTGCCGGCGGCGTCCCGACCACCGAGAACTACCGCCTGCATGATTGGGCCAAGGATTACGCCCGCGACCATCTCGGCGGCACCATGCGGCCCTGCCAGCAGGTGCCGGAGATGAGCCCGTTCTATATCGAGTTCGAGGAATATTTCGGCGGCTACAATTTCGGCGGCGGCAACGCGCAGCTCGACTTCAAGGACATGAAGTTCGACTGGGCGTGCGGCTGATCACGCCCCGCGCTTCGGCCCGATCGCCTCGAACCCCGCCTTCTGCTCATCGCTCAGATCAGCCTCGAAATCATCGAGCGCATCGGTGACGGCGTTCACGGCCGCAAGCATCGTCTGCAGCCGCGCCTTCGCGGCGGTGAGGCGGGCCTGCGGCGTCGCGGCTGCCTCCGTAGGGCACGCGCTCAGCGTTTCCATGGTACGCAGGGTGGTGTCCTGCAGCACCTCGAGGCGGGCGCGGGCGGTCTCGTCGAGGCGCAGCGTGGTAGCGATGTCGCCCGCAGGCCATTGCTGCTGCACCAGCTGCTCGTATTGACGCTGCAGCTTCTCGTCATAGCGGGGATCGGCGTCGGCGCTGCAGGCGGCGGCCGCCTGCGCATCCTTGCTCGGATCCTTGTTCGCGCCTTTGTTCGAATCCTTGCGCTGCATCGACGCAAACGCGGCGCGGCGCTGATCGGCGATGGCATTGAGCCGGGCCTTCTGATCGTCGTCGAGCAGGCTAGTGAACTTCGACAGCGGCGGTGCGACCGCGTCCAGGGCCTTGATCATGGCTTCGAGCCGCTCGCGCATGAGGCCGAGGCGCTCCGCCGCGGTCTCGGGCACTTGCGATGGGCAGGCGGCACGGATGCTGTCGCGGGCTTCGCTCCAGGCCGTCACGAGTTCGTCGAGCGCAGTGCGTTGCAATTCGTTCGGCGCTACGGCCGCGGCGATGCGATCCACCGGGAAGCCGCCGGGTTCGCTGGCATCGCAGACGTTCTGCGCCGATGGAATCCGGCGCGCGCGTTTGCCCTGCGGCGCGGTGTAGGCCGCGAGCTCGGTCGCCGCATAGGGCGCGAAGATCGCGGCATAGATGTCGCCATAGCCGTAGAGCGAGAGGCTGGTCGCATCGCCCGAGATCACAGCATTGGTGAGGTCGTCATGCGCGAACGGCCAGAACACCGGCCCGACCCAGCCATAGCTGCCGTCGGGATGACGCCACCAGCCTTGCGCGCGGCGGCCGCCCTGCCAGCCCGCAAGCGCGGCTTGCGCCGTCAGCGCCGCGCGCAGAACATAGGGGTTGGCAAGCTGGCCGCGCTCGGCACCGCGCGGGTCTTGACGTGGATCTTGCGATCTCAGCGCAGCGGAGCGGTAGCGGCCGCCCCGCACCGCCGTGCGGGAATGGCGCAGGCGCGACATGCCGATCACGTGGCCGACGGCGAAACGCGCGACGCCGAATGGACCGCCGCGCAAACCGAACTGGGCCTCGGCTCTCTCGGGCAGCAGCACGGCCGCAATCAGGAGGGTCGCTCCGGTCAGCGCCAGTCCCATGCGTCCCGACATGACCGCCGACCTGACCAATTCGGCCTCCTCCAAGCGCGCACTGCGCCGCAGGCAAATGACGCGCGAGGGAACCAATTGTTCCCGGGGGATGCAGGGCAAAGCGTCGCGGGGCGTTCTCAAATGCCCTGCACGAACGACGCGGGGACGCTCGCTCACTCCGCCTTTTGCGGCATCACGAAGGTCTGGCCGGGATAGATCAGATTGGGATTGTGGATCTTGTCGCGGTTGGCGTTGAAGATCACGGCGTAGCGGGCGCCGTCGCCATAGGCGAGCCGGCTGAGCGTCCACAGGCTGTCGCCGCGGGAGATCACCCGGCTGCCGCCGGCCTCCGCCGGTGCGGCGTGAAGCGCGTCGGCCGGCGAGGCCGAGGCCACCGTGGTCGCCGCGGGCGCGCGCGCCATGACCCTGGGTTTCGGCCGGGCAGCTGACGCCAGACGCGGCGAGGCCGACGGCAGGGCGGCCACGACGTCCGATTTGTCATCCGCCTTCTCGGCCTGCTTCGGCTCTTGCCTGTTCTCTTGCTTCGCAACCGGCGCCGGGCGCGCGGGCGGCGGCGGCGCCTCGGCGATGGTCACCGGCATGGTCCGGCCGGACTGCGTGACCGTGCCATCCGGCGCCTTGGCCCGCAGCGTCAACTCATAGGATCCGGCGGGAAGCTGCGGCGGGGTCATCACGAACTGGCCCGAGGCGTCGGCAATCGCACTGTCGAGCGGCTTGCCGTCGCGCAGCAGCTCGACCCTGGCACCCGGCGCGGCCTGGCCCGCGATCACCGCCGCCTCGCCGTGATCGTCGACGCGGGCGACGTCGAAACGGGGGCCGGTGTCGGCGACCGCCGGCGGCGGCTTGACCGGCGCGAGATCGGGCAGCGCCGTGGCGAGCTTTTGGGTCTCGGCCAGTAGAGGCGCCTTGGACGCGGACTCGGGCTTGGGCTCGGCGGCCGGGACCGCCGCTGGCGCAGGTTCAGGTGCAGGCGGCGTCACGGCGGCCAGCTTGGGCTGGTCCGCTTTGGGCTGTTCCGGTTTCGGCTCAGGCTTGAGCTCGACCTTGGCCTCGGCTCTGGGTTCGACCTTGGCTTCCGGCTTGGCGGCGACCATGGTCTTGCTTCCGTCAGGCAGCAGGCGGCGCAGCTCGGTCGGGCCGATCACCAGCACCGTGCCGACCAGCGCGAGCAGGCAGAAAGCAATGAAGGCCTTGGATGCGGTAATCATCGGAAAAACCTTAATTGGCAAATCGACCGGGACCGGCAAATTGCGCCGATTTGGCTGCGGCAGCAAGACGGTCGATGGGATGATAGCGCCGTCCCGGCGCTATCAGGGATGAACCGGCGCCACGGTGCGGGTGTCCAATGATCAAGGCCGCACTCGCGGCATTTCTTCAAGGGAATTTTGCCGTGACCGTATTTTCCCGTGCCGCGCCAACTCTGTCATTTGGGCTGACGCTGGTCCTGATGCTCGCCGCCTCCCCTGCGCTCGCCGCCTCCGGTCCGCCGCCGGGGTTCGTCCTCACCGACAATGCCGACCTCGCCTTCACCTCGCCCGACGGCGCCACCAGGCTCGAGCAGTACATGAAGGACAGTGAAGACCTCTTCGAGGTCAAATGGCAGGTCTGGGCACGGCGCGGCAACCAGATGACGGAGCTGAAGCCCGAGCAAGGCTATGGCGCCGGCTTCCGCTTCACCAGCGACTCGCAATGGCTGGTGCGGATGCAGAAGACCGGCTCGGGCTCGCAGGATCTGTTTCTCTACCATGTCGAGAACGGCGCCTTCGTCAACGCGACGAAGCAGTCGCTCAGCGACCTCGCCTGGGCCTATTTCCACAGCCGGCCCGACACCAAGAACATGAAGCTCGACTACCACATCTCGGCCAATCTGATGAAGGGCACCGAGGATGCCTATCGCTGGCTCGGTGTCGACTGGCCCAACAACCGCTATCTCCTGATCTCGCTGTCAGGCGAAATGGACAATCATCCGAAGAACGTCGCGGTGAAGGGCCTCGCCAATTGGCGCTGCCGCTACGACCTCAAGACGGGGACCTTCGACGTGCCCAGGATGTTCGCCAAGAGCAACGCGGAAGCGTTGAACTGGGAGATCAAGCGGTAGATGCCGCAACGATGCTCTCTCCGTTCCTCCCCTCGCGAAGGAGGGAACACGCTTCCGTCGCGGCACCATGCGGGGTCTCGATCTGCGGTTGCTTTGCTCAGGAAGCCAACCTCCTGATTCCGCTCCGATTTACATTTGGCTAACCCTTACTGGTAACCGGGTCTTGTCGGTTTTGCCGCATCTTGCATCCCACGGGAGGGCTGCATGGGCACATCGATGCGATGGAGCGCGCGAGGACGCGCGTTGCTCCGCCGTTGGCGTGGGGCGCCGCTGACATGGTTGATCGCCGGCGGCTTCGTGCTGATGGCCGCGACGGCCGTCGGCACCGCGCTCACCGTCGACCGCTTCCGGCAGAATGCGATCGAGAGCGGCCGTGACCACCTCGAAAGCTCCGTGCGCCTGCTGGCCCGCCATTTCGACCGCGAGTTCGAGGATTTCGCGGTGCTGCAGAAGAGCATCATCGCCGAGCTCGAGAGCCGCGGCATCGCCTCCGTCGATGTGTTCCGCAGCGAGATGGGCACGCTGGCCATGCACGAGCTGCTGCGTGCAAAAGCCAGCGGCTGGTCCGACGTGGCCGGTGCCAATCTGTTCGATTCCCGCGGCATGCTGATCAACTCGTCGCGGCGCTGGCCGGTCCCCGATATCTCGGTCGCCGACCGCGGCTATTTCAACCGCCTCAAGAACGATCCCGCCTCGCAGGAAGAGATCGAGGTCGTGCCCGGCCGGTTCGGCACCGGGCCGGCGATCGTGTTCGCGCGGCGCGTTTCAGGTCCGCACGGCGAGTTCCTCGGGCTGGTCTCGCGCGCGATCGCGCCCGAGCAACTCGAGTCGTTCTTCGCCTCGACCGGGCTGGGCGAGGAATCCTCGATCGCCATGCACCATCAGAACGGCCAGCTGCTCGCGCGCATGCCGCGTGTCGATGCCATGATCGGGCAGAATTTCCGCAAGGGCAGCCCGGAACAGATGGCGGTGTTCGATCGCACCTTCGTCTCCATGCAGCTCGCAAGCCCGATCGACGGCAAGGACCGCATCGTCGCCTCACGTCTGCTCGCCGGCGAGCCGCTGGTCGTGGTCGCGACCAAGTCGCTGGACGCGACGCTCGCGACCTGGCGCACGCAGACGAAATTCTTCGTCACCGTCGCCGTGGCGTCGATCGGCCTCTTGGTGCTCACGCTATTCCTGATCTTCCGTCAGATGACGGGCCGGCTCTCGCTCGAGAAGCAGCGGCTCGACACCGCGATGAACACGATGACACAAGGACTCCTGATGTTCGATCAGGACGAGCGGCTGATCGTCTGCAACCGGCGCTACATCGAGATGTACGGCTTGTCCCCTGACGTGGTGAAGCCCGGCGCCGCGTTCCGCGACGTCATCCAGCATCGTCACGACACCGGATCGTTCCACGGCGACGTCTCGTCCTATTGCGACGACATCCTGAGCAATGTCGGGCGTACCCAGACCGCCATCGTCGAAACCGCCGACGGCCGCCTGATCGAGATCAAGAACCAGCCCGGCGCCGCCGGCGGCTGGCTCGCGACCCACGAGGACGTCACCGACCGCATCCGCGCCGACGAGCGCATCGCCCATATGGCGCATTACGACGCGCTGACCGATCTGCCGAACCGCGTGCTGATGCGCGGGCATCTGGAGCGGCGCGTTGCCGAGCTCCGCGAAGGCAAGCCGTTCGCCATCCTCTATATCGACGTCGACGAGTTCAAGGGCGTCAACGATTCGCTCGGACACGAGGTCGGCGACGAATTGCTCCGCCAGGTCGCGAACCGCCTGCGCGCCTGCGTGTCCGGCAACGATCTCGTCGCGCGGCTCGGGGGCGACGAGTTTGCCATCGTCAAGGCCGGCACGAGCGATCCGGCCGAGCTGACGGCGCTGGCGGAGAACATCCTCACGGCGTTGCGCGCGCCGGTGGACTGCAAGGGCCAGGACATTCCGACCGACGCCAGCATCGGCATCGCGATCGCGCCCGATCATGGCGACAATCTCGACGATCTGCTCAAGCGCGCCGATCTGGCGATGTACGCGGCGAAGTCGGAGGGGCGCCGCACCTACCGGATCTTCGCGCCCGAATACGACGCCAAGGCGCGGCTGCGCCGTCAGCTCGAGCTCGATCTGCGCCAGGCGCTGGTTCGTGGCGAGTTCGAGGTGCACTACCAGCCGCTGGTCGATCTCGCGGCCAACGTCGTAACCGGCTGCGAGGCGCTGTTGCGCTGGCGCCATCCGGAGCGCGGCATGATCTCGCCGGCAGACTTCATTCCCGTGGCGGAAGACACCGGGCTGATCGGCGAGATCGGCGAATGGGTCTTGAGGCAGGCCTGCCGCGAGGCAGCCTCATGGCCCGGCCAGATTCACATCGCGGTCAACGTCTCTCCGGTGCAGTTCCGCTCGCGGACGCTGGCGCTCAAGGTCGCAGCCGCGCTCGCGGAGTCGGGGCTGGCGCCCGGACGGCTCGAGCTCGAGATCACCGAGACGGTGCTGATCCGCGACGACGAGGAGGCGCTGACGATTTTGCAGCAGCTGCGCGAGCTCGGCGTGCGCATCGCGCTCGACGATTTCGGCACCGGCTATTCGTCGCTGAGCTATCTGCACCGCTTCCCGTTCGACAAGATCAAGATCGACCGCAGCTTCATCAGCGACATCGGCCAGTCCGAAGATTCCTCGCCGATCGTGCAGGCCGTGGTGCACATGGCCGCGGCCCGCCGCATGGCGACGACCGCCGAAGGCGTCGAGACCGAAGCCCAGCGCGAGGTGCTGCGCCAGCTCGGCTGCAGCCAGATGCAGGGCTGGCTGTTCAGCCCGGCGGTGCCGGCGGCGAAGCTGAAGCTGCTGCTGGCGGCGCAGGCGGCGGCAGCTTAGCGACGCCTCCTCTTCAGCGGGACGCCCGCTCCGCGAAATGGTCGCGGGGAAAGGCGCCCTCCTCGACGCCTCAGCCTGAAGGCCGCCATTCGCTCTACGTCTTCTTCCCCTGTCTTGTGGTCGCGAGCAGCACGAGGAGGAAGGAGCCCGCCGTCATCAGCGCCGATATCGCCGCAATTGTGGGATCGATCTCGTCCCGAAGCGCCGTGAACATGCGCTTGGTCAGCGGCTGGTATTGGCCGCCGGAGATGAACAGCGCGACGATGGTCTCGTCCATTGCCGAGATGAATGCGAAAATGCCGCCAGCGACCACGCTGGACTTGATCTGCGGCAGCGTCACCGCAAAGAAGCTGCGGAGACGGTTCATGCCGAGGCTGCGCGCCACCATTTCCTGCGCGGGATCGAAGCTCTGCAGGCCGGCCAGGACGGAAATGACGACATAGGGCAGGCCCAGCATCACGTTCGCGAGCACGAGACCGGGCATGGTCGCGACCAGGCCGACCTTGGCGTACACGAAGAAGATGCCGACAGCGGTGATGATGATGGGCACCACCAGCGGCAGCAGCAGCGTCATGTGGATCAGCCGCATGATCCGCAGCTTCGACTGGCTGATGGCATAGGCGGCGGCGACGCCGAAAGGGGTCGCGATCGCAACGGTCAGCAGTGCAACCGTCAGCGTCACCCGCGTCGCCTGCATCCATGCCGGATTGGAGAAATAAAGCTGGTACCAGCGCAGCGAGAAGGACGGCGGCGGGAAGGTCAGGAAGCGCGCGCTGGAGAACGAGATCGGCACGATGATCAGAACCGGCAGGATCAGATAGACCAGCACCAGCGCGCTGACCACGTACAGAACAATCCGTGCGGTTGAGGCGCGCATCATTTCTGCCCCAACACGCGATCGAGCGAGATGAAGCGGCTGACGACGAAGAAGGTCGCGAGCACGCTCGCGAGCAGCACCACCGCGACGGCGCTCGCCGCGCCGAACTGGTTGTAGAGCTCGACGTTTCGGCTGACGAGCATCGACACCATCACGGTGCGACCGCCGCCGAGCAATTCGGGCGTGATGTAGAAGCCGAGGCAGAGCACGAACACCATGGTGCAGCCAGCGAGCACGCCCGGCAACGACAGCGGCAGGAACACGCGGAAGAAGGTGAGCGACGGGCTCGCGCCCAGGCTGGCGCCGGCCTGCATCAGGTCGTTCGGGATCTTCTGCATGGCGGCATAGAGCGGCAACACCATGAACGGCAGCAGGATATGCACGGTCGCGACCACCGTGCCGAACGTATTGTGGACCAGCGCGAGCGGTTCCGAGATCACATCGAGATAGCGCAGGAACTGGTTGATCACGCCGGTACGCTGCAGCAAGGCCAGCCAGGCATAGGCGCGCACCAGCACGCTGGTCCAGAACGGAAGCACGACCAGCGACAGGATGAGGATGCTCCACCCTTTCGGCAACGAATTGGCGAGATAGGCCACGGGATAGCCGAGCAATAGCGCGATCACCGTGACTGCGAGGCTGATCTCGAAGGTCAGAGCGAAGCTGCGCCAGTACACGTCCTCGGTGAAGACGCGGCGATAATTCTCCAGCGTAAAGCCGTCATGGTAGACCGACTGCCAGGCGAGCCAGCCGACCGGCAGCACGATCAGCGCCAGGATCACCAGCAGCGCCGGCGACACCAATGCCAGCATCAGGCCGTGCTCGCGGCGCTGATGCTTCAGGGATGGATCTTGCACTGATGTCGTCAACGCTGGCTCCGCCTACTTCTGCATGAACGACGCCCAGCGCTTCTCGGCGGCCTCTCCGGCCGGCGAAGACCACCAGGCATAGGACATCAACGCCTGCTTCGCCGCATTCGCCGGCTCGCTCGGCAATTGCGCGGCACGCTCGGGCTTGATCACGTTGGTCTCGAACGCCTTGGGATTGCCCGGGCCGTAGTCAATCTGGAGCGGCAGATTGGCCTGGTGCACGGGGTCGACGGCCTCGTTGAGAAATTTCACCGCCGTGTCGAGGTTCGGCGCACCCTTGAGGATGCACAGCGAGGTGCTCTGCAGGATGCCCTGGTTATAGGTGAACGACACTTTGGCCCCTTCCTTGGCGACAGCGCTGACGCGGCCGTTCCACGCCATCTCCATGTCAACCTCGCCGTCGTTGAGGAGCTGCGCCGACTGCGCGCCCGAGGTCCACCACACCGTGATGTGCGGCTTGATCTCCTCCAGCTTCCTAAAGGCGCGGTCGACGTCGAGCGGATAGAGCTTGTCGGGCGCGACGCCGTCGGCCATCAGCGCGGCCTCGAGCGTGGCGAACGGGTGGTTGCGCAGCGCGCGGCGTCCGGGGAATTTCTTCACGTCCCAGAAATCGGCCCAGCTGTTCGGGGCGCCCTTCGGAAAGGTCTTCTGGCTAAAGGCGAGCACGCTGGAATAGAACTCGTAGGACACCGAATAGGCGCTGCGATACGCTTCCGGCATCGCCGCACCGTTCGGAATCTTGGAGAAATCGAGCTTCTCGATCAGGCCCTGCTCGCCGCCACGCAGGCAATTGCCGGTCGGCGTGTCGACCACGTCCCAGATCGGCTTGCCGCTGCCGACCTGCGTCTTGATCGCGGGCCAGGCGTCGGGAATGGAGTCCTGGTTGATGGTGATGCCGAGCTTCTTGGCGGAGGGATCGAGGATCGCCACCGTCTGCGCCTGCTGATAGGCGCCGCCCTGCGAGACGAAGGTGATCTGCTCGGCGGCATCAGCCGCGGTGCCCCCGAGCGCGAGCACGCCAAGCAGCGTGCAGCCAAGTTCGAAATTGCGTTTGGTGTTCATCGTCGCCTCCTCCTTCGCCAAAATTGGCTTACCGGCCGATCGCATCGAGAAACTGGTACCAGCCGGCGACCAAGCGTATGGCGGGCTCGCGCAGCGGATAGAACGGAATGGATTTCATGCGCCAGACATCGAGCAGGCCGACGTCAGGCGTCTCACCGCGCACGAGGGCCGCGAGATAGCGCCCCATCAGGCTCGACATCGCAACGCCGGCGCCGTTGTAGCCCATCGAGACCAGCGTGCGATCGTCGAGCCGGCCGATATGCGGCACCGAGTCCAGCGTCATCGCGACGAGGCCGGACCATTTGTATGCGAGCGGAATGTCGGCGAGATCGGGAAAGATGCCGACCATCGCCTTGCGCAAGGCGTCGAAGGCGGCCTGCGAGTCCTGTTTGCCGAACGCGCCGCGGCCACCGAAGATCACGCGGTTGTCGACCATGCGGAACCAGCGCATCATGCGCTTGGTTTCGGTATAGGTGCGCCCGGTCGGCATCAGTTTTCCCGCGAGATTGCGCGGCAGTCTTTCCGTCGCGACCATGGCGCTGCGGAACGGAATCAGCGTGCGCTGCATGTGCGCGGTGGCGGCGGTCAGATCCGAATAGCTGTTGGTCGCGATGATGGCCTGCTTGGCGCGCACCGCGCCTTGCGGCGTCTCGGCGACGATGCCGTCCTTGTCCCGGTAGAGCTTGGCCACAGGCGATTCCTGGAAGATCGGCACTCCGCGGCCGGTCACGCCATCGGCGAGACCGCGCAGATAATTCAGCGGATGGATGCCGCCCGAGCCGGGATTGAGGACGCCGCCGACGAAGACGTCGGAGCCGGTCTCCTCGCGCACGCCGTCCTTGTCGAGGATGCGGACCGCTGCCGAGCCCATCTCGCGCGTCATCCAGTTGGCCTCGTCGATCGCGGCCCGGAGCGTCGCCTCGTTGTGTGCGGCCTTGACCTGGCCGGTGCGCGTCAGGTTCGCGCCGGCGATGCCGAACTCCGACACCAGTTCCTCGACCATGTCGGTCGCTTGATGCGCGATTTCGTACATGCGCCGCGCCATGGCGCGGCCGTGTGCGGCGTCGATCTCGCGGAACGAGAGGCGAAACTTTGCGGTGATCACGCCGCCGTTGCGTCCGCTCGCGCCCCAGCCGGGGCGGTTTGCCTCCAACACGACGGGCGACAGGCCGCTCTTGGCGACATGATGCGCCGCGGACAGACCGGTATAGCCTGCGCCGATGATCACCACGTCCGCCTGGCTCTCGCCCGACAGCACCGGAAAGGCGCGAGCCGGATTCGCCGTGGCTTCCCACAGCGAATCGACCGATGGCAGCGCGCGCCAATCCTGCGTCATGGCCGCGCTCATCTACTCCACTGGCCCGATTGCGGCGTCGGCGAGCGCCTTCAGGGTCGGGTAATGGAAGTCCGGCTTGGTCAGCGCCTCCACCGCCGGCGTGCCGCCGAAGCCGGCGATGCCCTGTCGGCGTTCGATCCAGCACACCTTATAGCCGAGCTTCCGCGCGATCCCGATGTCGTGATACTGGCTCTGCGCGACGTGCAGAATGTCGGACTGCTTGTAGCCGAAGGCCGACTGGCGGCCCTTGTTGTAGGCGAAGAATTCCGGGTTCGGTTTCGCCACACCGGTGTCGTCGGCGCAGACGGTGTCGTCGAAGGGATTGCCGAGCGCATGGGCGTAGCAGGACAGCGCGACGCGGTCGGCATTGGTCATCGCGACCAGGCGGAATTTCGTGCGCAGCCGCTTGAGCGCCTCGACCGAATCCGGGAACGGCCCCCAGCGCAGCACGGCGAGCTGGAACACGTCGCAGGACGCATCGTCGGCGGGCAGCCCGAGCTCCTTCGCGAGATAGCGGTAGACATGGAACATCACCTCGCTGGAGCGCTCGTAATGCTTGTCGCGGCCGCGCTTGTAGGATTCGAAGATCACGTCGTCGCTGAGCTCGGCCGGCGTCTTGCCCGAAATCTTGCGCACGGCGGCGAGCACGCCGGTTTCGAAGTCGATCAAGGTGCCGACGACGTCGAAAGTGAGAACCTTGAAGTTGCTGAACGCGGCTTGGGTCGACATGTCGTTTCTTCTCTCGGCTTGGATGAATCTGAAGTTCAATCCCCCGCCCTGGGCACGACGATCGTGTCCTCGGGGTGGAGCGTGACGGTGAGGCTGCCGCCGAGCGGCGGGATACGGTGATAGGCCTGGTGGTAGCTCGGCTGGCGCAGGCTGAGCGCGATGCCGTCGGCGAGCGCCAGGAAAATGCGAAGGCTTTCGCCCTGGTAGACGATGTCGGTGACGGTGCCGGTCAGCCGGTTGCAAGCGGCGTCCTGCGCGCCGTCGTCGATCAACAGCTTCTCGCTGTGCACGGCCAGCATCAAGGCATCGCCATCGGGAACGGCGCGTGCGCTGCGCAGCAAAGCATTGCCGAGCGCGATGCTGGAGGCATCGACGCGCCGAACGGGCAGCATGGTGGCTTCACCGATGAAGCTGGCGACGAAGGAATCCGCGGGATGATCGTGCAGCCGCGCCGGCTCGTCGATCTGGACCAGCCGGCCGTCCTTCATCACGGCGACGCGGTCGCTCATGGTCAGCGCCTCGCGCTGGTCATGGGTGACGTAGATGATGGTGGCCTGGATGCGCCTGTGCAGCGAGCGCAGCTCGATCTGCATGGATTCGCGGAGCTGCTTGTCGAGGGCGGAGAGCGGCTCGTCCATCAGGATCAGGCGCGGCTCGAAGATCATGGCGCGTGCGAGCGCGACGCGCTGGCGTTGGCCGCCGGAGAGCTGCGCGATGCCGCGCTCCTCATAGCCGGCGAGGCCAACCATGCCGAGCGCGGCACGCACCTTGTCCGGCCATGAGGCTTTCGGCAGGCGCCGCGCGCGCAACGGAAAGGCGACGTTCTCGCCGACACTCATGTGCGGGAACAACGCGTAGTTCTGGAAAACCACGCCGATGTCGCGCTTGTGCGGCGGCATGTAGGTGACGTCGCGGCCGCCGAAGAGAATCGTGCCCGACGTTGGAAGAATGAATCCACCCAGGATACCGAGCAGCGTGGTCTTGCCGGAGCCGGAGGGGCCGAGCAGGGAGACGAATTCACCGGCGCCGACCGTGAGCGAAACATCATCGAGGGCGCGAACGGCGCCATAGGCCTTGCTGGCAGACCTGATCTCGACGCTTTCCGCTCGCTTGTCCAAGATCGACCTCGCCATGTCCCGAGCTGGCGTGCCTCGCTGCGCGCCATAAGCCTGCTTTATAGACAGAGTGCTCGCTGCGATCGTGGCGGAAGCGTGCGCTGCACCAAATCGTCGCTCTGAGCCGCTGTCTTTGGGCCGTCATGTCGATGACACCAGACTTGCGAAAACTCGGCAATTGCCAAATTCTCACCGCGCTCATAACATGACGTTATGCCCGAGCTCCGCCGCATGCTGCCATCCAGCAACGCCCTGTTCGTCTTTGACGCAGCGGCGCGCAATGGCAGCTTCACCGCAGCGGCGGCGGAATTGAACGTGACGCAGCCGGCGGTGAGCCGGATGCTCGGCCAGTTCGAGGAGCATCTCGGCGTGCGCCTGTTCGATCGCAAGGCAGGCCGCGCCGTGCTCACCGAGGAAGGCGAATTGCTGTATCACCGCGTGCTCGAAGGCTTCCGCAGCATCGAGAGCGGGCTTGTCGAGATCGAGCGGCGGCGCAAGGGCACCGAAACGGTGACGCTGTCGGTCTCCTCAGCTTTCACCACGCACTGGCTGATGCCGCGCATCGACAAGCTGCAGAAGCAGTTTCCGCAAGTCGACCTACGCTTCCAACTGATCTCCGGCGCGTTGCGCGGGCCGGTCGAGAACGTCGATCTCGGCATGCGCTTTCGCGATCGCGACGAGCCCTCCTCCGACGGCACGCTGGTGATGAAGGAGGTCATGCTGCCGATGTGCAGCCCCGGCTATCTCGGGGACACCGATCCTGCCGAGGGCAACACCATCATCCGTCTTGCCGAGACGCCGGGCGACTGGGCCGCGGATTACGCATCGTTTCTGACCGGGCGCCGCGGCTCAGCCAAGGGGCTGAGCTTCACCGATTATGCCGTGGTCGTGCAGGCAGCCCTGCTAGGCCAGGGCATCGCTCTCGGCTGGCTGACGGTGACCTCGCATTGGCTTCTGACCGGCGCGCTGGTACCGGCCTCCGATACACTGGCCACCACGCGCCGCCTCTGCGAGTTTCTGCCGCCCCGCAACCGGCCCATGCGGCCCATCGCCGCCGAAATCCGGGACTGGATCATCGCGCAGATGCGAAAAGAGGTGGCGGCGATCGACCGGCAATATCCGCAACTTGGATTGATGTCGGCCTGCTATGGCGTGAGCCTGACCTAGAATCGGCGACGGCAGACAAGCGATCTTGATCTGCTCTGCCTCGACGACGATCACTGGCTCTCCGCGCTGATGTCACTTGCGTCCTCGGCTGCCTTGGAAAAATCCGAACCGCGCCGAGCGCCGCGAGCAGGGGTGGCTCACATCTGCCGTCTGGCGGCCTGCACTTCGACGAACTCGGCGTCGGGATGGCTGACGATGGTGGCGACCCAAATGCCGCTGATGATCAGCGACCAGGCGGTGTCCCAATAAATCCAAAACACGAGCCAGCCTCCATCTTCATCTCACCCGCCCGCGGGACCGGGGTAACGGCAACGCGGTGCTGCCGTTCCCGACGCGGGGCGCGGCACGACCGCGCGGCAAGGGCTATTTGGATTTGGTCGGTGGCGGCGCCTGATCGGTTTGGCCGGTGTGGCGCTTTGCCACGACGTCCTCATCGCGCTCGCCCTGCTGCGGGCGCGGTGGCGACTTGGGCAGGCCGGCCTGACCGCCATGCTTGCCTCCCATGTCGGGCTTACCTTCGAGATCGTTTTCGCGGGGCATGCGCCTTCAATGCGCGGGCGCGGCTTTGGTTCGCATTGCGCCGGCCAATTTCGACTGTGAACGAGATCATAGGATTGCCGCGGTTTGCAGTGCACGATCGAAATGCCCTGACTTTCCATGACGCCGACGGATTCGACCAGATGCGGAAACGGCTCATCGCCTGGACCATCCTGACCTCAGCGCTGGTTGCGGTCGTCGTCTGGACCGTGCTCGGACCGCCCGCGCATCCGTCCGGCCCGCATCTGCCCTCGCGCACCGCGGCGATGCGGTAGCCGTCGGCGGCGACCGATGCGATTTCGGCATCGATCGATCCCCATTGGAATTTGGTGCGGCGGTGCGCCGCCCGCTATCCTCGTCGGCAAAACGGCAATGCCGCGCCGCGGCCTTCAGGAGGAGCCCATGTCGAGACCGACCCGACGCAGCGCATCGCCACGCGCTGCGATCGCCACCACCCTGTTCGCTGCCCTCACTCTCATTTCTGGAGTCCGCGCCGGCATGGCCGACACCTTCGCCTATGTCGGCAACGCCGACAGCAACGACATCAGCGTGTTCAAGATGACCGAGAGCGGCGAGATGAGTCCGGTGCAGACGGCCGCCTTCACGGGCGTCGACAAGCCCGGCTCCTCGACGCCGCTCGCGATCACGCCCGATCACCGCGTGCTGATTGCCGGCGTGCGCTCGCAGCCCTATCAGGCCGTGAGCTTTGCGATCGATCCCAGGACGGGCCAGCTCAGCCCTGCCGGCAACGGACCGCTGGCCGACAGCATGGCCAATATCGCCGTCGACCACAGCGGCAAGTTCCTGTTCAGCGCCTCCTATGGCGGCAACAAGGTCGCGCTGAATCCGTTGAACGCGAACGGCGTCGCCGGCGAGCCGAAGCAGGTGATCCCGACCGGGCTGAACGCGCACGCTTTCCTGCCCTCGCCCGACAACCGCTTCGTGTTCGCGACCAATCTCGGCTCCGACCAGGTGCTGGCCTTCGCGTTCGATGCCACCACGGGCACGCTGACGCCGAGCGATCCGCCGGCCCACAAGGTGCCGGAGAAATCGGGGCCGCGGCACTTCGTGTTCCACCCCAATGGCAAGTTCGTCTATCTCCTGCACGAGCTGAACGGCGACGTCGCGGCATTCACCTATGAAGCCAGGAGCGGCGCCTGGGACGAGATCCAGCGCACCACCGCGCTGCCGGAAGGCTTTTCAGGAAAGCCCTGGGCCGCCGACATCCACATCACCCCGGACGGCCGCTTTCTCTACGCCTCCGAGCGCACCACCAGCACGCTCACGGCCTACAAGGTCGACGTATCAAGCGGCAAGCTGACCACGATCGGCAGCGTGCCGACCGAGAAGCAGCCGCGCGGCTTCCAGGTCGATCCCTCGGGGCGCTACCTCGCCGCAGTCGGCGAGCTCTCCGACAGCATGACGGTGTACGCGATCGACCAGAGCAGCGGCGCGCTGGCCAAGCTGAAATCCTATCCGACCGGCAAGAAGCCGAACTGGGTGGAGTTCCTGACCCTGCCGTGAGGGGGGCCGGGCCGGCCTACGTAAACATCCGTAATTTCGGAAGGCGCGACTTATTGTCATATCAGCGGTCATGGACCGTCAGATCGTCTTCAAGTGCCCGCAGACCGGCATGAACGTGCAGCATCGGCTCAATGACGAGCCGACCGACCGCACGCATGTATCGGTGTCCTGTCCGGCCTGCACGCGGCTGCATCTGATCGAGCGGGCCAGCGGCAAGCTGGCGGGCAACCGCCGCGGCTGAGAGGCTTTACGGCCGCCCGGTGACTTGCCCGGTGACTTGCGCCGTGACGTCCTCGACGTGGTGCAGCAGGTAGACCAGATGGCCTGCCGCATCGTGGATCGGCGAGTTGATCGGCTGCCAATGGCGCTCGACGAAGACCCCGTCGGGATCGCGGATGTCGTAGCGCTGGACCGCCATGGCATGCGCCTGCCCGGTTTCACCGACGATCCTCAGGCTGCCGTAGAGGTTGCTGACGCCATCGGCGAGCGGATCGTCGGGATTGTCAGGAAATATCTCGAACAGCGACCGGCCGACGATGTCGGCCCGGCCGGTCAAGGTCGCGGCCGCATAGGCGTCGTTGACGTCGACGATCAACAGGCCCGGCCCTGGGTCCAGCAGCATATAGGGATGCGGTGACGCCTCGAATTCGGGCTGGAATTGCCTGCGGATCAACTCGGCGTCGCCATGCTGCCGCCGGCGCTGTTCAAGCGGCGTCGCGTCGGCTCCTGACGCCGCCGAGTTCAGCAACGCCAATTGGCGCTTCGCCGAGGCCAGCAGCGCGCGCACGGTGTTCTGCACCGTCGGATCGGCCGCTTCATTGAGCAGCCGCTCGAAATGAACGATATTCTGCTCGCAAACGAACCGTTGCATCCCGCCTCTCGACCATGAGCCGTGCGGCCGCGATACCGCGTCACCCCATCTTAGTTCCATACAGGCGGCTCTGGCAGCTGAGAAGACCGTGATAGTCCGCACTTTGGGAGTAGGTCGGTTCGCAACGCATCGCTCATAAGAAGCGAACCTGTTGTCCAATCACGCGACTAATCAAAGACTTGCCAAGATGGCCCGCGTCGGCGCGGCCTCCCTTTCGGGGCCATGCCGCCGTAGTCCGCGCCCCCGCCATCTGCTATCGATGGGAGGCATAGAACCCGTGGAATTTCCGATGCGTCATTTGCCCCGTGCCGTTGTTCGAAGCCTGTGTCCCGCAGCCGTCGCCGGGGTGCTGATCCTCGGTCAATCTCCGGCCAGAGCCGCCGATGACGAGGCGCCCAAGGGGCCGGCGGTCACGGTGCTGAAGGTCGCAAAATCCTGCTTCTCCGACATCGTCGAAGCCACCGGCACGATCATCGCGCGGGAGGAAACCTCGGTGCGGCCCGAGCGCCCGGGCCTGAAGGTCACGGACGTGCTGGCGGAAGCAGGCGACACCACCACCGCCGGCCAGGTGCTGGCGCGGCTGGCGCTGCCCGAGGGCGGCACGCTGCAGGTCACCGCGCCCGTGGCGGGCGTGATCGCGACGTCGACCGCCCAGATCGGCAATTTCGCCTCGGCCAAGGGCGAGGCGCTGTTCACGATCGTGGCGCGCAGCGAATACGATCTCGTCGGCCTCGTGGCGACCACCGATGTGCGCAAGCTCGCCGTCAACCAGCCGGCGACGGTGCGGATCGCGGGGGCCGGCGACATCGAGGGCAAGGTGCGCCGCATCGGCCCGACCGTCGAGCCCAACATCCAGCAGGGCATGGTCTATATCGGAATTTCCTCGCAGAAGCGGTTGCTGCTGAAGGCGAGCGGCCGCGCGCTGATCAAGACCGGACAGAGCTGCAACGTCGCGGTGCCGCTGACATCAGTGCAATATTCCTCGGCCGGCACTGTGGTTCAGGTGATCCGCCGCAACCGCGTCGAGACCAAGCGCGTCGAGGTCGGCCTGATGTCGGGCGGCAATATCGAGGTCCGCGACGGCCTCAACGAAGGCGACGTCGTCGTCGCCCGCGCCGGCGCGCTGCTGCGTGAAGGCGATCCGGTGCGCCCGGTGATGGCCGCGGAAGCGGCGAAGTAGTCTCTCGACAACTCTCGTGTCCCGGACGCGCTGCAGCGTGTAACGCTGCTGCGCAGGGCCGGCAACTGTTATGTTGGTCTAGTGTACAGGTACGGCTTTCGATCGCGCATGATGGCGTTGAGGACCGTCAACAGCTTCCTGGCAACGGCAATGAGAGCGAGCTTGGCAGGTTTACCGGCCTGTCGCAGTCGAGCGTAGAAGGCCTTGAATGGATCGGCCCGGCGGACCGCATTGAGAGCGGCCATGTAGAGGGCATCGCGGACGCGCTTTCGGCCCCCGACGATCTTCCGCTTGCCGCGGTAAGCGCCGCTGTCGACGTTGAAGGGAGCCAGGCCGGCGAGCGCGGCCACCTGCTTCGGTCCCACTTTTCCGAGTTCCGGCATCTGCGCGATCAGCTGCATGCAGGTTACGGGGCCCACGCCGGGAAGTGACCGCATCAACTGCGCATCATCGGAGACCTCCGGCTCAGTCTTGATCAGTGCGCTAATATCGGCCTCGATTGCGGCGATCTCATTGTCGAGGACTTCAATGAGCCGACCGATGCGATCGGCCATGGCGCGGTCCTCGGCCTCGCTGCGCCTGTTCTTCTCCTGGGCACGCATGAGAACCAGTTGATCCCGCCGTTTTGCAAGCCCCGCCAGGGCATTGCGGGCAGGATTGGCAGCCTGCTCAGCGGCAGGCTGCATGGCCCGGGCAAAGCTCGCCAGCATCCGGGCATCGATCGGGTCGGTCTTGGCGAGCTGGCCGCTGGCGCGCGCAAAGTCCCGGGCCCGGGCCGGGTTGATCCGGGCAAAGCGGATGCCGGCCTGGCTGAGCGCCTCACGAAGCTCAAGGTCATAGACGCCCGTGGCTTCAAAGACGACCAGCACATCGCAGCGCCAACGCGCCGCGATCTGTGTGATGGCCTGCGGCGCGTTGGCGATGCGCTCCGGCACGCCCAGGCTCTCATCGAAGATATCGAGATATCGTTTGGAGACGTCGATTCCGACGTAACGAGGGCGTATGATCATGGTGCCTGTCCCTGTGATGCGAGGTCTGTTGGCGCAGCCTCGTGCAACTGTTCAGGTTGATAGATGGAACGGGCGGGAGACCGAGCCGGCTCACGGCGTCAAGCGCCAAGGACCCAACGGCTTCCCGCCCACTCCACCATGACAGGATTTCGATACACAGGGACCCATGTCGCCGCAAAAAAACACCCAAAATAATGAACCCCGGCTCAGCGTCGCATCATTGCATGATGCGCCGCGTCCGGGGCACGAGACGTCTCAAGATCTAAGGAAACTAGCCGCCGGCTTCGCCGAAATGGACGTCTTCGAGCAGCGAGGAGGAGACGGTCGGGACCTGATCGCCTTCGCTGGCGCGGGAGATGGCGAGGCGGGTCTTGTTGAAGACGCTTTCGGCGCTGCCCTTGGAATTGAGGTTGTTGAGGAACTCGCTGACCAGCACGCTGTGCTCGCCCTTGCCGTCGTCCACAACCTTGCCGGGCGAGGCCGAGGAGAGGATCAGCGCATTGTCGGACGCGCTGATCGGCGCGAGACCGTGGCTGTAGGAGCGGAAGCGGCGCTCGTAGGGGTTACGGCGGGAGGCGTCGACGACGACGAGCTTGGCCTTGGCGCCCTGCTCCTTCATCATGTCGAGCACGCCGTCGATCGAGACGCCCTGGCGGCGCACGTCGCTTTCCTTCCAGATCGCGGCATCGACCGGCAGCATGTAGCTCTCGCGTCCCGCCTGCACGCCATAGCCGCCGAAGAACAGCATGACGACGGTGTCGCGCTTGATCCGGGACTTGAGGCGGCTCACGGCACGAACCATGTCGTCCCGGGTCGCGTCTTCCACCATGTCGACGTCAAAGCCGTTCTTGCGCAGGGACGAGGACAGCGCGCGGGCGTCGTTGATCGACTGCGTCAGCGGCGCGCTGGCGTCGGGATAATGTCCATTGCCGATGACGAGGGCGAGGCGCGAGGACTGGCCGATCGAGCCGGTGATCTGGTCGGTCGAGACGGCCTTGGCGGCATCGATCGCACGCATGTTGAGAGCAGCATGGGCGCCGATCACCAGCGAGACCGAGCCGATCAGGGCTGCGGCCACCGCGATGGTGCGTCGGGAAAGGTCGAGCTGCTTTACGTTCATCTCGGTTCGGTTCCTGTGCCAAAGACCAGCCAAGCGCGCGCACACTGTTTGAGTAGCGCGATAGCGTCTTTAGGTTTGAGGGATCGGCCGGGGATGTGCCCCCGAATTGCGCGCAATTTGCGGCGCCGCACCAAACAAACCTTTAACCGGATATAGGGGCCCCGGCAATAGATTGCCCAAAATTTGATTTAAGCTTCTGAAGACGCTGGATAATTTTCTTCTCCAGATTTCTGCATTTCCGTGTTTCCCCGTATCATCCGGGGCCCTCAAAATGCAGCCCTTCCGCCGGCTTTTCCGTGACCTCTGTCACATTTGTATTTCCTGCGAATCCGGGTAGCCTTTTCAACGACTTGCATGGGGGTGGCGCGGGGCTGGGAGCGCGCCGGCCGGCCCCTGGCCTAACCCTGCCGAAGTCCCCGCGACCGAGTATTTCATGAGCTTTCAATATTTTGCCGGCGCCGCCTGCCGGGCGCTGCTGGCGCCGAAGGACGGCCCCTCGCTTTACGATGTCTGCGATCCCATCCTGTCAGGCCCGGCCAGCGGCGATCCGCATCTCGCCAAGTTCTACAAGACTGCGCTCGGCAATCCCGCGCTGCGGGTGCTGCTGCGGCGCGCCGGCCTGCCCGAGCTGCGCGACGAGGCCAGGCTGACGGCGCTGCGGCAGGCGCTGGCGCGCGCCCGCGACGAGGCCGAACCCGACTGGGCGGCGGTCGGCCAGCCGGTCGCCGATCTCGTCGACAGCATCGCGCTCGACCACCCCAAGCCGCCGCCGGCGATGTTCACCGGCTCCGCCCCGCCGCCGGCGCAGATCGACAGCGTGATCCGCGACTGCGCGCAGCATCTGCTCGGCTCCTACCGCAAGCACGGCTTTCTGCCGACCTATGCCGCCTTCAATCTGATCGGCGATCCCGACTTCCGCGGCCGCGAACTGATCATGGCGCTCACCGGCCTCAATGCCCGCGGCTACAAGAATTCTTCGCTGCTGTTCAACCTCGCCCGCGTCTTCATCGCGCGCTCGAAGGCCGCCGCCGTTGTCAACCCGCCCTGGCGCGGCATCGCCGAGCCGATGTGGGAGCCGGTGCAGATCCGGCACCGCTCGGCCTATTACGACGCATTCTTCATCGAGGCGCTGCTGAGCTATGGCGAGACCGGACTGGCCTCGCCGGCCGACAAGGTCGCAGCGGAGCGCGCCATTGCCGACATGGTGGATTTCTGCGTCAACATCAGCCGCGAGGAGGTCGAGGGCATCGACGGCGCGCGCTTCAACGTCGTCACGGCACTCGCGCCCGCGCCGCATCCGCGGTTCTCGCGCTACTTCGCACAGATCAAGCAGGATCTCGGCTTCGGCATCTACGTGCCGGATTGCGACACCACGGCCTGCTCGATCTCGGCGGCGACGCAGGCGGGCTGCCGCGATGCGATCATCGACCAGCCGCTGCTCGACTTCTATGCCGGCTATCAGGTGCATGCCGGCGTCAACGCGCCGCGCGTGACCGTGCCGCTCAACGACAATATCGACTATGAGGGCGGGGTCGCGACCTGGATCGACAACCTCAAGGGCGAGCGTCCCTACGGAAACGATCTCGACCCGACGCTCAATCTCGACATTCTCGAGGTGAGCTTCCGCAACCTGGCGCGCTGGAAGGTTTTGGAGACACCGTCGCGGCTCGCCACGGTGCATCGCATCATCGGCTTCCAGAAGCGGCTGGCCGCGAGCGGCGCCTTCTCCAATCCGCGCTCGCACATCTACTACCTGCCGGAACTCTACAGCGCCTATTTCGGCCGCTGCTATGCGGCTTTCCTGGCGCTGCCGCTTTCGGCGCAGGCCGCGATCGATCCCGCCGGCGATTTCGACTTCATCCGTCACCGCGTGCTGTCCTACGTCAAGGGCGAGCTGATGGCCGCGGAGATGAACGTGTTCGACGCCGCACTGGCGCTGATCGCGCTCGGCCATCTCGGCGCCGACCCGCGCGCCTTCGCGCCGGCGCTGAACGTCATCGTCGCGAGCCTTGGCGAAGGCGGCCGCCGCGGCCCGTTCCGCGCCTATGAATGGAACAAGATGAAGACGCCGACGCGGATTCTGGTCGGCGGGCCGGAGGTGACGTCGGCCTTCGTGCTGATGGGATTGGCGGTGGCGAAGCGGGCGATGGCGCGGGGGTGAGGGCACATTGTATCCGTGCCCCGGACGCAGCGCAGCGCCTCTTCGGCGGTGCGCTGCAGAGCCGGGGCCCATGCCTCTGCGAGATGCGTCTGTGAATTTCTGGATCCCGGCTCTGCGCAGCAACGCGACGCGTTGCAGCGCGTCCGGGACACGAGCCGAGAGGCCGTCGCAAGATGACGGGAAGTTGAAAGCCGATCTGTCAGGCATAAGCTGGCCCGGCGGCCAAAAGCCGACCACAATTGCGCGGCTTATCGAGATGTTCATCCCACGCGGACCGGCATGTTGCGAAAATTCCTGATTGCGCTGTCTCTCCTCGCGCTCCCCTCGCTGGCCGAGGCCGCCGACATCACCGGCACGGCAAAAGTCCGCGCCGGCGATGCCGTGGTGATCGGCAACACGCGGATCCGGCTCGGCGGCATCGACGCGCCCGCACTCGACCAGCTCTGCCTCAACACCAAGGCCGAGCGCTGGACCTGCGGCGTCGCCGCGCGCGACGAGCTCGCCAAATTTGCCGAGGGCAAGAGCTGGGTCTGTCACACCCGCTCGATCGACCGGCGTGGCCGCACCGTGGCGCGCTGCGAGGTCGGCGGCGAGGACATCCAGAAATGGCTGGTGCGCGCCGGCTGGGCGTTGGCCTATACCCGCATGTCCCACGATTACGAAGCCGACGAAAAGGCCGCGCGCGAGGCAAAGGCCGGGATGTGGCAGGGCGCTTTCATCGCGCCCTGGGACTGGCGCGTCCGCAACAAGAAGACCGTCATCCTGGGCGCCACCAAGCCGCCCGACGGAGCGCATGCGGTGCTGCTCGCCTCGGCCTCGGGGCCGGTCGCGCCTTCCCCGGATTGCACCATCAAGGGCAACGTCAACAGCGCCGGCGAATGCATCTTTCACCAGCCGACCAGCCGCTGGTACACCCAGATCAGGATGAAGATCAGCAAGGGCACCCGCTGGTTCTGCTCGGTCGAAGAGGCCGAGGCCGCGGGCTGCCGCGAGACGAAGCGATAACCCAGCCCTGCGTTTTGTGCGCTTTTCCGAGGCCCTCGCCCCGCGTAAGACTGTGAATCAGCAACCCACCAATCTGTATCTCTGGCAATAAGGACTGACAGCAATGACCGTTCGCGCGGGCCGGGAATTTCTGGCCATCCCCGGGCCCACCACGATGCCCGACGAGGTGTTGCGGGCGATGCATCGTCCGGCGATCGACATCTACTCCAAGGAGATGCTCGACCTGACCGAGAGCCTGCTCGGCGACATCTCGAAGCTGTTTGCGACCAAGGGCAAGTCCTACATCTACATCGCCAACGGTCACGGCGCCTGGGAAGCGGCGCTCAGCAACGTGCTGTCGCGTGGCGACAAGGTGCTGGTGCTGGAGAGCGGACGTTTCGCGATCGGCTGGGGCAATGCGGCGGCGCTGATGGGCGCCGAGGTCGAGGTGCTCAAGGGCGACTGGCGCCGCGCGGTGCGGCCGCACGAGGTCGAGGAGCGCCTGCGCCGCGACAAGGAGCACACGATCAAGGCCGTCGTCGTGGTCCAGGTCGACACTGCCTCGGGCGTGCAGAACGACATCGAGGCGATCGGCAGGGCGATCAAGGCGAGCGGCCACCCCGCGCTGTACATGGTCGACACCGTGGCCTCGCTCGGCTGCATGCCGTTCGAGATGGACAAATGGGGCATCGACGTCGCGATGTCCGGCTCGCAGAAGGGCCTGATGACGCCGCCCGGCCTCGGCTTCGTCGCCGCCAATGCGCGCGCGCTCGAGGTGCACAAGAAGGCCAATATGTCGACGCCCTATTGGAGCTGGAGCGAGCGCGAGGGCACCGAGAATTATCGCAAATATGCCGGCACCGCGCCGGTGCATCTGTTGTTCGCCTTGCGCAAGGCGATCGACATGCTGCACGAGGAAGGGCTCGAGAACGCCTTCCGCCGCCACAGCCTGCTCGGCGAAGCCGCGCGCCGCGCCGTTGCCGCATGGTCGGAAGGCCAGGTGCTCGGCTTCAACGTCGCCGAAGCCAGCGAGCGCTCCAACACCGTGACCACGGTGACCATGAGCAACGGGCATGATCCGGCCGTGCTGCAACGCTATTGCAAGGACAAATGCGGCGTCGTGCTCGGCACCGGCATCGGCGACCTCTCCGGCCAGGCCTTCCGCATCGCCCATATGGGCCACGTCAACGCACCGATGCTGCTCGGCACCCTCGGGGTGGTTGAGATCGCCTTGAACGCGCTGAAGATCCCGCACGGCAAGGGCGGGCTGGAAGCGGCGGTGTCGTATCTCGGGGACGAGGTGCCGGCGTAGGGCGCTTTCTTCCTTCTCCCCTTGTGGGAGAAGGTGGCGCGAAGCGCCGGATGAGGAGTAATCTCCGCGAATCGCATCGTGAGATTTTCACGCGCGGATAGAGACCCCTCACCCGTCTCGCCGCTTCGCGGCGAGCCACCCTCTCCCACAAGGGGAGAGGGAAAGATCAGCGCTCGACGCGATACGCTTCCACCTGCTTCTTAAGCTCATTTAGCGACGCAAGTGGCGCGTTCGGATCGACGCGATATTCGCTGCTTCTCAGCCATTGCAGCACCATCGCATCTACCTTCGGCGAATGGTGGATGACGTCGCTGTAATTATCCAGATCGTGAGTCACCGCCTTGATCGCGCGAAAGTCGTGCAGGCGAACATTGGGAAGCTGCGTCAGCCGCTCGGCGATGCGCGCCGTGAGGTCGGTGACGATCTTCAGCGTCTCCGGTGACGCCTCGCGCATCGCGACGAACTGCAGGATCGAATAGGGCGGCAAGTAGATGTCAAAGGTCACGTCGGGGTGGCGCGCGACCAAGTCGACGGCGTCGCGCTCGAAATGCCGCACCATGGCGTCGTAACTATAGCCTTCGCCGAGGAAGCGGCTGCGCACCGGGCTGGTGATATAGGCAAAGGAGGCAAGCGCCTTCTTCGCGTTGTAGTCGCGCGCAACGTCGAAATCTCGCGGCAGCGCGTAGATGTCGTCGACGTCGGCGAGCGCGAACTTGACGGGCAGATAGGGCGCGGCTCGCGTCAGCGGCGTCCGCAGCGGTGGCACAGACCGCAGCAGCGCGAACAGCGATTCCTTCGCCATGGCGGCGCTGAACAGGTAGGACGCGATGCCCTTTGCCGTCCCGCGATAGAGATCGACGGAGAGATAAGGATCGGTCTCGATGTCGGCGGCATCGACAAAGATAAAATCGTCCATCGCCCAGATCACGCGCTTAGCGCCACGGTCGATCGCCTGCTCCAGCACGAAACCCTGCTGGCGCGAGTTGGAGCCGGTCATCGCCAGCTTGAGCGAGCGGGTGCCGAGCGCGCGATCGATGTCGCTCTGGCGGAAATGGATCGCGAGCGAGGTGCCCATGAAGGCGGTGTCGAACGACTGGCTGCGGATCAGCCCGGCATTCTGCACCCGCGTGTCGTCGGAATAGAAGGCTAGATGCGAAGGGCGGAACAGTTGCAGGGGATCGACGGCATAGGTGAGCAAGGCCGCGCCCAGCACGCACGCGATGCCGGCGAGCAAAAGACGCTTCAATTGTGTGAACGCACCCTGCATCAGAACCGGAAATAGATGAATTCGCTGTGGCTCTGGATCCCCAGGATCCCGAACGCCAGCACCAGCGACGCCGCATAGAGGAACAGCGGCCGCATCCGCCCTGCCCGCAAGGCTTCGCCGACCCTGCGGCCCGCGTGGTCGTATCCCATGATGCTCTGCGTGTTCGGCGCCAGCCAGACCAGCGCGGCGTAGATGGCGACCATCACCAGCGCCGCGATCTCCTCGCGGCCGAACACGATATTCGAGGGGTCGGCCATGGCGCGAAGGACGCGCAACGCCCATTCCACAGTCGCGGCACGGAAGAACACCCAGGCGACCACGACGGCGAGGAACGTCAGCGCAGCGCCCGCGATGCGAGACGGGCGTTCAAGCAGCGGCGGAGCTTTCGGCACCAAGGCATTGAAGGCGTGATTGACGCAGAGATACACCCCGTGCAACGCGCCCCACACGACAAACGTCCAGGCCGCGCCGTGCCAGAGGCCGCCGAGCAGCATCGTGATCAGCAGATTGACGTAACGCAGCACGCGTCCCCTGCGGTTGCCGCCGAGCGCGATATAGAGATAGTCGCGCAGGAATTGCGACAGCGTCATGTGCCAGCGCCGCCAGAACTCGACGATGCTGGTCGCCTTGTAGGGCGAGTTGAAATTCACGGGCAGGAAGATGCCGAACATCAGCGAAATTCCGATTGCCATGTCGGAATAGCCGGAAAAATCGAAATAGAGCTGGAAGGTGTAGGCGAGCGCACCCAGCCAGGCCTGGTCGAAGCTCGGCGAGCGCGCCTCGAAGGCGAGCGCGACCAGCGGCTGGATGCCGTCGGCCAGGCAGGTCTTCTTGAACAGGCCGATGGCGAAGATGATGACGCCGCACAGCATGAGATGGCCGTCCGGATGCTTCGTTTCCTCCCGCTCGAATTGCGGGATCATGTCCTTGTGGTGCAGGATGGGCCCTGCGATCAGATGCGGGAAATAGGTCACGAACAGCGCGTAATGCGGCAGCGCATAGGCCGCGACCTGGCCGCGATAGGCATCGACCAGGAACGCAATCTGCGTGAAGGTGTAGAAGGAGATGCCGACCGGCAGCAGGATGTGGACCGCGGCATGCGTGCCGAGCAGCGCGTTGACGTTCTCGGTGACGAAGCCGGCATATTTGAAGATGCCGAGCACGAGGAGATCGCCGGCGACGCCGAGCGCGAGCGCCGCCTTGCGTTGCGACGACGTCAGCTTCGCCACGATCAGGAGATGACCGATGCCGTAGTTGAACGCGATCGACAGCAGCAACAGGGCCACGAACTGCCAGTTGCCGATCGCGTAGAAGGCGAGCGAGGCCAGCGCCAGCCAGATCACCGGCGTGAGATTGCTGCGCCGCCCGAGCCAGAAATAGCCGGCCAGCACGATCGGCAGGAACAGCAGGATGAACGGGTAGGAATTGAACAGCATCAGGCTGGACCGGCGGCGGGGATATTGGTTCGTAAAGCATAGACGGGAGCGATCAACAACCCGGCGATCTCCAGCAGACGTGCTGGCAATTCGTGGAATCGGGACGATATAAGGGAACGCGCGAGCCCGCTCCCCGCAAGCGGCGAGGTGAAACGCAGCGACGTCGGACACGAACGAGGACCGAGTGACCCAGACCAATACACCTTCGAAGCCCCCCGTCGCCCCGCGCCGGCCGCATTCCTTCACGCGGCACGGGATCACCGTGACCGACGACTATGCCTGGTTGAAGGACGACAAATGGCAGGAGGTGCTGCGCGATCCCACCGTGCTGGATCCTGACATCCGCAAATATCTCGACGAAGAGAATGTCTACACCGAGAGCCTGCTCGGCCATACGGCGGGCTTGCAGAAGACGCTGGTGCGCGAGATGCGCGGGCGGATCAAGGAGGACGATTCCAGCGTGCCGTCGCCGGACGGGCCGTTCGCCTATTTCCGCAGGTTCCGCGAGGGCGGGCAGCACGAGCTGTTCGGCCGCATGCCGCGCGATGGCGGCGAGGGCGAGGGCAAGATCGTGCTCGACGGCGACGCGCTCGCCAAGGGCCACAAATATTTCAAGTTCGGCGGCAGCCGGCACTCCTGGGATCACAAGATGCAGGCCTGGAGTGCGGACACCAACGGCTCGGAATATTTCTCCATCCGCGTCCGCGACTGGGCGAGCGGCAGGGACTTTGACGACCTCGTCGAGGAAACCGACGGCGGCGTGGTCTGGGCCGCGGATGCCAAGTCCTTCTTCTACGTGAAGCTCGACGACAACCACCGCCCCATGCAGGTCTGGCGTCACAGGCTCGGCACCAAGCAGGCCGACGATACGCTGGTCTACGAGGAGCAGGATGCCGGCTGGTTCACCCATCTGCACGAGAGCACCAGCGGCCGCTTCTGCGTGATCGCGGGCGGCGACCACGAGACGTCGGAGCAGCGGCTGATCGACCTCGCCAATCCCGAGGCGCCGCCGCGCCTCGTCGCGGCGCGCGAAGAGGGCGTGCAATATTCGCTCGCCGACCGCGGCGACGAACTGTTCATCCTGACCAATGCGGATGATGCCATCGACTTCAAGATCGTCACGGCGCCGCTTGCCCAGCCCGAACGCAAGAACTGGCGCGACCTGATTCCGTATCGCCCCGGCATCTACATCATCGACCTCGATCTCTATGCCGGTCATCTGGTGCGGCTGGAGCGCGCCAACGCGCTGCCGTCGATCGTGATCCGCGATCTCACGTCGAACGAGGAGCACGCCATCGCCTTCGACGAGGCCGCTTATTCGCTGGATACGATGGGCTCCTACGAATTCGAAACCACGAATCTGCGTTTCGCCTATTCGTCGATGACGACACCGTCGGAGGTCTATGACTACGACATGGTCACGCGCACGCGCACCTTACGCAAGCGCCAGGAGATTCCGTCTGGCCACGATGCGGCCGACTACGTCACGACGCGCATCATGGCGAAGGCGCATGACGGCGCCGAGGTGCCGGTGTCGATCCTCCATCGCCGCGGGCTGAAGCTCGACGGCACGGCGCCGCTGCTGCTCTACGGCTACGGCTCCTACGGCATGGCGATGCCGGCCTCGTTCAACGCCAACCGCCTGTCGCTGGTCGACCGCGGCTTCGTCTACGCCATCGCCCATATTCGCGGCGGGGCCGACAAGGGCTGGGGCTGGTATCTCGACGGCAAGCGCGAGAAGAAGACGAATTCGTTCGACGATTTCGCAGCCAGCGCGCGCGCGCTGATCTCAGCGAAATACACCAGCGCCAAGCGCATCGTCGGCCATGGCGGCTCGGCCGGCGGCATGCTGATGGGCGCGGTCGCCAACCGCGCCGGTGAATTGTTCGCCGGCATCGTCGCCGAGGTGCCGTTCGTCGACGTGCTCAACACCATGCTCGACGACACGCTCCCGCTGACGCCGCCGGAATGGCCGGAATGGGGCAACCCGATCGAGAGCGAGAAGGATTTTCGCACCATCCTGTCCTACTCGCCCTACGACAATGTCGCGGCGAAAGAGTATCCGGCAATCCTGGCGATGGGCGGCTTGACCGATCCGCGCGTCACCTATTGGGAGCCCGCCAAATGGATCGCCCGCCTGCGCGCCACCATGAGCGGCGGCGGCCCGGTCCTGCTCCGCACCAACATGGGTGCCGGCCATGGCGGCGCCTCGGGGCGGTTCGACCGGCTCGACGAGGTCGCGATCGTCTATGCGTTCGCGCTATGGGCGGCGGGGATGGCGGAGGCGTAATCTTGTAGCCCGGATGGAGCGCAGCGAAATCCGGGGTTCGCGCAACTGAAGACTGCTCCCGGATTACGCTTCGCTCCATCCGGGCTACGGCCTCTCCCCGCAAGCGGGGAGAGGCAAAAGGCTCACACCGCCCCGTGCGCCTCGAGATACAGCGCATACACCGAGTGGCTGCTCGCCATGTACAGCCGGTTGTTCTTCGGCCCGCCGAAGCAGAGATTGGCGCAGCGTTCGGGCAGCTTGATGAAGGCGAGCGGCTTGCCGTCCGGATTGAACACCATGACGCCGTCGAGATCCTCGGGCCTCGCCTTGAGCTGAAACACCTTGCGGCCGCCGATGTCGCTCGGCTCGGATTGCAGCGCGCCGTTGGAGCCCCAGCCGCACCAGAGATTGCCGTCGCGATCGACGCGAAAGCCGTCGAGCGAGCCCTGGTCGGCGGCGTCGATCAGCTTGGTCTTGCCGCTGAGCGCGCCGTCGTCGCCAACATTGTAGCTCCAGATGCTGCGATTGGGCGTACCCTTCCATTCGACGACATAGAGCTTCTTCTCGTCTGGCGAGAAGGCGAGGCCATTGGGATTGACGAGGTCGGTGAGCACGGCGCTGATCTTGCCGTCCTTGGCGATGCGGTAGACGTTGGTGGTGGCCTGCTCGGCCTTCTCCTTCTTGCCTTCCCACTCGCCGTTGATGCCGAACAGCGGATCGGTGAACCAGATGCTGTCGTCAGACTTCACCACGATGTCGTTCGGCGCGTTCAGCCGCTTGCCCTCGAACTTGTCGGCGAGCACGGTGATCTTGCCGTCCTTCTCGGTGCGGGTGATGCGGCGGGTGACGGAATGCTCGCAGGTGACGAGGCGGCCCTGGCGGTCACGCGCATTGCCGTTGGCGTAGTTGGCGTTGGCGCGGAACACGCTGGTCTGCCCGGTCTTCTCGTCGAACTTCATGATCCGGTTGTTGGGAATGTCCGAGAACAGCAGGTAGCCGCCTTCGGGGAAATAGGCCGGGCCTTCGGCCCAGCGGAAGCCGGTCGCGACCTGCTCCACCGTCGAAGAATAGAGCCGGTATTTGGCGAAGCTCGGATCGAGGATCTGGACCGCGGGATCAGGATAGCGCTGGTTCGGCGTGAACGGGAACGACTGCGCGCCGGCGGCGCGGGCGAGCAACGTGGAAGCGGCCACCGCACCGGCGCCGGCCATGAGGTTACGTCGCGTGAAGTTCATGGAAATCCTCCCTGCTTGTCAAAAGGCCGGCGCTTGATGCGGCCGGCCCGTTTCTCGACGTGAATTCGTTATGCCTTACCGGCCGTTCTTCTTCCGCCATTCCGCGAAATCGGTGAGCGTCTGCGGGTCGGTGGCGGGATAGAGACCGAAGATGCCGCGGCCCTTGCCGACCTCTTCCGTGACGAAATCCTCGAACGCCGTCATCTCGAAGGTCTCGTTGGCGATCTCGTCCGCGAGATGCGCGGGGATGACGATGACGCCGTCGGCATCGCCGAGGATGACGTCGCCCGGAAACACCGGCGCATCGCCGCAGCCGATGGGTACGTTGATCTCGATCGCCTGGTGCAGCGTCAGGTTGGTCGGCGCGCTCGGGCGGTGGTGATAGGCGGGAATGCCGAGCCTGGCGATCTCCGCGGAATCGCGAAAGCCGCCGTCGGTGACGACGCCGGCGACGCCGCGCTTCATCAGGCGCGTCACCAGAATCGCGCCGGCGGAGGCCGCGCGCGCGTCCTTGCGGCTGTCCATCACCAGCACGGCACCCGGCGGACAATCCTCGACCGCCTTGCGCTGCGGATGCGAGCGGTCCTTGAAGACCTCGATCGTGTTGAGGTCTTCGCGCGCCGGCATGTAGCGCAACGTGAAGGCTTCGCCGACCATGGTCGGCTGGTCCGCACCGACCGGATGCACGTCCTGGATCATCTGGATGCGCAGGCCGCGCTTGAACAGCGCGGTGGCGACGGTCGCGGTGGAGACCGATTTGAGCTTGGTGCGGGTGGCTTCGCTGAGTCTTGTCATTTGTTACGCTCTCTCTGTCGTCATTCCGGGGCGCGCGTAGCGCGAACCCGGAATGACGGGGTCATCAATAAATCGAAGGCTCGCCGATCGGCGCGCCGAAATCGGTCTCGAGGAAGTCGAAGTCGCAGCCGTCATTGGCCTGCTTGATGTGTTTTGTGAACATCCAGCCATAGCCGCGCTCGAAGCGGCGCTCGGGCTGCTTCCAGGCGGCGCGGCGTTTTGCGAGCTCGGCTTCGGGGACGTCGAGATTGATGGTGCGCGCGGCCACGTCGAGCGTGATGCGATCGCCGTTCTGCACCAGCGCCAGCGGGCCGCCGATGTAGGATTCCGGCGAGACGTGCAGGATGCAGGCGCCGTAGCTGGTCCCGCTCATGCGCGCATCAGAGATGCGCACCATGTCGCGCACGCCCTGCTTCACCAGCTTTGTCGGGATCGGAAGCATGCCCCATTCCGGCATGCCCGGCCCGCCCTGCGGCCCGGCATTGCGCAGGATGAGGACGTGATCTTCGGTGACGTCGAGGTTGGGATCGTCGACCGCCTTCTTCATCGAAGGATAATCGTCGAACACCAGCGCTGGTCCCGTGTGCTTGAGGAAGCGCGGCGCGCATGCGCTCGGCTTGATGACGCAGCCATCGGGCGCGAGATTGCCCTTGAGCACCGCGAGCGCGCCCTCCTTGTAGATGGGATTGTCGACGCCGCGGATCACGTCGGCATTGTGCACCTCGGCGCCTTCGATGTTCTCAGCCACCGTCTTCCCTGTCACGGTGATGCAGTCGAGGTGCAGATGCGGCTTGATCTGGCCCATCAGCGCCGGCAGGCCGCCGGCGTAGAAGAAGTCCTCCATCAGATAGGCATCGCCGCTGGGACGGACGTTGGCGATCACGGGCACCTTGCGGCTCGCGATCTCGAAATCATCGAGGCCGATGTCCTGGCCAGCGCGGCGGGCCTGGGCGATCAGGTGGATGATGGCGTTGGTCGAGCAGCCCATCGCCATCGCCACCGCGATCGCGTTCTCGAAGGCTTTTCGGGTCTGGACCGTCTTCGGCGTCAGATCCTCCCACACCATCTCGACGATGCGGCGGCCGCATTCACTGGCCATGCGGATGTGATTGGCATCGGCGGCGGGGATCGAGGAAGCGCCGGGCAGCGTCATGCCGATCGCCTCCGCGATCGCGGTCATGGTCGAAGCGGTGCCCATGGTCATGCAGGTGCCGTAGCTGCGGGCGATGCCGGCCTCGATGTCGAGCCAGTCCTTGTCGGAGATCTTTCCGGCGCGGCGCTCGTCCCAATATTTCCAGCCGTCCGAGCCGGAGCCGAGCGTCTTGCCCTTCCAATTGCCGCGCAGCATGGGGCCTGCCGGCAGGTAGATCGCCGGGATGTTCATCGAGGTCGCGCCCAGCAGCAGTGCCGGCGTGGTCTTGTCGCAGCCGCCCATCAGCACGACGCCGTCGACCGGATGGCTCCGCAGCAGCTCCTCCGCGTCCATCGCCAGCAGATTGCGATAGAGCATGGTGGTCGGCTTGAGCAGCGATTCCGACAGCGACAGCGCGGGCAGCTCCAGCGGGAGGCCGCCGGCCATCAGGATGCCGCGCTTGACGTCGTCGACGCGCGACTTGAAGTGCATGTGGCAGGGCTGCGCGTCCGACCAGGTGTTGAGGATCGCGATGATGGGGCGATCCTTCCACTCCTCGGGCGCATAGCCCATTTGCATGGTGCGGGAGCGATGGCCGAACGAGCGGAGATCGTCGGGCGCGAACCATCGCGCGCTGCGGAGCTGGTCGGGTGTTTTCTTCTTGGTCATGATTGGGTGCCCCATTTCTGCACGGTGTTCCGCTCGATGGCGCGGAAGATCAGGTTCTCGACAAAGAGCCCGATGATGATCACCGTCAAGAGGCCCGCGAACACTGCGGGTATGTCGAGCAGGTTGCGGTTCTCGAAGATGAACCAGCCGAGCCCGCCCTGGCCCGAGGACACACCGAACACCAGCTCGGCCGCGATCAGCGTGCGCCAGGCGAAGGCCCAGCCGATCTTGAGGCCGGTGAGGATCGAGCCGAAGGCGGCCGGGATGAGAATCCTGGCGACATAGGGCAAGCCGCGCAGGCCGTAATTGCGCCCGACCATGCGCAGCGTGTTGGACACGCTCTTGAAGCCGGAATGGGTGTTGAGCGCGACCGGCCACAGCACCGAGTGGATCAGCACGAAGACCAGGCTGCCATTGCCGAGGCCGAACCAGATCAAGGCGAGCGGCAGCAGCGCGATCGCCGGCAGCGGGTTGAACATCGCGGTCACCGTCTCGAGGAAATCGGTGCCGATCCGGGTGGAGATGGCGAGGATGGTGAAGATCGCCGCCAGCACGATGCCGGCCGAATAGCCCATGAACAGCACCTTCAGCGAGGTCCAAGCCCGCATCGGAATGGTGCCATCCTTGACACGGTCGAACAGCGTGATGGCGGTGTCATGCAGCGTCGGGAACAACAGCGGATTGTCGAGAGCGACGCCGTAGGCTTCCCAGATCGCCGCCAGGAACAGGATGATGACGGTCTTGCGGACGAAGCCGTCGTTCCAGAGCATTTCAGGCACGCTCAGCTTGCGCTCGACCTCGCCGGCAGCCGAAGCGGCGGCCGGCTCTGCGCGCAGCAATATCTTGGCTTCGCCCATCAGAGGCTCCTCAATGCGCGGTGGCTTCGCCGGCGAACAGGAGATCGTGGATCTCCTTCTCCAGCCGGCCGGCGCTGCCGTCTTCGCTTCCGACCTTGTCGACATCGACCACCTCGGCCTTGACGCGGCCGGGATGCGGCGACAGCAAGAGGATGCGGTTACCGATGCGGATCGCTTCCGCGATCGAATGGGTCACGAACAGCACCGTGAACTTGGTCTCGCTCCAGAGCTGGAGCAGCTCGTCCTGGCAGGTCCGGCGCGTCAGCGCGTCGAGCGCTGCGAATGGCTCGTCCATCAGGAGGATATCGGGCTCCATCGCCATGCCGCGCGCGATCGCGACGCGCTGCTTCATGCCGCCCGACAGCGTGTGCGGATAAGCATCGACGACGCGGGTCAGGCCGACCTTCTCGATATAGGCCCGCGCCTTCGCTTCCGCGTCCTTGCGCGAGAGCTTGCGCGCGGTCAGCAGCGGGAACATCACGTTGGCGAGCACGCTCTTCCAGGGCAGCAGTTGGTCGAACTCCTGGAAGATCATCATGCGATCGGCGCCGGGACCGTGGATCTCGCGGTCGTTGATCGTCATGCGGCCTTCGCTGGGCGTCATGTAGCCGCCAACGGCCTTGAGCAGCGTGGACTTGCCGCAGCCGGAGGGACCGAGCAGAACGAAGCGGTCGGACTTGTCGACCTTAAAGCTCACCCTCTCCGTGGCGGTGACGACGGCGCTTGAGGTCTTGTAGCGCAGCGTCACCCCACTGACGTCGAGCAGCGCCATCAGTTGCCCTTCAGATCGTGCGCGACGGGGAGATAATAGTCCGTCCAGGCCTTGGGCTGGTTCTTTAGCGTGCCGGTCTTGAACAGATGGGCCGCGAATTTCATCGTGCCCTGCGGCTCCAGATTCCACTCCATCATGCCGGGCTCTTTCAGAAGATGGAGCAGCTCCTCGACCGAGGTCTTGTCGCCGGTGATCTCCTTGTAGATCTCGACCGCCTGTTTGGTGTCGCTGCGGATCAGGTCCTGCGCTTCCTTGGTGGCGTCGCGCACGGCCTGGATGATCTTCGGATTGGCGTCGGCGAACTTCGTGGTGGTGAAGAACTGCGCCTGGCTGAGCGGGCCGCCCATCACATCGGGCGACGACAGCACGATATGCGCGCCCGGCACGTTCTTCAGCTCCAGGAAGGTGAAGGGCGGGATCGAGAAGTGGTTGTGCACCTCGTGCTTGGGATTGGACAGCGCCGCATAGGCGTCGGGATGGCCGAGCTGCACGGTGTTGGCGTCGAGCTTGGACCATTGATCGGCGCCGAAAGCCTCGGCGGCCGCGATCTGCAGCACGATCGCCTGCGTGGACACCTTCACCGTCGGCACCGCGATCTTGTCGCTGGGGCCGAAGTCCTTGATCGACTTGATGTTGGCGTCGCGGCTGATCAGCGTCATCGGCTGCGCCGAGGTCGCGACGATGCCCTTCACGCCGCCGCGGGTGCGGTCCCACAGCAGCAGCAGATTGCCGGTGCCGGTGTTGAGGATGTCGACGCCGCCCGCGAGCAGCGCATCGGTCTGCGCGCCGCCGCCGGAGAAGGTGATCCATTTGGTGGTGACGCCGGAGACACCGAGCGAAGCCGCGTGCTTCTCGATCAGCTTCAGCTTCTCCATGATGTGGCTCGGCATGTAGAAGATGCCGGGCTGGCGCGACAGCGCGATCTCGGACTTCTGCTGCGCACGCGCCGGCGAAGCCGCCAGCACGGTCGCGACGATCAGGGCGATGGCGGCAACGCCACGCTGAAAGGGCTTGATCATAATTGTTCGTTTCCTCCGGGCGCCATTGACGAGCGGCCTTGCTGATGCACTAATGCATTAGTGCATCAAAGGCAAGCCCGCCGGAGCCCTTCGCATGGAAACCGCCCATCCCGCGCCCCGCGCGACCGCCCGCCGCGGGCCGCGGCTGGACCGGGCGCGGCAGGCCGCACCGCAGGTGTTCGAGCGGCTGCGCAACGCCATTCTCGCGCTCGAACTCCCCCCGGGCGCGCCGCTGTCACGCACCGATCTCGCCGCGCAATTCGGCGTCAGCTCGACGCCGATCCGCGATGCCCTGATGCGGCTGGAAGAGGAAGGTCTGGTCGACGTGTTTCCGCAGCACGCGACCGTGGTCAGCCGGGTCGATGTCGGCCGCGCCGAGCAGGCGCACTTCCTGCGCCAGGCGCTCGAGCTCGAAATCGTCCGGCTGCTCGCCGAGCAGCACGACCAGGCCCTGGTCCTCCGCCTCGACCACGCGATCGCGCTCCAGCAGCAATTCGCCAAGGCCGGCGATTTCGCGAGCTTCATCGCCGCCGACAATGATTTTCACGCGCAGCTTTATGCCGCAGCCGGCAAGCAGGAGCTGTGGACGCTGGTGCGCAGAAGCAGTGGACATATCGACCGGCTGCGCAGGCTGCATCTGCCCTCACCCGGCAAGGCCCAGAACATCGTCCGCCACCACAAGCTGATTACCCGTGCGATCGAGGCCGGCGACCCCGATGCCGCGCAGCAGCATCTGCGCAAGCACCTGTCGGGCACGCTGAGCGAGCTCGACAAGATCCGAAGCCATTATCCGGAATATCTGACGGATTAGAGCGATGAGACGGGGGCTAGCGCCACGAGGAAAGGCGCACTCCCTCTCCCGCTTGCGGGAGAGGTGAACGAGCCCGCGCCGATCGTTTCATCGTTGCACACGATTGAGCCGCATTCTTCGGAACTGACGCCGACTTTGATCGGCCGCCTTCATTTCAGTGAAATCTCGCTCCCGTGCAACTACGGCGAGAAAAACGGTTCTGGCCATCGCGCAGGTGGGATAAGGTGCGGCGGCGCCATGTGCACGGAACCATGCATAATGACGGCATCCGCCGAGACCGGACCAAGCGGCCGCGCGCACTTCGCGAAGTGCTTGCAGGATGGGCGGAATCCGCGCAACAATTTCGTCTTTGATGGTTTGATTTGCGGCCGGTAGGAACGTCCTGTCCGGCCCGGAGGAATTTAGACGTGGCCAACATCCTGATCGTGGATGACGACCCGGCCGTTCAACTCACGATCCGGCTGCTCCTGGAGAGGGCCGGTCATCACGTCACCGTCGCCGGCGATGGCCGCAAGGGACTTGCGCTGTTCGAGGCGAGCCGGTTCGATCTGTTGTTTCTCGATATCTTCATGCCTGGCATGGATGGGCTGGAGACGATGCGTCACATCCGGGCGCTGGCTCCGGCCATTCCGATCATCGTCATTTCCGGCCGCTCGATCACGCCGGATGCCTATGCGGAGCCGGACTTCCTGAAGATGGCGACCAAGCTCGGCGCGGTGGCAAGCCTGCAGAAGCCATTCAGGCCCGCGGCGCTGCTCGCCGCGGTCGATGGCTGCCTGAAGGCCGGCGAGCCGGAGGGGTCCGATGTCAGCTCCGGCCGCAGATAACGAGGGCTCCGCTGCTTCAGGCCAGATCGACCGCGATCATCCCGGAAATGCCGCGACGAGCATCCCCATGACGCTCGCCACGCGGCTGGCCATCGCCATGATCCTGCTGGTGGCGGTCACCGTGGCCGCGGTGGGCTGGCTGGGCTATCGCAACACCAGCCAAGCCGTCATTCCGCGGGTGCTGGAGCGGGTCGAAGCCCAGTCACGGCTGCTCGCGACCAATCTTGAATCATACGTCGCCGGCGTGCGCGGCGATCTGATCGGCTATCACGCCGCCGCGGCCATCCAGGGCCTGATCCGTGCCCATATCGGCGGCGGAGTTGATCCTACTGACGGTGTCTCCGAGCAAACCTGGCGAGAGCGTATCGCGACACGGTTGGCGGCCGAGATCGACGCGAAGCCCATCTACGGGCAGTTTCGAATCATCGGCGTTGATAACGATCAGCTCGAGCTGGTTCGTGTCGATCGCTCCGGCCCCAACGGAGCCGCGCGGATCGTCCCCGACAGTGAGCTCGAGCGCAAGGGCGATCGAACCTACTTCCAGGAGGCGATCCGACTCGGGCCTGGCGAGATCTATATTTCGGCCGTCGAGCTCGCCACGCGGCAGGGGGGAACCACGGCCCCTCACGTTCCGACCCTGCGGGCGGCGATGCCGCTCTTCGCGCCGGGCGGCAAGCCGTTCGGCATCATCGTCACCAATGTCGACATGCGCCCGGCGCTCGACCAGGTCCGATCGACCGCGAGCTCCGGAGGAGACATCTACCTCGTGAACGGGCGCGGCGACTATCTCGTCCACCCCGATCGCGCGCGCGAATTCGGCACATTGCGTGACCGTCCCGACGATTGGCGCAAGGACTTTCCGTATTTCGCGGCTCTGGCGGGCACACGGGAAGGATCTACGCGGCTCATGACCGATGGGTCGGGCAAGCCAAGCGGCGCGGCCATCGCCCCTGCGCTGCTGGCTGGCAAGGAATGGGTCGCGATCATCGAGACGATTCCCGCGCCTGTGTTTGGCGTGGTCCCGGCGGCGATCCAAAAGACGTCCCTGCTGGTCGGCTTCCTGGCCGTGCTCGCGGCAGCTTCGCTTGCGGTGCTCCTGTCACGTTCGCTGACGCGGCCGATCGGTCGCCTGACCGCGGCCGTGGAGGCGATCGGCCGCGGCCGTCACGCCGACATTCCCGTCGACGCCAGCGGCGAGACCGGCGTGCTGGCACGCGCCTTCGCCCGGATGGTCGAGGAGACGCGGGCGAAAACGGCCGCGCTCGAGCGCGAGATCGAGGAGCATCGCCGCACCGAGGAAGCGCGAAGCCATCATGCGGCGCGCGAGCATTTGTTCAGCGCCGCCGTCGAATCCTCCGACGACGCGATCGTGATGCAATCGCTCGATGCCATCATCACGGGCTGGAATCCCGCAGCCGAACGCCTCTATGGCTATTCGGCAGGCGAGGCGATCGGAAAATCCACCGCGATCATCGTCCCGCCCGACCGCCGTAACCATGGCAAGGACTATCTGGCACGGATCGCGCGGGGCGAGCCGATCGAGCGGTTCGAGACGGTGCGCCTGCGCAAGGACGGCACGCCGGTCGAGATTTCGCTCAGCCTGTCGCCGATCAGGGGGCCTTCGGGCGAGATCATCGGCGCCTCCGGGACAGCGCACAGCCTCACCGAGGCGCGGCGGGCCGAGCGGCAGCTGCAGCAGCAGATCGAGGAACGCCGGCAGATCTTCGAGACCTCGCAGGATCTCATCATGATCATGGATGCGCGGGGCCATATCGCGCAGATCAGTCCGAGCAGCGAGACCATTCTCGGCTACCGGCCGGATCAGATGATCGGCCGCAGCGGCGCCGACTTCATTCATCCCGATCATCTGGAGCAATCGCGCGAGGACATGCGCGCGCTGCGGCGCGGCGAGCGCCCCAAGCTCGGCGACACGCGCTGCTTCCACCGCAATGGGCACGAGGTCTGGCTGTCGTGGCTGGGCAGCTGGTCCGAGCAGGCGCATCGCTTCTTCTTTGTCGGGCGCGACATGACGGAAGCGCGGCTCGCGCAGGAATCGCTGCGCGAGAGCGAGCGGCTCGCCCGCAATATCGTCGAAACCTCGCTCGACGCCTTCATCCAGACCGACGAGACCAGCAGCATCCTGAACTGGAACTCGCAGGCCGAACAGCTGTTCGGCTGGCGACGCGACGAGGTGCTCGGCAAGAGCACGATCGACCTCATCGTCGCCGAGAGCGAACGCGACAGGGTCAGGGCCGGCCTGAAGCAGTTCCTGGAGAACGAGGACGGCAGGACGCTGAACCGCCGCCGCGAGCTGATGTGCCGCCGCCGCGACGGCAAGGAATTCAGGGCCGAGGTCAGCGTCACCGCGCTGAAGCGCCGCGAGGGCCTGCTGTTCAACGTGTTCTATCGCGATCTCACCGACAAGATCGCGGCCGACGAGCGCATCCGGCACGCCGAGAAGATGGAGGCGATCGGCCAGCTCACCGGCGGCGTGGCGCACGATTTCAACAACATCCTCACCGTCATCACCGGCACGATCGAGATCCTCGCGGAGGCCGTCGAGAAGGAGCCGGAGCTTGCCGCCATCACCAAGATGATCGACGAGGCGGCCGCGCGCGGCGCCGACCTGACCCAGCACCTGCTCGCCTTCGCGCGCAAGCAGCCGCTCCAGCCGCGCGAGATCGACATCAACTCGCTGGTCGTCGACACCGCGAAGCTGTTGCGGCCGACGCTGGGCGAGCAGATCCAGATCGAATCGGTGTTCGAGGACGAGAACTGCGTCGCGATCGTCGATCCCAACCAGCTCACCACCGCGATCCTCAACCTCGCGCTCAACGCGCGCGACGCCATGCCCGGTGGCGGCAAGCTGATCGTGGAGACCGGCGCCGCCTATCTCGACGAGGTCTATGCCAGCGTCAACGACATCCGCCCCGGCCATTACGTGCTGATTGCCGTGAGCGATACCGGCAGCGGAATCCCTGCGAACATCCTGACCAGGGTGTTCGACCCCTTCTTCACCTCGAAGGGACCGGGCAAGGGCACCGGGCTCGGGCTTTCGATGGTCTACGGCTTCATCAAGCAGTCCGCCGGCCACATCAAGATCTACAGCGAGGAAGGCCACGGCACCACGATCAAGATGTATCTGCCCCCCGGCAAGACGCCGACGGCGGCCGGCGAGGGGGTGACGCCGGCGACGATCGAGGGCGGACACGAGACGATCCTGGTGGTCGAGGACGACCGGCTGGTGCGAGACTACGTGCTGGCGCAGCTGCATTCGCTGGGTTACGTCACCTTGCAGGCCGCGAACGCCGCGGAGGCGCTCGCGATCGTCGCCGCCGGGAAGCCGTTCGACCTTCTGTTCACCGACGTCATCATGCCCGGCAAGATGAACGGACGGCAGCTCGCCGACGAGCTCCTGAAGACGCGCCCGGATCTCAGGGTGGTCTATACGTCAGGCTATACCGAGAATGCGATCATCCATCACGGCCGGCTGGATTCCGGCGTGATGCTGCTGGCCAAGCCTTATCGCAAATCGGATCTGGCGCGCATCATCCGCAAGGCGCTGGGCGCCTGAAACGCGTGGCCCGGATGGAGCGCAGCGCAATCCGGGGCAGTCTTGCCGCTCGCGCGAGCCCCGGATTGCGCTGCGCTCCATCCGGGCTACGCAAGGTCGCTGACAGAGCTCTCGTAGGGTGGAAGGCGCACTTATGCCGTGCCCACGATCTCTTTCTACATCGTCTAACGCTACGACGCGCGCTGCGCCGCGGTCATCACGATGCGGATCAGATCGGCGGCGTTGCGCGCGCCGAGCTTCTTCATGATGTTGGCGCGGTGATCCTCGATGGTGCGCGGGCTGATGCCGAGCGTGCGGCCGGCCTCCTTGTTGGACGCGCCGGTAGCAAACTGCTCGAGCACCTCGCGCTCCCTGCGCGTCAGCGGCTCGCGTCCGGGGAAATGCAGCGAGCCGAATTTCGGCGAAGCGCTCTCCGCCTGCCTGCGCGCATAAGCGCCGATCGCTTCGTCGAGCCGGCCGACGATCTCGCTGCCGCGGAACGGCTTCTCGATGAAGTCGAGCGCGCCGCTCTTGATCGCGCCCACCGCCATCGCGATGTCGCCCTGTCCGGAAATCATGAAGATCGGTGCCGGATAGTCCTCGCCCTGCAGCTCCTTGAGAATGTCGAGGCCCGACTTTCCGGGAATGTTCACGTCGAGCAGGATCGCAGCAGGCGTGCGGTTTCGCGCGACGGAGAGCAGCGCTGCGCCGTCCGCAAAACAGATCACCTCATAGCCCGCCGCCTTCAACACCATCGACAGGGTGTCGCGAACGGCAGGGTCGTCGTCCACTACGAAGATTTCACCGCGAGAGCTTTGTTCGGCCATGTGCCACATCCGGTTGGCATGAAGGACTCGCGTCCGCCCCAACCGTTTATGGCGTTCGGCGCGGATTCGGCCCACCCGTATTTGTACGGGACATGGACTTAACGCACAAGTAGCGGCAGGGTGCCTAATTGCGGGGTACGGAGAATATCCATGCTAAATTTCGCCGGCACACCCCCGCTCGTCGCGATGGCTGAAACCGACAGCCGTCAGTTGATCGCCGCCGATCTTCGCGCCCTGATCACACGGATCGAGAGCAGCATGCGCCTGATCGACGCAGCCATGATGGAAGCTGGCGTATTGGAAACGGGCGGCGATCCGGCCGGTTCCGCCGATATTTTCGTGCTCGACGACGTCACGCCGCGCTATGCGACGGCGAGCGCCGCCCTCAACGCCTGTCGGGCGGGCCTTGGCCACGCCCTGCAATGTCTGTCGGAATCCGGCACGCCGGGATAGCGCGCGATCGGCACGGCGCGCCGGCCGCATGCCATCGCATGGCAGCTCCGCGAACCCTAGGCGCGGTGCCGTTCCACGATCGCGTCGGTGGCGACACCACCCCAGGTGTGGATCGCGGGAAGGCCCATCGCGGTCTTGCCGAGATTGGCGAGGCTGATGCGCAGGGCCGCAAGGTCGAGCGGTTTCGGCAGGCTCTGCAGCTCGATCCCGACGGACCGGGCGAAGCTGCGGGCAGCGCTGCGGCGCTTGCCGTCCATGCCGCTGATGACGATCACGGCACCGCCGAACTTCGCAGCCGCCATCTCGCGCAGCACGTCGATGCCGTCGCCGTCCTCCAGCACGAGATCCAGCGTCACGCAATCGAAGCGGGCGGCGCGCAGCTTCTCGATCGCATCCGCCACGGACGGCGCCACGGTGACCTCGTGTCCGGCCTGTTTGGCGGCGACCGTGATCAGGCTGCGCTGCGTGGCATCGTCGTCGACCACCAGAAGCTGAAGCGGACGCCGCTCAGTGCCGTCGGCCAGGTTTGACGTGATGGGCGAAAGAGAACTTCTGGGCATTTCCGTATCCTGAGATTGAGACCGTCAATGGATACGATGTTCGCGCTTAAGCCACGTAAAGCCGCCCTCGCGAATTCGTTTTGATATCTTCAGAAAATGTGAAGCAAGAGATCGGAAGGACGGCAATGGACGCGGCGGATCACGCCGCGGCGTCGTGGCCGCCGGCCGCTCCGCGCTTCTTCCTGTTCTTGCCGCGCAGGAACTGGATGTCCATTTCGGCGCCGTTGACGCGGATCAGTTCGCAGCGGCGATAGGCAAGTCCCGTGGACGACAGCAGCAGGAAGAACTCTTTCAGGTTCAACCCCTGGATCGAGCCTTCCACCGTGAGAACGGCGTCGGTGTCGGAGATCGCGTTGAGCTTGCAGTCGCGGCGCCAGGTGCCGTCGATGGCCATGATGCAGACATCATAGCCACGACTGAAAGTCACGCGTTCCGTACCCTTGCCATCCTCGGCCATGTCTATCGCCCTGCCATGACCGCCAGGCGCGGCGCCGCGCCGGCGAGAGCCGGCTTGGCGGCAGCAGTGCGCGGATCGTTCGGCTTGTAGAGGCCGCGCCGCTCCGGAATCGGGCGGAACGTGTCGGTCAGGCCGACCACGGTTTCGGCCGCGCCCAGCACCAGGAAGCCGTCGGGCTCGATCTGGCGCGCCAGCCGGTTGAAGATGTTGATCTTGGTGTCCTGGTCGAAATAGATCAGCACGTTGCGGCAGAAGATGACGTCGAACGTGCCGAGCTGCGAGAAGTCGTGCAGCAAATTGAGCTGGCGATGCTGGATCATCGCCCGCAATTCGGGATTGACCTGCCAGGTCTCGCCGGTCTGCTTGAAATATTTGACCAGCATCTGGATCGGCAGACCGCGCTGCACTTCGAACTGGCTGTAGATGCCGGCCTTGGCCTTCTCCAGCACCTCCTGCGACAGATCGGTCGCGATGATCTCGATGCGCCAGCCGGTGAGGGCCGCGCCCATCTCCTTCAAGCACATCGCCAGCGAGTAAGGCTCCTGCCCGGTCGAACCGGCGGCGCACCAGATGCGCACACTGCGTCTGGCGGCACGTGCCTTGATGACCTCCGGCATGATGGTGTCGCGGAAATGATCGAACGGGACCTTGTCGCGGAAGAAGAAGGTCTCGTTGGTGGTCATGGCTTCGACCACGTCGGTGATCAGCTGACGCGCGCCGCCTTGCAGCTTCTGCACGAGCTCCGGAATACCGGAGAGGCCCGCCTTGCGGGCGAGCGGCAGCAGCCGGCTTTCGATCAGATATTGCTTGTCTGCGGAAAGGTCGAGCCCGGAATTGTCCTTCAGGAACTTACGCAGGTACTCATACTCGGTCGGGGTCACTGGTAGCCTCTTCGAAGCTGTACTGGAACACTCTGGCCAAAATGCGCGGGCCAGACTCACTCAGACCATGGCTTGTCCGACCGGGAGCAAGCCGACCTCAGCAAACTTGTCGGCGATGATGTCTTTGTCGAAAGGCTTCATGATGTACTCGTTGGCGCCGCCGCTGAGCGCCTGGGCGATATGAGCCACATTGTTCTCGGTGGTGCAGAACACCACCTTGGGCTGGTCGCCGCCGGGCAGGCGGCGCATGTGGCCCATGAATTCGAAACCGTCCATCACGGGCATGTTCCAGTCGAGCAGCACCGCATCCGGCAGCTGCCGCTGGCAGATTTCGAGCGCCTTCGAGCCGTCCTCGGCCTCGGTCACTTGGAATTCCAGGCCCTCCAGGATCCGACGCGCGATCTTGCGCACCACGCTGGAATCGTCGACCACCAAGCAGGTTTTCATTTTGGTTCTCCGGCTCCGATGTTTCGTTGGCTCACGCGGCCATTTGCACTTTGGTTTCGAGGTCGAGGACGCGATCGACGTCGAGGACGACCATGAGCTGACCGTCGAGGCGGTGGACGCCGCCGGCGAGCTTGGCCATGCGGGGATCGAGGTTGACGGGGTTCTCTTCCATGCCGGCCTCGGGCAGGCGCAGCACCTCGCCGATCTGGTCGATCAGCAGGCCATAGGATTCGCCGCGCAGGTCGACGCCGACCGCCATCGGCACCTTGCCGTCCTCGGGCTGCGGCAGGCCGAGACGGGCGCGCATGTCGACCACGGTGACGATGCGGCCGCGCAAGTTCAGCACGCCCGCGATCTCGCGCGAGGACAAGGGCACGCGGGTGACGCGCTCCGGCATGAACACGTCCTGGACGCGGGAGATCGGCAGGCCGAACAGCTGGCCGCCGATCATCGCGGTGACGTATTCGACCATGGCGCCTTCGGCGGATTGGGTCTTGTTGGTGGCCATAAGCGTATCTCCTGATCCCGTTGGTTACGCCGCTGCCCGGCTCAGCTCGGAGGCGCCGGCGGCGCCCGCGGTCTGCTCCTTCAGCGCCGCGATCAGACCGGGACGGTCGAACTTGGCGACATAGTCGTGGAAGCCGGCCTGACGGCCGCGCTCGATCGCCGCCGGCGACACCAGCGCGGAGAGGCCGATGATCGGCATCGAGCCGAGATTGTTGTCCGAGCGGATCACCTCGGCGAACTCGAACCCGTTCATGTCGGGCATCTCGATGTCGGTCAGCACCACGTCGAAGCTCTGCGCGCGCAGGGCAGCCAGGCCCTCCTGCGCGGTCGGCGCGGTGCGGACGCGGTATCCGGCGGCCTTGAGGACCGGGGCCAGCATGTTGCGGAAGAACGCAGAGTCGTCGACCAAGAGCACCGACTGCGAGTGCAGCGACGGCTTCATCTCCTTGCGGGTGAACCAGTCGGAGAACGCCATGGGCAGGAAGTGGCCGACGTCGATCACCTCGGTGGCCTGGCCCTTGATCACGGCCGAACCGAGGATGCCGGAGGAGGAGCCGCCGACCTCGATGTTGAGGCGTTCCTCGACGATGTCGATGATCTCGTCGACGACGAGGCCCATGGAGCGGCCGTCGTCGGCGAACACCAGGATCGGCTGGGCGCCCTGGCTTGCAATGGTGACGCCGTCCATGGCGACGAGCGGCATCAGCTGCTCGCGGTACTGCACCATGTAGCGGCCGTTACTGAACTCGATCTTGTCGGCGGGCAGCTCTTCGAGGCGCGTGACGAGCCCGAGCGGGACCGCCTTGGGCTGCGCCGAGCCGGCGCGGAAGACGAGGAGCGAGGTGGTCTGCTCGCCCGAGCCGATGTGGTGCGCGCCGTTCTCGTCGCCCATGTCATGGGCCGAGGAGCCGGCGGCGCCGAGCGCCTTGGCAATGCCGTTGGGGTCGATGATCATGATCACAGCGCCATCGCCCAGGATGGTGTTGCCGGAGAACATGTCGATGTGACGCAGTTTCGTCGACATCGGCTTGACCACGATTTCTTCGGTGTGGAACACGCCGTCGACGACGATGCCAAAAGTCTGGCTGCCGACCTGGGTGACCACGATGAAGCCGTTCTCGGGATCGGAGGCCGCGCCGTCGTCGATCTTCAAGAGCTTCTTCAGGTGGATCAGCGGCAAGAGCTTGTTGCGCAGACGAAGGACCGCGGTGTCCTTGATGCGCTCGATGCGGTGCTCGGAGTTGGCGCGGGCGCGGACCAGCTCGACCACCGAGAGCTGCGGGATCGCAAAGCGGTCGCCGGCGGCTTCCACGATCAGGGCCGAGACGATGGCCAGCGTCAGCGGGATCTTGATGGTGACGGAAGAGCCCTCGCCGGCCACCGACTTGATGTCGATGGTGCCGCCGATCTGGTCGATATTGGTGCGCACCACGTCCATGCCGACGCCGCGGCCGGAGACCGAGGTGATGGCGGCCGCGGTCGAGAAGCCCGGCGCGAAGATGAACTTGTGGATCTGGGCTTCGCTCATCTTCTCGAGCTCGGCCTCGGTGACGAGGCCTGAGGAGATCGCCTTGGCCTTGATCTTCTCGGTGTTGAGGCCGCGGCCGTTGTCGGCGATGCAGATGATGATGTGGCCGCCCTCGTGATAGGCGGACAGGCGGATGGTGCCCTGCTCGCCCTTGCCGCTGGCGAGGCGCTCGGCGGGGGTCTCCAGACCATGATCGGCGGAGTTGCGCACCATGTGGGTGAGCGGGTCCTTGATCAGGTCGAGCACCTGGCGGTCGAGTTCGGTGTCGGCGCCATGCATCTCGAGTTCGATCTGCTTGCCGAGTTCGCTCGAGAGGTCGCGGACGATGCGCGGCAGCTTCTGCCAGGCATTGCCGATCGGCTGCATGCGCGTCTTCATGACGCCCTCCTGCAGCTCGGCGGTGACGTTGGACAGGCGCTGCAACGGCACCTTGAACTCGGTGTCCTCGTTGCGGCGGGAGATCTCCAGAAGCTGGTTGCGGGTCAGGACCAGCTCGGAGACCATGGTCATCAAATGCTCCAGCGTATCCACGTTGACGCGGATCGACTGGTTGGCGATGCGGTCGCCTTCGGAGGCGCCCTCGTCGGCCATCGACTTCTTCGGGGCGGCCTTCTCCTTGGCGGGCTTGGCCGCTTCCTTCGCAGCGGGTGCAGGAGCCGGGGCTTCGGCGGCCGGCGCCGGCGCAGCCTCGACCTTGGCAACAGGCGCTTCGATCGCGGTCTCGCGGAAGGCGCGCTCGAGCTCGTCGAGCGAGACTTCGCCGGGGCGCAGCGGACGCTCCAGGGTCTGGTCGATCAGCGTGCCCGTGGTCAGGTCCTTGGCGGGCGCGGCAGCAGCAACAGGTGCCTCCGGCGCCAGCGGCGGGGCCTCGGTGACAGGAGCAGCAGCACCCGCCGCCATTGCGGCCATGCCCTGCTCGACCATCGCTTCCAGCTTGTCGATGAGGTCGCGGTCGTTCCCCTCGGGCTCGGCCTCGGTCGCCTCCAGGCCTGCCAAAATCTCCTTGATGCGGTCGATCGAGGACAGGATCACCGTGACCGCCTGGCCCGTCACCGGCATGCCGTCGCGGAATTTGCCCATCAAGGTCTCGCCGGCATGCGCCAGCGCTTCGAGCCGGGGCAGTCCGAGGAAGCCGCACGTGCCCTTGATGGTGTGGACCAGGCGGAAGATGTTATCCAGGATCTTGGCGTTGTTCGGCTCCTGCTCGAACTTCACCAATTGATTGTCCACGGTGTCCAGGCTCTCGCTGGTCTCCGTCAGAAACTCCCGCAACAGATCATCCATGAGCTACGCCTTACTGACCTGAACCCTGGGACCTCGACGCCTGAGCCACCCTTGGCACGGACGGAAGCCCTCCTCTGGATCGTTAGACATCCCCTTTCACAGTCCCGTTAATTTCATCCTCCGTGCTAATACGGATATTGAAGAGAAGTTTGCGGTTCGGCGGCGTGCGGCAACGCTTTTCGGCAAACCCGGCTCCGTGCCGCCGCAGCTTGGAGTCGCGCAGTAAACAGGCCGATAACAGTGAGACGGCGCGCGCGGGAAAGCCCTGCCCATGAAGTGCGATAGGCACGGCCTGCGGGACGTCGACCCGGGCCGTCCGCAATCGGGAGCGCACCCGGGCCCCCTGTTTCGCGTGGTCGCCGCGACCTGCGAGGTCCGCACATGCGGTAAACGAACGGTTACCCTGTCGCCATGGCGGCCTGCGCCGCGCTAACCCAACCGCGCGGCCGAGGTCATGCCGCCGTCGGGACGATGCTCCGCCAGGCAATCGTTGATGGCGGCGAGCAGCGCATGCGGCGTGAACGGCTTGCGCAGGCAGCGTGCGGCACCGAGCTCCAGTGCCATCCGAAGAAAATCCGGTGCAGGCGAATTCAGGTCGGCGAAAGCGTAGCCGGACATCGCGATCAACGGAACGACCGGCGCACGCTCGTGAAAGATCCGGATCGATTCGAACCCGCGCATGTGCGGCATGAAGATATCGATGATCATCAGATCGAATTGTCCATGTTCGAGGGCACGCAGGCCGGCTTCGCCTCCCTCGGCAATCGTCACTCGAAAATTGTTGCGCTGAAGATAGACATCGATGGCCATGCACACCATCGGGTCGTCGTCGACAACGAGAATGTGGCGTAGACTTTCGGTCCCCGTATGAGCTTCCGGTTTCGGCGATTCAATAATTGAACCGTGGGGCACGCCGTTCTCCTTTGCTTTCGAACAAGAGAGGAATGGTCGCAAACGTCATCGGCGGAACGAGCAAGACGGAGACGACGGAGATAAAATCCGCGATCGTCGGCCGCCAAGGTTCAAGGCAATGTCGGATCATCGTAAGCGCTCGTCCGGCGGACGAGGCGGGGCGAGTGGACCGGCATCCGATGCCAGCACGGGTGCAATGCTTCCGGCTCATGAAGGCCCCCTTACCGCTTTTTCCTGCATGCCCTTGCAGGGCACGCGCCGTCACGAGCGAATCAGCGCGCCATTCATATTTCCGCCGCAAATGAGACAGCCTGTCTGCCCTCTAACGGGTATATGGACGACGCCACAACCTTTACAATAGTATTTGTTCGCCGTGCAGCTGAACGACGAACGGACGCCGCGCCGATCGTCGATCGAACCCCTCGGATTGACCTGCATGACCGCAAGCGGGCGGCCGCCCAATCAGATCCTGCAACTGCTCGACGTCGCGGGTTTCAATCTGCTGCGTCCGCATCTCGCGACGATCGAAATGGTCAGGAAGTCTGTCTTGGGCGAAGCCGGGACCGCGCTGAGATATGTGTACTTTCCGCATGGCGGATCGGTTTCGATCACGGTGGGCCTGTCCGAGGGACAGATGATCGAGGTTGCGATGCTGGGCCGCGACAGCGTCGTGGGGGGCGGTGCGGCGCTTGCCGACGGCATCGCGCCGACGGACGCGGTCGTGCTGTTCCCCGGCGCGGCTTCCACGCTTGAAATAGCGGCTTTCCGCGCTGTCGCCGCCGCAAGCGCGCCGTTTCGCGAGCTGATGGTCCGGCACGAGCAGTCCTTGCTCGCGCATGCGCAGCAGTCGCTGCTCTGCAATACGTTGCACCCGGTCGAAGCGCGGCTCGCACGCTGGCTGTTGCGGGCCCGCGACCTCTCCGACAGTGAAATACTGCCGCTGACCCAGGAGGCGCTGGCGCAGATGATGGGCGTACGGCGCAATGCCGTCTCGCTGGTCGCGCACGCGCTGCAGCGTGCCGGCATCATCCATTACAGCCGGGGCCAGATCGAAATCCTCGATCTGCGGGCATTGGAGAAGACGTCCTGCGACTGCTATGCGGCGGTAAAGGCCCAACATCTGCGTCTGGTGGGAGCCGTGCCGTGAGGATGACTCAGCCCTCAATCGTGCGCCGGCGTGAATGCAGCATCCGGGGAACGATCGCCGGGGCGGACATCTTGTCCCAATTGCCAATATATCCCGGCGGGAACATGATGGAACCTACCCGTGCAGGACGTGATGTCGCGTGTCGCGAGACGAGCGCGCGGGAAACGGGAGGCAGCTTTGGAAACGATGGTGCGCTCGTCCAACGGTTTCCTGTCCTCACTGCCGGCAGACGATTATGAATTGATCCGCCCGCATCTGCGAACAGTTGATCTGCCCCACGAGGCGGTGCTGGTCGAGACCGGCGAGGCGCTGAAGCGCGCTTATTTTCCTCACCGCGGCGTCATCTCGCTGGTGGTGAAACTCGCCAAGGGCGAACATGTCCAGGTCGCCATGATCGGCCGTGACAGCCTGCTCGGGGCGCTCTCGACCCTGGGCGATGCATGTGCGTTGAACACCGCCATCGTGCTGGTGCCGGGCCTTGCGTCGGTGATGGATCTCGACCAGCTGCGGATCGCCGCCGATCAGAGCAGCACCCTGCGCACCTTGCTGACGCGCCACGGACTGGCGGTCTACGTCCAGGTCCAGCAGACCGCGGGCTGCAACGCGGCCCATCCGGTGGAGTCGCGGCTGTCGCGCTGCCTGTTGCACACGCACGACCTGTCGGGCGACTACCGCCTGCTGCTGACCCAGGAGGCCATGGCGCAGATGATCGGAGCGCGGCGCAACAGCGTGTCGCTGGTGGCCAATACCTTGCAGCAGGCCAATTTCATCCATTACAGCCGCGGACACATCCAGATCGTCAACCTCGACGGCCTGCGCCAGACGGCGTGCGAGTGCTACGCCACCGTCAAGGCCCAGTACGACCGGCTGCTCGGCGCGCGCTGACCGCGGCCCGCATGGTGAACCGCCGGCTAACGCCGGCCTGCAAACACCTGATGTCCCGCTACCGGAACTGAAATTCGAATGCCGTAGAGACGGCGACGTGCCCTCGCGCGGGACGTACCGCGCGACAATGACCAATGATCAGGCAAGGCCATGTTTGACGTCACCATCGCGCCCGCGCAGCAAGTGCTCGATGCCGAACCCGCACGCGAGCCGCGCGCCTATGAAGCACTGGTGCGCGAGATCGGCGAGGATGGTGCGAGTGAAGTGCGCGACGTGTTCTGGAGCGAGACCTGCGCGCGCCTGCAGCTCTTCCGCACGCTCTCGCTCGCGCAACACCACGCCAGGATCGCGCGCGAAGCGCATTCGCTGAAGAGCGCGGCCGGAACGTTCGGCTATGTCAGGCTCGCGGCGCTGGCGCTCGTGCTGGAGAAGACCGCGGACAGGCTCGGCGATGTCGAATTCCGCGACCTGCTGGACCTGATGGATGCCGCCTACGCCGCCGCGCGCGCACAGGAGCCGCCGCGCTAACCACTCGGGCGTGCATTCCCGCCGTACTTCTACGGCGTGCGATTTTTAGAGATGGCTAATCATAGGTGGCGATAGTCCCGGAAAACCAGGAGGGTTTTCCATGTTCACCTACGAGACCGCGGACCAGAAAGAGGTTCGCCGCTTCCGCATCGCTCAGTTCAACGGCCGCATGGCGACGGTGAAGGCTGGCGAGTCGACGGTGACCGGCTTCGTGCGTTCGGTGCTGGAGCAAGAATCGACCATGCCTCCCCGCTGGACCATCACGATCATCCCGAACGGGCCGAGGGAAGAGATCAAGCCGCTGCGCCCCGCCTCGCGCGCGCGTCCCTTCGCCGAGGACTATTTCTGAGCGCGATCGGGCTTTCCGGACTTCCGGAGAGAGATCTCGGGTCTTGCCGGCGCCGCCTGCCGGCAATGCAACACGCCAGCCTCAGTCGATTGAATGCAGCAGCGCCGCACGGACGAGGTCCGCGGTGTTGCGCGCACCGAGCTTGCGCATCGCCTCGGCCCGATGGCTCTCGAAGGTGCGCGGACTGATCTGCATCCGAAGCGCGCCCTGCTTGTTCGAGTAACCTTCGCTGATCAGCCTCAGCACCTCGCGCTCGCGCTTGGTCAGGCGCTTCTGGCCCGCCAGGCCGAGCAGTTCGGTGCTCGGCACGCGCTGGGCGGGCTGTGCGCGCATCGCCTTGGTCTCCGCGTCCTCGACGCTGGACGGGATCGGCAAGCCGCCCTTGCCAGGGCCGGCAAGCTGCTTGACCAGGCCGCAGACGCGCTCGGTCTGCGCCAGCGCATTCTCGACCACCCGCTGCAGATAGGCACGGTCGCCGGTCACAGGCGCGAGCTGATCGCTGTGATGCTTGATCTCGCCCATGTAGAGCAGCAGCGCGGTCAGGGGGCCGTTGAGCTCGCGGGCGATGGCAGCGGCCATTTCGTCGGCCGCCTTGGCCCGGGCGGCGCTCAGGCGGACGAAATCGAGCTCTTCAGTTGGAGCAGCGCTGCTTTCGTACCATTCCGACGGCCGCGAATCGGTGGCCGTATCATTCTGTGACCCCATGTCACTCATTTAGCGGAACCCGGGGCGCTCTGTGGTTAACTTTTTGCTCCGTAAGACTACGGTGATTTTGACGGTTTTGCGCTAAAACGGCGGCGTCGGCACAATTTGTGCTTGAGTTATGTTGCCCTCGCCCGCGCAGAGGTTGAGTTTCCCGCCGAATTCCTGACTAATTCTTGGGCAGACAGGCGAAAACTCCTTAACCGCTGTCTTCGCCCCGAGGGCGCCCCCCGGTTTTTACGGAATAATTAACGGCGACTTGCTTCTCTTGGGGTTGAGAGCGCGCAAATGCCTCCACGCATTGGGCCCGCACGCCCGCGGGAAACGCTGCGAAAGATTGCGTGCCATGAACGAGATCGATCGGCTGTCGGAATTCCTGCAGAGGCTGACGCCGCTGTCGCGCAGCTGTCTGCTCAGCGAACTCGAGCGGCTCGAGCTGTGCGGCATCGACATGCCGGGCTCGGCTGAGATCCAGTCGCGACTGCGCGCCGAATTTCGCAAGGACGGATCGACCCAGGCGCGCGCCACCAGCCCTTCGCGCTACTTCTTCGCGCCGCTCGAGTTGCTCCTGATCGACGGCGCGCCCGAGCACGCCAACATGGGGCGGATCTCGCGCAACACCCTCACGCCGATCTGGGAGTGGATCTGCCGCGATCTGCTGCCGACCATGGCACGCGACTACATCAAGGCGATCGGCGACCAGGTCGTCGCCAACAACCCGAAGGAAGTCCTGAAGATCGCGTCGACCTTCCAGACCAAGGTCGTCAAGGTTCTCGAGAGCACGTTCGCTTCGGAGGAGAGCGCCGAATTCGCTCGCGGCAAGCTCGCGCAATACACGGCATCACGCAGCGCCTTCGACGACGTCAAGAAGATGCTGCATGTGCTGCGCGCCGGCAATGCGCTGCCGAAATTCAACGAGAAGCTGCCCGAGAAGATCGCGAAGTTCGGCGACGGCCAGGTTGCCCAGATCACCGCGCAACTCGACGCCTTCAAGAAGGCCCATCCGGAAGCACTGCCCTTCGCGCTGGCGCTGGTGGCGCGGCGCCTCGCGACGTCCTGGCAGTTGGCGCGCCTCGCCACCAAGGCTGCCGCGAGCAAGAGCGCCGCTGACGTCGCCGCCACGCCCTATGCCTGCGTCATCCCCATGGTGCTCGACCGGCTCGACGACAAGCGCCTCGCGCTTCGTGTCGCGCTCCGGCACAACCGGGTGCTGGTCGCGCGCGATCTGCTCGCCGATATCTACGACACCGAATATGCGCTCAAGGTGCGCATCGACGGCATCGAGAATTGCGAATGGGGTGTCCGCCTTCAACAATTGATGGACGCGATCGCGGCCCTGGTGTCCGCCGAGGTCAGCCGCTTCCCGTCCAATGTCGGCCATATTCTCGGGTCACGCCGGCTGCGCAGCCATGACACGATCGGCGGCAAGCTGACCTATCTGGCCTGGAAGGGGCGCGACGCGATGCAGGACGGCGCCGCAGCGTTTCGCAAATTGATCGGACAGAGCTGATATCGCACGTCGCGCTTAATGCGCGCGAGGCAGGCACAGGAAGCGATCGAGAAATCGCCCTGACATCACGACCCTGAACCACCAATACATCAACCGCCGCGTCGTCATTGTCGCAAATCCTCGACAGCCCACCACCGGCTACGCGGAGCAATAGCGCAAGTGCAGCAATACGCGTGTGATGCGTTTCACATTCGCGGCGGCACGCGCGGCCGCGTTGTCGCAGCATCTCCGCGCGCACTGGCGAAACATGCCCGCACCGCGCGAACGCGAACCGTCCCCTGCCCGCCCTCGCTCGTTGGTTAGGGTGGACGACTGACACACTGTCCACGGACGGCGCTCCATTCACCATCGGCGTCGCGCACGGCCGGTCGCGCATCGCAAAATGGCGTCTTAAATTAATCTTCCGATGGTGTTGCAGGTGCTTCGAAAGGATACATCACGTCATCGCTCACCAGCGTCCGCCGGCGCGCAGGTTGCGCCCATGTTGCGCGATCGAAGATCTGCATGCGCGTGCAGCCGTTGCGCGTGAGGTGCTGGGGTATGCGAGTTGTTTTCGAAGAATTCGTCGAAAAATTAGCTCGAGTTGCAGGGTTTAACGTTACTCAAATAATTCAACAACGATGTGAAGCTCACCTTATTTGAACCCACGCTCGCCGTTTAAGAAACCGTCACGGAACGGGAGTGGTATACAATGAACGATGGGATGGTTGAGCTCGTCGGACGAAGGCCTGTGACCTTCGGACGGCGAAAGGTGACGCCGCGCGCCTGCGTGGCCGACAGCAAGCGTCACTTGCGCGCCTTCCTCAGCGAAGTGCTGGAGGATCTCGGCTTCGTCACCAGCGAATGCGCCAGCGCGGACGAGCTGCAGACCGTGCTCGCCACCGAATTGCCGGATCTGATCCTGCTCGGCGTCGCCACCGACGGCATCGAGCCGGGACGGTTTCTGGAGATATTGGTGCGTGAAGCCTTCGCCGGGAAAGTTTTGGCGGTCGGCGCGCGCGAATCCATCATCGTCAGGGCCGTGCGGCAGGTCGGCGAGGAATATGGCCTTGCCATGCTGCCGCCGCTGACCACGCCCTTTGCCGCGGAGACGCTGCGCGACCGTGTCGCGATGCTGCTGCCGGACGAACCGGCGCCGAGCCCGGCCGTCCATGTCGGCGAAGCCCTGCACGCCGGCTGGCTGGAGCTCTGGTACCAGCCCAAGATCGACGCGCGTACGCTGGTCCGCAGCGGCGCCGAGGCGCTGGTGCGGATGCGGCATCCGACCTGGGGCGTCGTGCCGCCGGCCTATTTCATTCCGGAGCCGCACGATCCGCATTTGCGCGACCTGTCGGAGTTCGTGATCGATCGCGCCATGCAGGACTGGCACTATCTTCTGGAACATCAAAGCCCGGTCGATCTGTCGATCAACCTTCCCGCCTCCTATCTCAGGGATCCGCAGGCGGTGCGCGATCTCTGCCGCCGCGTGCCGACGCATCCGGCCTTCGGCGGGCTGACAGTCGAGATCGACAGCGAGGAGGCGATCCGCGACCTCGATCTGCTGACCGAGGTCGCGCGCGAGGTCGGCCTGCACAATATCGGCCTGTCGGTCGACAATCTCGGCGCCAACTGGCCGGCGCTGATGGAGCTCGACAGAATTCCCTTCGTGAAGCTGAAGGCCGACCGGCAATTCGTCACCGGCAGCGGCAATGACCGGCTCAAGCGCACGGTGTGCCGCCACATCGTCGAGCTCGCGCAGGGCTATGGCGCGCGCAGCGTGGCGCAAGGCGTCGAGAGCCGCGCCGACCTCGTCGCGGCCAACGAGCTCGGCTTCGACCTCGTGCAGGGCTTCCTGTTCGGCAAGCCGATGCCGCTGAAGAAGTTCGCCCGTTCGACGCTGACGAAAACGGTGATGGAGTAAGTTCGCCTGCGGCTCACGTCGTTGAAGGCGCGCGAGACTTGTCGGTCTCGCCCGCGCCTTCGCCGGCCTGCCCTTGCAATCTTCGCGCTCAGGCTTTCGCGGCGCAGGCATCCGCCGGCAAGTGAACACCCGCCTCTCTCGTCGAGTCTCTCGGCGCGGTGCTGGCCTCGGGCGCGAGGTGGATCGCAAAGCCGCTCGCCGCGGGAGGCTCGAGCCCGGGGCGCAGCTGCATGCTTGGAATCAGGTAGTCGCCGCCGTTTTGGCGCCGATACGGAATGGGCGAGGCCGTCGCAAGCGTCCTGACCCTCTCCCGCAAACGTTCGGCCATCGCGTCGAAACCGGCTTCGTCGAGCTTGTCGGCCTTGTAGACGACGAACGGCGGAAGGACGTCGTATCCCGGATAGTAGAGAATGCCGTGATGGATTGGAAACAGCAGGTCGTCGATCGGCCCGTTGATTCCGCGAGCCGAGTAATGCTCCTGCCAGCCGCCGGTCGTCACGATCAGCATCGCCCGTTTGCCCGCCAGCTTGCCTTCGCCGTAGCGATCGCCCCACCGCGTGTCGCTGTGCTCGCCGACGCCATATGCGAAACCATAGGCGAACACGCGATCGACCCATCCCTTGAGGATCGCAGGCATGCTGAACCACCACAGCGGGAATTGCAGAATGAGCGTATCTGCCCATAGCAACTTCTCGATCTCGCCCCTGACGTCGGGGGTGAGCGTGCTGCTTTCGAAAGCCTGCTTGGATGCAGCCGCGGGCGCAAGCCGCGCATCCGTCGGCAGCGCCGGAAAGTCGGCGCGGCCGAGGGCCGAGGTCCAGCCCTGCGCGTAAAGGTCCGACACTCGCACGTCGTGGCCCTGCGCCTCGAGCTCTCGGACCGCAACATCCCGCAGCGAGCCGTTGAGCGATCGCGGCTCCGGATGCGCAAAAACTATCAATACCTTCATGATCGGCACCATTCGTTGAGGATGTCCCGCAGCTAGCGCGGCCCCCTGCAATCCGCTAGATGACGGTAATGGATAGGATCATACCGAAAAATGGATAGATCGGAGGTCAGCCTCGAGCGCATGCGCAGCTTCGTGAGGGTCGCCGAGCGGGGAAACCTGTCGGCCGTCGCGCGCGAGCTCGGCGTTGGCCAGTCCAGCGTGACGCGGCACATTCGGGAACTGGAGCAGGCCGTGGGCGTGCCGCTGCTCACGCGGACCACGCGCAGCGTGACGATGACGGAGGAGGGGCGCCGCTATTATGCCGATTGCGTGCAGATCCTGCGCCTGGTCGAGCACGCCGGCGACGAGGCACGCAGCGCCCGCGGCGCGCCCGCCGGAACGATACGGATATCCTGCACCGCGGCGTTCGGCGTGCTCCACGTCAGCCGTCTCATCTTCGCTTTCCAGGACCGCTATCCCGATGTGTCGGTGGACCTCAACCTGACGGACGAACGGGTCGACCTCGTGAGGGAAGGTGTCGATGTCGCGCTCCGCCTGGGGCCGCTCGCCGAGAGCTCGATGAAGCTCAGACCCCTGGGGCAGTCGCGGCGGCTGCTTGTTGCCGCGCCCGACTATCTGGCGAGGTGCGGCAGGCCCGCGTGTCCGCAGGACCTCGCAAGCCACCAGGGAATCAGAATGTCCAACGTCGCCGGCAGTGATGTGCTCGTGCTGCAAGGCCGCCGCGGCGGACGCCATGAGGTCCCGTTCACGGGGCGATTGCGCGTGGATCACGGACTTGCCGCGCGAGAGGCGTTAGCGGCCGGCCGCGGCATCGGGCCCACGCATCTCTGGCTCGTCCACGATCTTCTCGCGGCCGGCAGGCTCGAACGCGTGCTCGCGGACTATTCGCCGCCTCCCGTCCCGCTGAGCCTGCTGATCGTACCGGAGCGCTCCGGCGTCGCACGGGTACGGCTGCTGGTCGATTTCCTCGCCGGGCAGATCGCGCGAATTCCCGGAATCGAAAAGGCCCGATCGGGCAGGCAACAGAGCTGACGTCGCCGTCAGGCAAACCGCCGCGCGAAGAACACGCAGGCGACCACGAGCATGGTCGCGGCGATCATGCTCCAGGCGACGGGCTCGTGCAGCAGAAGGCCCGCGAGCGCGAGGCCGAAGAACGGCTGGAGCTGTTGCAACTGGCCGACCCGCGCGATGCCGCCGAGCGCGAGGCCGCGGTACCAGAAGATGAAGCCGACGAACATGCTGAAGATCGAGACGTAAGCGAGCCCGACCCAGGCGGGCACGCTGATGCCGCTCCATGCGGACGGCCAGGTGAGAAGCGCGACCGGCAGCATCAGCGGCAGAGCAAGCAGCAGCGCCCAGGAGATCACCTGCCAGCCGCCGAGCCGGCGCGACAGCGCCGCGCCTTCGGCATAGCCGAGGCCGCACAACACGATCGCGGCCACCATCAGGAGATCGCCGGTGAACGAGGCCGATCCGTCGCCGGACAAGGCAAAGCCGGCCACCGTGGCACTGCCGAGACCCGCGAACAGCCAGAACAGCGGCTGCGGCCGCTCGCCGCCGCGCACGACGGCGAAGACCGCCGTCGACAATGGCAACAGGCCGATGAAGACGATGGAATGCGCGGAGGTGATGTGCTGGAGCGCGAGCGCGGTCAGCAGGGGAAAGCCGACCACGACACCGACGGCGACGATCGTGAGGGAGACGAGATCCTCGCGCTGCGGCCGCGCCTGACGGAGCAGACCGAGCACGGCAAGACCGATCAGCGCCGCGATGACCGCGCGCACCGAGGTCAGGAACAGCGCGGAGAAGCCGCCGACCGCGACGCGCGTCGCCGGCAGGGAGCCGCTGAAGATGATGACGCCGAGAAGTCCGTTGCCCCAGCCGCTGCCCGCAGATTGCATCGCCGTCTTATTCTCCTGTGTCGCGACACTGGGCCCTCGGCGGTGGCGAGACCAGTGACAATCCAGTACAATCCGGCAAAACTGTGTGGGTATGGAAGGTCATACACTTTGGACAGCGAGGCGCAAACCAGGGGACGCGGCGGCAGGCGGACCATCGACGTGATGAGCGCTATCCGCGCCAAGGTCGCCGGCCGCGCGCTCGGTGCCGGCGACCGCCTGCCGTCGATCCGCAGCTTCGCCGCAGCGATGAACGTCTCGCCCTCCACGGTGGTGGAAGCCTATGACCGCCTCGCCGCCGAAGGCCTGATCCGCGCCCGTCGCGGCTCGGGCTTCTATGTTGCGCCGGCGATCATGCCGCCGCTTGCGCTTGCCGAAGGCGGGCCGCGGCGCGACCGGGAGGTCGATCCGTTCTGGGTCTCCCGGCAATCGCTCGATGCCGAAGCTGGCGTGCCAAAGCCCGGCTGCGGCTGGCTGCCGGCGAGCTGGATGCCGGAGGCGGGCTTGCGCCGCGCGATCCGTGCGCTCGCACGGACCGATGCGGATCTGTTGACCGACTATGGCAGCACCCGCGGCGGACTTGTGCTGCGCCGGCTGCTGCTCGCGCGCCTCGCCGAGGATGCGATTCACGCGTCCGTCGATCAGCTCATGCTGACGGGCTCGGGGACGCAAGCCACCGACCTCGTCTGCCGCTTCCTGCTGCGTCCCGGCGATACGGTGCTGGTCGACGATCCCTGCTACTTCAATTTCCGTGCGCTGCTGCGGGCGCATCAGACCAGGATCGTCAGCGTGCCCATGACGCCGACGGGCCCGGACATCGCGCGCTTCGAGCAGATCCTCGCCACTGAGCGTCCCAGGCTCTACATCACCAATTCGGCCCTGCACAATCCGACTGGCGCGACGCTGTCGCTTCAGACGGCGCACCGTCTGCTGACGGCGGCCGCGGCGCACGACCTCACCATCATCGAGGACGACATTTTCGGCGACCTCGAGCCGGAGCGCTCGCCGCGGCTTGCCGCGCTCGACGGGCTCAATCGCGTGATCCGCATCGGCAGCTTCTCCAAGACGCTGTCGGCCTCGGTCCGCTCCGGCTACATCGCCGCGCGGGCCGATTGGATCGAGCATCTCGTCGACCTCCAGGTCGCAACCAGCTTTGGCGGTCCCAGCCCGGTGGCGACGGAGATCATCGCGAAAGTGCTGGCCGGCGGCGGCTATCGCAAGCACATGGACGAGCTCCGGCAAAAGCTCGCGAGCACCCGGCGGGACGTCGCGCGAAAACTTGGGGCGATCGGCATCGAACCCTGGCTGATGCCGCGCGGCGGCTTCTTCCTGTGGTGCCGCCTCACGGGCGGGCAGGACGCCGCACAACTCGCGCGCGCGGCGCTCGCGGAGGATGTGGTGCTGGCACCGGGCAACGTGTTCAGCGTGGCGCAGACCGCCTCGCATTTCATGCGCTTCAACGTGGCGCAGATGAACGATCCCCTGGTGTGGGACGTGCTGCGGCGGGCATTGAAAAAGCACTCCCGAAACAATGGCGCCTGATCCGCGGCAACGGGATTAAGCAAACTGAAACGCCGATACGGGCTAAGTGGGCAAAAAGAGGTTGCGGCATGGGCCCGCTGGATTAAGCTGCGCAGTGTAAATTTCAGCCGGCCACGGGTCGGTCACATCATTAGCTGAACGACATTCATGCGCTATTTCATTCTCGCGGCAATTGCCGTTCTCGCAATCTGCAATTGTCCGGCCCAGGCCGAGACCTTGCAGAAGAAATACGGCCCTGGATGGAACTGCAGCTACATCTCCTTCGACTTGTATGAGCTGTACAAAAAATGCATGGACTGCGACAAGGGCGGAGAGGATGTCGCTGAAATCGGCTGGAATCAGGGACAATGCGTCAGCAGGCTCTCGTTGAGAGAGAATCTCGTCACCAGGCCGAACTACGAAAGTCCTCAAGAGGAACGGATGCGGCTGAACAGCGCCGCCGCCGCCGCTCGCGAGCTGATGGAGCTGCAGCGTTGGCGAAATCAGCGCACGCCACTGGAGTCGGACGTTTCGGGTGACGGTGGCGGGCGCGTGGCTCCCAGCGCCAGGAAGCCAAATTCCTCCCCGAGCGGACATTCCTTCCCAACCAGAGAATCGGGCGTCAGCGGCTCCGGCGAGCCGGCTGGCTCGAGCTCGAATTCACCCAACATCGGCTCAAAGCCATCCGCGTCGAACGTCAGCGGGCCAACGCGTCCCTCAGCTTCGGCGCCCGTCGGCGGCGTGCACATCGGAGCGGCGCCGATCGGGACGGAAAGCGACCTGAGCGAACTCAGGCGCAAGATTCTCAATTTGAAGAAGCCGGATACTTGACCGAAGAATTTATAAGGGCGGGGACATAGACTTCCATGATGCACAAGGTGCTTGTCGATCGGCGCGGTTTTCTGGCGTCAGGAGTGAGCGCGTTAGTCCTGCAAAAGCCCCTGGCTGCGACGGCGGCGGACAAGTCGTGCAGCGTTCCCGCCGCGGTTTCGAAAACGGACATGCGGGCGGAGGTCGCCGTCTCGCTGCGCGAGGCGTTGAAGCGGGCGAAATCGGGCGGGTCAAAGCGGCTCACGGGATTGACCCGGATCGATACCGTCTGCCGGGACGATGACTACGACATCCTGCTCTGCGGCATTGCCGAGAAGGGCCAGCCGGATCTTTATCTCGACGATCTCATCGTCGCGATCAGGTCGGCCGCGAGGAAGTACGGCAACATCGAGCCGGGCATCTCTCTGGATCCGGACAGAGATCAAACGCCGCATCTCGACCAGATTTCGGGGCGCGATGCAGCCGCGAAGCAGCAATATTTGCGGATGTGCTCCCAACAGCCGCAAAAGGTTCGCGTCGACTCCCTGCCCAGGCATTGTCGCGTGACGAAGGTGCTGGTCGAAGCCGACTATCGCATGAAGCAGGTTTCGCAGGGCACGCTGCAATTGCCGGTCAGTCCGCCCTTGCCCGGGACGTTCGCGCGCCGGCTCGATCAGTCGCGACAGATGCTGCGGGCCGGCACGTCCATGGGCGATTGGAGCAGCCGGCGCCGGTTCTGGTTCGAGCCAGGCAAGTTCGAATATTCACACGACTACCAAATAGCGTCGCTGCAGTCGGCCCAGGTGATCCTCAGCGACGCCGATGCCAATGCGGATGCAGGCGCCAAGAACGGAAATGAAGATCCCATCGCAAGGGAGTTCGCCTGCGACTGGACCGCCCGCATGGAAGAGACCATCCGGGCCGAGCCGATCTGGCGCGACATGTACAATATCTACCGGCATTTCGCGATCGCACATATCCTGAAGGAGCGGAACCTCCACCATTATGAGCTCACGCGGCTGATCGACGCTCACGAGATCGATCACGTCGAATTGCCCGATACACTTCCAGGCCTGGGGCGTTGGGAAACCATCGAGGAGACCAAGGGCAACCGTCGCATGACGCTGGTCTCATCGGTGTGCGGCGGGGTGTCGCTCGGCCTTGCATCGCGCGTGACAGCAACCCGGATCAACTCTGAAAGCAATTCTCCGTCGCAGATGGCATTGCTGTCGCGGGCCGTCATGCTCTCGCGGCCGGAAAAGACATCGGTGAGCTGGAGCATTCCCGCGACGGCGCTTCAAGCCGCCGCAAAATGGTATGTGGAACGGGAAGAGCAGCGCCAGCAAGCGGCCAGAGAGTCCGAGGAGCGGGACCGCAAGCAGGCTTTCGACACCAAGCTGGGCATGGCGCTTCTGGGCGGGTTCGTGGTGACCTCATGTTTCGTCGGATGGCTGATGAACCGCCGAAACGCCCCGGCCGCTTCATTGCCGGCCGCAGCTTCGGATGGATCATCGACGCTCGTCATGAAGATTCCCGCCGAACCGGGGTCGTCGGCGGAGGTTGCAGGCTTGCGGCGCAATGACCCTTGCCCGTGCAATTCAGGAAAACGCTACAAGCATTGTCACGGCGCGCACGAGGCAACCTAATACAGCGGTTCCTCATACACCGGCTGTCCGTCGAGCAGCAGCCGCTTGATGGCGGCGCGGCCTGAGGGCAGCACGGCGGCGACGATGCGCAACTTCTGCTGGTTGCGGGCCTGCTCGAGCTTGCCGCCCTCGCCTTCCGGCACGAAATAGCTTTCAAGGCCGTATTTGACCGTCAGCTTGTCGCAGAAGGTGCGGATGTGCGATCCGCAGGAATAGCTGACGCGGCCGCGGATCAGCACCTCGGGCGCGGTGACCGGCACCGGCTCGGCATGCGCGGAAACGGCGGCGTAAACGCCGTCGGCGTTGGGCACGAGCTTGACGAACACGGCGGGGTTGCGCGACTCCGCCGGCTTGCCGGCGAGCGCGCCGGCCGCGACCTGCGAGATGTCGTAGCGCAACACGACATAATCGCCGCGCAGGAGATCGCGCGGATCGACCGGCTGGGTCTGCAGCGTGACCTCGGTGCCTTCGCGCAGGATCTGCACGCGGTCGACCACCATCAGCACCAGCAGCAGGCATTGCAGCAGAACGGCGACGCCGAACAGCACGGGCTTCGGGATGCGCTGCCAGAGCGCGGACATGGATGTGATCAGCTGGTTCATCGTGCACTCCTCGGCAGCGCGCGGTTGAGCGCCGTTGCGAAGGCGACGGCGACGATGCCGGCCGCCGCAAGGAACGCCGAGCGGGCGAGCAGCGAGCCCTTCACCGCCCAGGTGATGCCGGCGATGACGCCGGCAATGCCGAGCCAGCCGGCCACGATGCGCGGCCGCACGTCGTCGAGCACGCCGGAGACGACGAGGCACAGCATGGCGCACAGCAGCGCGGCATAAGCGAGCCACGGCTCGCCGGCTGTCGCGACCGGCCAGAGCGGTGCGGCAAGCAACACCAGCCCGATCGCGCAGGCTGCGAGGATCTCACCTTTGCGCTTGGTGAGCGCGGCGGAGACGAGTGCGAGGACCACGCCGGCCGCTCCGCACAGGATCGCCCACAAGGGCTGGGCGGATCCCGCGCCGGTGCGGAAGCGGATGATGTCGTCGACCGTCGTGACCTCGAGGACCGCGGCCGCGGCGAGCGAGAACGCGCCGTAGATCGACAGCACGCTCCCGAGTTGCAACGCCCGCGGCGAGGGCGCAGCTGCGATCGCAAGCCCGGCGCCGAACAGCAGGGCCGCGCTGTTCGCGAGCACGAAGGACGGCTGCGGCCCGTCGAAGTCGAAGCGCAGCGAGGTGGCGATCCACCACGGCAGCACCGCGAGCGCGACGAGGTGGGCCGCGACGCGGGAATTCCACGCGAACGCAAGGCCGGCGGCGAGCAGCCAGACCGCCAGATACGGAAGATGCAGGATGTCGGGCGCATCAATGATCCGCATGCAGGTCCAGATGCCGGCGGCGGCGAGGCCGACCGCAAGCGCCCCGCGCGAGCCGGTGAGCAGCGCCGCGGCCAACGCGCCGATCGACCACAGCAGCATGCCGCCGGCAAAGTCGTCGCCGAGATGATACATCTGGCCGACCAGCGCGATGCCCGCACCGAAGATGATCGCACCGATGCTGGCGCAGAGATCGGCGAGAACCTCACGCCCCCGCGCAGCGAACCAGGCGCCGAGAGCAGAGGTCACGACCATGCCGGCGATGAGGATCGCAAACCGCAGCAGCCGCGCGATCTCCGTCCAGTGCGCGGCGACGAAGGCGAGGAACGCCGCCGCGATCAAGAGACCACCGACGATGCCGACCACCACCGCGATATTGATGCCCGCAGGCAGCGGCGGCAGTGCATGGCGGATCGCGGCGGCAGCCGCCGGCGCAATCACGCCGTCGGCCTCCCATCGCGCAAGATCGGCGTCGAGGCGGTCGCGGTAGGTCTTCTCGAACATCGGGGTGGGTTACCTCGGGCCCGCCGGAGGGCGGGGCATTGCTGGGTCGGGGCGGGCGCGGCGTGGGTTCAACTGGCCTGCGGAAGGCTGAGCGATCGGCCAGCATGCGCAGCTCAGGCCTTGAGAAAGGCGAGCCGCTCGTCGGTACGCCCAGGCGTGATGGCGTGGATTTCAGCATTGACGACGCCCTCGGCGACGAAGGGGTCGTCCTGGACCCTCGCCGCGATGTCCTCGGGCGAGGCATTGTGCGCGAGGATTGCGCCGCCGGCGTTCGGTTGAAGACTTCCCGTCAACAGGAAGACGCCATCGTCGAAGCCCCGTTTGATCCAGACATTGTGCCCCTCCATGAAAAGAGGCGCCTTGGCCTTGTCCGCAAAGCGAAGGGTGATGACAAACATGATCTCTCCATCAAGCAAGTTGTTGGGCGTTTGAATTTGGAGCGCCCCGACTTTGGGCAAGCACCCACGCGTCCAAGTCCGCAACTTCGCGGCGGATGAACGCTTCATCGCGGAACGCGGCGGCGAGCGTCGCAACGCCTTGGCTGCGCATCAGGACGTGCAGGGCCAGCGCATCCGCATCTGCTTCACGCCCGAGTTCGGTGAACTGGCGGCGCAGCCAGTCGCGAAACAATGTGAACAGGGCAGCCGCGTCGGCCCTTGCGATATGATCCAGCTTTGCCAATTCGGTGCACAGCGTGCCGACCGGGCAACCGAACACCATGAGCTTGGTCCGGTTCGCGATGAGGATGTGGACGAAGCTGCGGACCCGATCCACCGGCGAAGAAGTGCTTTGTTGCCAAGCATCGAGCATGTTGAGCGTATCGGCCACGCGCCGCGCGATCACGGCGTCGAGAATCTCGTCCTTGGTCTTGAAGTGGTAATAGAAGTTGCCGCGCGACAAGCCCGCCGCCGCTGCGATGTCAGCGAAAGAGGTCGCGTCGAAGCCGCGCTCATAGAAGAGCCGGTCGGCGACTTCTACGATCTGCTGGCGAGTTTCGCTGGCGCCCATGGCTGCTTCACGATCGGTGCGGACGGCAAGACCGCACGTAGGACAATTGACCTAAGAATTAGGACGAACGTCCTACAAAATCAAGGCCAAGCATCCGTCCCGCATTCGCGCGACGAAGCTGTCCATGAGGGAATGCTCCCGCGACGGCCGCGAATCTTTGACCGGAGATTTTGACTGAGCTGGCGGAGAGGGAGGGATTCGAACCCCCGATAGGCTTGCACCTATGCCGCATTTCGAGTGCGGTGCATTCAACCACTCTGCCACCTCTCCTGAAGGCGCCATGGTAGGAGCAGGGCCCCTGTGGTTGGGGGCGTTAATAGGCGAGGATGGCGGGCCAGACAAGGCGCGAAAGGGGAAAATCCGCTGCCTGTTTCGGCCGCTGCCCGGGCTTCCCGGCACGAACGCTCCGGAAAGGTGGTGCGGATTGCCGGGTTGAGGCGTTTTGTCGGGCGAATCGGAGGCCGCCTTGCGCGACAACGGCTCTGCCTTGGGGGAGGAACTGGCATGGAGCACCTGATGATCTCGGCCAACGGGGCAAATGCCATTGGCGATCCCAGCGCGGAGAGACCCTCTCCCCCGACCCTCCCCCGCAAGCGGGGGAGGGGGCGCAGCGCCGGTGGGGCGGAGGCCGGATTCAAAACATGCTTGGAAAAACGGGGTGGGACCGCCAGACGCGGTAAACACTGGCGGTCCCGGTGCCGCTCATTGAAATTCTGGCTGGGAAGGGCGGCTTCGCCGGCCAGGTGGAAGCGACGGTTCGACCCTAGCGTGCGGCGGGCGCACCGCAACGCAATCCGGTCCTTAACCTAACCGGTCAAGGTTACTTGGGGGGACGGTTCGGCGGTCGCGCCGACGGCGCGGCGGACGCCTCTGTCCGCAGGGGGTCCCAACGCGGAGGCACCCTCTCCCCGGCCCTCTCCCGCAGGCGGGAGAGGGAGTGGACCTCCGCCGTGGCGGCGATCGCACCCAGGAAGAAGCAGCGGCTAGTCGCCCTTCTTGCTGTCCTTGTCCTTTTTCTTCCCGTTGTCCGCGTCCTTGCCGTTCTCCTTGCGGCGGTTGGTGAAGCGGGCATTGCCGAGGCCGGTGCCGATGGTGAGCACGCCCCAGCGATCGACGTCCTGCATGAACGGCACCTCGGAGAGGCCCTGCACCACGCCGTCATTGTGCATCAGGATCGCGGTGTCGTGCTCGCCAATCTGCGGAATGCCCTCGAGCAGGCTCGCCGGCAGGTTGAACTTGCTGCTCTCCCAATTGCCCGGCAGATTCTGCGCGCCCTTCTCGATCGAGCCGTCCGCGTTGATCACGCCGGGACAGGCGATGCCGATGAAGGGCGCGAGCTTGAAGCCGTCCTTCTCGGCCTCCGTGATCAGCCCCTTCAGCATCTTGGTGAGCCGCTTCACCGCGCCTTCGCGCGTCGGCTCGTCGTCGGCATGACGCCACAGCTCGGATTTCACCACCTTGGCCTTCGACAGGTCCTTTGCCTTCTTCCAGGCCGTTTCGACGAGGCCGCAGCGGATATTGGTGCCGCCGATGTCGACGGCGAGGATGCTGTCATGGGCCTCGAAGATCCAGGACGGCGCCAGATGCAGCGCGCCGATCAGGCCGGCTTCATCCGGGTGATGGCGGATCGGCATCATGTCGATCTTGAAGTCCTCCGATTTGAGGATGATCTCGGTGCGCGCGATCGCGAGCTCGCCGAGCCGGGAATCGCGGAAACCGCCGCCGACCACGATGCGCTCGGTCTTGGCCCAGGCTTTTGTCTTCAGGAAGCGGCGCGTGACGTAAGCGAGCTCCTGGGCGAAATCCTCGATGGCGCTATGCACCAGCGCGGAGGCCTCGGTGTCGTCACCGACCAGGATCGCATCCAGCGTCTTCTTGCTGATGTTCTCCGACGGCTCCTTGCCGAACGGGTCCTCGCCCGTCTTGCGCAGCGGCTTGCGCCAGCGGTCGAGGATGTCGCGGAACGCGCCCTTGCTGGCGCGGTCGCCGAGAAAGCCGTCCTCGTCCTTCATCTCGATGTTGAAGCTGTCGATGTCCACCGACGGCAGCCGCTCGGCGCCGTGATGGGCGATGCCCGTCGTCGTCTTGACCAGTTCGTCCGTTGCCATTGAAGAGCCCTTGCCCGCTGATCTGTTCCGGCCTGACTAACGGCGCGGGAACCGGTTTGTTGCAAAGCCAAATCGAGATTCGGCTGAAGGCCGCGAGAGAGCCAAATCCTTCAAATCCGGGCGCTTTTCGCCGGCTTTTCCCTGACTCTTGCTTGACTCTTGGCTGATCGCGGCTATAAGTCCCACAACCGGCGTGGGGCGTTTCTCGCGCCGCTTGTTTTTGCGTGGGTTTTCAAAGGGATAAACCCTGCCCGCACAAGACTCGTATAAACCCTTAGCGACTGACAAAAAGCCGGCCCCGACGTAGCAGTCGCGAGGCCGGGATTGAACACGGAGAAAAAAACGATGTTCGCAGTCATCAAAACCGGCGGCAAGCAATACCGCGTCGTGCCGGATGATGTTCTCGAAGTAGGCAAGATCGAAGGCGAAGTCGGCTCGATCGTGCAGCTGAATGAAGTTCTGGTGGTCGGCGGCGACTCGCCGGTGCTGGGCGTTCCGACGGTGGCAGGCGCCTCCGTTGCGGTCGAGGTGCTCGACCACAAGCGCGGCCCCAAGGTCATCGCGTTCAAGAAGCGCCGCCGCAAGAATTCGCGCCGCAAGCGCGGCTATCGCGACGAGATCACTGTCTTGCGCATCAGCGAGATCCTGACCGACGGCGCCAAGCCCACCAAGGGCCCGCGTCCGAAGAAGGAAAAAGTGGCGAAGGAGCCGGCAGCGGAAGCCGCCGAATAGCTGAAATCGATCACGCCAATTCACGAATTGATGCGTGAGAAATTTTGAAATGATTCCGTCAAGGAATTGACCTAGAACTACGCAGGATTTCGGAGACGAGCCATGGCTCACAAAAAAGCAGGCGGTTCATCGCGTAACGGACGCGATTCCAAGGGCAAGCGCCTCGGTATCAAGGCGTTCGGCGGGGAGGTCGTCACTCCCGGCAACATCATTGCGCGTCAGCGCGGCACCACCTGGCACCCCGGCCTTAATGTCGGCATGGGCACGGACCATACTCTGTTCGCCAAGATCGAGGGTCGTGTTGCGTTCCAGGCCAAAGCCAACGGCCGCACCTTCGTATCGGTACTCCCGATCGCAGAGGCTGCTGAATAGACGGTGGATCAAATTGGAGTCCGCCGGTCCCGACTGAACCGGCGGAGTCCAGATCATAGAGATCGAAGGCTCCAGGGGGAGGCGGGAAACCGGCCTCCCCTTTTCTTTTGACTTGCTCACTTTGACTTAGTGACTTTCTAGCGGAGCCGGACATGTTGCAGGATTTCTCGAGCGTGACCTTGGCTGAGGCGAGACCTGGCGTCGTCGCCACCGAACGGCTGACCTTGCGGCGGCCGACGCTTGCCGATGTCAGGACCATCGCCCGGCTCGCCAACGACCGCCGCGTCGCCGAAAACACCCGCCGCCTGCCGCATCCCTATTCGCAGGACGACGCCGTCGCATTCATCCGCGCCACCGCCGCGCTCGGAGCTGAGACCGTGTTCCTGATCGAGCACGATACCAACCCGGTCGGCATGGTCGGCATCGACTGCTCCACGCCCGGCAATGCCGAGCTCGGCTATTGGCTCGGCGTCGAGCATTGGGGCCAGGGCTTTGCCACGGAAGCTGCGCGCGGCGCGATCGACTTCTTCTTCGAGGAATTCGAGGACGAGCATCTCCATGCCGGCGCGCGTGTCACCAACCCGGCCTCGCGCAAGGTGCTGGAGAAGTGCGGCTTCCAATGGAGCGGCGTGCAGCTGCATCGCTTCCTGGCGCTGGGCTCCTCGACGCCGGTCGACTGCTTCCGCCTGTCCCGCGGCGTGTGGGCCTCGCTGAAGAGCTGGAGCAGCGCGCGGCGGATGAGGTAGGCAGGGCGGCGCTTACCCTCCCCTGGAGGGGGAGGGTGGGCATCACGCCGGCGGATTCACTTCGGCGCTCTCGCGCCCGAGATCCCTCTCGCGCAGATAGATGTAGAACCCGGCGCCGATGATGATCGCCGCGCCGATCAGCGTTGCGACCGACGGCACGTCGCCGAACACGACGAAGCCGAAGATCACCGCCCAGACGATCATCGAATATTGATAGGGCACGACGACGCTGGCCGGCGCCAGCTTGAGCGAGCGGTTGACGCAGAACAATGCCGTCACCGAGACGACCCCGGCCAGCGCGAAGAACACCAGGCTGCCCGATGTCGGCGGCACCCAGTTGAACGCCGACAACACGGCGCCGAGCGAAAACGTGCCGACGAATTGCGAGGACGCCATCACGATATCGGGCGTCTTGCGCAGGCTGCGCGTGATCAGCATCAAGGTCGCGAAAGACAGGCTGCCGCCGAGCGCGATCAGCGCCGGCAGGCTGACGGTCTGCGCCGAGGGCCGCAGCGCGATCAGGACACCGCTGAAGCCGATCAGGATTGCGGTCCAGCGCCGCCAGCCGACCTTCTCCCCTAAGAAGATCGCCGACATCGCGGTGACGAAGATCGGGCCGGCGAGATAATAGGTGATGACGTCGGCGAGCGGCAGATAGACGGTCGCAAGGAAGAAGGCGGCAACCTCCAGCGTCGAGAGCACGACGCGAAACAGCTGCAGGCGCGGCCGCTCCAGATGCAGGAACTGGTGACGCTGCGTCCAGATCAGCGGCGACAGCAGCAGCAGCGCCGCGCAGGCGCGCAGGAACAACAGCTGCCCCACCGAATAAGTCCCGACCAGGAACTTGCCCATGGCATCGCCGAACGAGAACATGAAGATCGACAGCACCATGAGCGCAATGCCGGCGAGGCGCGCGGAGCGATCGTCATAGGCGGAGAGGTTCTTGAAGATGGGCATTGGCGCCGTTGTAATGCCATGAGCAATACGGACAAGCCCGCCACGCTGAATTGAACGGATTGTCGCACTCTTCGCATCGCAGTAGCGATAGACGCCACATCGACAAAGCGAGCTTTGACATGACCGATTTCGACCCGACCCGGCATCGCATGATCTCCACGCAACGCTGGTTTGAGGATTTCGTCGTCGGCGAACGCTTCGTGCTGCCGAGCCGCACCCAGACCTCGGCGATCTTCGCCGCATTCCAGACCGCGAGCGGCGACACCCATCCGGTGCATTATGACGTGGAATATTGCCGCAGCCGCGGCATGCCGCATCTGCTCGCCCACGGCTTCCAGACCCTGATCCACACCGCGCCCGGCGCCGGCCTGTTTCCGTTCATGGTCGAGGACTCCCTGGTCGGCTTCCTCGAGCAGTCGAGCCGGTTTCTCAAGCCGGTGTTCGCCGACGACACGATCTATCCGGCGCTCGAGGTCATCGAGCTGGTGCCGGGCCGCACGACCGGCGCGGTGACGCTGCGCAGTACCGTGTTCAACCAGCGCAAGGAGCTGGTGCTGGAGGGAGCGCAGAAATTCCTGATCCGGAAGCGACCGGCGGGTTAAGCAAGGGTCGCAATTCGCGGAATTTCGGCCGATTTGCGGGTCTATCCGGGTTGCCGCAGGGGGCCGGCTGGCCTACCTATGGCCCATGAAATTCCTCGACGAAGCAAAGGTCTATATCCGCTCCGGTGACGGCGGGAACGGCTGCGTGGCGTTCCGCCGCGAGAAGTTCATCGAATTCGGCGGCCCCTCCGGCGGCAATGGCGGCCGCGGCGGCAATGTCATCATCGAGGTCGCCGACGGCCTCAACACACTGATCGACTACCGCTATCAGCAGCACTTCAAGGCCCAGAAGGGCGAGAACGGCTCGGGCTCGGACCGTCACGGCGCCAACGGCAAGAACATCGTGCTGAAGGTGCCCATGGGCACGCAGATCTTCGACGAGGATCGCGAGACGCTGATCCACGACTTCACCAAGGTCGGCGAAAAGTTCGTGCTGGCCGAGGGCGGCAATGGCGGCTTCGGCAATGCGCATTTCAAGTCGTCGACCAACCGCGCGCCGCGCAATGCCAATCCCGGCCAGCCGGGCGAAGAGCGCTGGATCTGGCTGCGGCTGAAATTGATTGCGGATGCCGGCCTCGTCGGCCTGCCCAATGCCGGCAAGTCGACCTTCCTCGCCAAGGTCAGCGCGGCCAAGCCGAAGATCGCCGACTATCCCTTCACCACGCTGCATCCGCAGCTCGGCGTCGTGAATGCCGACGGCCGCGAATTCGTGCTGGCCGACATTCCCGGCCTGATCGAGGGCGCGCATGAAGGCGCCGGCCTCGGCGACCGCTTCCTCGGCCATGTCGAGCGCTGCCGCGTGCTGCTGCATCTGGTCGATGCCACCTGCGAGCATGCCGGCAAGGCCTACAAGACCGTGCGCGCGGAGCTCGACGCCTATGCCGGGCAGCTCACCGACAAGATCGAGATCGTCGCGCTGAACAAGATCGACGCGGTCGAGCCGGACGAGCTCAAGAAGCAGAAGGACCGGCTGAAGCGCGCCGCCAAGAAGACACCGCTGCTGCTGTCCGGCGTGACCGGTCAGGGCGTGACGGAAGCGTTGCGCGCGCTGGCCGAGGTGATCGGCGAGGCCCCGGTGTCGGCCAAGGCAAAGAGCGCGGCCGAAGCGGAGCCGTGGTCGGCGTAATTGTCGTCCCTGCGAACGCAGGGACCCATATCGCGTGATCTCTCGATTGCGGATGGTCGCAGTACCGAACTACGAATCTTCGCCAAACTACTCCCTGGGGTTATCGGTCCCTGCGTTCGCGGGGACGACAGCGGTGCGTGCGGCTGGGGCATGCACCTCACCGGCTTGTCTTCATCGCTCCGATATCGCAGCATCACACAATCAAGAAACGGCAGGGATGACGCATGGCGCGCGCGAAGAACGTTCTCTGGATCATGTGCGACCAGCTTCGCTATGACTATCTCGGCTGCACCGGCCATCCCACGCTGAAGACCCCGAACATCGACGCCATGGCGAGGCGCGGCGTGCTGTTCAGCAAGGCCTATGTGCAATCACCGATCTGCGGGCCCTCGCGGATGTCGTTCTACACCGGCCGCTACATGCGCTCGCACGGCTCCCACTGGAACGGCTGGCCGCTGCGTGTCGGCGAACCCACGCTCGGCGATCACCTCAACAAGATCGGCGTGCGCAACGTGCTGGTCGGCAAGACCCACATGGCGCCCGATATCGAAGGCATGAAGGCGCTCGGCATTCCCCCGGAATCGATCATCGGCGTGCACGTCGCCGAATGCGGCTTTGAGCCTTATGAGCGCGACGACGGCCTGCATCCCACGGGGCGGCCGCGCCCGAAATATGACGAGTATCTGCGTCAGCACGGCTTTGAAGCCAGCAATCCCTGGGAGCACTGGGCCAATTCAGGCGCGGCGGAAGATGGCTCATTGCAGAACGGCTGGCTGCTGGTCCATGCCGACAAGGCCGCGCGCGTGCCGCAGGAGCATTCCGAGACGCCCTATATGACGCGGCGCGCGATGGACTTCATCAGCGAAGCCGAGACCGACGGCAAGCCGTGGTGCCTGCATCTGTCCTACATCAAGCCGCACTGGCCCTATATCGCGCCGGAGCCCTATGCCAGCATGTATTCGACGGATGACATGATTCCGGCGATCCGCTCCGAGCGCGAGCGGCAAAATCCGCATCCGGTGTTCGGCGCCTATATGGACATGCGCTACTCCCGCAACATGGCGCGCGACGACGCCCGCGAGAAGGTGATCCCGACCTATATGGGCCTGATCACCCAGATCGACGACCAGATGGGCGTGCTGATGACGTTTCTGGAGGCGCGCGGCCTGCTGGATACCACCATGATCGTGTTCACGTCGGATCACGGCGATTATCTCGGCGACCACTGGATGGGCGAGAAGGACCTGTTCCACGAGCAGTCCGCAAAAATTCCGCTGATCATCATCGATCCTTCCAGGGAAGCCGACGCCACGCGCGGCACACGCAGTGACGCGCTGGTGGAAGGCATCGATCTCGCGCCGACCTTCGTCGATTATTTCGGCGGCAAGGTGCCCGGCCACATCCTAGAGGGGCGCTCGCTGCTGCCGCTGCTGCGCGGCGAGAAGCCGTCAGACTGGCGCAAGGTCGCGTTCTCCGAATACGATTATGCCATGCAGGACGTCAGGTTGAAGCTGAACCAGCCGATCGAACGCTGCCGCCTGTTCATGGTGTTCGACGGCCGCTGGAAATACATCCACGTCTCCGGCTTCCGTCCGATGCTGTACGATCTCGAAACCGATCCGGAAGAGTTTTTGGATCGCGGCGACGACCCGGAGTGTGCGGCGATCATCGCGCGGCTGCAGGCCGAGCTGTTCGACTGGGCGCTGCATCCGAGCGGCCACATCACCACCCCGCGCGAGAAGATCGCGGCCTATGCCGACAACCAGCTCCAGGTGAAGAACGGCGTTTTGATCGGCATCTGGGATGAGAACGAACTCGCCGCGATCAAGGACGGCATCGCGCAGCGCGGAAAGATGTGAGCGACCGGAGCGAGGCCCTCTCCATTCGTCATGCCCGGCCACGACGGCTGAGTGTGCGGCGCCGCGGGCGACTCAATTCTCGATCTTGTAGCCCGTGGCCTTCACGATCGGCTGCCACAGCGCGATGTTCGCGGCGAGCTCCTTGGTCAACCCATCCGGGGTCGACCCGACCGGGATCAGCCCGATCGCCGTGAGCTTCTCCTTCACCTCGGGCTTGGCGAGCGCCGCGCTCGCGGCCGCACCGAGCTTGCTGGCGAACTCGGGCGGGCTGCCGGCGGGAAGCCACATGCCGTACCAGGCATCGGCGACGAGATCGATGCCGCTCTCCTTCAACGTCGGGACTTCAGGCGCGAATGGCGAACGTTCGGCGCTCGAGGCCGCGATGATCTTCACACCCTTGGCACGATGCTGCGGCAGCGCGTCGGCCAATGTCACGATGCCGAACGAGATATGGCCGCCGACGAGATCGTTGAGGATCGGCGCGCTGCCGCGATAGGGCACGCGGGTCAGCGGGATGCCGAGGTCCTTCTCGAGCTTGGAGCCCATGAAGTGCGGAATGGTGCCGTTGCTCGGCACGCCGAACGAGGTCTTGTCCGGATGCGCCTTCAGCCAGGCCACGAAGCTCCTGAAATCGGAGGCCTCCACCGCCGGATTGATCACCAGCGCGAATTCGAACCGCGCCAGCAGTGACAGCGGCATGAAATCCTTCGCCGTGTCGAAGCTCGGCGTCGTCTCCACCATTGGTAGCAGGTACATGGTGGGGCCTGTCGTCACCAGCACCATGCTGCCGTCGGGGCTTGCGCCCTTCACCGCCTTGATGCCGATCAGTCCGTCGCCGCCGGTGCGGTTCTCGACCACGATGGTCCGCTGCAGCGCCGGCGCCATCTCCTGCGCGATCAAGCGGCACAGCGTGTCGCCGCCGGCCCCCGCGGCGAACGGGAAGATGATCTTGCTCAGCCCGGCCTGCGCGTGCACGTTGCCGGCCTGCGCCAGCAGCGGCAGAGCGACACATCCGGCCATGAATTCGCGGCGATCCATGCGTTTCCCCTTTTGACCCCATTTTAGTTGGCATCAATTAGAACCAGAGCAGCGTCCCGGACAAGGCCGACCTTCGCCGTTTACCATCCGTTGCCATCTTGGCCGCCTTGCGCCGGCCATCGTCCTGCTGCAAAAGCAGGCCCATCGGCGCCGCTTTCTCGCTCCGCCGTCTCCAATGCAGTGCAGATCGTCCAGGCGCCCAAGTACACATAGACACATGGCCAGCCCCGAACTCAGTCAATTCCGCCGCATCGTCGTCAAGGTCGGCTCAGCGCTGCTGGTCGATTCCGACAAGGGCGAGGTGCGGGCGTCCTGGCTCGCTGCGCTGGCCGACGACATGGCCAAGCTGCACAAGGAAGGCCGCGACGTCCTCGTGGTCTCCTCCGGCTCGATCGCGCTCGGCCGCAGCCGCCTCAAGCTGCCGCGCGGCCCGCTGAAGCTGGAGGAGAGCCAGGCCGCCGCCGCCGTCGGCCAGATCGCGCTGGCACGGATCTGGTCGGAGGTGCTCGGGGCGCACGGCATCGGTGCCGGCCAGATCCTGGTGACCTTGCAGGACACGGAGGAGCGCCGCCGCTATCTCAACGCGCGCTCCACCATCGGCAAGCTGCTGGAATGGCGCGCCATTCCCGTGATCAACGAGAACGACACGGTGGCGACCAACGAGATCCGCTACGGCGACAACGATCGCCTCGCCGCGCGCGTCGCCACCATGGCGAGCGCCGACCTGCTCGTGCTGCTGTCCGACATCGACGGGCTTTACGACGCGCCGCCGAAGAACAACCCGAACGCAAAGCTCATTCCGGTGGTCGAGAGCATCTCCTCGGAGATCGAGGCCGTGGCGGGCGACGCCGAATCCGAGCTGTCGCGCGGCGGCATGCGCACCAAGGTCGAGGCCGCGAAGATCGCCACGACAGGCGGCACGCATATGCTGATCGCCTCCGGCAAGATCGAGCATCCGCTGCAGGCGATCGCCGATGGCGGCCGCTGCACCTGGTTCCTGACGCCCGCCAATCCCATCACGTCGCGCAAACGCTGGATCGCGGGCACGCTGGAGCCGAAGGGCACGCTGACCATCGATGCCGGCGCCGTGACGGCGCTGCGCGCCGGCGCCAGCCTGCTGCCGGCCGGCGTGATCAAGGTCGAGGGCCAGTTCGCCCGCGGCGATGCCGTGATCGTGCGCGGCCCCGACACCAGCGAGATCGGCCGCGGCCTGATCGCCTACGATGCCGACGAGGCCGAGCGGATCAAGGGCCGCTCCTCCCCCGACGTGATGACCATTCTCGGGATCAGCGGCCGCGCCGAGATGATCCACCGCGACGATCTGGTGGTGGGCGGGTAAGAGCGGACAGGCCGCCAACTATTGCATGTCGTCAGCGCCGATATCCTGCCGGCCATGCATGACCCGGACGACCTCAACACCGTCGGGTGTGGGTACGTGGAAAACCAGGTAGTTGCCGACCGGAAAGCTACGTAACTCGGCGCGCAATTCGCTGCGATCACGGGCGGCAAACGGCGTCTCTGCCAGCATATCGAATGTTGCATCGATGCGATCGATCAGCGTATCGGTCGCTCTCACACTTTCCGCGGCGATGTAGTCCAGATCGCCATAAGGTCGACTTCTGTCTGCGGACTCTTAAGTGGTCTTTTTGGCATTTTTAGCCGCCAGACGCTTCCGACCCTCTGACTTGATCCGCTCGAACATGTCGCCGATCTCCTCCATCGGCCCGCTGTCAAAGCCCTTCTGGATTTCCTCCCGCAGCGCTTGCAGCTTGAGCTTGCGCTGTTCTTCGCGCTCCTCAATCAAGCGAAGACCTTCGCGCATCACCTCGCTCGCACTGGCATAGCGCCCGCTCTCGACCAGACCATCGATCAGGTCCTCGAAATGCTTGCCGATGCTGTAGCTGCTGGCCATAGGGGGCTCCGATATCAAATAATGATAATTGTTGATATTTTGGGTGTTCGCAAGGATCGATCGAGCATTCGGCGCACAACCCGGCCATTGGCCGACCGGCGGCGAACCGAGGCCCTGCCATACCCGCCCCGCCCTTCGCAGGCCCGGGATTTCCGTGCTAGGACACCACCTTAGCAGAAGGTTGAAACTCCCATGGCCGCCCCCCTCAAAGCCGTTGACGGCACTGCCGATCTTCAGGCGCTGATGTCCGATCTCGGAACCCGTGCCCGCGCTGCCGCGCGCGTGCTGGCGCTGGCGCCGCCGGAGCAGAAGAACCGGGCGCTGGAGGCCATGGAGCGGGCGATCCGGGGCAATGCGGCCGCCATTCTCGCCGCCAATGCCGAGGACGTCGCGGAGGCCCGCGCCTCCGGCAATGCCACCTCCGCCTTCATCGACCGCCTGACGCTGACCCCGGCGCGCATCGAGGGCATGGCCGAGGGCATCGGCATCGTGCGCGGCATCGCCGATCCTGTCGGCATCGTCACCGAGAGCTGGCAGCGGCCGAACGGCATGACCATCGAACGCGTGCGCGTGCCGCTCGGCGTCGTCGGCGTGATCTTCGAGAGCCGGCCCAATGTCGCCGCGGACGCCGGCGTGCTGTGCCTGAAGTCGGGCAATGCCGTGATCCTGCGTGGCGGCTCGGACAGTTTTCGTTCGTGCCGCGCGATCCATGAATGCCTGGTGCAAGGCCTGCGCGAAGCTGGCCTGCCCGAGGCCGCCATCACGCTGGTGCCGACGCGCGACCGCGCGGCGGTCGGCATGATGCTGTCAGGGCTGAACGGCGCGGTCGACGTGATCGTGCCTCGCGGAGGAAAAAGCCTCGTCGCGCGCGTCGAGCAGGAAGCGCGCGTGCCCGTCTTCGCGCATCTCGAAGGCGTCAATCACGTCTATGTCGACGCCAGCGCCGACCTCGCCATGGCGAAGTCGATCGTGCTCAACGCAAAAATGCGCCGCACCGGTGTCTGCGGCGCAGCCGAGACGCTGCTGGTCGATCGCGCCGCTGCCGGCAAGAATCTCAAGCCGCTGGTCGAGATGCTGCTCGGGGCGGGTTGCGAAGTGCGCGGCGACGACGCCGTGCAGAAGGCCGACGCGCGCGTAAAACCTGCCAGCGAAGATGATTGGGACACCGAATATCTCGATGCGATCATCGCGGCGAAGGTGGTGGACGGCGTCGACGGCGCGATCGCGCACATCCAGAACCACGGCTCGCATCACACCGATGCGATCGTGAGCGCGGATGAGGCGGCTGCGAACAAATTCCTGAGCGAGGTCGATTCCGCGATCGTGCTGCACAACGCCTCGACGCAGTTCGCCGATGGCGGCGAGTTCGGCTTTGGCGCCGAGATCGGCATCGCCACCGGCCGCTTCCACGCCCGCGGCCCTGTCGGCGCCGAGCAATTGACGAGCTTCAAATACCGCGTTCGCGGCACCGGGCAGACGCGACCGTAACCGACGCAAGGCGCGGGGCATTGAGCAACAATTTCGTCGCGCCACGCTTCTTCGCGCAGGCCATACCAGCCCACACGTCGGGCATGCGTATCGGCTTGCTCGGCGGCTCGTTCAATCCGCCGCACCAGGCCCATCGCGCGATCAGCCAGTTCGCGCTGAAGCGGCTTCAGCTCGATCGCGTGTGGTGGCTGGTGACGCCAGGCAATCCGCTGAAGGAGAACGGCACGCTGTATGAGCTCGGCGAGCGCATGCAGGCGGCGCGCGACGTCGCCGACGACCCGCGGATCGAGGTGAGCTGTCTCGAATCCGTCATTCGCACCCGCTATACTATCGACACGATCAACACCTTGCGCCGCCGCCTCTCGGGCTTGCGCTTTGTCTGGATCATGGGCGCCGACAACCTCGCTCAATTCCATCGATGGCAGGACTGGCGGCGCATCGCGGGCCAGGTGCCGATGGCGGTCATCGACCGTCCGCCCCAGAGTTTTCGCGCCCTCGCCTCGCCTGCCGCCAAAGCCCTAGCGCGTTACCGCCTGCCCGAGAACAAGGCAGCGCTGCTCGCGGATGAGCCGGCGCCCGCCTGGGTGTTCCTGACCGGATTGAAGCTGAATCTGTCCTCCACGGGCCTGCGGAACCCGGACGGGAGCTGGAAAGGTACGAAGTGAGACAGAGCGTGCGGACGGGGGTGGCTCCGGGCTCTCTGGCATATTGAAACCCTTAACCCCACATGATGTAGTGTAACCGGTGGGCGCCGGATTCGGCGTTCGCGATACAGTGAAAGGAATGGTCCCTGACCACATCTGTATTGTCCAAGTCAACTTCAGCGAAGTCAGCTTCAACGAAGTCTGTTTTACCCAAGGCAAAACCGGCGCGTAAAACATCGACCAAAGCTGCGGCCTTGAAGGCGCAACCCGACGCCGACAAGACGCTGAGCCTGATCCTCTCCCGCCTCGACGACATGAAGGCGGAAGAGACGGTCACCATCGACCTTCGCGGCAAATCGGCCTACTCCGACTACATGATCGTCACCACCGGCCGGGTGAACCGGCACGTCGGCGCGATCGCGGAGAACGTCGCCAAGGGCCTCAAGGAAAACGGCATCAAGAACATCCACGTCGAGGGCTTGCCCAATTGCGACTGGGTGCTGATCGATTCCGGCGATGTGATCGTGCACGTGTTCAGACCCGAGGTCCGCGAGTTCTACAATCTCGAGCGGTTGTACACGCAGGGCCCAGGGGCGGCGAAGGCGATCTAGGCTCATCGGGCCGATTTCGAATCGGCTGACGCGCATGCTAGCGTCGTGCGCGCGCTCGTTGCGCGCGGTCTTGAAACACGGCTCCGAAGAATCCATGCGTGTGGCTGTCATTGCGGTGGGCCGGCTCAAGCAGGGCCCCGAACGGGAGCTCGCCGACCGCTATTTCGAGCGGTTCGACGAGGCCGGTCGCAAGCTCGGATTCCGCGAGCTCGTCGTCCACGAAATCCCCGAGAGCCGCGCGCGCGACACCGCGACGCGGATGGCCGAGGAGGCCACGGCGATCTCGGCCCATATTCCGGAAAAATCGATCCTGGTGGCGCTCGACGAGCGCGGCCAGAATCTCGATTCCACCGTATTCGCACGGCATCTTGGCCGCTGGCGCGATGAAGGTGCCGGACATACTATCTTCGTGATCGGAGGGGCGGACGGACTTTCGCCCGAATTGCGCCGTAAGGCCAAGCTCGCGATCGCGTTCGGCTCTGCGACCTGGCCGCACCAAATGGTCCGCGTCATGCTTCTGGAACAGCTTTACCGGGCCGCCACCATTCTGGCCGGCCACCCCTATCACCGCGCGTGATGCGCGCCATAACGAGCATCTTTGCCGACACGATGCGAGCGCCGCTCCTCAACCTGCTGCTGATCACTGGCGTTGCCGGCGCAAGCCTCGCGCAAGCAAGCACAAGCCTCGCGCAAGCTCAGACGGCAACGCCGGCGCCACAGACCGCGGCCGTCTCGCCCGATGCCATCAAGCAGCGCGAGCAGGAGCTGGAAGCCGCCCGCGCCAGGCAGAAGAGCGCGGAAGAGGCGCAGGCCAAGCTGAAGGCCGAGATCACCTCGCTCGGCAGGGACCGCACCCAGCTCAACCAGCAGCTGATCGACACCGCCGCCAATGTGCGCGGGGTCGAGAGCAAGATCGACGACACCGAAGCGCGGCTGCGAAGTCTGAACGGCCGCGAACAGCAGATGCGCGCGTCGCTGGATTCGCGCCGCGCCGACATCGTCGAGGTGCTGGCCGCCTTGCAGCGCGCCGGCCGGCGCACGCCGCCGGCGCTGCTGGTGCGGCCCGAAGACGCGTTGCAATCGCTGCGCACCGCGATGCTGCTCGGCGCCGTCGTGCCGGAATTGCGCGGCCGCGCCGAGAAGATCGCAGGCGAGCTCGGCGAGCTCGTGGCCTTGCGCAAGACCATCGCGACCGAGCGCGACCAGCTCGCCGCAGACCGCGACAAGGTCCGCAGCGACCAGACCCGGCTCACCGCCCTGGTCGAGGAGCGGCAGCGCCAGCAGGCGGCGCGCGAGAAGGATCTCGACGCCGAGAACACGCGCGCGATCATGCTTTCAAAGCAGGTCGGCGATCTCCAGGGCCTGATCACCAAGATGGAGCAGGATCTGCAAAGCGCCGCCAAGGCCGCCGAGAAAGCCGCCGAGGCCGCAAAGCAGGCCGAGGCCAAGGAAGCCAAGCTGGCAGCCGCCAGCGCCAAGTCGGGCCCGGCCGCATTCAAGGATCGGTCCCGCACCACCCCCGCAATCGCTTTCGCCTCCGCCAAGGGTCTCCTGCCGCTTCCGGTTAACGGTAACAAGATCAGGGATTTTGGCGGTTCCGACGGTGTCGGCGGGGTCCAGAAGGGCATTTCGCTGGCGACCAAGCCCGGCTCCCAGGTCACGACCCCGTGTGACGGCTGGGTGGTCTATTCCGGCCCGTTCCGCAGCTATGGACAACTCTTGATCCTCAACGCCGGGGGCGGGTATCATGTCCTGATCGCCGGGATGGAGCGCATTTCGGTCAACATCGGACAGTTTGTGCTCACGGGGGAGCCGGTCGCGACCATGGGGTCGACATCTCAAGTCGCCTCCATTCTCGCGACGAACGCGAGTCAACCTGTGCTGTATGTCGAGTTCCGTAAGGACGGCACTCCAATCGATCCAGGCCCATGGTGGGCCGCAAATGAAGGCGAGAAGGTTCGCGGATGATGCGCAAGACTTCAGTAATCCTCCTCAGCGCAGCCACCGGTGCGGCGCTGACGCTGTTCGTGACCCAGCCGCGCGCGGTGTTCATGGGCTCCAGCGCGCGAGCCGCCACCGCGGACACCTATCGCCAGCTCAACCTGTTCGGTGACGTCTTCGAGCGCGTGCGCTCCGACTATGTCGAGAAGCCCGACGACACCAAGCTGATCGAATCCGCCATCAGCGGCATGCTCACCGGCCTCGATCCGCATTCGAGCTATATGGACGCCAAGAGCTTCCGCGACATGCAGGTGCAGACGCGTGGTGAGTTCGGCGGCCTCGGCATCGAGGTCACGATGGAAGACGGCCTCATCAAGGTGGTCTCGCCGATCGACGACACGCCGGCCTCGCGCGCCGGCGTCATGGCCAACGACATCATCACCAACCTCGACGACGAGGCGGTGCAGGGCCTGACCCTGAACCAGGCGGTCGAGAAGATGCGCGGCCCGGTCAACACCAAGATCAAGCTGAAGATCATCCGCAAGGGCCAGGACAATCCGATCGACGTCACCCTGGTGCGCGACAACATCCGCGTCCGCTCGGTGCGCGCGCGCGTCGAGCAGGACGACATCGCCTATATCCGCATCACCACCTTCAACGAGCAGACCACCGAAGGCCTGAAGCGCGAGGTCGCCAACCTCTCGAACCAGATCGGCGACAAGCTCAAGGGCTACATCATCGACCTCCGCAACAATCCGGGCGGCCTGCTCGAGGAAGCCGTCACCGTCTCCGACTCCTTCCTGGAGAAGGGCGAGATCGTCTCGACCCGCGGCCGCAATGCCGAGGAGACCCAGCGCCGCACCGCGCATTCAGGCGACCTCACCAAGGGCAAGCCTGTCATCGTGCTGGTCAATGGCGGCTCGGCCTCGGCCTCGGAGATCGTCGCCGGCGCGCTGCAGGACCACAAGCGCGCGACCATCGTCGGCACGCGCTCGTTCGGCAAGGGCTCGGTGCAGACCATCATCCCGCTCGGAAGCGGCAACGGCGCGCTGCGTCTGACCACGGCGCGCTACTACACGCCGTCGGGCAAGTCGATCCAGGCCAAGGGCATCGTGCCCGACATCGAAGTGCTGCAGGACGTGCCGGACGAGCTGAAGTCGCGCACCGACACCAAGGGCGAGGCTTCGCTGCGCGGCCATCTCAAGAACGACGGCGACGAGAAGACCGGCTCGCAGTCCTACGTCCCGCCGGACGCCAAGGACGACAAGGCGCTCAAGCTCGCCGGCGACCTGCTCCACGGCATCAAGAACAGCGCCTCGGCCGCGCCCACGCCTAGCGGCGACAACAAGGCCACGACCGACAAGCCGAAAGCGGCGAACTAGGTCGGAATCACACGATCCCAACGCAAAGGGCGGCTCCTGGAGCCGCCCTTTTTGCTTGGGAACTCGCATTGAACAGTGGCATCCCCGGCCTATCCCGGCCTGCCGCCGCTTGACCTCGGCGTGGTATCGTCCGTCGCAGTGATTCGGGATCGCGCATGACTGAAACGGCCGATGATCTGAGCGCCCCGCTCGGACAGGACAAGCCGCGCCGGAAACGCCGGCTGCGGCTGCCGTTCTCGGCCATGCAACTGCTCGCCGTGCTGCTCGGCCTGTTCCTCCTGACCTTTGCCGGCTTCGCCATCTTCAACAAGGATCCGCTCGGCGGCGAGCCGCTGACGCGGATCGCGATCAAGCCGGCGGACAAGGCCGCAGACGAAAAGCCGGCGGCCTCGAGCCATGCCGGCGACAGCAAGCAAGAGAGCAAGCACGAGACCAAGGAGACGCCGAAGCCGCCGGGCGAGCAAAAGACCGTCACCATGATCGACGGCTCCACCGGCGCGCGCCACGACGTGGTGATCGGCGGCGATGCCGCGGGCAAGAGCGAGGCAGCCGCAGCTTCGGCGCCGCCGGCGGTGATGGCCGGGATCGACCAGAAGCTGCTGGAGAAATCGCGCTACGGCATGATTCCAATGGTCTCCGGCGACCTCAAGCCGTTCAACGTCTATGCGGCGGAGGCCGATCGCGCCAAGGCGGCCAAGATGCCGGTAGTCGCCATCGTGATCGGCGGCCTCGGCGTCGGCGCCGCCAAGACAACCGACGCCATCATGAAGCTGCCGGCCGCGGTGACGCTGGCCTTCACGCCTTACGGCGCCGATCCCGGCAAGCTCGCCGAACGGGCCCGCGCGCAGCGCCACGAGATCTTCCTGCAGATCCCGATGGAGCCCTACGACTTTCCCGACAACGACCCGGGACCGCAGACGCTGCTGACCTCGCTCAGCGCCGACCAGAACATGGACCGCCTGTACTGGCATCTCAGCCGGATGCAGGGCTATGCCGGCATCGCCAACTTCATGGGTGCGCGCTTCGTCGCGACCGAGCCGGCGATGCAGCCGATCATCCGCGAGGCAGCCAAGCGCGGCCTCGGCTTCTTCGACGACGGCTCCTCGCCCCGCAGCATCGCAGCCCAGGCGGCGGCGAACCAGGCCATGCCGTTCGGCAAGGGCGACCTCGCGGTCGACGTGGTGCCGACGGCGACCGAGATCGACCGCGCCCTGAACAAGCTCGAATCGACGGCCCGCGAGCGCGGCATCGCCGTCGGCACGGCCTCCGCCCTGCCCGTCTCGATCGACCGCATCGGTGCCTGGACCAAGACATTGGGCGACCGGGGTATTCTTCTGGTGCCATTGACAACCGCGATGCTGAAATCAAAATCCAGCTAAATCAACGGATTGGTACGGCACGGGTCCTGGCGGGGGGCCGGTTAAGCCGTACCGGCAGCATGCGAGAGGTCTGGCGGAATGGCGCGTTATGAGGATCTGCCCTACCGGACCTGTGTCGGCGTGATGCTGATCAACACAGCGGGACTGGTGTTCATCGGCCGCCGTGCCGGCGGCATCGAACATGTCGACGACACCCATGTCTGGCAGATGCCTCAAGGCGGCGTCGATCCCGGAGAGGACACCTGGGAGGCCGCCAAGCGCGAGCTCTATGAGGAGACCAGCGTGCGCTCGGTCGAGCGGCTCGGCGAGGTCCCGGACTGGCTGACCTACGACATCCCGCGCACGGTCGCCGGGCGCGCCTGGAAAGGCCGCTACCGCGGCCAGCGCCAGAAATGGTACGCGGTGCGCTTCACCGGCAAGGACAGCGAGATCAACGTCGAAAAGCCCGGCGGCGGCGGCCACAAGGCCGAGTTCGTCAGCTGGCGCTGGGAGCCGATGAAGAACCTGACCGGGCTGATCATCCCGTTCAAGCGCCCGGTCTATGAGCGCGTGGTGCAGGAATTTTCCGCGCTGGCGGAGGAATGATTTGCATCGTCATTCCGGGGCGTGCGAAGCACGAACCCGGATGACGACGAAAGACCTGCAAGTGACGCCTGAAAAACCCTACCGTCCCAATGTCGGCATCGCCCTGTTCAATGCCGACGGCCGCGTCCTGATCGGCCACCGCTTCAAGGGCGACGGCCCCGAGATCATCCTGCCCGGCCTCGACTGGCAGATGCCGCAGGGCGGCGTCGACGAAGGCGAGAACCTGCGCGATGCGGCGATGCGCGAGCTCTGGGAGGAGACCAGCGTCGTCAGCGCCGATTATCTCGGCGAGACGGACTGGTTCACCTACGAATTCCCGCCTTACGACGGCCCGCAGACGCATCGCCTCGCGAAGTTTCGCGGGCAGCGGCAAAAATGGTTCGCGCTCCGCTTCACCGGCAAGGACGACGAGATCGATCCGCTGACGCCGCGCAACGGCCAGCCCGCCGAGTTCGACGCCTGGCGCTGGGAGCGCCTCGATCGGGTCGCGGACGTCGTGGTGCCGTTCCGGCGCGAAGTCTACCTGGCAGTGGCGCGGGAGTTTGCGGTGTTCGCAAACTGAAATCGCGAAAACAACCCCATGCGCGGTAGAATGGGGGTTGGAATTGTTGAAGAATTTTCGCCGGAAATTTCTAATTAATCGGTCCTACCGTGAATGGGCCGATGGCGATGACGTGGCAGTCGCTGTCGCGCTTGGCGCAGTCGGCGAGGGCCGAGGTGACGGCGGCCTGCTCGGCGGCGGCTTTGAGGCCGAGGCCCGGCCGGCCGGCGGTGCCGACGGCGACCGCGTTCCAACCCATGGCGTCGCCGAGCTTGCGCACCACCTCGCCGCGCGCATCGGCCACGATCGAAGCGTTGGAAGCGGCATTGAAGAAGCCGGTGATCCTGAACAGGGTCGGGATCGGCACGACGAAATTGTCGTCGATCGCAACGACCAGGCAGGCGACGCCGGCGATCGCGCCGCAGGATTCCAGCGACCGTCGCGCCGCGTCCTCGGCGGATGAGGCGCCGAGCACCATGAAATATTGCCCGCCCGGACCGAGCGCAACCGAGCGGGATTTCGCCGCCGGCACGAAGATGTTCTCGAGCCGGACTTTCTGCGGCTCGCGCACGATCGGAAAATCCTTCGGCGCGAAGGCTCGCTCCGTCATCGCATCATGCCGGAAGTAGGGAGACGGCGGCATCGGCGGCTTGCCGTGCGCGTAGACGACGGTGTCGCCGACCGCATAGAGCTCGCAGCGGCGCGGCGATTGCGCGGCGTCGGCGCGCTTCTGGCACTGCTCGAGCGCGGTGTTGCGCGCCGCCTCCTCGCTTGCCTGGTTCAGCGCCGAGCCGGTGAAGCCGCCGACATTCAGCGCGAAGGCCTTGTGATCTCCGGAGGCCGCGTAGTCGCCCGCGAGGAAGCTGCGCACGCGCTCGTTGATGAAGGGCACGCTGTCGGCGGAGAATTTGACTGACATCGGTGATGCCGACGGCGTCGGCGCCATCGCGGCGCTAACGCTCGGCGATGCCATTGGAGCCATCGGCGCCTTGGCGAGCTGGGTCGGTGACGGGCTCGGCGAGACGGCACTTGCCGTTGGCGCCGTGCTGGGGGCTGCGTTCGGCGTCGCGGCGAGCGGCGCCACGGCGACATTCGCCGCCTGCTTGAGCTTGGTGTTGTAGAGAAAGCCTGTGACGCCGATGCCGACGATCGAGACCACCGCGACCACCAGCGGCCACATCCACACCGGGGCGGCGGCCAGCTTGGCGGCCGGCTTCTTCAGCTGCGGCTTGCCATAGGTCCCGTCCTCGCGCCGCATCGCCACCATGTAGGCGTGAACGGGCGTCGGGATATTCTTCACCTCCTGCGCGCCGATATCGGCGAACTGCACCGAGAGCTTGTTGGCGACCTGCTCGTGTACCGCGCGGGAGACGCAGATGCCGCCGACCTCTGCGAGGCCCTCCAGCCGTGCCGCGATGTTGACGCCGTCGCCCAAGAGATCGCCGTCGCGCTCGACCACGTCGCCGATCGTGATGCCGATGCGGAACGACATCTGCCGGCTCGGCGGATAGGCCATGTTGCGGGTCCGCAGGGATTCCTGGATGTCGATCGCGCAGCGCACGGCATCGACCGCACTGGGGAATTCCGCGAGCACGGCATCGCCCGCCGTGTTGAAGATGCGCCCGCCGGCCTTTGCGATGAAATCGTCGACGACCTCGCGATAGGAGGCCAGACGCCGCAGCGTCTCCTCCTCGTCTTCCGCGACCAGCCGCGAGTAACCGGCAATATCGGCTGCGAAGATCGCTGCGATCTTGCGTTTCATCTGCACCCTGCCCCGGGAACAAAATTCACCGGGGAGAATGCCGCTATCGCAAGCGCGGTGCAACAAAGTTTCAGCGCCCGCCACCGGCCGGTGACGAGCGCTGAACCTGTTCAGGAATCCTAGGCCCAAAGCCCCGGAGCAGTGCCCCGGGGCTTAGTGCATAGCCGTCGCGTTGAGCTGATGCTGAATGCTCTTGTAATGGTCGAGCCGCTCGATGGCGTGATCGAGCTCGCCGCCTTCATGCTCCTTCAGGTTCTCTTCCATCTCCGAGATGGTCTCGGCGAACTGCGCACGGTCGAGCTCGGCGAGCGACGTCGCAACGTCGGCGAGCACGGTCAGGCCCTTTTCGGAGACTTCGGCGAGGCCGCCGAGCACGATGATCTTCTCGTGCTTGCCGCCGGTGGTGATGGTGAGAATGCCGGGGCGGATCGCCGCCACGACCGGCGCATGCCCTGCCAGCACGCCGAAATCACCCTCGACGCCGGGAATGTCGACCTGATCGACCTCGCCCGAGAAGGCGAGCTTTTCCGGAGAGACGAGATCGAAATGGAAGGTGGCCATAAGAAACCTGCGAATGGTGAGTGGCGAGTGGTTGAAAGAGGGAGCAGCTATTCGCCACTCCCTATTCGCTATTCGCCAGCTTAGGCGGCTTCCGCCGCCAGCTTCTTGCCCTTCTCGACGGCTTCTTCGATGGTGCCGACCATGTAGAAGGCGGCTTCCGGCAGGTGGTCGTACTTGCCTTCCACCAGGCCCTTGAAGCCCTTGATGGTGTCGGCGAGGTCGACGAACTTGCCCGGCGAGCCCGTGAAGATTTCGGCGACGTGGAACGGCTGCGACATGAAGCGCTCGACCTTGCGGGCGCGGGCCACGGTCAGCTTGTCCTCTTCCGAAAGCTCGTCCATGCCGAGAATGGCGATGATGTCCTGCAGCGCCTTGTAACGCTGCAGCACCTGCTGGACCTGACGGGCGACCGCGTAGTGCTCCTCGCCGACGACGAGCGGGGAAAGCATGCGCGAGGTCGAGTCGAGCGGGTCCACCGCCGGGTAGATGCCCTTTTCGGCGATCGAGCGCGACAGCGTGGTGGTCGCGTCAAGATGCGCGAACGAGGTCGCGGGCGCCGGGTCGGTCAAGTCGTCGGCCGGAACGTAGATGGCCTGCACCGAGGTGATCGAGCCCTTCTGGGTGGTGGTGATGCGCTCCTGCAGCGCGCCCATGTCGGTCGCGAGCGTCGGCTGATAACCCACCGCCGAAGGAATACGGCCGAGCAGCGCCGACACTTCAGAGCCGGCCTGGGTGAAGCGGAAGATGTTGTCGACGAAGAACAGCACGTCCTGACCCTTGTCGCGGAAGTCTTCCGCGATGGTCAGACCGGTGAGCGCGACGCGGGCGCGGGCGCCCGGGGGCTCGTTCATCTGGCCGAACACCAGCGCGCACTTCGACTTCACGCTCGGATCCGGATTCTTCGGATCGGCGTTGACCTTGGATTCGATGAACTCGTGATAGAGGTCGTTGCCCTCGCGGGTGCGCTCGCCGACGCCGGCGAACACGGAGTAACCGCCGTGCGCCTTCGCGACGTTGTTGATCAGCTCCTGAATCAGCACGGTCTTGCCGACGCCGGCGCCGCCGAACAGGCCGATCTTGCCGCCCTTCGCATACGGAGCAAGAAGATCGACGACCTTGATGCCGGTGACGAGAATTTCAGCTTCCGTCGACTGGTCGGTGTAGGTCGGTGCTTCCTGGTGGATGGCGCGCAGGCCTTCGGTCTTGACGGGGCCGGCTTCGTCGATCGGCTCGCCGATGACGTTGATGATGCGGCCGAGCGTGCCTTCACCGACGGGAACGCGGATCGGAGCGCCGGTGTCGGTCACTTCCTGGCCGCGGACCAGACCTTCGGTGGTGTCCATCGCGATGGTGCGGACCGTGGACTCGCCGAGATGCTGGGCGACTTCGAGCACCAGGCGGTTGCCGCCGTTCTTGGTCTCGAGCGAATTGAGAATGGCCGGGAGGTGGCCTTCGAACTGCACGTCGACGACGGCGCCGATGACCTGGGTGACGCGACCGACCTGGGCTGCCATTGAATGTCTCCTTCGATCCGAACTTCTAGACCACGGTCAACGACCGGGATGATGGGTTGAATGGGTGTCGACGCGTCCTTAGACGGCTTCGGCGCCCGAGATGATTTCGATCAGTTCCTTGGTGATCTGCGCCTGACGCGTGCGGTTGTAGACCAGCGTCTGCTTGCGGATCATCTCACCGGCGTTGCGCGTCGCGTTGTCCATCGCGCTCATCTGCGCGCCGTAGAACGAGGCGTTGTTCTCGAGCAGCGCGCGGAAGATCTGGACCGCGAGATTGCGCGGCAGAAGACGGGTGAGAATCTCGTCCTCTTCCGGCTCGTATTCGTAAGACGTCGTGTTGGCGGCAGCGGCCGTCTCGACCACCAGCGGAATGATCTGCTGGGCGGTCGGGATCTGCGCGATCACCGAGCGGAAGCGCGAATAGAACAGCGTGCAGACGTCGAACTCGCCGTTGTCGAACCGCGCCAGAACCTTCTTGGCGATCTCCTCGGCATTGACGAAGCCGAGCTGGCGGACGCTGCGCAGGTCCATGTGCTCGACGATCTGCTTGTCGAACAGGCGGCGGAGCTGCTCGTAACCCTTGCGTCCGACGCAGAAGAATTTGACTTCCTTGCCCTGCGCCATCAGCGCCTGGGCGCGCTCGCGGGCGAGACGCACGATCGACGAATTGAAAGCGCCGGACAGGCCGCGCTCGCCGGTGCAGACCAGCAGCAGGTGAACCTGATCCTTGCCGGTGCCGGCCAGCAGAACCGGCGCGCCGGGCGAGCCCGCCGCGGCGCTGGCGATGTTGGAGATCACCGCGCTCATCTTGTCGGCGTAGGGACGCGCGGCTTCCGCTGCGGTCTGCGCGCGGCGCAGCTTGGAGGCCGCGACCATCTGCATGGCCTTGGTGATCTTTTGCGTCGCCTTGGTGGAGGCGATGCGGACGCGCATGTCTTTAAGTGACGCCATTCTTCGTCCCCGACGGTTCGATCTCTCGGATCAAGCCGCTAGCCTATCTCTGTCGTCATGCCCGGGCTCGTCCCGGGCATCCACGTCTCGCCTCCCACACCGTAAGGCGTGGACGGCCGGGACTTCAGTTGCGAAGACGCGCTTCGCTCTTTGACCCGGCCATGACGGCGTTCTTCTTACGCGAAGCTCTTCGCGAAACCTTCGACCACCGACTTCAGCTTGGCAGCGGTGTCGTCGGTGAGGTCGCGGGTGTCGCGGATCGAATTGAGGATGTCGGCGTTCTTGCCGCGCAGCAGCGACAACAGGCCATCCTCGAACGCGCGCACCTTGTTGACCGGGAGCGGATCGAGATAGCCGTTGGTGCCGGCCCAGATCACGCAGACCTGCTCCTCCATCTTCAGCGGCGAGAACTGCGGCTGCTTCAGGAGCTCGGTCAGGCGCGAACCGCGGTTCAGCAGGCGCTGGGTCGAGGCGTCGAGGTCGGAGCCGAACTGCGCGAACGCCGCCATTTCGCGGTACTGCGCGAGCTCACCCTTGATCTTGCCGGCGACCTTCTTGGTGGCCTTGGTCTGCGCCGACGAACCGACGCGCGACACCGACAGACCGACGTTCACCGCGGGACGGATGCCCTGGAAGAACAGGTCGGTTTCCAGGAAGATCTGGCCGTCGGTGATCGAGATGACGTTGGTCGGGATGTAGGCCGACACGTCGTTGGCCTGGGTTTCGATGACCGGCAGAGCGGTCAGCGAGCCGGAGCCCTGGTCCTTGTTCAGCTTCGCCGCGCGCTCGAGCAGGCGGGAGTGCAGATAGAACACGTCGCCGGGATAGGCTTCGCGGCCCGGCGGGCGGCGCAGCAGCAGCGACATCTGGCGATAGGCGACGGCCTGCTTGGACAGATCGTCATAGATGATGACGGCGTGCATGCCGTTGTCGCGGAAGTACTCGCCCATGGTGCAGCCGGTGAACGGCGCGATGTACTGCATCGGCGCCGGATCGGATGCGGTGGCGGCGACGACGATCGAATATTCGAGCGCGCCCTGCTCTTCCAGAACCTTCACGAACTGAGCGACGGTCGAACGCTTCTGGCCGACCGCGACGTAGACGCAGTACAGCTTGATGTTCTCGTCGGGCTGCGCGTTGAGCGGCTTCTGGTTCAGGATGGTGTCGAGCGCGATCGCGGTCTTGCCGGTCTGACGGTCGCCGATGATCAGCTCGCGCTGGCCGCGGCCGATCGGGATCAGGGCGTCGATCGCCTTGAGGCCGGTCGCCATCGGCTCGTTCACCGATTTGCGCGGAATGATGCCGGGCGCCTTGACGTCGACGCGCATGCGCTTGTCGGCCTGGATCGGACCCTTGCCGTCGATCGGATTGCCGAGACCGTCGACAACGCGACCGAGCAGGCCCTTGCCGACCGGGGCGTCCACGATGGCGCGGGTGCGCTTGACGGTCTGGCCTTCCTTGATCTCGCGGTCGGCACCGAAGATAACGACGCCGACGTTGTCGGTTTCGAGGTTCAGCGCCATGCCGCGGGTGCCGTTCTCGAACTCGACCATTTCACCGGCCTGGACGTTGTCCAGACCGTAGACGCGAGCGATACCGTCGCCGACGGACAGCACCTGTCCGACTTCGGAGACTTCAGCTTCCTGGCCGAAATTCTTGATCTGGTCCTTGAGGATCGCGGAAATTTCCGCGGCGCGGATGTCCATCAGCCTGCCTCTTTCATCGCGTGCTTGATCGAATTGAGTTTGGTGCGAAGCGAACCATCGACCATGCGGCTGCCCAGCTTGACGACGAGGCCACCGATGATCGCGGGATCGACTTTCACGTTCAGCGCGACGTCCTTGCCGGTCACCGACTTCAGGGCAACCTTGAGGGCGTCGAGATTCTTGTCAGAGAGCGCTTCCGCCACCGTGACGTCGGCCGTCGTCTCGCCCTTGAACTTGGCGACGAGGGCGCGGTAGGCGCGGATGACGTCCGTCACCGCGAACAGGCGGCGGTTGGCGGTCAGCACTTTGAGGAAATTGGCGGAGATGCCGGCGATGCCGGCCTTGGCCAGCACGGCCGACAGGGCCTTGGACTGGGCGTCGGCGGCGAACACCGGGCTGCGAACGAGGCGCGTGAGATCGGCGCTTTCGTTCAGCAAGCCCTCGAATTTCTCGAGGTCGGCCTTGACCTCGTCGACCACTTTCTGGTCGCGGGCCAGGTCGAACAATGCCGTTGCATAACGGCCGGACACACCGGAAACGGACGTATCTTCTGCAGCCACAGACGCGCTCTTTTTGCTGTCAAACTCGCAAGGGAAAAACCGTCGCCACAAAGCGGCGCCTAGCGATCCAAGCCCTTGGAATTCAAGCGGGACTTCGATTTTCGACCAGCACGGGACGTGCCGGGCTCGTTAAAATCGCGGCTTTGCTAACATAGCAGGCGCGCAGGTGCAACATGACGCCAAATTAAAGGCACGAGGTTCTGTCGCCAGTTCGTCGCACGCTGCGAGACACCGAACACTGCCTGATCCAAGGATCGATCACGAAGGGATCAAGGACTTGGGTGACGGGCTACCGTGTCGCGGAATGGTTTGAGCCCGGCCGCCCTCAACTCCCCCGTTGGTTCCTGCCTCCAGCGCATAGCGGCCATGAACACGGATCGCTGAGGCGTGATTCCGACGTCCGTTGCTCCCCGCCCCGAATACTTACCCAATTCTAAACAATGAAAACGATAACTTCGTTTTACAGTATTTCGAAGTAATCACCTGCTTAACAAATCGTTAAAAGCGAAGATTTGGAGATGCAAGCTGAATATCCTGCGCCGGTAACAAGATGTTTCATGACGACACGGAACGGATTTACTGCCCAATTCACGCCGCATTGGGAATCGAAACGCGAACCCGCTCACAAACTGATGGGGGCTCCACTAGCCACATATGTGGCAATACTAGCTTAGGGACCACTAAATGCTGTCTTTGAAGACGCTGGGCCTTGTTACCCGGCCGCGTACGGCGATCGCTTTCGTTGCCGCAACTCTCCTCATCGGTGGAACTGCCACCGAAGCTTCCGCCAAATCCCGGCATCACCGGCATCATCACCACCGCCACCACGCCCAGACCGATACCAACGCGACCTCCGATTGGCGCAACGCCAACGCGTCGATGAATCCGACCTCGGGCGGCGGCCACAGCTTCTCCGGCATGGCCTCCTATTACGGCAACGAGTCCGGCAGCCGCACCGCCTCGGGCCAGCGCTTCAACCAGAACGCCCTGACCGCGGCGCACCGCTCGCTGCCGTTCGGCACCAAGCTGCGCGTCACCCACCGCGGTTCGAGCGTCATCGTCACCATCAACGACCGCGGCCCGTTCATTCGCGGCCGGGTTCTCGACCTCTCCACGGGTGCGGCCCGCGCCATCGGCCTCACCGGCGCCGGCGTCGGCCGCGTCACCGCGGAAGTCGTCTCCTAAGGCGCGTTAGCGCCTCAGTGATCGCGCAGTTTTCCATCAGTTTGCTGCGCGAATAAAACAAGCCCGCGGTCTTGGGGGACCGCGGGCTTTTTTTCGTGCTGTCATTGCCGCTGGTCTCCCGGACAAGCTGCAACGTGTGAGCGTTGCGGCGCAGAGCCCAGGAGCCACGAAGTCCGCTCCGCATGGTCCCGGCTCTGCAGTGCACCGCTGAAGAAGCGCTGCGCTGCGTCCGGGGCACGAGACCATTTCCTACAAAAAGCTCTGCGGATCGACGTCGACTTCGAGCTTCTGATTGCCCGTCGGCTTCGGGCACACCGCGAGCCAGTTGCGCAAATAGTCCGACAGGTCGAAACCGCGGGCCGATTTCACCAGGATGCGGAAGCGGTAGCGGCCCTTGATCACGGCGAGCGGCGCTTCCGCAGGTCCCAGCACCACGACGCGCTCGTCGCGCGGCGCGAGCGCGACGAGACGGCGGCCGAGACCTTCGGCGCTCGGGCGGTCGCCGGCGGAGATGATCAGGCTCGCGAGCCGGCCGAACGGCGGATAGAGCGTCCTCTCGCGCAGGTCGATCTCGCTATCGTAGAAGGCCTCGCGGTCGCAGGCGATCAGCGCCTTCATCACGGGATGGTCGGGCTGGTGCGTCTGCAAATAGCCGACGCCGCGGCCCTGCTCGCGACCGGCGCGGCCGATCACCTGGTTGAGCAATTGCCAGGTGCGCTCCGCCGCGCGCGGATCGCCGTTGCTGAGGCCGAGATCCGCATCGACCACGCCGACGAGGTTGAGCCGCGGAAAATTGTGGCCCTTGGCGACGAGCTGCGTGCCGATGATGATGTCGACGCGACCCTCCGCGATCTCGGCGAGTTCTGAGCGCATCGTCTCGATCGAGGTGATGAGATCGCTCGACAGCACCATGGTGCGTGCCTGCGGGAACAGCGCGGCCGCCTCCTCCTGCAGGCGCTCGACGCCGGGCCCGACCGCGACCAGCGATTCCTCCGCCGCGCAATGCGGACAGGTCGGCGGCCGCGGCATCGAGAAGCCGCAATGGTGACAGACGAGTCGCTGGCGGAAACGGTGATCGACCAGCCAGGCATCGCAGATGGTGCAGGCGAAGCGATGGCCGCAAGCCCGGCACAGCGTCAGCGGCGCATAGCCGCGGCGATTGAGGAACAGCAGCGCCTGCTCGCGCTTTTCGATCGCGGTCCTGATCTCGCCGGCAAGCCGCGGCGAGATGAAGCGGCCGCGGGCGGGCGGCTCGCGGCGCATGTCGATGGCCTCGATATGCGGCATGTGCTGGCCGCCGAAGCGCGAAGGCAGCGCGACGCGCTGATAGCGGTTCTTGCGCGCATTGACCTCGGACTCGACCGACGGCGTCGCCGACGCCAGCACGACCGGAATCCTGGCGATATGCGCGCGTACCACCGCCATGTCGCGGGCGTGATAATGCACGCCGTCGTCCTGCTTGTAGGCCTGGTCGTGCTCTTCATCGACGACGATCAGCCCGAGATTGGCGTAAGGGAGAAACAGCGCCGAGCGCGCGCCGACCACGACCGGCGCGGTGCCGGAGGAGATCGCCGCCCAATTGCGCGCACGTGTGCGCGGGGTCAGCTCGGAGTGCCACTCGATCGGGCGCACGCCAAAGCGCTGCGCGAAGCGATCGAGGAACTGGCCGGTGAGCGCGATCTCCGGCATCAGGATCAGCGATTGTTTTCCGCGGCGGATGGTTTCAGCGACGGCCTCGAAATAGACCTCGGTCTTGCCCGAGCCGGTGACGCCGTCGAGCAATGCGACATGGAACGTGCCGTTGGCCGCGAGCGCGCGCATCGCATCCACGCCGGCCCGTTGCAGCGGCGAAAAATCCGGCCTGCCGAACTCCGGATCGGGGCTAGGTGGCGGCGCAGGCGGCGGCATCGGCTCGACCGTGAGCGTGCCTTCGTCGACGAGGCCGTCGATCACGCCCGAGGAGACGCCGGCTTCCTTGGCGGCTTCCGACTTGCCGTGCAGCAGCCGGTCCGACAGCACCTCGAGCAAGCGCGCCCGTGCCGGCGTCAGCCTCTTCGGCGGATCGCCGGTGAGGCGCACGCCGGGACGCACCCGCTCGGGGCCGAGATTCTCGCCCATCCGCAGGCACATGCGCAGCACCATGCCGCGTGGGCTCAGCGTGTAATTGGCGACCCAGTCGACCACGGACCGCAGCTCGGGCTTGAGCGGCGGGATGTCGAGCTTCTCGCTGACCTCCTTGAGGCGGTTGTGCAGGCGCGGATCCGGATTGGCGTTCTCTCCCCAGACCACGCCGAGCACCTCGCGCGGCCCCAGCGGCACGCCGACGAGATCGCCCGCCTTCAGCTCCATCCCGCGCGGCACCTTGTAGGAATAGGTCTGGTCGAGCGCAACCGGCACCAGCACGTCGACCATGCCGGTCGCGTTGGTGGGGGCGGCGTTGCTGCGCGACGAATGGTCCATCAACGGTCTTTGCAGGGAGAATCGGAACCTGGAGCGCCAAGGCTAGCGCCCTGGGGCGGCCTTAGCGAACAGTAAACGGGTGTGATGCGATATACTGAGCGGAATCAATCCGTCCAGAGCGATGAGCAAAGCCGCCGCACCCCAAATCGAGTTCGCCAGCGCCGATCCCTCGATCGCGCAGGAGATGACGCGCTGGCTGTCGCATCTCGGCGCCGAGCGACGGCTGTCGCCGAAGACGCTGGAAGCCTATGGCCGCGATTTGCGGCAATGCCTGGATTTTCTCTGCGCCCATTGGGGCGAGCGCGTCACGCTGAAACGTTTCGCCGCGCTGGAAGCAACCGACGTGCGCGCCTTCATGGCGATGCGCCGGGCCGACGACATCGCCGGCCGCAGCCTGATGCGCGCGCTGGCAGGCCTGCGCTCGTTCGGACGGTTTTTGGAGCGCGAGGGCAAGGGCAAGGTCGGCGCGCTCTCCGCGATCCGCGCGCCGAAAGTCGCCAAGAGCTTGCCGAAGCCGCTGCCGATGGCATCCGCCAAACGTCTTGCCGATGCCGACGAGCGCGCCGGCGAGGATCGCGAGACCTGGATTCTCGCGCGCGACGCAGCCGTGATGGCGCTCCTGTATGGCTCGGGCCTGCGCATCTCCGAGGCCTTGGGGTTGAAGCGCCGCGAGGTGCCGAAGCCCGGCGAAGGCGACGTGCTGATCGTCACCGGCAAGGGCAATAAGACCCGCATGGTGCCGGTGCTGCAGAACGTGCTCGAGCTGGTGCAAGAGTACGTTGCGATGTGCCCCTATCCGCTGCCGGCAGAGGGGCCGATCTTCGTCGGCGCGCGCGGCGGTCCCTTGAGCCCGCGCATCATCCAGCTCGCGATGGAGCGGCTGCGCGGCGCGCTTGGGCTGCCCGACAGCGCCACGCCGCACGCGCTCCGTCATTCCTTCGCCACGCATCTGCTCTCGCGCGGCGGCGACTTGCGCGCCATCCAGGAATTGCTCGGCCATTCCTCGCTCTCGACCACCCAGGTCTATACCGGCATCGATTCCGAGCGCTTGCTGGAAGTCTATGCCAGCGCCCATCCGCGGCGCTGAAGTCTCACGATTTATCGTGCCCCGGACGCGGCGCAGCGCTCCTTAGCGGTGCGCTGCAGAGCCGGGGCCTATCCCACCGCGTGATCGCCTGTAGCTTCTGGGTCTCGGCTCAGCAGCGCAGCGTTGCACGCTGCGCTGCGTCCGGGACACGAGAGCTGCTGACACACCGACGTCACAACGCGCGTGCCTCTTGCGCAGGCCGCACGGTTCGGTCAATCGTTGCGGAACCGAAGCGGAGGGGAATCATGAGCGCACACGAAAGCATGGAGCATGCCGAGCACGCCGAACACGCGTCCGGCTCCAACAAGAAGATCGCGCTCCTGATCGCGGTGCTGGCGCTGTTCCTGGCGGTCTCGGAGACGCTCGGCAAGGGCGCCCAGACCGAATCGATCAGCAAGAATGTCGAGGCGGCCAACCTCTGGGCGTTCTTCCAGGCCAAGAGCATCCGCCGCACCGTGGTGGTGACCGCGGCCGAACAGGGCAAGCTCACGCTCGCCACCGCGGACGAGGCGCAGAAGCCCGCCGTGCAGAAGCAGGTCGAGGACTGGACCAAGACGGCGCAGCGCTACCGCTCCGAGCCCGAGACCGGCGAAGGCACCGAGCAGCTCGCCGAGAAGGCCAAGCATGCCGAGCACGACCGCGACGAGGCGACCGCGAAATACCACCATTTCGAGCTGGCCTCGGCCGCCTTCCAGATCGGCATCGTGCTGGCCTCGGCCACCATCATCACCGGCATGTTCGCGCTGGCCTATGTCAGCGGCATCCTGACGATCGCCGGCCTCTTCATGACCGCGCTCGGCCTGTGGTGGCCGCATCTGCTGCATCTGCATTAGTCGGTGCGTGTGGCGCGCCGTTTGACGCCACACAGACAGTGTCATGCCCCGGCTTGACCGGGGCATCCAGTACGCCGCGGCTTCTCGGTTCAATCATTGACGTCTCTGGGATACTGGATCGCCCGGTCAAGCCGGGCGATGACAGCCGAGCGTGTGGCTGGCAACTATCGCGCCTGGTGAACGCTCTTCCTGAAGCGCTGGATCAGACGCAGCGTACGGGCGGACCAGCCTTCGCCGTTGCCGGCGATCAGCTCGCGGATGCGCTGCTTGATGGGATCGACCAGCTCGGCGGCCTTGGCGCGGATCTTCAGCACGAGATCGTAGATCCGCTCGAACCAGTGCATCTCCAAGAGCTTGTCGCGCGTGACGTCGAACACGAAGGCGGTGACGCCGACGCCGAGCAGTTTTGCGAACAGGAACGTGGATACGCCGGTCATCCAATATTCGTGGGTGAGCAGCCACAGGCCGATCAGCTTGAGCGGGAACAAGGGGATGATCGGCACGGCGAAGATGATCAGCGTCGCCGCCGGCGACAACGCGTCGACGCGCTCCGTCAGCCACTGCTTGAAGCGCGCCAGCGGAATCGCCGCGACAACGCGCGCGACGATCGGCTCGAGATGGTCCCACAGCCAGGCTTCGATCAGGAAGATGATCGCAAGCAGGACCCAGACCGGTTGAAGAAGGCGGCGCAACATGTGTTTCCCGCCCGATTCGGCGCTGGGCGCTTGCTACATATGGATGGCCCGCTTGCCGACTGCAAGCGCGGCTTCCTTGATGGCCTCCGACCGGGTCGGATGGGCGTGACAGGTGCGCGCGAGATCTTCCGCGCTGCCGCCAAACTCCATGAGAACGGCCGCCTCGTGGATCATTTCGCCGGCCTCGCGGCCGATAATGTGCACGCCGAGCACACGATCGGTCTTCGCATCTGCGAGAATCTTCACGAAGCCGTCAGTGGTCTGATTCACCTTGGAGCGGCCGTTGGCGGTGAACGGAAACTTTCCGACGGTATAGGCGGTGCCCGCCTGCTTCAGCTCCTCCTCGGTCTTGCCGACGGAGGACACTTCCGGCGTGGTATACACGACGCCCGGAATCACATCGTAATTCACGTGGCCGGCCTGGCCGGCGATGATCTCGGCGACCGCAACGCCTTCATCCTCGGCCTTGTGCGCCAGCATGGGCCCAGCGACGACGTCGCCGATGGCATAGACGCCCTTCAGGCTGGTGGCGAAATGCGGATCGATCTGCACGCGGCCGCGCGCGTCGAGCGCGACGCCGGCTTCCTTCAGGCCGAGCGCCTCGGTGTAGGGCACGCGGCCGATGCAGACGAGCACGACATCGGCGTCCAGCGTCTCGGCCGCGCCGCCGGCGGCCGGCTCGATCGTCGCCTTCAGCGACTTGCCGGAGGTGTCGACGCCGGTGACCTTGGCGCCGAGCTTGAACGCAAAGCCCTGCTTCTCGAGGATGCGCTGGAATTGCTTGGCGATCTCGCCGTCCATGCCGGGCAGGATGCGGTCCAAGAATTCGACGACGACGACTTCGGCGCCGAGACGGTGCCACACCGAGCCGAGCTCGAGGCCGATCACGCCGGCGCCGACGATCAGGAGCTTGCCGGGGACCTTGTCCAGCGACAGCGCGCCGGTCGAGGACACGATGCGCTTCTCGTCGATCTCGATGCCCTTGAGGCGCGCGATGTCCGAGCCGGTGGCGATCACGATGTTCTTGGTCTCGACCACCTGCGACTTGCCGTCGGCGGAGACTTCGACCTTGCCGGTGCCCAAGATCTTGCCGGTGCCCTTGAGCACGTCGATCTTGTTCTTCTTCATCAGGAACTCGACGCCCTTGACGTTGCCGTCGATGCCCTGCTGCTTGAAGTTCATCATCGCGGGCAGATCGAGCTTCGGCGCGGAAACGCTGACGCCCATCTTGGCGAAGGAGTGGCCGGCTTCCTCGAACATTTCCGACGCGTGCAGCAGCGCCTTCGACGGCATGCAGCCGACATTGAGGCAGGTGCCGCCGAGGGTGGCGTTCTTTTCGACCACGGCGACTTTCATGCCGAGCTGGCTGGCGCGCACCGCACAGACATAACCGCCAGGTCCGGTGCCGATGACGACGAGATCGTAGGTAGCCATGAGAGAAAGTCCCGTGAGTTTAACGTGATGAGGATGCGTCAGCGTCCGCGCGGCGCCTCAGCGTCCGCCGGACACATCGAGAGTGGCTGCGGTGATGTAGGAGGCCTCGTCCGACATCAGCCAGATGATGGCGTTGGCGATCTCGTCGGCGGTGCCGACGCGCTTCATCGGCACCATATGGGCCAGGCGATGGTGCCGGTCGGGCTCGCCGCCGGAGGCGTGGATTTCGGTGTCGATCAGGCCGGGGCGAATGCCCGCGACACGAATGCCCTCGCCGGCGACCTCATAGCCGAGACCGGTGGTGAAGGAATCGATCGCGCCCTTGGACGCGGCATAATCGACATAGGTGTTGGGCGCGCCGAGCTTGGCGGCGACCGACGACAAATTGACGATGACGCCGCCCTGGCCGCCATGCCTGGTCGACATCCGCTTGACGGCTTCGCGCGCGCAGAGGATCGAGCCGGTGACGTTGACCGCCAGCACGCGCTGGATGCGCTCGGCCGACATCTCGTCGACCCGCACGCCGCTGGTGCCGACGATGCCGCCATTGTTGACGAGCGCCCCGAGCGTGCCGAACTTGTCGGCCTCCTTGAAGAGGTCGATGATGTCGCGCTCCTCGGCGACATCGCATTTCACCGCAACGGCCTTGCCGTTGCTGGCCTCGATCGTAGCGACCACCTCGTCGGCGGCCTTCTTGTTGCTGGCGTACCCGACCACGACGCGATAGCCGCGCGCGGCCGCCGCAAGCGCAGTCGCCCGCCCAATGCCGCGGCTGCCGCCGGTGATGACAACGACTTTATCGGTCACGCGCGCCTCCATGGTTCGACACGCGCCGTCGCAAGTAGCGACGGCGCTCGCAGAGCATCAGGAATCAGAGATCGAGCACCAGGCGCGCCGGATCTTCCAGGCTCTCCTTGACGCGCACCAGGAAGGTGACGGCTTCCTTGCCGTCGATGACGCGGTGATCGTAGGACAGCGCCAGATACATCATCGGGCGGACCTCGATCTTGCCGCCGACGACCATCGGACGCTCCTGGATCTTGTGCATGCCGAGGATGCCGGACTGCGGCGCGTTCAGGATCGGGGTCGACATCAGCGAGCCGTAGATGCCGCCATTGGTGATGGTGAAGGTGCCGCCCTGCATCTCGTCGATCTTGAGCTGGCCGTCACGGGCGCGGCGGCCGAAATCGGCGATGCCCTTCTCGATGTCGGCGATCGACTTGTGGTCGCAGTCGCGCACCACGGGCACGACGAGGCCCTTGTCGGTGCCGACGGCGACGCCGATGTGGTAGTAGTTCTTGTAGATCAAATCGGTGCCGTCGATCTCGGCGTTGACGGCCGGGATGTCCTTCAGCGCCTGCACGACGGCCTTGGTGAAGAAGCCCATGAAGCCGAGCTTGGAGCCATGCTTCTTCTCGAACGCATCCTTGTAGTGCGCGCGCAGCGCCATCACGTTGGTCATGTCGACCTCGTTGAAGGTCGTGAGCATGGCCGCGGTGTTCTGCACGTCCTTGAGGCGGCGCGCGATGGTCTGGCGCAGCCGGGTCATCTTGACGCGCTCTTCGCGGGCGGCGTCGTCGGCCGGCGACGGCGCACGAACCTGCACGGCGGCAGCGGGCTGGTTGACCGGCGTCGGCGCGGAGGCGGCGCGCTCGATCGCAGCCAGCATGTCGCCCTTGGTGACGCGGCCGTCCTTGCCGGAGCCCGGAACGGTGGAAGCGTCGACACCGCTCTCGGCCGAGAGCTTGCGCACTGACGGAGCGAGCGGCGCATCGGCCGGCGCGGCCTTCGCGGCCGGAGCCGGTGCAGCAGCGGCGGGGGCCGCAGCCGCGGCAGGCTTGGCGGGCGCGGCAGCAGGCTTCGCAGCACCGGCACCATCGGTGATCTGGCCGAGCAGCGCGCCGACCGCAACGGTCGCGCCATCAGCGGCGATGATCTCGCTCAGCGTGCCGGCGGAGGGCGCGGGGACTTCGATGGTGACCTTGTCGGTCTCGAGCTCCACCAAGGGCTCGTCGACAGCGACGGGATCGCCGGCCTTCTTGAACCAGCGGCCGATGGTGGCCTCGGTGACGGATTCGCCGAGCGTCGGCACACGAATTTCAGTCATGGTCTTTTCCTTAAGGGATCGCCAATGCGGTCATAGGTCGGTCGTCAATGGCCCGCGAAAAGCAAGCCAACCAGCAAGCCGCGACGTTGCAGTCACGGCGTACCGGGTGCCCCGCCTCGAGCGCGTTGCGCACGAGGCGGGGCATGACGCAGTTCAAAAAGTTCAGCTCAGTGCTTCGTCCAGGAACGCCTTCAGCTGAGCCTGATGCTTGGACATCAGACCCGTCGCGGTCGCGGCGGAAGCGGCGCGGCCGACATAACGCGGACGCCGGCTCGCGCCGTTCACCTGGTTCAGCACCCATTCCAGATAGGGCTCGATGAAGTGCCAGGCACCCATGTTGCGGGGCTCTTCCTGGCACCACACCACTTCGGCCTTCTTGAAACGCGACAGTTCGGCCACCAGCGCCTTCAGCGGCACCGGATAGAGCTGCTCGACGCGCATCAGATAGATGTCGTCGATGCCGCGCTTCTCGCGCTCCTCGTAGAGGTCGTAATAGACCTTGCCCGAGCACAGCACGATGCGGCGGACCTTCTCGTCCGGAACGAGCTTGATGGCCTCGTTCGGCAGCATCTGGGCGTCATCATAGAGGATGCGGTGGAAGGTCGTTCCCTTCGCCAGCTCTTCGAGGCGCGACACCGCCCGCTTGTGACGCAGCAACGACTTCGGCGTCATCATGATCAGCGGCTTGCGGATCTCGCGATGCAGCTGGCGGCGCAGTGCATGGAAGTAGTTCGCCGGCGTGGTCGGGTAGACCACCTGCATGTTGTCTTCCGCGCACATCTGCAGGAAACGCTCGAGGCGCGCCGAGGAGTGCTCCGGTCCCTGGCCCTCATAGCCGTGCGGCAAGAGGCAGACGAGGCCGGACATGCGCAGCCATTTGCGTTCGCCCGAGGAGATGAACTGGTCGAACACGACCTGCGCACCGTTGGCGAAGTCGCCGAACTGCGCTTCCCACAGCGTCAGCGTGTTCGGCTCGGCGAGCGAATAGCCGTATTCGAAGCCGAGCACGGCCTCTTCCGACAGCAGCGAGTTGATGACCTCGTAATGGCCCTGCTCGTTGCCGAGATGGTTGAACGGCGTGTAGCGGTTCTCGGTCTCCTGATCGATCAGGACCGAATGGCGCTGCGAGAAGGTGCCGCGCTCGGAATCCTGCCCGGACAGACGGACATGGTGGTTTTCCTGCAGCAGCGTGCAGAACGCCAGCGCTTCGCCGGTCGCCCAGTCGATGCCGGCACCGGTATCGATCGCCTTGGCGCGATTGTCGAGGAAGCGCTGGATGGTACGGTGGACGCGAAAACCGTCCGGCACCTTGGTGATCTTGCGGCCGATGTCCTTGAGAACGGGCAGGTCGACACCGGTGACGCCGCGACGGGCGTCCTCTTCCTGGTCGGCGATCTTGAATCCGGACCACTTGCCGTCGAGCCAGTCGGCCTTGTTCGGCTTGTAGGAGGTGCCGGCCTCGAACTCGGCATCGAGCCGGGCGCGCCAGTCGGCCTTGAGCTTGTCGACCTCGCCCTCGGTGACCACGCCTTCGGCGATCAGGCGCTTGGAGTAGAGCGTCAGCGTCGAGGGATGGGCCGCGATCCGCTTGTACATCACCGGCTGGGTGAAGGCCGGCTCGTCGCCCTCGTTGTGGCCGTAGCGGCGATAGCACCACATGTCGATGACGACCGGCTTGTGAAACTTCTGCCGGAATTCGGTCGCGACCTTGGCCGCGAACACCACGGCTTCGGGATCATCGCCGTTCACATGGAAGATCGGCGCGTCGATCATCTTCGCCACATCCGACGGATAAGGCGAGGAGCGCGAATAGCGCGGATAGGTGGTGAAGCCGATCTGGTTGTTGACGATGAAGTGCACGGAGCCGCCGGTGCGGTAGCCCTTCAGGTCCGACAGGCCGAAGCACTCGGCAACCACGCCCTGGCCGGCGAACGCGGCGTCGCCGTGCATCAAGAGCGGCATCACCGAGATGCGCATGTCGGGCGGATCGCCGTGCTGGTCCTGCTTCGCGCGCACCTTGCCGAGCACGACGGGATCGACGATCTCGAGATGCGAGGGGTTGGCCGTCAGCGACAGATGGATGCGGTTGCCGTCGAACTCGCGGTCCGAGGAGGCGCCGAGGTGATACTTCACGTCGCCCGAGCCTTCGACCGCGTCGGGGTTGGCCGAGCCGCCCTTGAATTCGTGGAACAGGGCGCGGTGGGCCTTGCCCATCACCTGCGTCAGCACGTTGAGGCGGCCGCGATGCGGCATGCCCAGCACGATCTCCTTCACGCCGAGATTGCCGCCGCGCTTGATGATCTGCTCGAGCGCGGGGATCAGCGCTTCGCCGCCGTCGAGGCCGAAGCGCTTGGTGCCGGTAAACTTGGTGTCGCAGAATTTTTCGAAACCTTCGGCTTCGACCAGCTTCATCAGGATCGCCCGGCGGCCTTCGCGGGTGAACGAGATCTCCTTGTCGGGTCCCTCGATGCGCTCCTGGATCCAGGCCTTCTGCGCGGCGTTGCTGATGTGCATGAACTCGACGCCGAGCGTCTGGCAGTAGGTGCGCTCGCAGATCGCGGTGATCTCGCGCAGCGTGCCGTATTCGAGACCGAGCACGTGATCGAGGAAGATCTTGCGGTCGAAATCGGCTTCACTGAAGCCGTAGGTGCGCGGGTCGAGCTCTTCGCGGTTGCGCTGGGCTTCGATGCCGAGCGGATCGAGCTTGGCGTGGAAGTGGCCGCGCATGCGGTAGGAGCGGATCAGCATCAGGGCGCGGACCGAGTCGCGCGTCGCCTGGAGCAGGTCGCCTGAGGAGAGGCCGGCGCCGCCCTTGTCACCGCCCTTGGCCTGCGCCTTGGCGGCGATCTTGGCACCAACAGCCTTCTCGACTTCCGCCCAATTGCCGTCGAGCGCGGAGGTCAGGTCATCCTGCGGGGTGAGCGGCCAGTTGTCGCGCTCCCAGGACGGGCCTTCCGCGTTCTTGCTGATGTCAGCAGGCGCGTCATTCAGGCTCTTGAAGAACTCCTGCCACTCGGCGTCGACCGAGGAGGGGTCCTTCTGGTAGCGGGCGTAGATTTCGTCGATGTAGGTGGCGTTGGTGCCCTGCAAAAAGGATGACAGGGCAAAGGCTGCGTTCGCGTCCTGGCGAGACATACTTGAGTTCCTGGCGATTTCGGTTCGCGCATAACAAACGGCGCTGGCACCGAGCTCCCCGGCAGAGGCTCGGCGCGACAGGCACCCTTTACCCTATTTGCTGCGAAACTTCGCCCGGAAAAGTACGAAGAAGTGAATTAGCCTTTCAACTTTTCGGCAAGCGTGTGGCCGAGGCGTGCGGGCGACGGGGACACTGTAATCCCTGCCGATTTCATCGCTTCGGTCTTGGAACCGGCGTCGCCCTTGCCGCCCGAAATGATCGCGCCGGCATGGCCCATGCGGCGGCCGGGAGGGGCCGTGACGCCGGCGATGAAGCCGACCATCGGCTTCTTGCGGCCGCGCTTGGCCTCGTCCTTGAGGAACTGGGCGGCGTCCTCCTCGGCGGAACCGCCGATCTCGCCGATCATGATGATCGATTCGGTCTTGGGGTCGGCCAGGAGCATTTCGAGGACATCGATGAACTCGGTTCCCTTGACCGGGTCGCCGCCGATGCCGACCGCGGTGGTCTGGCCGAGGCCTTCCTGGGAGGTCTGGAACACGGCTTCATAGGTCAGCGTGCCCGAACGGGAGACGATGCCGACCGAGCCGGTCTTGAAGATGTTGGCGGGCATGATGCCGATCTTGCACTCGCCGGCGGTCATGACACCCGGGCAGTTCGGCCCGATCAGGCGCGACTTGGAGCCGACCAGCGAGCGCTTGACCCGCACCATGTCGATGACGGGAATGCCTTCGGTGATGCAGACGATCAGCGGGATCTCGGCGTCGATGGCTTCGCAGATCGCGTCCGCCGCGCCCGGCGGCGGCACGTAGATCACCGACGCGTCGGCGCCGGTCTTCTCACGCGCATCGCGCACGGTGTCGAACACCGGCAGGCCCAGATGCGTCGAGCCGCCTTTGCCGGGCGAGGTGCCGCCGACCATCTTGGTCCCATAGGCAATCGCGGCCTCCGAGTGGAAGGTGCCGTTCTTGCCGGTGAAGCCCTGGCAGATGACCTTGGTGTTCTTGTCGATCAGGATGGACATGAGGTCTGCTTTCGCGAAACTAACGGAGTGAGAGGGTCAGTGGATGCGGCGGTAGACGCCGGTGAGCACGTCGGCCCAGCCTTCCGCATCCGGCGAGAACTGGATCTTCAACGAGTAGGAATTCTCATTGATGATTTCGTAGACGTGGCGCGCATTGCCGCGGAGCGAGCCGCGCACCAGCGTCAGGGTCTGGCCGACCCACCCGCCGGACGCGGGCGAGGGCGGCGTGTAGCCGAGCGAGTCGTACCAGAACAGCTTGTAGGTCCGGTCGTCGCGGTCGTAGGTGAAGAGGCCGTGCGTGGCGAAGAGCTGCTTGCCGTCGCGCATCTGGACACTGTCCTGGATCAGATAGAACCCATTGAGGTCCATGCGCGCGACGGTGCGCGATGTCGCCGGCCCGCCCGCCGTCCAGCGCGACGGGAAGACCACCTCTTCGCCATCCCATTCGCCGGCGAACGCGGCGAGGCGCGCATGCTCGGGAAGCGGAGATGATGCGGCGAGATGGTCCTGGGCCATGGCCTTAGCCTCCCTTGACGGCCTTCACGATCTTCTGCGCGGCGTCGTCGAGATTGTCGGCGGGCACCACGTTCAGTCCGGATTCACGGATGATCTTCTTGCCGAGCTCGACATTGGTGCCTTCGAGGCGGACCACCAGGGGAACGCTGAGGCCGACTTCACGCACCGCGGCCGTGACGCCCTCGGCGATCACGTCGCACTTCATGATGCCGCCGAAGATGTTGACCAGGATGCCCCTCACGTTGGGATCGGCGGTGATGATCTTGAACGCCGCTGCGACCTTCTCCTTGCTGGCGCTGCCGCCGACGTCGAGGAAGTTGGCCGGCGACATGCCGTAGAGCTTGATGATGTCCATCGTCGCCATGGCCAGACCGGCGCCGTTGACCATGCAGCCGATGTTGCCGTCGAGCGTGACGTAGTTGAGGTCGTATTTGGACGCCTCGATCTCCTTGGCGTCTTCCTCGGTCTCGTCGCGCAGCGCGAGCACCTCGGGGTGACGGAACAGCGCGTTGTCGTCGAACGACACCTTGGCGTCGAGCACGCGGAGCTGGCCCTGCTTGGTCACGACCAGCGGGTTGATCTCCAGCATCGCCATGTCCTTGGCGACGAAGGCGGTGAACAGCTGCGCGGTGAGCTTCTCGGCCTGCTTGGCGAGATCACCGGACAGCTTGAGCGCATTGGCAACCGTGCGGCCGTGATGGCCCATGATGCCGGTGGCGGGATCGACGGAGAAGGTCACGATCTTCTCGGGATTGTTGTGCGCGACGTCCTCGATGTTGACGCCGCCCTCGGTCGAGACGACGAACGACACGCGCGAGGTCTCGCGGTCGACCAGGAGCGAGAGATAGAATTCCTTGTCGATGTCCGAGCCGTCCTCGATGTAGAGGCGGTTGACCTGCTTGCCGGCGGGGCCGGTCTGGATCGTCACCAGCGTCGCGCCCAACATCTGCTTGGCGAATTCGGAGACCTCTGCGGCCGACTTGGCGATGCGAACGCCGCCCTTGTCTCCGGCCGAGGCTTCCTTGAACTTGCCCTTGCCGCGGCCGCCGGCATGGATCTGGCTCTTCACCACATAGACCGGACCCGGCAGCGCCTTGGCGGCGGCTTCGGCGTCGGCGGCCTTGAGGACCGGCACGCCCTTGGAGATCGGCACGCCGAACTCACCCAGCAACGCTTTGGCCTGATATTCATGGATATTCATATGGTCGCTCCCTGAACCCGCGGGCGGTGACCTCTAGGGCCCACCTCAGTCTTGTGGCTGGCATACCATATACCACAGGAACTGCAACCCGGATTCTTTGACATCGATCTCTGGACTGCCGACCCGAAGCCTGTCCCGACAACCGGGCCCCGGAAATGAAACCGCCGAAGACCGGTTTTCGGGCTTCGGCGGGAATTGCTAGCGCTTAGCGGCCGAGAAGATCGGGGGCGATCTTCTTGCAGGCGTCGACCAGGCCCTGCACGGCACCGACCGACTTGTCGAAGGCCTCGCGGTCCTTGCCGGCGAGCTCGATCTCGACGACGCGCTCGACGCCCTTGGAGCCGATCACGACGGGCACGCCGACATACATGTCCTTCACGCCGTATTCGCCGTTGAGATACGCAGCCGAGGGCAGCACGCGCTTCTTGTCACGCAGATAGCTCTCGGCCATCGCGATCGCGGAGGCGGCGGGCGCGTAGAAGGCCGAGCCGGTCTTGAGCAAATTGACGATCTCGGCGCCGCCGTTGCGGGTGCGGTCGACGATCTCGTCAAGGCGCGCCTGCGAGGTCCAGCCCATCTTGACGAGGTCGGGCAGCGGGATGCCGGCAACGGTGGAATACTTCACCAGCGGCACCATGGTGTCGCCATGGCCGCCGAGCACGAAGGCGGTGACGTCCTCGACCGAGACGTTGAACTCGTCGGCGAGGAAGTAGCGGAAGCGGGCCGAATCCAGCACGCCGGCCATGCCGACGACCTTCTTGTGCGGCAGGCCGGAAGCCTTCTGCAGCGCCCATACCATCGCATCGAGCGGGTTGGTGATGCAGATGACGAACGCGTCGGGCGCATACTTCTTGATGCCGGCGCCGACCTGCTCCATGACCTTGAGGTTGATGGAGAGCAGATCATCGCGGCTCATGCCGGGCTTGCGCGGCACGCCGGCGGTGACGATGCAGACCTTGGCATTGTCGAGCGCTTCGTAGGAGTTGGCGCCGGTGTAATGCGCGTCAAAGCCGTCGACTGGCGAGGACTGCGCGATGTCGAGCGCCTTGCCCTGCGGCACGCCCTCGGCGATGTCGAACATCACGACGTCGCCCAGCTCCTTCAAGCCGATGAGGTGAGCCAGCGTTCCGCCGATCTGACCGGAGCCAATCAAAGCAATCTTGTCGCGCGCCATGTGAGCCTGTCCTTTAGACACGTAAGGAGGGGAAAACTGAGACGGGTGGTTATCCCTTTCGCCTCCCCCGTTCAAGTCGCCCAATGCCCAATTGTCGGGCTTGGCGCGGCCGCGGGCACGCAGCCCTGTCATTCCGGGGCGCGACGAAAGTCGCGAGCCCGGAATCCATCGGTCGGCAGAGCGCGCCGAGCAATGGATTCCGGGCCCCTCGCTTCGCGACGTCCCGGAATGACAGCGCTGGCAAATAGGACTTAAGTCTCCACCAGGCCCTTGGTGGAGCCGCTGGCGGTGGAATCCTTGCGGCCGTGAGCCAGCGCCAGATAGGATTCCGAGCTCATCTCGATCAGGCGCGAGGCGGTGCGCTTGAACTCCATGGCCTCGACGCCCTCGTTGGCGAGGTAGAGCGAGATCGGGTTGGCGTCGGCCGAGGCCATCAGCTTCACCGCATTGTCATAGAGCGCGTCGATCAGCGTGATGAAGCGCTTGGCGGCATTGCGCTGGGAGATATCCATCACTGGAATATGGTCGACCAGGATGGTGTGATAGTCGTGCGCCAGCCTGAGGTAGTCGGATGCCCCCAGCGGCTTCTCGCAGAGATCGGCGAACGAGAACCGCGCCACGCCATGGGCCGAGCACGGCACGTGCAGGATGCGGCCCTTGATCGAGATGTCGCGCGAGCGGCAGGTGGCGCCGCCCGACATCCGCTTCCAGGCGCGGTCGAGGGCTGCATCCGCATCACTATCCGCCGGCGTCAGCCACATCGGCACGCCCTGAAGTTTCTCCAGCCGGAAATCGGTGCGCGCATCGAGCCGCGCGACGTCCATGTGGTCGGTGATCTGCTTGATGAAGGGCAGGAACAGCGAGCGGTTCAGGCCGCCCTTGTAGAGATCGTCAGGCGCGACGTTGGAGGTCGCGACCACGACGGTGCCGAGCTCGAACAATTTTGCGAACAGGCGTCCGAGGATCATCGCGTCCGCGATGTCGGTGACGTGGAATTCGTCGAAGCAGAGCAGCCAGCTCTCCTCGAAGATCGCATTCGCGGTCAGCGCGATGACGTCGCCGTCGGCGATCTCGCCGCGCGCGATGCTCTGGCGATAATCGTAGATGCGCTCATGCACGTCGGCCATGAATTCGTGGAAGTGCGCGCGCCGCTTGTGCTCGACGGTCGCGTGCTGGAAGAACAGGTCCATCAGCATGGTCTTGCCGCGGCCGACCTCGCCATGGATGTAGAGCCCGCGCGGCGCCTCGTCCTTGTCGCTGCTGAACAGGCGGCTGAGCAGCCCCTGCTTGCGCGCGGGCTTGTAGCTTGCGAGCCGCTGGTCGAGCGCCGCATAGGCCTCGGCGACCTCGGCCTGCGCGGCATCCGGCTCGATAGCGCCTGACGCGATCTGGGCCTGATAGGCTTCGCTGAATGGGGAACTGGGGGTCGAGAGCATGGCCCTTACCCGCCAGAGACCGGCGGAAATTGCAAGCCGTGAATTGGTGCGAGGCGCTATGCGTTCCGTGTCCCGGACGCGCTGCGCAGCGTCCGGGACACCAGAGCGGACCTACTCACACAGCTCGTAGGCGTCCTCGACCACATACGGTCCGCCGCCGGTCGAGGCGCGCGAGGAGAACAGCACAAAACGCTCCGCCATGAACGCCTTGCTGGGGAAATAGCCGCGCAGCGAGAGATAGTCGGCGACGTCGCGGTCGGTGGCGTCGTGCAGCCGGGCGAGCGTGACGTGCGGGATGAACTTGCGGCCCTCCGGGTTGAGACCGATCCGCTGCATCATGCGTTCGAGCTCGGCCTGCAACTCCATCAGCGGCTTGCTCGGCGCGATGGTCGCAACGACGGCGCGCGGCTTGCGGCCGCCGAAGCTGGTGAGGCCCTGCACCTTCACTTCGAACGGTTTGCGATCGACGCGAAACAGCATCGAGGCGATCTCGTTGGCGGAGACGCCGTCGATGTCGCCGATGAAGCGTAATGTGACGTGGTAATTTTCGGGATCGATCCAGCGGGCGCCGGGAAGGCCACCCCTCAAGTTGGAAAGCGACTGGCCGATCTCGGCCGGAATTTCCAGACCTGTGAACAAACGCGGCATCGTTTCGCACTCCCGATGCTTGGGTACGATCCTTCGAGCAGGATCATATCCAAATTAGAGCCGGCGACGAATCACCGGTACCCTGATTCCTATCGCAGTTGTGTGACTCTGCGAAGCATCGCACGCCTGACCCCGGGAAAACCCTGGGTATGAAGGAGGCGCTGCATGCTTTTCAACGTCGTTGCTCAGCGATCGTGCCAAGGAATGCCTCGACGGTGGGCATGATGTTGCCCACGATGACGTCGACGCCTTGAGCGGTCGGATGAATGCCGTCGGCCTGGTTGAGCTTGGCGTCGGCCGCAACTCCTTCAAGGAAGAAAGGATAGAGCGGCACGTCGAATTTTTTCGCCAGATCCGGATAAATCGAATTGAAGCGCGCGGCATAATCGGCGCCGTAGTTCGGCGGCGCCAGCATGCCGCAGAGCATGACCGGAATCTTGCGCGTCTTGAGCCGCTGGATGATGTCGGCGAGCGCGGCGCGCGTCAAATCGGGATCGATGCCGCGAAGTGCATCGTTGGCGCCGAGCTCGACGATGACGCCCTCGGTTCCGTCCGGCACCGACCAGTCGAGCCGGTCGCGCCCCCCCGAGGTGGTGTCGCCGGACACCCCGGCATTGGTCATGTCGACTGCTATGCCTTTGGCCTGCAAGGCTTTTTGAAGTTTCTGGGGGAATGCCTCCTGGGCCGGAAGGCCGAGACCGGCGCTCAGGGAATCGCCGAGGACGACCAGCTTGACCGGTTTTGTCGCGTCCGCCCAAGCCGGGTTCGCTATTGTCATGAAGGCGAGCATCAACACGGCTATGTGCATGAACAATCCGTAACGCCTCTCGACCGCGCTATCGGAGTTGCCATATGACCGGACCATGGACACTCGCATCGATCCCTCTTCGCTCGCCGTCACTACGGCGGACACCATCGCCATCTCCAACGTCAATCTCTCATTGGGCACGGGCGCGGCACGCGTTCACATTCTCAAGGATATCAGCTTGCGAGTCGGCCGTAGCGAGACGATCGGCCTGATCGGCCCGTCAGGCTCGGGCAAATCCACGCTGCTGATGGTGATGGCGGGGCTGGAGCGTCCTGATAGCGGAGAGGTGGTGGTGAATGGCACGCCTTTCAATGCCCTCGACGAGGACGCGCTGGCCCGCTTCCGCGGACGCCAGGTCGGCATCGTCTTCCAGTCCTTTCATTTGATCCCGACCATGACCGCGCTCGAGAACGTCGCGGTGCCGCTCGAGCTTGCCGGCAATCCCGACGCGGCCAAGCGCGCGGCGCAGGAGCTGCAATCGGTCGGGCTCGGCGACCGCCTGCATCATTATCCGACACAGCTCTCCGGCGGCGAGCAGCAGCGCGTGGCGCTGGCCCGCGCGCTGGCGCCCGATCCCGCGATCCTCGTCGCCGACGAGCCGACCGGCAATCTCGACGAGGCCACCGGAAAACAGATCGTCGATCTGCTGTTCAGCAAGCACGCCGAGCGCGGCATGACCCTGGTGCTGGTGACGCACGATTCCTCGCTCGCGCATCGCTGCGACCGCGTGATCCGGCTGCGCTCGGGCCGCATCGACACGCAGTCGGCGCCGGCATGAGCGTGGCTGCCGAACCCTTCGCGAAGCCGGGCGGCGTCGCGCTCTCGCTGCGTTATGCGCTGCGCGAATTACGCGGCGGCCTGCGCGGCTTCTACGTCTTCATCGCCTGCATCGCGCTCGGCGTGATGGCGATCGCCGGCGTTGGCTCGGTGTCGGCGAGCCTGTCCGACGGCCTCGCCCGCGAGGGCCGCACGCTGCTCGGCGGCGACGTCTCCTTCGTGCTGTTCCAGCGCGAAGCGAAACCCGACGAGGTTGCCTTCCTGCGCTCGCGCGGCGCCGTGTCGACCGCCGCCACCTTGCGCGGCATGGCGCGCGCGGCCGACGGCCAGCTCGCACTGGTCGAGATGAAGGCGGTCGACGACACCTATCCGATGCTGGGCCAGCTGACGCTGAAACCGCAATTGCCGATGTCGGACGTGCTCGCGGAGCGCGACGGCGCGTTCGGTGCGGCCGCCGATCCGACGCTGCTGGCGCGGCTGTCGCTGAGGAACGGCGACCGCGTCACCATCGGCTCGGCGACCTTCCAGATCCGCTCCACCGTCGAAGCCGAGCCCGACAAGCTCGCCGGCGGCATCGGCTTCGGCCCGCGCTTCCTGATCAGCCAGGAGGCCTTGCGCGCCACCGGCCTGATCCAGCCCGGCAGCCTGGTGCGCTGGGTCTACCGGGTGAAGCTGCCCGACGTCGCCAACAACGAGCGCGCCACCGAAACCTTCATCGCGGATGCGCGCAGCGCCGCGCCGCAAGCCGGCTGGGAGATCCGCAGCCGCTCCAACGCCTCGCCGCAGCTCGAGCGCAACATCAATCGCTTCACGCAGTTCCTGACGCTGGTCGGACTTGCCGCGCTGCTGGTCGGCGGCGTCGGCGTCGCCAATGCCGTGAAGAGCCATATCGACCGCCGGCTCGAAGTGATCGCGGCCCTCAAGGCCGTGGGCGCCACCGGTCGCGACGTGTTCGGCATCTATCTCGCACAGGTCCTCCTGCTCGCCGCGATCGGCTCGGTGATCGGCCTTGCGCTCGGCGCGGCGATGCCGTTCGCCATCGTCGGCCTGTTCGGCAAGCTGCTACCGCTGCCGGTGGTGCCGGCCGTGCATGCCGACGAGCTCGCGCTGTCCTTCATCTACGGCTTCCTGACGGCGCTGGCCTTCGGCCTCTGGCCGCTCGGACGCGTCCACGACGTGCCGGTAGCCGCGCTGTTCCGCGACACCATCAGCTCGGAATGGCACCGGCCACGCGCGGGCTATCTCGTGTTCATGGGCGTGGTGATCGCGCTGCTGATCGCGGTTGTCATCGGGCTCTCCTTCGACAAGCGCATCGCCGCGGTGTTCGTGGCCTCCTCGGTCGTCGTGTTCGCCCTGCTGCGCGGCATCGCCGCGCTGCTGATGGCCATCGCGCGGCGGCTGCCGCGGACGCGGCTGCCGATGCTGCGGCTTGCGATCGCCAACATCCACCGGGCGGGCGCCCTGACGCCCTCGGTCGTGCTGTCGCTGGGACTCGGGCTCGCCGTGCTCGTCACCATCACCCAGATCGACGGCAATCTGCGGCGGCAGTTCCTCGCGGCCCTCCCCGACCAGGCGCCATCCTTCTTCTTCATCGACATCCCGAGCGCGCAGGCCGAGCAGTTCGACCTTTACTTGCGCAAGATCGCGCCCGGCGCGACGGTCGAGGACGTGCCGATGCTGCGCGGACGCATCGTCGCCGCGCGCGGGCTGCGCGCCGAGGAGCTCAAGCCGTCCACCGATTCCGAATGGGTGCTGCAGAGCGACCGCGGCCTGACCTACACCGGCGAGCTGCCGAAAGGCTCCAAGGTGGTCGAGGGCGAATGGTGGAGCGCCGACTATTCCGGCCCGACGCTGGTGTCGATGGAGAAGAAGATCGCCGACGGCCTCGGCCTCAAGCTGGGCGACGAGATCGTGGTCAACGTGCTCGGCCGCGACATCCCGGCCAAAATCGGCAATCTGCGCAGCATCGACTGGCAGGGACTCGGCATCAATTTCGTCCTCGTGTTCTCGCCGAACGCCTTCAAGGGCGCGCCGCACACCCATATCGCGACGCTGACGGAACCGGGCGGAAATGCGGCAGGCGACGGCAAGATCATCAAGCAGGTGGCCGACGCCTATCCGATGGTGACCAGCGTGCGCGTGCGCGAGGTGATGCAGACGGTCGGCGCGGTGGTGACCAATCTGGCGCTGGCGATTCGCGGCGCCAGCGCGGTGACCCTGATCTCGGCGATCCTGGTGCTGGGCGGGGCGCTCGCCGCCGGCCATCGCCACCGGGTCTACGATGCCGTGATCCTGAAGACGCTGGGCGCGACGCGGCTGCGGCTGCTGGGCGCCTATGCGCTCGAATATCTCTTGATCGGGCTCGCCACCGCATTGTTCGGCGTGATCTCCGGCAGCTTGGCTGCCTGGATGATCGTGACGCGGCTGATGACGCTGAGCTTCGTCTGGCAGGCCGGCAGCGCGGCCGGAGTCGTCGCGGCCGCGCTCGTCGTCACGGTCGGGCTCGGGCTCGCAGGCACGCTGCTGGCATTGAACAAAAAGCCCGCAACGGTGTTGCGGAATTTGTGACAAATGGTAGCGGCTGGCCGCACGGATGCGGAATCGCACGATTCCCGCGATTAACCACGACTGCTCGTCAGGTTCGCGTCAGGATTGCCGCCAAGGGCGACATTCAGCCGCGCGTGGAAGGTTGCAGCGAATGTGTTAGTTTCCCACATATCGAGTGGGTTCGGAGCCCCGATTGTTAGCCAAAATTTAGTCGGTTGGCATCGGTATCCGAGATAGAGTTTGACGAACCGGCGGCACGGCGACCCCAGTGCCGGACCGGACCAACCAACGGGAATTCGACCATGTCGGACCTAGACCGTAACTACGCTTCTCCTTTCGGCAGGGCCGCCGGGCGTGTTGACGCCGCGACGGTCGATGCCGGCCTGCGCGCCTACATGCTGCGCATCTACAACTACATGAGCATCGGCCTCGCCATCACCGGCCTGGCCGCGCTCGGCGTCTACATGGCTGCCGTGACCGACGTTCCGACGGCGGAATCCGTCCGCGTCGGCAAGCTGTTCCTGACGCCGTTCGGCTACGCGATGTTCGTCAGCCCGCTGAAATGGCTGTTCATGCTCGCGCCGCTGGCCATGGTGTTCGTGATCTCGGCGGGCATCAACCGTCTCGCGCCCTCGACGGCCCAGATCCTGTTCTGGGTGTTCGCGGCGCTGATGGGCGTCTCGCTGTCGTCGATCTTCTTGGTGTTCACCCACACCTCGATCGTGCGGGTGTTCTTCATCACCGCGGCGACCTTCGGTGCGCTGAGCCTCTACGGCTACACCACCAAGCGTGACCTGACCGGCATGGGCTCGTTCCTGTTCATGGGCCTGATCGGCATCATCATCGCGAGCCTGGTGAACCTGTTCCTGGCGAGCTCGATGCTGCAGTTCATCGTGTCGGTGGTCGGTGTCCTGGTGTTCGCGGGCCTCACCGCCTGGGACACCCAGCGGCTGAAGAACGACTACATCTACGGCTATGCTTCGGCCGGCGGTGACATCGCAGAGCGTGCGGCCATCACCGGCGCGCTGTCGCTGTACCTGAACTTCATCAACCTGTTCACGCTGCTGCTGCAGCTGCTCGGCCAGCGCGACTAAGCGACTGACAGAGCGAACGACACGAACCCCGGCCGAAAGGCCGGGGTTTTTGTTTGGCCGGGAGCACCGTTCCCGTAGCCCGGATGAAGCGCAGCGCAATCCGGGAACGTGGCATCAGCCGATACACCTGTCCCGGATTTCGCTGCGCTCCATCCGGGCTACAAGTGATGCCTTTCCCTTCATTACGAACTCCGCGAAGCAATCCAGAGTCCCTCCGCAGATGCATTTCTGGATTGCTTCGCTTCGCTCGCAATGACGACGTGGAAAGGCCGTTCGCCCCTTCCAGCCGTCCCGGGAACGCTTTAATCTTCGCCCCATGACCGCAGCAGACATCCGGCCCACAACCGAGGCCGACCTTCCCGCCATCACCGCCATCTACCAGCAGGCCGTCCGCGAGGGCACCGCCACGTTCGAGCTGGAGCCGCCCGACCTCTCGGAGATGACGCGCCGCTATCGCGCGCTTGTCGACGGCGGCTATCCCTATTTCGTCGCCATGCTCGACGGCCGCGTTGCCGGCTATGCCTATGCCGGCGCCTACCGGCCGCGGCCGGCCTATCGCTTCACGGTCGAGAACTCGATCTATCTCGATCCCGCCTTCCATCGCCGCGGCGTCGGCTCAGCGCTGCTGGAGCGGCTGGTCGCCGAATGCGAGGCGCGCGGCTTTCGCCAGATGATCGCGGTGATCGGCGATTCCGCCAATGCCGGCTCGATCGGCGTGCACACCAAGGGCGGCTTCAAGATGATCGGCACGCATCGCAATGTCGGGCTGAAATTCGGCCGCTGGCTGGACACGGTGATGATGCAGCGCGACCTCGGCGAGGGCGCGAGCACGGTGCCGGGGCAGTAGGAAGCTCTTGCAGCCCGGATGGAGCGAAGCGAAATCCGGGACAGGTCCATCCGCTGGTACAACGGCCCCGGATTACGCTTCGCTCCCTTCGGGCGACGGGGTCAGTGGCTACACCACTGCCAGTTTCCGGTCGATCACCAGCAGCACGCGCTCGAGCTCGTGGCCGCGGCGCAGGATCAGGCCCGTCGCCGAGATCACGCTGTACATGCCCTGCTTGCGCGCCAGCCGCGGATCCTTCTCGATGCGATAGATCGGCACTTCCGAGGCGCGGCGATAGACCGAGAACACCGCGCGGTCCTTCAGGAAGTCGATGGCGTAATCGCGCCACTCGCCGTCGGCGACCATGCGGCCGTAGAGATTGAGAATGCGGTGCAGCTCGAGCCGGTTGAACGTCACCCGGCTCAGTTGTTGCGCATTCGCAGCGGCGGGGCGCGCCGCCGCGCGCTGCTCGCTCGGATCGGCATCCTCCGACATCAGACTCATGGAGAGCCTCCTCATCGCACGACTTGAACCCCGTCCGCGAACCGTCCCCGGAACCGGATCATGACAATGGTATGATTGCGCCATCCGTCTCTCGCCGCAAGGCTCTTGATGGAACTCGCCCCCCCCCATTCAACCGATCGAATCAGGTGCGATGCCGGGCACACGCAAAGGTGGAACTTTGTCGCGGCGAACCGTCACGGGATCGTTAGAAGGAATCATAGTCTCGCCGCTTTTCCGCCTAGCGACTGCCGCCCTGCACTGCGAAAAGATTCATGTGCGTTGACCCGGTCCTTTCGGTTCCGGATTCCTCAGCCCCCAGCCCCCCGGGGTCGAACAGGATCGGGTCTGTACGCACGACAAGGAGGGCCAACGCAAGTTGGTCCTTTTTTGTTTGTGTCGGGATGTTGCTGGCGCGCTGCCATTCCGAGGCGCGCCTCTTGGCGCGAACTACGATGCGCAATTGCGCATCTAAGAATCCATTTCTCAGCTTGTCCATGGATAGATGGATTCTAAGGTGCGCAATTGCGCACCCTAGCTCGCGCTTCGCGCGCCCGGAATGACGAGCAACAATTGCCGAGATGCTGTGCTTACTTCAATGCAGCGACGTGTATGCCGCGCCGAGCATTGGGCCCGGCCGCTCGCGGCTGCCGTCCTGGACGTAGACCACCGCGCCGTCGACGCCGTCGCGCGTCAAATTCTCGATCGGCACCGTCCAGCTTTCCGAACGTCCGGTCCAGTCACCGACCTTGAGCAGGTTGCGCACCACGTTGTGATAGGTGACCTGCTGCCCGCGATTCTCGCCGCGGGTGATTGCGATCGGGACCGACTTGGCGATTGAGCAGATCCAGACCTCGCCATGCGAGACGGCCGGCTCTTTGCTCGCGGCCACCGAGACGTTGATCTGCTTGCCCGCGAGCGACATCGTCACCGGCACGCTCATCACGCCCACACCCTTGTCGGTCTTGCCGATCGCATTCTCGATGCTGGTACGGTCGCTGCCGATGACATGGGTGGAGCCGTTGACCACGACCTGCGGGGTGTAGACCTCGCGGTCGCCGCGCATCTTCGAATAGGCACGCTGTCGTGCAGAGAAGCGCGAATCCGCCAGCGTGTCCTTCCAGCCGAGATAGTCCCAATAATCGATCGGCATGCTCAGCGCGATGATCGACGGATCCTTGGAGAGATCGCCGATGATCTGGTCGGCGGGCGGACAGGAGGAGCAGCCTTGCGAGGTAAACAATTCGACAACGGCGCGGGGATCGGCAGAGGCGGGAACGACGACGGCGACGATGGCACAAAGGCCGAGAGCACTCGACCAGAGGGCACCGGACCAACGTGAAACCAGATGAGAAGCCGTCATTGTTGTCATGTCGAACGTCACACACCGTCACTCGTGGAGGGGGATCTTATCGCCTGATGGTCACCGTAGTCTTACGGGGCACGATACTTCATCCGTCCAGATAACCGCCCAAGGACCGTTTTCCGCCGCGCGGGCCCATCCGAACGTGCCGCAAACGCATGAAAGGCGGCCTTGTGATAGGCCGCCTTCATTTAACCTTCTACTCACTTCGCAGTGAGCCACCGTTCACAAATCCGCGCTTAGGCCGCGAGCTTGCGCAGCACGTAGTGCAGGATACCGCCGTTGCGGTAGTAGTCGAGCTCGTCCAGCGTATCGATGCGGCAGAGCAGCGAAACGCGCTGCAACGAGCCGTCGCCGGAGACGATCTCCGCGGTCAGCTTCTGACGCGGCTTGAGGTCGCCCTGCAGGCCGCGCAGCGTGACCTTCTCATCGCCCTTCAGGCCGAGCGACGACCAGGAGGTGCCTTCCTCGAAGGTCAGCGGCAGCACGCCCATACCGACCAGGTTGGAGCGATGGATGCGCTCGAAGCTCTGGCAGATCACGGCGCGCACGCCGAGCAGGCGCGTGCCCTTGGCAGCCCAGTCGCGCGAGGAGCCGTTGCCGTATTCGGCGCCGGCGAACACCACCAGCGGCACCTGCTCCTGCTGGTACTTCATCGCGGCGTCGTAGATCGACATCTGCTCGCCGTCGGGCCAATGCTTGGTGAGGCCGCCTTCGGGGATGTTGCCGTCGGCGCCCTTCAGCATGAAGTTCTTGATGCGGATGTTGGCAAAGGTGCCGCGCATCATCACTTCATGGTTGCCGCGGCGCGTGCCGTACTGGTTGAAGTCGGCGGGACGCACCTGGTGCTCGCTGAGATATTTGCCCGCGGGCGAGGTGAGCTTGATCGAACCGGCCGGCGAGATGTGGTCGGTGGTGATCTTGTCGCCGAACATGGCGAGGATGCGCGCCTCGACGATGTCGGTGACCGGCTCCGGCTCCTTCTTCATGCCGTCGAAATAGGGCGGGTTCTGCACGTAGGTCGAAGACATGTTCCAGCGATAGGTCTCGCTCTCGACCGTCTTGATCTTGCGCCAGTTGGCGTCGCCCTTGAACACGTCGGCATACTTCTTCTTGAAGATCGTCGAGGTCACGAACTTCTTCATGAAGGCGTTGATTTCCTTCGTCGTGGGCCAGATGTCCTTGAGGTACACCGGCTTGCCGTCCTTGCCCTCGCCGATCGGCTCGACGGCAAGGTTTTTGGTAACGCTGCCCGCGAGCGCGTGGGCGACGACCAGCGGGGGCGAAGCGAGATAGTTCGCCTGCACGTCGGGCGAGACGCGGCCTTCGAAGTTGCGGTTGCCGGACAGCACGGCGGCGGCGACGATGCCGTTGTCGTTGATCGACTTCGAGATCTCCTCGGGCAGCGGACCGGAATTGCCGATGCAGGTGGTGCAGCCGAAGCCGACCAGGTTGAAGCCGACCTTGTCGAGATCCTTCTGCAAGCCGGAATCGGCGAGATAGCCCGCGACGACCTGGCTGCCGGGGGCGAGCGAGGTCTTCACCCACGGTTTTGCCTTCAGGCCCTTCGCGGCGGCGTTACGGGCCAAGAGGCCGGCGCCGATCAGCACGCTCGGGTTCGAGGTGTTGGTGCAGGAGGTGATGGCGGCGATCACGACGTCGCCATGGCCGATCTCGAAATCCTTGCCCTCGACGGAAAAGCGCTTGTTGGGCTCCTCGGCCTTCTTGTATTCCGTGCCGAGCGCGAGCGAGAAGCCTTCGGCGACCGACGGCAGCGCGATGCGGCCTTCGGGGCGCTTCGGACCGGCCATCGACGGCACGACGTCGGCGAGATCGAGCGTCAGCGTTTCCGTGAACACCGGATCGGGCGACTTGGCGGTGCGGAACAGCCCTTGCGCCTTGGCATAGGCCTGCACCAGTGCAACGCGCGGCGCGGCGCGCCCCGACGTCTTGAGGTAGTCGATCGCGGCGGCATCGACCGGGAAGAAGCCGCAGGTCGCGCCATATTCGGGCGCCATGTTGGCGATCGTCGCCTTGTCGGCGACCGAGAGATTGTCGAGACCGGGGCCGAAGAACTCGACGAACTTGCCGACCACACCGAGCTTGCGCAGCATCTGCGTGACTGTCAGCACGAGGTCGGTCGCGGTGACGCCTTCCTTCATCGCGCCCTTCAGCTTGAAGCCGACGACGTTGGGCAGCAGCATCGACAGCGGCTGGCCGAGCATGCAGGCTTCCGCCTCGATCCCGCCGACGCCCCAGCCGAGCACGGCCAGACCATTGACCATGGTGGTGTGGGAGTCGGTGCCGACCAGCGAGTCAGGGTATGCGACCTCGAAGGTGCCGGTCTTCTTGCCGACCGTCATCTTCTCCTTCTTGGTCCACACCGTCTGGGAGAGATATTCGAGATTGACCTGGTGGCAGATGCCGGTGCCGGGCGGCACGACGGAGAAGTTCGAGAACGCCTTCTGGCCCCACTTCAGGAACTCGTAGCGCTCCTGGTTCTGCTTGTACTCTTCGGTGACGTTCTTGCCGAAAGCCTTGTTGTCGCCGAAGAAGTTCACGATCACGGAGTGGTCGATGACGAGGTCGACCGGCACCAGCGGATTGATCTTCTCGGCGTCGCCGCCGAGCTTCTGCATCGCGTTGCGCATCGCGGCGAGATCGACCACCGCCGGCACGCCGGTGAAATCCTGCATCAGCACCCGCGCCGGGCGGAACGCAATCTCATGCTCCAGCGACTTCTTGCGCAGCCATTTCGAGACGGCGACGATGTCCTCTTTCTTGACCGAACGGCCGTCCTCGTTGCGCAGCAGGTTCTCGAGCAGGACCTTCATCGAGTAGGGAAGTTTGGAAATTCCCTTCAGACCATTCTTCTCGGCCGTGGGCAGGCTGTAATAGACATAGGTCTTGGCGCCGACCTTGAGGGTCTTTTTGCATTTGAAGCTGTCGAGCGAGGTCATGTAGGAAATCCCAATTGTTAGTTATACCCGGCAGGGTATTTTAACACCGTCAGCACATCTAGGCTGGGCCGCTTGCGGGGGCAGGTTGAGTTGCTGCATCAAGTAGTTCCGGGCTTATAGAAGCTTTCTAACCGCGCCGCCACAGCCACAATCGTGCCGCAGCAACCGCCAGCCAAAAATTCCCATGCGCTACCCCAAGTTTTCCTGAGGCCCGGTTTTGAGTGACCTGAAACAAGGCGAGATGCAGCTCTCCGGACACGGGGTCGCCTGCGTGCGGGGCGGCCGCCAGGTGTTCGCCGGGCTCGATTTCGCCGCGGTCTCCGGCGAGGCCGTGGCGGTCGTCGGCCGCAACGGATCGGGCAAGACCTCGCTGCTGCGGCTGATCGCCGGCCTGCTCGTGCCGGCGGAAGGCAAGATCGCGCTGGCGGGCGGCGATCCCGAGCTGACGCTGCCCGAGCAGTGCCACTATCTCGGCCATCGCGATGCCCTCAAGCCGGCGCTCAGCGTGGCCGAAAATCTGACCTTTTGGGCCGAATTTCTCGGCGGCGAGCGTTTTGACTTCGCCGAGAGCCTCGCCATTGTCGGTCTCGCGCACGCCACCCACCTGCCCGCCGGCTTCCTGTCGGCCGGCCAGCGCCGCCGCCTGTCGCTGGCGCGCCTGCTGACTGTCCGCCGCCCGGTCTGGCTCTTGGACGAGCCGACCAACGCGCTGGATGTGGCGGGACAGGACATGTTCGGCGACCTGATGCGCGAGCACCTGTCGCGCGGCGGCATGATCGTCGCGGCGACCCACGCGCCGTTGGGGATTGAGTCGCGGGAGCTGCGGATCGGGGGTGTGGCGTGATGCGGCCCGACCCTCAGCTTTCCGAGCGGCCAGGTGGCGGCCGCTCCGTCCCCTCGCCTTCCCTGCTTGCGGGAGAGGCCGGCATAGGCGGCCCCTGGCCGCCGTCCCTAAAAAACGCCGATGCTTTGCATCGGCTAAGGCGCCGGGTGAGGGTTCTATCCTCAGGGGAAATCTTCGTTGTCGAGATCCCCTCTCCCCACTCCTCCCCCGCAGGCGGGGGAGGGAGCGCACCGTCCCCGCAGCGCCAGCCCGACTCCCATGGCCGCTTCGCCAGAAGGGCCACCTCATGACCGCCCTGTCCGCCATCGTCCGCCGGGACATCCGGATCGCGCTCCGCGTCGGCGGCGGGGCGCTGATCGGGGTGCTGTTCTTCCTGACCGTGGTGGTGCTGATGCCGTTCGCAGTGGGGCCCGATCTGGCGCTGCTGTCGCGGCTGGGGCCGGCCATCCTCTGGCTCGGAGCGCTGCTGGCGAGCCTGCTCACCCTCGACCGGCTGTTCATGGCCGACCACGAGGACGGCTCGCTCGACCTGATCACGATGAGCCGGACGCCGCTGGAACTCGCCTGTGCCGCCAAGGCACTGGCGCATTGGCTGGCCGCCGGCCTGCCGCTGATTGTCGCAACCCCCGTGCTCGGCCTCCTGCTCAACCTCGACATGGTCGCGACCGGCGCGGTGGCGCTGACGCTTCTGGCGGGTACCCCGGCGCTGACGTTTACCGGTATGATCGGCGCGGCGCTGGCGGTGACGCTGCACCGCGGCGGGCTGCTGATGGCGGTGCTGGTGCTGCCGCTGTCGATTCCCGTGCTGATTTTCGGCGTAGCGGCCTCGCAGGCCGTGATCGTCGGCCCGATGACCTTCGGCGCGCCGTTCTCGATCCTGTGCGCGCTGTCGCTGGTCAGCCTCGTGATCGGCCCCTTCGCAGCCGCGGCGAGCCTGCGGCATGGACTTGATTAGGATGGACTCGGCCGACCTTGACCCCGATCAACTTTCGTCCCTCGCTTTCGTGCTGATTGCCTGAGCGGCCATCGACGATTATCAGGGTACCATGACACTGATCGACCTCGCCAACCCCACGCGGTTCCTCGCGCTGACAGCGCGGGTCCTGCCGTGGCTTGCGGCCGCGACCGTCGTCCTGCTCGCGATCGGTCTCTATCAAGCCGCGCTCGCACCCGACGACTACCAGCAGGGCGCGACGGTGAAGATCATGTTCATCCACGTGCCCAATGCCTGGCTGTCGATGTTCGTCTGGGGCGTGATGAGCATCGCCTCGCTGGGAACGCTGGTGTGGCGTCATCCGCTCGCCGACGTCGCCGCCAAGGCGGCCGCGCCGATCGGCGCCGCCTTCACCTTCCTCGCGCTGCTCACGGGCTCGCTGTGGGGCCGGCCGATGTGGGGCACCTATTGGGAATGGGACGCGCGGCTCACCTCGGTGCTGATTCTCTTCCTGATGTATCTCGGCCTGATGGCGCTGTGGCGGGCGGTCGACGATCCCTCGCGCGCGGCCCGCGCCGCCGCGGTGCTGACCCTGGTCGGCGCGATCAATTTGCCGATCATCAAATTCTCCGTCGACTGGTGGAACACGCTGCACCAGCCCGCCTCGGTGATGCGCATGGGCGGATCGGCCCTCGACAAATCCTTCCTGATTCCGCTGCTGGTGATGGCGATCGCCTTCACGCTGCTGTTCGTCACGCTGCATCTGGCCGCGATGCGCAACGAGATCCTGCGCCGCCGCGTCCGCTCGCTGCAGATGATGCAGGCGAGCCGTGTCGCGTTCTCGAGCGAGATCGGTGCCGGCGCGCGCGGACAAAACGCGTCGAACGAAGTCGGGGCCGCATGATCATGTCGCTGGGTCCCTATGCCTCCTTCATCGTGACGTCCTATGCCGCCGCGGCCCTCGTGGTCGCGATCCTGATCGGCTGGATCGCGCTCGACCATCGCAACCAGACGCAGCGCCTGCGCGAGCTGGAGGAGCGCGGCATCACGCGCCGTTCCGGCCGCAGCGCGACGGAATTGCGATGACCGATCAACCTGCCTCCGCGCCGCCGCAGCGCCGCACCGTCCTGATGGTGCTGCCGCTGATCGCCTTCATCGGACTTGCGCTGCTGTTCTGGTTCCGGCTCGGCAGCGGCGATATCTCTCGGATCCCCTCCGCGCTGATCGGTCGTCCGGTGCCGCAGACCGTGCTGCCGCCACTCGAGGGATTGCAGGCCGACAACGCGCACGTACCGGGGCTCGATCCCGCCGCGTTCAAGGGCAAGGTCAGTCTCGTCAATGTCTGGGCGTCCTGGTGCGTGCCCTGTCATGACGAAGCACCGCTTCTGACCGAACTGGCAAAAGACAAGCGCTTCCAGCTGGTCGGCATCAATTACAAGGACACGGCCGACAATGCGCGCCGCTTCCTCGGCCGCTACGGCAACCCGTTCGGCCGCGTCGGCGTGGACGCCAACGGCCGCGCCTCGATCGAATGGGGCGTCTACGGCGTGCCGGAAACCTTCGTCGTCGGCCGCGAGGGCACCATCGTCTACAAGCTGGTCGGCCCGGTCACGGCGCAAAACCTCAAGACGGTGCTGATGCCGGAGCTGGAGAAGGCGCTCAAGGCAGGAAGCTGACCTGGCGCGGACAAGCTGCCCGAGGGCGTGAGTTCACGGCACGTTGTCGCGACGATGGGTCGGGTCCGTGTGGCCCGCGAGCAGGCCAGCCACGGCATCCCAGCCCTTCTCGAAGATATGGCCGACCTTGTGGCCGAAGGAATCGTCCGGGCGCAGCCGCGGCGATTCCAGAATGTGCGTCAGGTGCCGGTGATCGCCGGGAATGCTGCTGACCTCCGCGTCGACGGCGGCTTGGACATCCGTCATGAGGTCATCGAGGCGCTGGGCCCAGCCGGACCCTTTGAGCTCGATCTGCGTTCGCAGTGCCTGCTCGATCCGGTAGATCTCGCTCACGATCTCCCTGGCCCGCACCGGGCGATTGTTCCTGAGCGCGAAGAGCAGGAGGTGGTGCTTCTGCTCGATCTGATCGAGCACCATCGAAACCGCGATCGCGAAGGGGCCCGCCGCGATCCGCGCCGCAGCCCGGTCGTCGGCTGTCGTGGTCGCGAGCGACAGCAGCTCCCATGGACGTTCCAGACGCCTTGCGACGATCGTGAGCGCGAACGGCACCGCATCGGCGCGCCTGGACTTGAGCGTGCTGAGGAGGCCAAGGACCTTGTCGAGGCTGGCGCCCTCGAGCCGGGCGATCTTCGGCGCAAGCGCACGGCCAAACTCGTCGAGCTCCCGCTGCAGGTCGAGACAGCGCAGCATCTTCTTGAGGTCATCGAACGTCGCATGGGAGCTGGTATAGGCCATCAGCCCGTCGCGAATGCCGGCTGCGCCCTCGGCAGACCCAAGCTGGCCGTTGAGAGAGGTCAGCACCTTCTTCTGGAACGCCTGGGCCATCTGCCGTGCTTCGGGCTGCTTGTCGGCAGAGATGGCCTTCGTCGCGTTGGCGATGTAGTCGGCCGCCATGCTGCGCAGCAATTGCTCGGTCACGAGGCTCCAGATCGGTGCGAGCGATCCACGGGCGATCTGTCCGCTATTGGCCCGCTCTGGCGCGCTGTCCACCAGCACCGGCTCGAGCGGCTCGAAGAAGTAACGTGAGGGATTTCCGACGCGGTAGTGGTTCGGGCCCGTGTTGCGAAACTCGGCACGCAGCGCCGCGATCAATGGCTCGGAATGCGGGATGTCCTCGCCGAGGAGGTGCAGCCGCTCCAGTTCGGCAAGCAGGCGGCGCCGGACCTGCGGAGCGAGTTGCCGGAGGTACTGAATCAGGTGTTCAGCGGTCTGGTCCTGTTTTGCACTCATCACCGGGCCCTCCGGCGTGCCACCCTCTCTTCACGACCCGAGGCTATCGCCTGCGACCGTTCGGACAAGGTCCGGAGCTGAAGAATCTCAGCTTGCGGTTATAGAGCGATGAAGGAACCCGCCGGACGCGTCGCTCGATCCGGTCAGTTGCGCGCGCGAAGTGCACGCCAGCGTGAATAGAGGGTGGTGGTTGGATGCCCCGGCCGGCGCCGGCCGCTACCCCTTGCTCACGTCCCCCGCTTCGGCCTCGCTGGCCTCCAGTGACACCGGCTCGAGGTGATAGCGCTTGGTCAGCGGCATCTGGGCGACGGCGAAGATCATGGTCAGCGGGGTGACGCCGAACACCTTGAAGTTCACCCAGAAGTCGGTGCTTTGCGTGCGCCAGATGATCTCGTTTAGCACCGCCATGCCGGCGAAGAACAGCGCCCAGCGCAGGGTCAGGATGCGCCAGCCCTGCGGCGTCAGATTGAACATCTGGTCGAACATCACGGCGATGAAGGAGCGGCCGAACAGCAGGCCGCCGCCGAGGATCGCGGCGAACAGGCCGTAGATGATGGTCGGCTTGAGCTTGATGAAGGTCTCGTCGTGCAGCACCAGGGTCAGCGTGCCGAACACCAGCACGATCACGCCGGTGACGATCGCCATGATCGGGATATGGCGCGTCACCACATAGGACGCCGCCATCGCCGCCACGATCGCGACCATGAAGGCGCCGGTTGCCGCGAACAGATTGAACTTCGCATTGACGAAGAAGAACACGAGCAGCGGACCGAGCTCGGTCGCCAGCTTGAACAGCGGATGCGGCTGGGTCTTGTCCATCTCTAGCTTTCGATTCCGGCGATGGCGCGGGCGAAGTCGCGCGCGGTGAACGGCGCGAGATCGTCGACGCCTTCGCCGACGCCGATGAAGTGCACCGGCAGTTTGAATTTCTCCGCGAGCGCCACCAGGATGCCGCCACGCGCGGTGCCGTCGAGCTTGGTCATCACGAGGCCGGTGACCCCGGCGGTGCGATGGAACGCCTCGACCTGCGACAGCGCGTTCTGGCCGACGGTCGCATCAAGCACCAGCAGGACGGCATGCGGCGCAGTGTCGTCCACCTTGCGGATGACGCGCACGACCTTTTCGAGCTCGTTCATCAGCTCGGCCTTGTTTTGCAGACGCCCGGCGGTGTCGATCAAGAGCACGTCGATGCCCTGCTCCTTCGCCGCGGTGAGCGCGTTGAAGGCGAGGCTCGCCGAATCCGAGCCTTGCGCCCCCGCGACGACGGGCGTCTTCGTCCGGTCGCCCCACACCTTGAGCTGCTCGATCGCTGCCGCGCGAAACGTGTCGCCGGCGGCCAGCATCACCTTGCGGCCTTCGGAGGCGAATTTCTGCGAGAGCTTTCCGATCGTGGTGGTCTTGCCGGAGCCGTTGACGCCGACCACGAGGATGACGAACGGCTTCTTGGCCGCGTCGATCACGAGCGGCTTTGCCACCGGCGACAGCACCTTCTCGACCTCGGTCGCGACGACGTCCTTGACCTCGTCGGCCGAGATCGCCTTGTCGTAACGGCCGGTGCCGACCGCGTCCGCGATCCGCACCGCGACTGACGTGCCGAGGTCGGCGCGCAGCAGCACGTCCTCGATGTCGTCGAGCATGGCGCGGTCCAGCTTGCGCTTGGTGACGAGGTCGGCGACCGCGGTCCCGAGCGAGGACGAGGTGCGCTTCAGCCCGTTGGACAGGCGGCGCCACCAGCTCAGCTTGGGGGGATCTGACGTGGTATCGTTCATGGTGGCGGTGTGTTAGCCGTTCCGGCTTCCAAACGAAAGACTTGACCGAAAGTCCTGCAATTGCTCGATGTTCCCCAATTGTCCGCCGACGAGATCATGGCCCGCGTGCTCCATCGCGACGGCCTGATGCTGATCATCGACAAGCCGGCCGGCCTTCCCGTGCATCGCGGCCCCAAGGGCGGCGCCAATCTGGAGGATTCCTTCGACGCGCTGCGTTTCGGCCTGCCGCGGCCGCCGGTGCTGGCCCACCGGCTGGACAAGGACACCTCCGGCTGCCTCGTGCTCGGCCGCCATCGCAAGGCGACCGCCTCGCTCGGCCTGCTCTTCAAGCACGGCAAGATCGGCAAGACCTACTGGACCGTGGTCGAGGGCGGGCCCACTGAAGACGAAGGAACCATCGACATGCCGCTCGGCCGGCTCAATGCCGAGCGCGGCTGGTGGCAGAAGCCGGACCCGGAAGGGCAAAAGGCGATCACCAACTGGAAGGTGATGGGCCGCGGCGACGGTTTCACCTGGCTCGCCATGGAACCGGTCACGGGGCGGACCCATCAATTGCGGGTACATTCGTCCGCGACGGGCTGGCCGATCTTCGGCGATAACATTTACGGCAACGGCCCGCGCTTCGGCGAGCCGAAGCTGCATTTGCATTCCCGCGAGATCGTGGTGCCGGTCTCCCGGAACAAGGAGCCGGTCCGCGTCGTGGCGCCGGCGCCGCCGCATATGCACGAGAAGCTCAGGGCCTGCGGCTGGAATGGGGAATAGGCGCCGCAAGGTGCACCTCTCCCGCAAGCGGGGGAGGGAGCGCACCGACGCCGCGGCTGCATCTTGCGGACGCTCGCCGCTCCCGCCCATGGTTTACGAAACCTTCAGTCCTCGTCCCTCATGATGACGGTTGCTTAGAACAAGCTTCTGTAACCGCTCAGGACGAGCAACGCGTCATGTCCACGGCCGGGCTATCGATCATCGACGAGGTCGAATCCGCAATTCGCGCGGGCTCGCCGGAAAAGGGCCTTGCGACAGCCCGACGCGTCACCGACCTGTTCCTCTCCTCCGCCGGCAGTTTCGACGACGAGCAGATCGCGCTGTTCGACGAGGTGCTCGATCGCCTGATCGGCACCATCGAGCTGCGCGCGATTGCCGACATGGGCGCTCGCATCGCGCTCGCCGAGATCAGCGCGCAACTGGCGCCGGTGGCTCAAGCGCCGCCCTCCGTGATCCGCCGCCTCGCCAGCAATGACGAGATCCGCATCGCCGGTCCCGTGCTGCAGGAATCCGCCCGCCTCGACGACGGCGAGCTGGTGAAGATCGCCTCGGCCAAGGGCGAGCCGCATCTGCTCGCGATCGCCGGCCGCTGGTGGCTGAAGGAGATCGTCACCGACGCACTGCTGGCGCGCCGCTATCCGAGCGTCAGCCGCAGGCTCGCCGCCAATCCCGGCGCGCGAGTCTCGGGCAACGGATTCGCACTTTTGGTCGCCCAGGCCGAGGCGGATCCCGAGCTTGCCCTCAGCGTCGGCGTCCGCGTCGACCTGCCGTCGGAGCTGCGCCGCGGATTGCTGCGCTCGGCGACCGATGCCGTGCGTGCCCGCCTGTTGTCTCGCGCGCCGCCCCATCTGTTCGAGGAGATCCAGAGCGCGATCGCGGCCATCGCCGTCGGCGTCGAGCGCGAGATGTCCGGTGTCCGCGATTTCGAGGGCGCCAAACGCGCGATTGCCATGCTCAAGGCCACCGGCCAGCTCAATGAGGCCACGTTGCTCGGCTTCGCCAGGCAGCGGCGCTACGAAGAGACCGCAGCCGCCCTGGCGGCGCTGTCCGGATCGACCGTCGAAGTCATTCGTCCACTGATGCAGAGCCTGCGCGACGACGGCCTCCTGGTGCCGTGCAAGGCCGCGCAGCTGAGCTGGGAAACCACCACCGCCGTGCTCGAATGCCGTTTTGCGACCGGCGCGATGAAGCCAGCGGACCTCGCGCGGGCGCAGGGACACTACGCGCGGATGACGCAGGAGAATGCAAAGCGGACGCTGCGGTTCTGGCAGGTGCGGGCGTCGTAGCGGCGCGCGCGATCGAGGACAGAGTCTCCACACCCTCGGTGTCGTCCCTGCGAACGCAGGGACCCATAACCACAGGGGGAGGTTTAGCGAAGATTCGCAGTTCGGTACTCCTACCATCCACGACCGATAAATCACGCGGTATGGGTCCCTGCGTTCGCAGGGACGACGTTGGGGATGCCATGCGTGGCAACTCCGACACCGCTATACGGTCAGCCGCTCGCCATCGCTGCCGGCAATCACGAGCGGCACGACGCTGCCCGCACGCTCGCCCGCAATCGCCACCGGCAGATAGTGCTCGGTGCGCCCCTGTCCCTCGCTCTCGATCAGCACCTCACGCGTCGTGCCGATCTCGGCTTGCAGCCTTCGCCGCAGCGCCGCCTCGCCTGCCGCACGCAGCCGTCGCGCACGCTCTTTGATCGCACCGCCCGCAACCTGGGGCATCCTTGCAGCCGGCGTGCCGGGGCGCGGCGAATAGGGGAAGACATGCAGGAATGTCAGCCCGCACGCTTCGACGAGATCGAGCGACCGCAAGAACATCTCGTCCGTCTCGGTCGGGAAGCCCGCGATGATGTCGGCACCGAAGACGACGTCGGGGCGCAGGCGGCGGACCTGGTCGCAGAATGCGATCGCATCCTGTCGCGAATGCCGCCGTTTCATGCGCTTCAGGATCATGTCGTCGCCGGATTGCAGCGACAGGTGCAGGTGGGGCATCAGCCGCGCATCATCAGCGATGGCATCGAGCAGATCGGCATCCGCCTCGATCGAATCGATTGAGGAGATGCGCAGGCGCTTCAGCTCCGGCACATGCCGCAAGATCTGCTTCGTCAGCATGCCGAGCCTGGGCGCCCCGGGCAGATCAGCGCCGTAGCTGGTGAGGTCGACACCGGTCAGCACGATCTCGGCATGGCCGCGCTCGACAAGGTTGCGCACTTGCTCGACCACCGCGCCCATCGGCACCGAGCGCGAATTGCCGCGGCCATAAGGAATGATGCAGAAGGTGCAGCGATGATCGCAGCCGTTCTGCACCTGCACGAACACGCGCGGCAGGCCGCTCGCATAGCCGTCGATGAGATGCGGCGCCATCTCCTTCACAGCCATGATGTCGCTGACGGCGATCTTTTCGCTGGCGCCAAGGTCAAAGGCGCTGCGCGTCTCGTGCCACGCTTCGCTGCGCATCTTGTCGTCATTGCCGACGATGCGATCGACCTCGGCCATGTCGGCGAACATGCCGCTTTGCGTCTGCGCCGCGCAGCCGGTGACGACGATGCGCGCTGAGGGGCGCTCACGCTTCAATTTGCGGATCGATTGCCGCGCCTGCGCCACCGCCTCGTTGGTGACGGCGCAGCTGTTGATGACGATGGTATCTTCGAGCCCCGCAGCTTCCGCTTCGCGGCGGATCACCTCGGCCTCGAAGGCGTTGAGGCGGCAGCCGAACGTGACGATGTCGACGGCCATCAGGCGGCCGGCGCAAACAGCGCCGGATCGAATCGGCCCTCATATTCGAAGGTCGCCGTGCCCGTCATCAGCACGTGGTCGTCGCGCTCGCGCCATTCGATGCCGAGCTTGCCGCCGGGCAGCGTGATCTCGACATTGCGCTCGGCCCGCTTCAGGCGGGCCGCGGCGACCGCCGTGGCGCAAGCCGCCGAGCCGCACGCCCTGGTCAGGCCGGCACCGCGCTCCCAGGTGCGGATCGTGATGTGCTCGGGATCGACGATATGGGCGAGCGTGATGTTGGCACGCTCCGGGAAGATCGGGTGGTTTTCCAGCAGCGGACCGAAGCGGCCGAGATCGTAGGCGTCGACGTCGTCGACCCAGAAGATCGCATGCGGATTGCCCATGCTCACCACGGAGGGCGAATGCAGGATCGGATTGTCGATCGGCCCGATCTGCAATTCGATGTAGCGGGTGTCGCGGAACTCTTCGGCCAGCGGGATGTCCTGCCAGCCGAACTTCGGCATGCCCATGTCGACGGTGTAGAGATCGGGCGCCGGCCCTTGCCAGGCATTGAGCAGGCCGGAAGCGGTCTCGAACGTCGCATTGGTCTGCCCGTTCTTCTCGAAGATGCGCCGCACCACGCAGCGCATGCCGTTGCCGCAGGCGCCGGCTTCCGAGCCGTCATTGTTGTAGATGCTGATGAAGGCCTCGGTGCCGTCGAGCCGCGGCTTCTGCAGCACCATGAGCTGGTCATAGGCCACGCCGCCATTCGCGGAGGCCACCGCGCGGGCGTCGTCGGGCGTCACCCGGCCTGCGGAATCGCGCATGTCGACAACGACGATCTCGTTGCCGATGCCGTTCATCTTGGCAAATGCGTGATTGGCCAGCGCGCTCATGAAAATTCCCGAATTTCGCCTGTCTTATATGGCGATCCTTGCCGGCTTGGCCAGTGTTTTGCCGGCGGTCGCCAGAGGTCTGCCATGACGCATCTGTCATGGGACGAATTTGGCGCCCGCGTGTTAGAACGGCGCGTTCGCGCGAACCGGGCGCGGCCGGGCGCAAAGACGGATTTAGGCCTTGGTGGTTAAGGCCTTGGTAGTTGAGGCCTTAGCAGTCGAGGCCTTGGGGAGAATAAAATGTTCAGGTTTCGTCGTCTCGCTCTGGCCGCGCTGATCCCGGCCGCGGCCTTGTCGCTTGGCCTGCCCGAGGTTCTGGCGCAGACCCCGAGCCCGGCGACCCCAAGCCCGGTGCCGGCCGCCTCGGCAAGCCCCTCGCCGGCCCCATCGGCCTCCTCTGCGCCGGCCGCGAGCGCGTCGCCGGCGCCCGCGGCGACGGCCTCACCCGCACCAACGCCTGCAGCCAGCGCTTCGCCTGCTCCGGCGGCGTCGCCCTCGCCCGCCGCCAGCGCCTCACCGAGCCCAACGGCCCCGCCGCCGGCGGCCGCCGCGACCCCCGCCCCGGTGCAGACCGCCGATCCGTTCGGCCTCGAGACCACGCTCGAGGCCAAGAAGGTCGTGATGGTCAAGGGCACCGCGAACTGGGATTCGGCCTTCGATACGCTGATCGACGCCTTCAAGGCGCTGAACACGCTGCTGGACAAGCAGGGCATCAAGCATGCCGGCAATGCGATGATCGTCTACACCTCGACGGACGATACCGGCTTCACCTTCCTGGCCGAGATCCCGATCGAGCAGGATCCCAAGAACCTGACCAAGGACATGAGCATCGGCAAATCGCCGGAAGGCAAGGTGCTGAAATTCGTCCATCGCGGCTCCTACGACAACATGGACAACACCTACGAGGCGATCACCAATCACCTCGACGACAAGAGGCTGGAAGCCAAGGACACCTTCATCGAGGAATACCTCACCGATCCCCTGAAGACCGCCGAAGACAAGCTCGTGATCAACGTTTTCGTGCCGCTGAAATGAGAGACATGACGAAGCCTGCCATCCTTGCTGCCTCCCTCGCCGCCGTTCTTGCCGTCACCCTGCCGGCAACGTCCGCACTCGCCGACGATGTCGTCTCCGCCATTTCGGTGAGCGGCGAAGCCAGCGTGTCCGCAGCGCCGGATCTCGCGCAGATCGACGCCGGCGTCGCCAACGACGCCAAGACGGCGAAGGAAGCCTCCGACGCCAATAACGCCGCGATGGGCAAGGTGCTGCTGGCGCTGAAGGGCGCCGGCATCGCCGAGAAGGACTACCAGACCTCGCGCCTGTCGCTGCAGCCGCAATACGGCCAGAACAAATCCACCGGCGCCTCCCCTGTGGTCAGCTTCCGCGCCAGCAATCGCGTCACAGTGAAGATCCGCGACGTGACCAAGGTCGCCGGCATCATCGACACGCTGGTTGCCGCCGGCGCCAACGACATCGGCAACATCTCCTTCGAGGTGACGCAGGTCTCGAAACTGCTCGACGACGCGCGCGAGCAGGCGGTGGCGGACGCCCGCCGCAAGGCCGATATCTACGCCAAGGCAACCGGAGTGACGTTGGGCGCGCCGCTCAGCGTGTCCGAGGGCGGCGCGCCTGTGCCGCTGTTCAAGGGCCGGATGGCCGCAGCTCCCCTGGCCGCAGGTGCCGCCGTCGCGCCGGGCGAGGAGACGCTGTCGGTGACGGTGAATGTGAGCTGGACGATCAAGGCGAAAGAGCAATAGCTCTCGTCATCTAATAAGTGACACATCGCCGCGACATCAATGGCGTCGTCTCCGCGAACGCAGGGACCCATGACCACAGGGAGTGGTTATGGCGCGACGCAGGTAACTCCGAAACTTCGCCAGACATCCCCTGTGGTTATGGGTCCCGGATCTGCGCTTCGCTTGTCCGGGACGACAGCAATATTTGGAGACAGCGGAGCCAAATCTCCACCACCTGCCTGATCAATCATTCGCGCTGATATCCGTAAAAAGGAACCCCGTCGGCGTCTTGGTAAAGACGAAGATGAGCTCGCCGCAGAAGACGAAGTAACTGTCGTTCTTGTAGTCATCGCGATCGTAGACGGCCTTGCCGCGCTGGATACACGCGCGATTTTTCGCCGTGAACGAGGTCCGATAGGTCTTGGCGCCAAATTGCGCGGCGTCGCGAATGGCGTTGTCGTTCATGAACGGCAATCGTGTCATAGCGGCGACGGCGGCGGAATCGTTTGCCTTCAGCGCTGCGCGAAACTTCTCGATGAAGCCATCGAATTCCTTCTGCAAGGCAGGAGAAGCGACGGCGTTCTTCGCCTGGACGACGGCAGGAGCAAGGCTCGCGAGAGCGGCTGCAAGCACAATTCTCAGCAAAAATCCCACAGGCCGGCTCCATCCATCAATCAAGGTCTTCCGACCAAATCCATGGTGTTTGGTTGCGTCATGGGCTTTCTGGTTCAATACCGCAGAGCCGCATGAACTTGTCGCCATGGGAGCAAAGCGGACACTGCTTTCGTCGCATCACGCCGCCGGGCTTATGGGTACACGACCTAGATCTCCACCACCTGCCCCGGCTTCATCGCCACGAACCGCTCCTGCGGAATCTTCGCGGCATCCAGCGCTTCCACCAGCGCCTTCGCCGGCGCGTCGATCGCTTCATCCGTCAGCTGGAACGTACCGTGATGGTGCCCGAGCGCGGCCTCGGCGCCGCAATCGGCCAGCGCCTTCACGGCGTCTTCCGGATTCATGTGCTGGTCGCGCATGAACCATCGCGGCTCGTAGGCGCCGATGGGGAGGATGGCGAGGCGCAGCTTGCCGTGCTTCTCGGCGACGCGGCGGAAATGCCGGCCATCGCCGTAACCGGAATCGCAGACCACATAGATCTTGCCGGCCGGCGTCTCCAGGACAAAGCTCGCCCACAGCGCCTTGTTGCGATCGAACATGCCGCGCGCGCTCCAGTGCCGCGTCGGCACCAGATGCACGGCGATGCCGCCGCCGAGCTCGACGCGGTCGTGCCAGTCGAAGGCTTCCACCTTGATCGTGGAATCCCAGCTGCGCATCGTCACGTCGTTGCCGAGCGGGGTGACCACACGCGGGGCACAATTCTTGGTGAGCCGTGACAGCGTCGCGATGTCGAGATGGTCGTAATGGCCATGCGAGACCAGCACGACGTCGATCTTCGGCAGCTTCTCGAACGCAATGCCGGGATCGTTGTGCCGCTTTGGCCCGGCCCAGGCGACCGGTGAGACCCGCATCGACCAGACCGGGTCAATGAGGATGTTGAGGCCGCCGGTCTGGACCAGCCAGCTGGCATGGCCGACGAAGGAGAGCCGCAACCGATCGCCGTCGACCCGCGCCGGCGGGGTGTCGGCATGAGGGCTGGGCGCCCAGTCGGGCCATTCGGCGCGATTCCGCTTGCCGCCGAGCTGCCAGCGCAGCACCTCGCGCAGCGACTTTGGCGGTGCGCCGTCCGGATCGAAGAAGGTCAGGCCGTCGAAATGATCGGAGACCGGGCCGTCATAGGTTTTCATGTAGGACATCCAGAGCGAGGGCACGCCGACCACCGCGCCGGCCCCGGCAAGCAGTCCGAACAGGCGGCGGCGGGTGATCGGCATGGGAACTTCAAGGGTGGTAACGGAGGCAGGTCATCGCCTCTATATGGGCGGACCCCCGCGAAAAGGAACCGGCCGCTAAAATTGCTCTCTTTTCAGAACCTTGGCCTGGCAGCGGCGGCCCGGCACCCTAACTTTCCTTGACTTTTGGGCGGGAGCGGCGTTTAACCCCGCCACTTTCTCGGAAAGGCTTTCTTTTCGACCCGCCGACCGGCCCTCGGGGCCGGAGGTCAACGCCCGACAGCGCTGTGCGCCCTCGGGCGCAAAGGTGTTTGGAAGATCGTTTGGCCGAGGAAGTGGTCATCCCCCGCGAAGGCGGGGGACAGCAACAGGACAACTTCATTGTTCGACAATCTGTCGGAACGGCTTGGCGGAATTCTCGATCGTCTGACGGGGCGCGGTGCGCTGACCGAAAAGGACGTCGACGCCGCGATGCGCGAGGTGCGCCGCGCGCTGCTGGAGGCCGACGTTGCGCTCGAGGTGGTCCGCAGCTTCACCGAGCGCGTCCGCGAGCAGGCGATCGGCGCCACTGTCGTCAAGTCGGTGACCCCCGGCCAGATGGTGGTCAAGATCGTCCATGACGAGCTGATCAACACGCTCGGCGCCGAAAGCCAGACCATCGACGTCAATTCCGTGCCGCCGGTGCCGATCATGATGGTCGGCCTGCAGGGCTCGGGCAAGACGACCACCACCGCAAAGCTCGCCCGCCGCCTGGTCCAGCGCGACAAGCGCAAGGTGCTGATGGCTTCGCTCGACGTCTACCGTCCGGCGGCGATGGAGCAGCTGGCCGTGCTCGGCCGCGATCTCGACATTCCGACCCTGCCGATCGTGGCGGGGCAACAGCCGCCGCAAATTGCCAAGCGCGCGCTGGAGGCCGGCAAGCTCGGCGGCTACGACATCGTGCTGCTCGACACCGCCGGCCGCACCACGCTCGACGAAGATATGATGGCGGAAGCGGCGGCGATCAAAGCCGCCGCCAATCCGCATGAAGTGCTGCTGGTCGCGGACAGCCTCACCGGCCAGGACGCCGTGAACCTCGCACGCGCCTTCGATCAGCGCGTCGGCCTCACCGGCATCGTGCTGACGAGGGTTGACGGCGACGGCCGCGGCGGTGCCGCGCTGTCGATGCGTGCCGTCACCGGCAAGCCGATCAAGCTGATCGGCACCGGCGAAAAGACCGACGCGCTGGAAGATTTCCACCCCGACCGTATCGCCGGCCGCATCCTCGGCATGGGCGACGTGGTCTCGCTGGTCGAACGCGCCGCTGCCAATATCGACGCCGAGAAGGCCGCGCGCACCGCCGAGCGAATGCGCAAGGGTCAGTTCGACCTCAACGACATGCGCGAGCAGCTGTTGCAGATGGCGAACATGGGCGGCATCAGCGGCCTGATGGGCATGATGCCCGGCATCGCCAAGATGAAGAACCAGATCGCGGCCGCCGGCATCGACGACAAGATTCTGAAGCGTCAGGTCGCAGTGATCGATTCCATGACGCGCGACGAGCGCCGTCATCCCGACCTGCTCAAGGCCAGCCGCAAGAAGCGCATCGCCGCCGGCTCCGGCCAAAGCGTCGAGCAGGTCAACAAGCTGCTCAAGATGCACCGGAACATGGCCGACGTGATGAAGGCCATGGGCTCGGGCAAGCGCGGCCCGCTCGCCGGCATCGCGCAGGCGATGGGCTTTGGCGGCGGCATGAAGATGCCCTCGCCCGAAGAGATGAAGGCGATGCAGGAAAAGATGCAGAGCGGCGGCAGCCAGGGTCTGCCCAGCCTGCCGAAGGATCTGCCGCCCGGTCTTCGCTCGGGCCTGCCGAATTTGCCGGGGCTAACGGGCCTCAGCGGCAAGCCGACGCTGCCGGGCCTCGGCGGTTTCCCCGGCAAGAAGAAATGAGGAATTCGTCGCGAGGGACCGCACGGTCTCGCGCGGCGCGCAAATACCGATCAACCGAACAAACCGTATTTTGAAGGAGAACTAGATGTCCGTCGTTATCCGCCTCGCCCGCGCAGGCACCAAGAAGCGTCCCGTCTATCACGTCGTCGTCGCCGATTCGCGCTTTCCGCGCGACGGCCGCTTCATCGAGCGCCTCGGCTATTTCAACCCGCTGCTGCCGAAGGACAACGAGACCCGCCTGAAGCTCGACATGGACAAGGTGAAGGCCTGGCTCGCCAAGGGCGCGCAGCCGTCGGACCGCGTGTCCCGCTTCCTCGATGCCGCCGGCGTCAAGAAGCGCGAAGCGCGCAACAACCCCGAGAAGGCCGTGCCGCGCAAGGAGCGCAAGGCGCAGGCCGAAGCCGCCGCCAAGGGCTAAGGCTAGACCATGTCGGCGCTGGTCTGCGTCGCGCGGATCGGCGCCGCGCATGGTGTGCGCGGTGCGGTCAAGCTTTGGACTTTTACGGAAGATCCGTTTGCCGTCCGTCGCTACGGGCCCCTGCTGTCCAAGGATGGCAGGCGCCAGTTCGAAGTCGCGCAGGCGCGCGAGGCCAAAGATCATCTGGTCGCGACGTTCAAGGGCGTCACGACCCGCGATGAGGCCGAGAGCCTCAACGGCATCGAGCTCTACGTCGCGCGCGAAAAACTGCCCGCGACGGACGAGGACGAATATTACCACACCGATCTGATCGGGCTCGCCGCCGTCACCACGGGCGGCGATGCGCTCGGCCGCGTGCTCGCGATCCATAATTTCGGCGCCGGCGACATCATCGAAATCGCGCCGCCGAAGGGACCGACGATGCTGCTGCCGTTCTCGAATGCGGTGGTGCCGGAGGTCGACCTCAAAGCCGGCCGCGTGGTGATCGCGCTGCCGCAGGAGATCGAGGGCGATCGGGACGACGACAACGATCCCTCCCCGAGTCGTCCCGGCGAACGCGGGGACTCATAACCACAGGCCGTCGTTTTTTGGCTAAGCTGATAGCTTAGATCATCGCAAAATGACGTGCGGTGGTCAGGGGTCCCGGGCTCGCGCTTCGCTCGCCCCGGGACGACGAGAACCGAGATCCGATGACCAATCCCTCACCCTGGCGCGCGACTGTGCTGACGCTGTTTCCGGAGATTTTTCCGGGACCGCTCGGCGTGAGCCTTGCCGGGCGGGCGCTGGCCGCGGGACTCTGGCATATCGAGGCGCGGGACATCAGGGCCTCCGCCACCGACCGCCACCGCAGCGTCGACGACACCCCCGCCGGCGGCGGACCGGGCATGGTGCTACGGGCGGATGTGCTGGCGGCCGCGATCGACGCCGCCGAGATCGCACCGGAGCGGCCGCGCCTGCTGATGAGCCCGCGCGGTCGGCCATTGACCCAGGCCAGGGTGACGGAGCTTGCCCGGGGCCCCGGTCCCCTGATCGTCTGCGGGCGCTTCGAGGGGATCGACCAGCGGGTGATCGACAAGCGGGGCCTGGAGGAGGTCTCGATCGGCGATTACGTGCTCTCGGGGGGCGAAATCGCAGCCTTAGCCCTGATCGACGCCTGCGTACGGCTGCTGCCGGGGGTGATGGGCAAGGAGGCCTCGGGAACCGAGGAAAGCTTCTCCGATGGTCTTCTGGAATACCCCCAATACACCCGCCCGCAGCTGTTCGAGGGGGTTCCGATCCCAGAGATCCTGACCTCCGGGGACCACGCCAAGGTTGCGGCCTGGCGGCGGGCGCAATCCGAGGCCCTCACCGAGGCCCGGCGGCCCGATTTATGGGCCAAGATCCCGCCCAAGCCGGCGAATCGGGCCCGTCGCCAAAAAACGCCAAAAAACAAGACAGACGGGTGACAAACGCTCCGGCTTGCCTTATAGCAGCGGCCAAATCCGCAATGGCTGGATAGACGAATTTTGCGCAGCCCCCCGTTTCCAGGGCTGGGCGCGCCGATGGAGATTTACCCATGAACCTGATCAAGCAGCTCGAGCAAGAGCAATTCGACAAGCTGTCCGCCGGCAAGGACATTCCGGAATTCGGTCCCGGCGACACCGTGATCGTCAACGTGAAGGTCGTCGAAGGCGATCGCACCCGCGTGCAGGCCTATGAAGGCGTCTGCATCGGCCGTTCCGGCGGTGGCCTCAACGAGAGCTTCACCGTGCGCAAGATCTCCTACGGCGAAGGCGTCGAGCGCGTGTTCCCGGTGATGTCGCCGATGATCGACTCGATCAAGGTGGTGCGCCGCGGCAAGGTGCGTCGCGCCAAGCTCTATTATCTCCGCAACCTGCGCGGCAAGTCGGCCCGCATCGTCGAGAAGACCGAGCACGCCAAGGCTGCCGTCAACGAGTAAGCCTCGCTTCTCCAGGCACGTTTTCGAAAGCGCGGGGCTCGGCTCCGCGCTTTTTTGTTGCGTCAGCCGTGCGCTTCAAACCACTCGCGCTTCCAGTTCGGCCTGCTATATATTCCTGGAATGTTTCCAGATCCGACCAGCCTCGCCCCCGTCCAGCGCATCGTCATCGACGATCGCTCGCGGCTGCCTGGCCGGTTCTTCGGCCGCTTCGCGACCTCGGCAACGTCAGAGCTTAGTCCCGCAGCCTAACAGGCTGCGCTGACGATTTTGTTGCCCGCGCGATGCGCGCTTACCCGCTTCACACATTCTTCGGAGCTGACGCTCATGTCCAAGCCCACCACATTGTACGACAAGATCTGGAACGACCATCTGGTGCACGAAGCCGACGACGGCACCTGCCTGCTCTATATCGATCGCCACCTGGTGCACGAGGTGACCTCGCCCCAGGCGTTCGAAGGCCTGCGCGCGACGGGGCGCAAGGTTCACGCGCCGGAGAAGACGCTCGCCGTCGTCGACCACAACGTGCCGACCACCGATCGCACCAAGCCGAATCCCGATCCGGAGAGCATCGAGCAGATCAAGGCGCTGGCCGAGAACGCCAAGGAATTCGGCATCGAATATTACAACGAGTTCGACAAGCGCCAGGGCGTCGTCCACGTCATCGGCCCCGAGCAGGGCTTTACGCTGCCCGGCACCACCATCGTCTGCGGTGACAGCCACACCTCGACGCATGGCGCCTTCGGCGCGCTCGCGCACGGCATCGGCACCTCCGAGGTCGAGCATGTTCTGGCGACGCAGACGCTGATCCAGAAAAAGGCGAAGAACATGCGCGTCACCGTCGACGGCAGATTGCCTGACGGCGTGACGGGCAAGGACATCATCCTGGCCATCATCGGCGAGATCGGCACCGCCGGCGGCACCGGCTATGTGCTGGAATACGCGGGCGACGCGATCAGTGCGTTGTCGATGGAAGGCCGCATGACGGTCTGCAACATGTCGATCGAAGGCGGCGCCCGCGCCGGCCTCGTCGCGCCCGACCAGAAGGCGTTCGACTTCCTGCGCGGCCGTCCGAAGGCCCCGAAGGGCGCGGACTGGGATGCGGCCATGCGCTACTGGGAGAAACTGCGCTCCGACGACGGCGCGCATTTCGACAACGAACTGCGCCTCGACGCGGCCAAGCTGCCGCCGATCGTGACCTGGGGCACCAGCCCCGAGGACGTGATCTCGGTGACCGGATTCGTGCCCGATCCAGATCAGATCGCGGACGAGGCCAAGCGCATCTCCAAGCATCGCGCGCTGAAATACATGGGCCTCACCGCGGGAACGAAGATCACCGACATCAAGGTCGACCGCATCTTCATCGGCTCCTGCACCAACGGCCGCATCGAGGATCTGCGCGCCGCCGCCAAGATCGCGGAGGGCAAGACCGTCTCGGCCAACGTCAATGCCATGGTCGTGCCGGGCTCGGGCCTCGTGAAGGAGCAGGCCGAGGCTGAAGGTCTCGACAAGATCTTCATCAAGGCCGGCTTCGAATGGCGCGAGCCGGGCTGCTCGATGTGCCTTGCGATGAATCCGGACAAGCTGGCGCCGGAAGAGCGCTGCGCCTCGACCTCGAACCGCAATTTCGAGGGCCGCCAGGGTTTCAAGGGCCGCACCCATCTGGTGTCGCCGGCGATGGCGGCGGCGGCGGCGATCGCCGGTCACTTCGTCGACGTCAGGGACTGGCGCTAAGCCAATCCCAGCAATTGTAGCGATCGCGGCAAACCGCCGTTAAACGATCGCCTGACACTGTCGTCCTCGCGAGGTTTTCGCGAGGACGCGCGCCATGGCCAACAAGCCTGAATATGTCGACCTGATCAGCGAAGCCACGCGCCAGCACCGGCGGCGCGCGATGCCCTTGCGCATCGTCGCCAAGCCGGAGGTCGAGGAAACATCGAAGCTCAGCCGCTGGCCGCCCGCGATGTTCAAGCAGTGGAAGCTCGAGAATTTGATGCGGTGGAAGGCTTCGTCGTGGAAGCTGAAGGATTGGCTGTAGGCCGTCCAACCCCGACGTCATTCCGGGGCGCCCGACGGGCGACCCCGGAATCTCGAGATGACGTCACCTCACTCACATCACCAATAGTATCGGTACGGATGGTGCCAGCGATGCCAGCGGCAGACCCGTCGCGGGCCGTAATAGGTCCAGATGATCCGGCAGCGGCGCGGATGGTGGTAGTAGGGATAATAGCCGCCGACATAATAGCGCCGGTGGAAGTGGCGGTGACCGTAGTGCGGCCGATAGATTCCGTAGCGATGAAATCCGCCATAGCGGTGAACGCCGCCATAGCGATAGCCGCCGCCGTGGAAGGCCGGCGCGGCGCGGATGCCGCCGATATGAGCGCCGTGGAATCCGCCGCCGCGGAAGCCGCCGATATGTCCGCCGCCACCGCGGAAGCCACCCCCACCGTGAAAATGTCCGCCCCCGCCATGTCCGCCGCCGCCATGACGAACCTGCGTGACGAGATCGTCGCTCGCCGCCTTGGTCGCGGGTGACGTCGCCGGATTGATCAAGTTCAGCGCTTCAGCCCGGCGCGCGGTCCCGGCCGTCAGCATCAGCGTCGCCGCGGCCGCAATCCCGAGCAGGCGCATCGGGCTTGCCCTGAGACCCATTATCCTCAGCATGGAAATCCTCCCTGAATCCGAACAGCGGAGTTGCGGTGCTCGTTCCGAGCCCGCGTCATCCCTGTTCAATTGCAGTCGCTCCCGGGATTAAATTGCGGACAGCGATGTGAACGCGCCATGAATGAACGAAGCTGCCTGCGCGCTGCGGCGCTGTGCCGCGATGGGAGGAAGTCGTGAGATGACGGTCTACGCGATTGCACAATTGAAGATGACGGACCGCGCGGCCTATGACCGCTACCAGGCGCGGTTCTTCGACGTGTTCAGGAGATACAATGGCCGGCTGCTCGCCGCCGACGAGCGCCCGCGCGTGCTCGAAGGAACCTGGCCGCACGACAAGCTGGTCATGATGTCGTTTCCCGACGAAGCGGCCTTCCTCGCCTTCTCGAACTCACCGGACTACGAGGAGATCTCCCGCGACCGCAAGGCGGGCGCTGAGGCCACCGTGCTGCTGGTGAAGGGATTTACGCCCGCCGGCTAGCGCGTCACCAGAACGGGCCGTAGCCGAACGCGAACGGCGCGGGCACGCCGTAGGGATAGGGACGGTAGTGCGCGGGCCGCGCGTAGTAGCGGGGATCACGGCGCACGAGGGGCGGCACTACGTAGGTTCGCGCGGGCCGTCGCATATCGAAGACCGCAATCCCGGCCGAGGCCTCCGGGATCGCCACCCGATGCGCCGCTGACGCGCAAGGCAGGCCGGCGGCCAGCGCGCCGGCAACGGCCCATGCAAACCATCTCGCCATGATCACCCCGCCGGGCTCCAACGCCGCGCGCCGCCCTAGCCCGGGCGCCAGTAGCAGCTCACGCGCGGCACGATCACCGTGCCGCTCGGCCGGAATTCCTGCACATAGGTCGCGTTGCATTCGCGGACCGCATTGGGACCGGGATTGTAGCGCGGATAGACGCCGTCAGGGCTGTAATAGGGCGTGACGCGCAGGCGCGCCGGGTGCCGTTTGCGCGGCGGCGGGATGTCGTCCGGTGAGGCGGCCTGGGCCAGCCTGACGCCGGGGGCCGCCGTCTGCGCCTCCGCGCCAACGCAAAATTGCGAAAACAACCCCATGCACAGTAGCGTCAGCGCTGTTCTTGCTCGCATTTTTTCGCCCACCTGAAACGTCCCGTCGAGCGGCCACGCTCCCCGTTTTGGCGCCGCCCGTCAACCTCGCCGCATCTATAAAGCGGGATGCATCGCCGCGGAACCCACGCTATGAGAAGCCCATGTGGACGGAATTGAAAGCGCCCTCGCTGGCCGAGATGGAAGCGACGGCGCACGAGATCTTCGAAGGCCTGCCGGCGGAATTCCGCAAGCTCTGCGAGGGCGTGATCATCCGCGTCGACGACTTCCCGACCGAGGAGGTCCTGGACGAGATGGAGTGCGAGAGCGAGTTCGACCTGCTCGGCCTGTTCCAGGGCGTCGGCCTGCCGCAGCAGAGCCTGGGCGACGTGGCGCGGCTGCCCAACATGGTCTGGCTCTACCGCCGGCCGATCCTGGATTACTGGGCCGAGCACGACGAAAGCCTCGGCCACATCGTCCGCCACGTCCTGATCCACGAGATCGGCCACCATTTCGGTCTTTCGGACGACGATATGGAAGCGATCGAGGCTCAGGCGGAGCAGGACGCGGACTGACCAAGGCGCGGCGCAGAGAGGAGCATCGTCAGTCGATAATCGGACCACCCCGCTAGAGACAGCGACACCTGCTTATAGTGCAGGTGCCCCATGGTCGGATGATTGAACGCACGCTCGCCTCCTTCGCGAGCCAAGACCCCCTGCGTGTCCCAGCAGCGCTCGAAATCGGGACTTTCTCGTCTCAGTTGCTCCACCAGCCAGCGAATCTCGGGATCATCGGAGTAGGCTGTCACCGCGGCACGGAACTCTGCAACGACGCGGCGTGCTCGGGAAGTCCAGTCAAGGATCAGGGTTCGAGCCTCAGGCCTCAGAAAGATGTAGCGCAGGAGATTCTTTTCGCCGTCTGCATCGAGCCATCCTGCAAACAGGAGGGACGCTTGTGCATTCCAGCGACGCGCACGCCATGTGCGATCGAGGATATAGGCCGGTCCATCGATCGCATCGACACAGGCCAGGATTTCTTCAGGCGGATCATCCCTTGTGCTGGGACGTTCGGGATCGCGCTTGCCCGCAACCTCGAACAGGTAGCTGCGCTCGGCGCGTGACAGACGCAATCCGTGCGCGAGGCGCGAAAGTGCCGCCGCGGAGACGGACACGTCGCGCCCCTGCTCGATCCACGTGTACCAAGTGACGCTCAATCCGCAGAGCTGCGCGACCTCTTCTCGCCGAAGTCCGGGCGTGCGCCGTCGTGATCCACCGGCGAGGCCGAATTCTGCCGGTGACTGGCGCTCCCGGAGCGCCCGCAAGAACGCGCTGAGCGAGAGAGCCGGGGCGGTTGGATCCTGTCCTTTCATAGTGGTAATTATACTAGCATAATATAGGTCCTTAAACTGGTATTAACCGCATGCTAGCTTTTCCGTCGTTATTTCGTCGCTGCGCAGAGGACGCACGGGCATGGGCAAGCAGTTCACGCGGATCGAGCCGGAGCACAGGGCTTTCATCGAGGTGCAGAAGATCTTCTTCGTTGCCAGCGCCCCGCCCAAGGGACGCATCAACGTGTCCCCCAAGGGCCTGTCCTCGTTCCGGGTGCTCGGAGACAATGATGTCGCCTATCTCGACGTCACTGGCAGCGGTAGCGAGACGCGCGCGCACCTGATGGCTTCTGACGACAAGCGGCTGACCATCATGTTTTGCGCCTTCGATGGCGCCCCGATGATCCTGCGCCTCTATGGCCAAGGCCGGTCGCTCATGCGAGGCACGCCTGATTACGCCGACCTCGCCCCTCGGTTCGAGGACGTCGCCGGGGCACGTCAGATCATCCGCCTCTCGATCGACCTCGTGCAGACGTCGTGCGGCATGGGCGTGCCACTGTTCGACTATAAGCAAGAGCGTGGCAGCCTCGTGCGCTACTGGACCAGGCAGGGCCTCGACAATTTGCGAAAGTACTGGGGCCTGAAGAACGTGAAGAGCATCGACGGTCTGCCGACCGGCTTTGCGCCTGACCGGATGGCTCCTCAGGGCTGACAGACCAAGATTGCCGATTCCGGCCTAGGATTTGTGTGCCAACCGGGCTAAACAGCCCTCCCTGAGACAAACCGGGAAGCCCAAGATGGACAAGTTCACCACGCTGGAAGGCGTCGCGGCGCCGCTGAAGATCATCAATGTCGACACCGACATGATCATTCCGAAGCAGTACCTGAAGACCATCAAGCGCACCGGCCTTGGCAAGGGGTTGTTCTCCGAGCAGCGCTACAAGGACGACGGCAGCGAGAACCCGGATTTCGTGCTGAACCAACCCGCCTATCGCAACGCGAAGGTGCTGGTCGCCGGCGACAATTTCGGCTGCGGCTCGAGCCGCGAGCACGCGCCCTGGGCGCTGCTCGACTTCGGCATCCGCTGCGTGATCTCGACCTCGTTCGGCGACATCTTCTACAACAACTGCTTCAAGAACGGCATCCTGCCGATCCGCGTCTCCCAGGAAGACCTCGACAAGCTGTTCGACGACGCCGAGCGCGGCGCCAACGCGACGCTGACGATCGACCTGCCGAACCAGGAGATCCGCGGGCCCGACGGCGGCAAGGTCAAGTTCGAGATCGACCCGTTCCGCAAGCACTGCCTGATCAACGGCCTCGACGACATCGGCCTGACGATGGAGAAGAAGGCCTCGATCGACTCTTACGAGGACAAGCTCAAGCGCGAACGCGCCTGGGCCTGAGATCGCTCTTTGCTTCGAGCCCCGGTGCCGTCAGCGCCGGGGCTTTTTCTTTGCCTTGGTTATCCCGTATAGCTTCGCCGCATGCTCCCCGAGATCGTCACCTTCTGGCATGGCCCGATGGACGCGCTGCGCCAGACCTGTCTGCGCTCGCAGTTAGCTGCCGGCCACAAGGTCACCGTCTACAGCTTCGACACCATTCCCGGCCTTCCCGCCGGCGTCGCCAACGCGGATGCCGAGGCGATCCTGCCGCATGCGTTCTCAGAACGGCTGCGGCCGCCGCAGCCGGATGGCAGCTGGCGCGACTGGACCATTCTGCAATTCAGCGACTTCTTCCGCATGAAGCTGATGGCGAAGGGCCTCGGCCTCTGGCTCGATGCCGACGTGCTGCTCTTGAAGCCCGTCGAGATCGATCCGGCAAAACCCTATTTCGCCTGGGAGCGGCCGCGCCAGCTCGGCAATTCCGTGATCTATCTTCCGCCCGCGCACGGCATCGTCGCCGCCTTCGAAGAGCTGATGGAGCAGGAGGAGCTGACGCCGAACTGGCTGTCGATCCGCCATCGCGTCACCTTCATGATGCGACGCCTGCGCGGCGGCTCGAACCGCCTCTCGGACATTCGCGTCGCGATCTACGGACCCGCAGCCCTGACCGCGCTGGCGCGCCGCACCGGCGAATTGCAATACGCGCTGCCGAAGCAGTCGTTCTATGCCGTGCATGCCGAGCCGAAATTGTTCTTCGATCCCTCGAGCTATCTCGGCCTCGTCACCAGCCCCGAGATCATCGGCCTGCACATCTCGCCCAAGGGCCGCGGCGGCGAAAAGCCGATCCCGGGCAGCCTGTATGCCTGGGCGACGGAGCGGTTTGGCTAGGTCTCGTGCCCCGGACGCAGCGCAGCACCCCCTGGTGATGCGCTGCTGAGCCGGGGCCCAGCGCAGCGGAAGAATGGGTGCCGGCTCTGCGCAGCAGCGTTGCACGCTGCAGCGCGTCCGACATGAGCCTCGGGCACCCCCAGTTTGATCCAGCGCAACGCGCCCCTGCATCATTGTGCTTAATTCGCTCCAGTTCCGCTGTCCGAAGGGAGCTTTCCATGAGCACCGCAAGCAGGCCATATCCGATCGTCCAGGACCTCATCGAGTCCTTTGCGAGCTGGCTGAAGCATCGCCGCGAGATGAACGAGATGCGGCAGCTCGACCGCGCCGATTTCGACCGGATCGCGAGCGATTTGCGGATCGCGCCCGACGATCTGGAAGAGCTGGTCCGTCACGGCAGGCATTCCGCCGACGAGCTGCCCATGATGCTGCAGCAGCTCGGCATCAGCGCCGAAGGGCTCGGCCGCGCGCAGCCGCTGCTGCTCCGCGACATGGAGCGGGTCTGCTCGCTGTGCAATCACAAGGGACAATGCGACCGCGATCTCGCCGACGGCACCGCCGCGGAGAATTATCGCGGCTATTGCGCCAATGCCTCGACGCTGGAATCGCTCGACCGCGCCGACGTCGCACCGCGCTGAGGCGGTGTCTGAATCGGCAGGCGATGCACTACGACTGAGCGGCAGCGCTATCGCTCTCGCTGCGGCTCGCACCTGCCACGACACGGCCTTTCGATCCCGGCGTCCGGGATGATTGTCCAGCGTTGAACCGGCGCCGATAGCCGCCGGGGCTGATGCCGGCGATCCGGCGAAAGCGCGCGCGAAAGGTGACAGTCGACTGAAAGCCGCAAGCCGCGGCGATCTGGTCCACATGAGCCGCGCTGCTCTCCAGGAGTTCCTGCGCCCGGCGGATACGCACGCTCAGCAACCATTGCATCGGAGTGGTGCCCACCTGCTCCCGGAAGCGGCGCGCGAAGCTCCGTTCGCTCATCGCCGCCTGGGCCGCAATCCGTGCCACCGTGAGCGGCTCCGCCAGATGAGCTGCAACCCATTCGAGATGCGATGCCAGAGAACCGCTCGATCGCGGCGGATCTCGCCGGATGAATTGAGCCTGCCCGCCTTCCCTGTTGATGGGAGCGACGGCTAGCCGCGCCGCATGAGCCGCGACGGCCTGACCAAGATCGCGCCTGACGAGATGAAGGCACATGTCCATTCCCGCCGAGGCACCGGCCGATGTCACGATCTCCCCCTCATCCACGAAGAGAACGTTCGGATCGACCTTCACTTGCGGGTAGCAGCTGGCGAGCAGGTCGGCGCAAAGCCAGTGGGTGGTTGCCCGGCGCCCGTTCAGGAGACCGGCCTCCGCGAGCACGAAGGCGCCGGAGCAGATCGAAGCAATTCGCGCCCCGCGGCGGTGAGCCTTCTGCAACGCGCGCAAAACGGCTTTCGATCTGGGAACGAGAGGATTCTCGACCCCAGGCACGATCACGGTGCGCGCACGAGCGAGGTCATCCAGGCGGAAGGGCACGACCAGACCGAATGCGCCGGCGTCGACACGGGCTGCCTCGGCGCACACGCGCACGTCGTAGAACGGCTTGCCTTTGTCGTCCTTGAGCCGGGCGAACACTTCATAAGCGAGTGTCATGTCGTACGGGATCACATGATCCATCGCGACAATGCAAACCCTGTGAACCATGACGCTGTGTCTCCGACGGTCGCCTGCCGGCGTCAGTATCATGTTTTGGCAGGAATCGATCACTAATCGGCAGAAGCGCCACTCGTGGGTTTTGGCCAGATCCGCTAACCACGCCGACGCGCGACAGAGCGCCGACGGTCAGGCCATGAAGAACGAACTCGACATCAAAACCGCGCTGCTGGGCCGCCTCGAGCTCGCCTCCGTCATCGAAGCCTCGACGCTGGCTCTGCTGGTCTGCGTTGCCGTTCCGCTCAAACATCTCTGGGATTGGCCCGCCGGCGTGCGAGCGATCGGACCGCTGCACGGCCTTGCGTTCATTTTCTACGGCTGGGCACTGCTGCAGAGCGTCGGCGCCGACGTTTGGCAGCGCCGCCAGATCGCCCTGCTCGCAGCCTCGGCCTTCGTGCCATTCGCCGGCTTTCTCGCGTCGCGTCACATCCGGCGACGCATCGAAGCTCTTCGGCAGAAATATTCCACGCGATGAGCCTGGCCGCTTATTACGTTTGGCTGAAGGCCGCCCATGTCGCGGCTGCGCTGCTCTTCGTCAGCGGCGTGACGGTGACGTCGCTGACGCTTGCCCTGTTGCCGGGGATGCCTCAAGCGAGCGAACGGCTCGTCGCGGGCATCCGCCGTTACGACCGGTGGGTAACGGTGCCGGCAATCATCGCGGTCTGGACGTTCGGAACAGGGCTTGCCGTATCCGGACCATGGTTCGGCCAGGGTTGGCTCAACGCCAAGCTCGGCTTTGTCGGGCTGTTGTCGGCCCTGCACGGCATCCAGAGCGGCCGCCTCCGCAGGATCGAGGCAGGCGCCTCACCCACGGCGTCGAGATCCCTGGCGCTCGTTCTGCTCGCCACGATCGCTATCGCGGTCCTGGCTGTGGCAAAGCCGTGAGAGCTTGATCCCTCTAGCCCTTCCCCATCGCCGCGATCGCATCCGCGATGGCGATCGTGCGGCGGGCCATGTCGGCGTGCAGGCGCTCCACCATTGCACCATCGAGGCGGATCGCGCCGCGCGAGGCGTTCTCCGGCAGCTCGAACGCCGCGATGATTTTTCGCGCGCGCGCGACTTCCTCCTCCGGGGGCGTGAAGATCGCGTTGCAGGCGTCGATCTGCGAAGGGTGGATCAGCGTCTTGCCGTCGAAGCCGAGATCGCGGCCCTGCGCGCATTCGGTGGCGAAACCGTCGGGGTTGGCGATGTCGCTGTAGGGGCCGTCGAGGATTTCTAGGCCATGAGCGCGGCTCGCCAAGATGCAATGGGTGATCATCGGGATCATCGCGGCGCGGCCGGGCAGCATCCTGATCCGCGTCTCGCGCGAGATGTCGTTGGGGCCGAACACGAAGCCTTCCAGCCGCCGCGATTTATCGCGCCCGGCCTCGGCGAGCTCCTCCGCATGCAGCACCGCGCGCGCCGTCTCGATCATGGCCCAGACCTTCACCGTCGGCGCCGCGCCGAGCTCGGTGAGACGCAGGCCGATCGTGTCGAGATCTTCGATGCTTGAAACTTTGGGAACCAGGATGCCGTCGGGCGAGGCCTTGGCGGCCATCGCGACGTCATCGGCCCACCAGGGCGTGTCGAGGCCGTTGGTCCGGATCAGAATCTCGCGCTTGCCAAAGCCCTTGGCTGCGATCGCGGCGGCGATGCCGTCACGCGCCGCCGCTTTGGCATCGGGGGCGACGGAATCCTCGAGATCCAGGATGAGGCCGTCGGTGGCCAGATTGCGCGCCTTTTCCAGCGCGCGGGGATTGGAGCCTGGCATGAACAGATGGCTGCGGCGCGGGCGGGTCATGCGGGCGTTCCTTCCGGTTGTCTTGGCGGTTGTCTTGGCGGTTTCCTAGCGGCGTCCTGGCGGAGCGGATAGCACTTGGCCTGCCTCTTCGAAAGGCTTGTTCACCCCAGCGGTATATGATTAGGCATAGGCCATGATGACATTCCCGAAGCATTTGCTGGAAGGCTACCAGGCCTTCGCCACCCAGCGGCTGCCGACCGAGCAGACCCGCTATCGCGAACTGTCGGTGAAGGGACAGTTCCCGGAAGTGATGGTGATCGGCTGCTGCGACAGCCGCGTCTCGCCCGAGGTGATCTTCGACGTCGGCCCGGGCGAATTGTTCGTGGTCCGCAACATCGCCAATCTGGTGCCGGTGTATCAGCCCGACGGCAACGCGCACGGCGTCTCGGCGGCGCTGGAATATGCGGTGACGGTGCTGAAGGTGAAGCACATCGTCATCCTCGGCCACGCCCAATGCGGCGGCATCCGTGCCTTCGTCGACAAGATCGAGCCGCTGACGCCCGGCGACTTCATCGGCAGATGGATGCAGATGTTCATCAAGCCGGGCGAAGTGGTCGAGCAGCGCGACCACGAGACCATGGCGCAGTTCGTCGAGCGCATCGAGAAGGCCGCGGTGTTCCGCAGCCTGGAAAACCTGATGACGTTCCCGTTCGTGCGCAAGGCCGTGGAGAGCGGCCAGATGCAGACCCACGGCGCCTATTTCGGCGTCGCGGAGGGATCGCTGTTCGTGCTGGACAAGACGAGCAAGGAATTCAGGAACGCGCGGGCCGTGGCGTAGGCCACCGCTCTCGTAGGGCGGATTAGCGAAGCGTAATCCGCCAGCGTTCGTATCGCGAAGGGAAGCGGCGGATTACGCCAAGCGGACTGCGCTTCGCGCAGCCGCGGGCTAATCCGCCCTACGGCAGCGTCAGGCCGCCTGCTTTTTCGCGCTGATCAGCTTGCGGTTGATCAGGACTTCGGCGATCTGGATCGCGTTGAGGGCTGCGCCCTTGCGGAGATTGTCCGACACGCACCACAGCGCGAGGCCGTTCTCCACCGTCGCGTCCTCGCGGATGCGGCTGATATAGGTGGCGTCTTCGCCGGCCGCCTCATACGGCGTGGCGTAGCCGCCGGGCTCCTGCTTGTCGATGACGAGACAGCCGGGCGCCTTGCGCAGGATATCGCGGGCTTCGTCGGCGCTGATCGGATTCTCGAACTCGATGTTGACCGCCTCGGAATGGCCGACGAACACCGGCACGCGCACGCAGGTGGCGGAGAGCTTGATCCTGGGATCAAGGATCTTCTTGGTCTCCGCCATCATCTTCCACTCTTCCTTGGTGTAGCCGTCCTCCATGAAGACGTCGATCTGGGGGATGACGTTGAAGGCGATGCGCGCAGGAAACTTCTTATTGACGATCTCGCTGTTGGTGTAGACGGCCTTGGTCTGCGAGAACAATTCGTCCATCGCATCCTTGCCGGCGCCCGACACCGATTGATAGGTCGAGACCACGACGCGCTTGATGACCGCCTTGTCGTGCAGCGGCTTGAGCGCGACGACGAGCTGCGCGGTCGAGCAGTTCGGGTTGGCGATGATGTTCTTCTTCTTGAAGCCTTCGGTCGCAGCAGCATTCACCTCGGGCACGATCAGCGGCACGTCCGGGTCCATGCGCCAGGCCGAGGAATTGTCGATCACCACCGCGCCGGCGGCGCCGATCTTCGGCGACCATTCCTTCGACACCGAGCCGCCCGCCGACATCAGGCAGATGTCGACATCGGAGAAATCAAAGTGCTCGAGCGCTTTGACTTTCAGGGTGCGGTCGCCATAGGAGACCTCGACGCCCATGCTGCGGCGAGAGGCGAGGGCCACGACCTCGTCCGCGGGGAATTTGCGCTCATCCAGGATGTTGAGCATTTCCCGTCCGACATTGCCGGTCGCGCCGACGACTGCGACTTTGTAACCCATCGTTCACTCTCCGATGAAAAAGCCCGTTCCTGAAGCTGACGCTTAAACAGGAAGAGCAGCGCTTCTATGCGAGAACCGGCCTCAAGACAACGTGGGACCATGCCGGATGGCCGTGGATGCAGTCGCCTGAGGCCAGCATGGCCGCAATCTCGACCCGGACCAGTCTCCATCTGGCATTGGCAGCCTTCGCCGACGAGGTGGTCGGCACGCTGGCGCGACTGTTCGCCTATGTGGGGACGCTGGCGCTGTTTGCCATCCTCGGCCTTGCGGCGCTTGGCCAGCTGCCCGATTTGCGCGGCGATGAGCAGGCGCCGGGGAAGGCCTGGAGCGTGGCCGACCGCTCGCATCCGGCCTTCGCTCTCAGCCGACTTGATTCGTCAGAGAAAACAGCCTCTTACACCACCCTTCGGGATCCCGCAGGCGGTCGCAGGGACGTCATGCGCTGGACCGGCGAAGCCGACAAGGTGCTGGCCGAGCTCGAGATTTACCGGGAGGGCGGCGAATTCGACTTGGGCCGTCCGGCAACCATGGATCTCGCCGTCCAGATGGGTCTGAACGCGGCGACCCCGCTCGAGCAGGCCGGCCTGATCGACACCAAATTCGGCCCCGTGGCGCTGTTCCGGCCGATGGGCACGACGGGGACGCCGGCCTGCCTCGGCTACCTCAAGCGCAGCGAGGAGCCTGCCTTGCAGATCTCCGGCTTCTCCTGCCAGGGCAACACCCTGCCCGCCCAGCGTGCGGCCGTTGCCTGCACGCTGAACCGGCTGACGCTGCTCACCTCCGGCAACGAGCCGAAGCTGGCGGACCTGTTCGCCCGCGCCGAGCTGAAGCGCCGGGCTTGCGACCTCCAGGGCTCGCCGGACTGGCTGCTGGGCGCCGCGAATGCGCAATTGCGCGGGGCGCTCTAGTCCGCATCAAGCTCAAGTGGCTGGTATTGATGCAACTTTCGCCGACGCGCGCGATTATTTTCGAGCTGGTGTGACCCAATAGACCTAGTTGCGCTGACCCCGGCCGGGCTAGTATGGGGTGACATCGACTGGCGGTGCGCCGCCTGAAGGGGACGTGATGAGCTCGAAATTCTCTGCCAAATTGGCGACCTTGTTTGCTGCGGGCGCCGTGATTGCCATGTCCTCTGTTCTGGCGACGCCGGCTTCGGCCGACAACAAGACCAAGCGCTATGACGAGCGCGGCCGGCACTATTACGGCCCGGCGGGCCCCAACGCCGTCTATCAGCAGGGCCGCACCCGCATCTATGTCAGCAAGCGCTCCTGGCTCGACGGCGGCACCGAGGTGAATCCGGGCGACCGCAAGTTCAGCGACTACGCCTTCCCGCCGGCCGTGGGCTATCCGTCCTTCGCCCGCGAGAACCTCAATCGCCCGATCGACCGCCAGCCGCTCTCGCCGCCGCAGGATATCGGCGGCTATCCGCAGAATTTCCCGCTGTACTGAGCGGACGTCACGACCGAATCAAAAGGCCGGGCTCGCGCCCGGCTTTTTTGTTTGGAGAGCTGCCTGCGCCTCACGCATTCGCCGCAGGGTCATAACGCCGACAGAACTCCCCGATCGCCTCGGAGCGGAAATCGGCGAGACGTTCAAAGATGAGCTCGTCCGGCCAGTCCCACCAGGCGATGCGATGCAGGCTTGCCGCGACCGCATCGTCGAAGCGCTTGCGGATGGCGCGTGCCGGCACGCCGCCGACGATCGTGTAGGGCGCGACATCACGACTGACGACCGCGCCTGCCGCGATCACCGCGCCGTCGCCGACGTTCACGCCCGGCAGCAGGATGGCGGCGTGGCCGATCCAGACATCGTTGCCGACGATGACGCGATCGCCGCGACGATCCGCGAAGAAGTCGCGGTCGCGGCTCGCCGACGCCTCGTAATATTCGGGGACATAAGTGAAGCGGTGCTGCGAGGGGCGGCCCATCGGATGATTGGGCGCGCCGATCCGCACCGAATTGGCGATGGCCGTGAACTTGCCGATCACGGCATCGGCGACGTCGCAATTCTCGCCAAGATAGGAATAGTCGCCGAGCGAGGCGTATTCGATGCGGGTGTTGGCGAGAATTTCGCAGCGGCGCCCGATCTGTGCTTCGCGCCGGCGCACCGTGTCATGGATGATGGATTCCGCGATCTTGGGGCGGGGTGAATCCATGAGGCGGTCTCCAATGAGGCCGTAGCCCGGATGGAGCGAAGCGCAATCCGGCAAGGTCTGTCTACGGGGTGAGAACCCGGATTTCGCTTCGCTCCATCCGGGCTACGATTCTTCCCGCCTTACCCGTGCAGCTTCTGCAATTCCTTCAAAATCGCTTCACCCATCTGCGTGGTCGAGGCAGCGGTCGTCCCCTCCGACTTGACGTCGGCGGTGCGCAGGCCGCTCGCCAGCACCGCGGCGATCGCGGCGTCGACCTTGTCGGCGAGATCGCCCATGTCGAAGGAGTAGCGCAGCGCCATGCCGAAGGACGAGATCATCGCGATGGGATTGGCGAGGCCTTGGCCTGCGATGTCAGGCGCCGAGCCGTGCACGGGCTCGTACAGTGCCCGGCGCTTCTTGGTCTTGACGTCGACCTCGCCGAGCGAGGCCGAGGGCAGCATGCCGAGCGAGCCGGTCAGCATCGCCGCGATGTCGGACAGCATGTCGCCGAACAGGTTGTCGGTGACGATGACGTCGAACTGCTTCGGCCATTTCACCAGCATCATGCCGCCGGAATCGGCGAGCTGATGCTCGAGCGTGACGTCAGGATATTCGCGCTTGTGAACCTGAGTCATGACCTCGTTCCAGAGTACGCCCGACTTCATGACGTTGCGCTTCTCCATCGACGTCACCTTGTTCTTGCGCTTCCTGGCAAGCTCGAAGGCGACGCGGCCGATGCGCTCGATCTCATAGGTGTCGTAAACCTGGGTATCGATGGCGCGCTTCTGGCCGTTGCCGAGATCGGTGATGGTCTTGGGCTCGCCGAAATAGACGCCGCCGGTGAGCTCGCGTACGATCATGATGTCGAGGCCCTCGACCGCCTCGCGCTTCAGGCTCGAAGCCTCGGCCAGCGCCGGGTAGCACACGGCGGGACGCAGATTGGCGAACAGCGCGAGATCCTTGCGCAGGCGGAGCAGGCCGGCTTCCGGGCGCACCTCGTAGGGAACGGCATCCCATTTCGGACCGCCGACCGCGCCGAAGATGATGGCGTCGGCGGCCAGCGCCTTGGCCATGTCGCCCTCGGAGATCGACACCTTGTGCGCGTCATAGGCGGAGCCGCCGACGAGGCCGGTATCGGTCTCGAACTTGGCGATCCCGGCCGAATTGAGCCAGTCGATCAGCCGCTTCACCTCGCCCATCACCTCGGGGCCGATACCGTCGCCGGGAAGCAGCAGCAGTTTGTGGGTCGCCATGGTCGTTCCTCTCAGGTCGAATTCGGCCGGAGTGCTAGAGCGGCGTTGCGCGCTTGGCAAGACACCATTGCCGGGGTGCGGCTGTGCAAGGCGGACGGGGCCTGCCACACTGCGAGGGCCGGAGATTCCCTTGCACGCCCCTGACCGCCCGCCCTACGCGCATCCCGCGCGGCTGATCCTGACGCTGTCGCTGGCCGCCACCGTCGGGCTCGGCATCGGCCGCTTTGCCTATGCGCTGGTGCTGCCGGACATGCGGGAGACCCTCGGCTGGTCCTACTCGGCGGCCGGATTCATGAACACCATCAACGCCGTCGGCTATCTCGTCGGCGCGCTCTTGGCGTCCCGCCTGATCCAGCGCGTCGGCTGGGCGGCCGCCATCCGCGGCGGAACCCTCGCCTGCGTCGCCGCGCTCGCGACGTGCGCGCTATCGGGGAATTTCGTCGCGCTGAGCCTGGCGCGCCTCGTGCTCGGTCTCGGGGCTGCGGCCGGCTTCGTCGCCGGCGGGGCGCTCGCCGCCACCATCGCGCAGTCGCAGCCCACGCGGGCCAATTTCCTGCTCAGCCTGTTCTATGCCGGGCCCGGCATCGGCATTCTCGCCTCGGGGCTGATCGCCCCGTTCACGCTGCAATATTTCGGGCCGGGCTCGTGGTGGATCGTCTGGTGGGCGCTGACGCTGCTCTCGGTCGCGATGACGATCCCGCTGTTCCTGATCCGCATCGAGAGCGATGTCCGCTTCTCGGAAGGCGGTCACGGCTCGTTCGCGATTTGGCCGGTGCTGATTTATCTGGCCGCCTACTTCCTGTTCGGCGCCGGGTACATCGCCTACATGACCTTCATGATCGCCTATGTGCGCGACGGCGGCGGCGGGGCCGCGGCGCAGGCGGGATTCTGGGGACTCATTGGCCTCTCCGCCTTCGTCACGCCCTGGGCCTGGCGCGGCGTGCTGGCGCTCGATCGCGGCGGGCTCGCCACCGCCATCATCCTCGGAACCAACGCGGCGGGCGCGGCCCTGCCGATGCTCGGGCATTCGCCGGCATGGCTTGCGGTCTCGGCCGTGGTGTTCGGCGTCGCCTTCTTCGCCGTGGTCGGCTCGACCACCGCCTTCGTGCGCTTCAACTATCCGCCGCAGGTGTGGCCGACCGCGATCGCGGCAATGACGATCTCGTTCGGCGTCGGCCAGACGCTCGGCCCGATCGTGGTCGGCGCGATCACGGATGCACTGGGGAGCTTGAGCTACGCGCTGAACGTGTCGGCGGCGCTGCTGGCGCTGGGTGCGGTGGCGGCGCTGTGTCAGCGGAAAGTGGGGCCGGGCTAGGTTGTCATTCCGGGGGCGCGCGTAGCGCGAACCCGGAATCCATTCATCCACCAGTCCTGCGGCCCGATGGATTCCGGGCTCTCGCTTCGCGAGCCCCGGAATGACGGCCATCAGCTCCCGCTGAACGAATTATACCCCTGGTCTTCCCAATAGCCGCCCTTGTAGTCGTTGGTGACTTCCATCGAGACCACGTATTTCGGGTTCTTGAAGCCCAGCTTGGTCGGCACGCGGATCTTCATGGGGAAGCCGTAGGCGCGCGGCAGGATCTCGTTCGCATATTTGAACGTCATCTGGGTCTGCGGGTGCAGCGCGCTGCGCATATCCAAGGGCGAATTGTAGCCCTCCTTGTCGGCGCATTGGAACCAGACATATTTCGCGCGCGTGTCCGCGCCGATCAATTTCAGGAAATCGCGCAGGGGCGTGCCGGTCCAGCTGCCGATCGCGCTCCAGCCCTCGACGCAGATGTGACGGGTGATCTGAGTCACTTGCGGCAGCTTGTGCAACTCGTCCAGCGTCCAGGGCTTCTTGTTGTCGACGAGGCCCCGGACCTCGAGCTTCCAGTCTGCGGCCGAGACATCAGGCGCGTCGTCGAGATCGTAATAGGCGTTGAACGGAAACGGCTTGGTGATCGCGCTCTCGGGGAAGGTCGGCGCCAGCGCGTCGGGATTGAAGATGAAGGCCTGCACCGCGTCGTTGAATTTCGAAACACTCTTCAGCATCTCCTCGGCCGAGGAGGAATCGACGACGTCGCAGCCGGTGAGCAATGTCAGGGCGCCGAGACTGGCGCCGCCGGCGATGAAGCGGCGGCGGGTGACGTCGGGCATGGTCTTGATGGAGTCCTTGATCAGGAGCCGCTTGTCGACGCCGGGGATCAGGAATGAACGCTTGGCCATGGCTGTGTTCTCCGCTCCGCTTTAGCGACCGATGATCATCGCGCGCAGGCTCTTCGGCACCAGCAGCGCGAGCAGGACGTGAACGACGAGGAAGGCGCAGATCGCGGCCATGCAGAAGAAATGGATGTAGCGCGCGGTCGGGTAATCTCCGAACAGCGCAACGAGGTAATAGAGCTGCACCGGCTTCCACATGCCGAGGCCCGTGAGCACGATCAGCACGCCGACCAATATGATGCCGGCATAGAGCAGGCGCTGCACGTAATTATAGACGGTGAGATCGTCATGGCCGAGCTTGAAGGTCAGGGCAGCCCTGACGTCGTGGAGCACGCCTGACGGGGTGATTGGAAACAGCTTCTTGGCGAAGCGGCCGGTGGCAAAGCCGGTGACGAGATAGGCAAGGCCATTGAGCATCAACAACCACATCGCGGCAAAATGCCAGAGCAGGCCGCCGCCGAGCCAGCCGCCGAGCGTGTAGTCGCGCGGAAAGGTGAAGCCGAACAGCGGCGAGGCGTTGTAGATCTGCCAGCCCGACAGGATCATCAGGATCATGGCAAGGGCGTTGATCCAGTGCATGACCCGCACCCAGGCCGGTTGGATCACTTTGGCCTTGATGGCCCTGACCTGCTCATCGGTGACTGTGAGGCTCGCCATGATGGTTCCGTCCTGGAGGATCGTGTGTTGGGAATTATACGCCAGACCGTCCGCTTCCGTTACGTCCTGCTCGTCATCGAATCGATGCCGTCAGGCTATTGTGGTCACAAAAAAGCGAGCCGGGTATCCCCGGCTCGCGGTCTGAAGCCATTCCTGTCCGGGGATGAAACAGGATCGCGCGGTGTTACGAGGCCGGCATCAGCACGGTGTCGACCACATGGATCACGCCGTTGGACTGGTTGACGTTGGAGATCGTGACCATCGAGGTGCCGCCCTTGGCATCGACGATCCAGACCTTGCCGTCCATCTTCTTGACCGTCAGCTCCTCGCCCTCGGCGGTCTTCAGCTTCTTGCCCTCGGTGAGGTCGGAAGCCTCGAGCTTGCCCGGCACGACATGGTAGGTGAGGATCTTGGTCAGCGTGGCCTTGTTCTCGGGCTTGACCAGATTGTCGACGGTGCCGGCCGGCAGCTTGCCGAAGGCAGCGTTGGTGGGCGCGAACACCGTGAACGGGCCCTTGCCCTCCAGCGTCGGCACGAGGCCAGCCGCCTTCACCGCCGCGACCAGCGTGGTGTGGTCCTTCGAGTTGACCGCGTTCTGCACGATGTTCTTCGAGGGGAACATCGCGGCGCCGCCGACCATGACGGTCTTTTCCTCGGCACTCGCCGGCGCGACGATGGTCGCGGTGATGGCCAGGGCGCTGAAGGCGGCGGCAGCGATATAGGCAATGCGCTTCGACATGGAGAGTCTCCCGATTGGATTGTGACCGGCGATGGCCGGTGTTGGGTTGGGGCAACAACGGCGACTGCGACAATTTGGGGCGATGCAGCAGTGCCGTCGTTGGACCGAACTACGGGAGGGTTTGGCGTGCGGTTTCGGAGAAAAATTCTTTGTGATGCGTGAAACTCTGGGGCGGGATGTTCGTGTGGGGGCGCGCGCCACACACTCTGCCGTCGTCCCGGACAAGCGAAGCGCCGATCCGGCAACTGTTATGTTGGCCTAGTGTACAGGTACGGCTTTCGATCGCGGATGATGGCGTTGAGGACCGTCAACAGCTTCCTGGCAACGGCAATGAGAGCGAGCTTGGCAGGTTTACCGGCCTGTCGCAGTCGAGCGTAGAAGGCCTTGAATGGATCGGCCCGGCGGACCGCATTGAGAGCGGCCATGTAGAGGGCATCGCGGACGCGCTTTCGGCCCCCGACGATCTTCCGCTTGCCGCGGTAAGCGCCGCTGTCGACGTTGAAGGGAGCCAGGCCGGCGAGCGCGGCCACCTGCTTCGGTCCCACTTTTCCGAGTTCCGGCATCTGCGCGATCAGCTGCATGCAGGTTACGGGGCCCACGCCGGGAAGTGACCGCATCAACTGCGCATCATCGGAGACCTCCGGCTCAGTCTTGATCAGTGCGCTAATATCGGCCTCGATTGCGGCGATCTCATTGTCGAGGACTTCAATGAGCCGACCGATGCGATCGGCCATGGCGCGGTCCTCGGCCTCGCTGCGCCTGTTCTTCTCCTGGGCACGCATGAGAACCAGTTGATCCCGCCGTTTTGCAAGCCCCGCCAGGGCATTGCGGGCAGGATTGGCAGCCTGCTCAGCGGCAGGCTGCATGGCCCGGGCAAAGCTCGCCAGCATCCGGGCATCGATCGGGTCGGTCTTGGCGAGCTGGCCGCTGGCGCGCGCAAAGTCCCGGGCCCGGGCCGGGTTGATCCGGGCAAAGCGGATGCCGGCCTGGCTGAGCGCCTCACGAAGCTCAAGGTCATAGACGCCCGTGGCTTCAAAGACGACCAGCACATCGCATCGCCAACGCGCCGCGATCTGTGTGATGGCCTGCGGCGCGTTGGCGATGCGCTCCGGCACGCCCAGGCTCTCATCGAAGATATCGAGATATCGTTTGGAGACGTCGATTCCGACGTAACGAGGGCGTATGATCATGGTGCCTGTCCCTGTGATGCGAGGTCTGTTGGCGCAGCCTCGTGCAACTGTTCAGGTTGATAAATGGAACGGGCGGGAGACCGAGCCGGCTCACGGCGTCAAGCGCCAAGGACCCAACGGCTTCCCGCCCACTCCACCATGACAGGATTTCGATACACAGGGACCCATAACCACAGGAAGATGTTTGGCGAAGACTCGGAGTGACCAGTTTCGCGCAACCACTTCTCCCTGTGGTTATGGGTCCCGGGTTCGCGACTTCGTCGCGCCCCGGGACGACAGCGGAGAATGTGGCCCGCGCTGTGCTCGCTCAATCCCGGTTGTTCGGCGTCTGGATGAATCCGCGATTATGCGTTGGGCTGATCAGCACCTCGTTGATGCAGACGCGGGCCGGCATGCTCGCGATGAACGCGATGGTGCGGCCGAGATCTTCCGGTTGCAGCATCTTCGCCTGCTCCGCTTCGCTCGGCACCACCGGGCGCAGCTTCAGGATCGGCGTCGCGACCTCGCCAGGCATCAGGCAGCAGGCGCGCAGGCCGTTGACGCACTCGTCCATGTTGAAGGAATGGGTCAGCGCCAGCACCGCATGCTTGGTGGTGGTGTAGGCCGGGCCCGGCATCTTCGAGACGTGGCGGCCGGCCCAGGACGAGACGTTGATGATCGCGCCGTCCTGCTGCTTGCGCATCGTCGGCAGCACCGCGCGCATGCAATAGAGCACGCCGTTGAGATTGACCCGGACCAGCTGGTCCCAGCCCTCCAGCTCCATGTCCTTCCAGCTGCGCTTGGGAACATTGATGCCGGCATTGTTGACCAGCAGGTCGATGCGGCCGTGCCTGGCGACGATCTGATCGGCGGCCTTCTGGGCCTCGGTCGCGTTGGAGACATCAAGCGCGAGCGCCTCGGCGGCGCCGCCCGCCTTGATGATCTTCGCCACCACGGTATCCAGGGCCGACTGGCGCCGGCCCGAGACCACCACCATCCAGCCGTCGGCCGCCAATGCCTCCGCGCCGGCCTCCCCGATCCCGCTGCCGCCGCCCGTGACCCAGGCCACGCGTTTCCCAATTTTGGTCATGCAAACTGTCTCCGTTGCTTCATCGGGGCGGTTTTTGCTAATCCAGCCCTCGGTTTGACCGGCCTTGTCAGCCTTGCGGTCGAGGAATTCTTGCATGAACCCAGCAGCCAACGCCAATCTGTTTTCCCGCCTGTTCGATGGCCTGGACGATCCCAACCGCCTCGCGATCGAGACGCAGGACGGGGTTCGCATCAGCTATGGCGATCTGATCGCGCGGGCCGGGCAGATGGCGAACGTGCTGGTCGCACGCGGCGTGAAGCCCGGCGACCGCGTCGCGGTGCAGGTGGAAAAATCCGTGGCCAATATCGTGATGTACCTAGCCACGGTGCGGGCCGGCGCGGTCTACCTGCCGCTCAACACCGCCTACACGCTGAACGAGCTCGATTATTTCATCGGCGACGCCGAGCCGTCGCTGGTTGTGTGCGATCCCGCCAAGGCCGAAGGCCTCGCCCCGATCGCCGCCAAGGTGAAGGCCAAGGTCGAGACGCTCGGGCCTGACGGCAAGGGCTCGCTGACGGATGCCGCCGAGAAGGCGAGCAGTGAGTTTACGACGGTGCCGCGCGCAAACGACGATCTCGCCGCGATCCTCTACACCTCGGGCACCACCGGCCGTTCCAAGGGCGCGATGCTCAGCCACGACAATCTCGCGTCGAACTCGCTCTCGCTGGTCGGCTATTGGCGCTTCACCGACAAGGACGTGCTGATCCACGCGCTGCCGATCTATCACACGCACGGCCTGTTCGTGGCGACCAACGTCACGCTGTTTTCGCGGGCGTCGATGATCTTCCTGCCAAAACTCGATCCGGACCTCATCATCAAGTTGATGGCGCGCGCCACGGTGCTGATGGGCGTGCCGACGTTCTACACGCGGCTGCTGCAGAACCCGGCGCTGTCGCAGGAGACGACAAAGCACATGCGGCTATTCATCTCGGGCTCGGCGCCGCTGCTGGCCGAGACGCATCGCGAATGGTCGGCGCGCACGGGCCACGCGGTGCTCGAGCGCTACGGCATGACCGAGACCAACATGAACACGTCGAACCCCTATGACGGCGAGCGGGTGCCCGGCGCGGTCGGCTTCCCGCTTCCCGGCGTCTCGGTGCGCGTGACCGAGCCCGAGACGGGCAAGGAATTGCCGCGCGACGAGATCGGCATGATCGAGGTGAAGGGGCCGAACGTCTTCAAGGGATACTGGCGCATGCCGGAGAAGACCAAGGCTGAATTCCGGCCCGACGGCTTCTTCATCACCGGCGACCTCGGCAAGATCGACGCCAAGGGCTATGTCCACATCCTCGGCCGCGGCAAGGATCTCGTGATCTCCGGCGGCTTCAACGTCTACCCCAAGGAAATCGAGAGCGAGATCGACGCCATGCCGGGCGTGATCGAGTCCGCCGTGATCGGCGTGCCGCACGCCGATTTCGGCGAGGGCGTCACCGCGGTACTGGTGCGCCAGCCCGGCGCGAGCATCGACGAAGCGGCCGTGCTCAAGGGCCTCGACGGACGGCTCGCAAAGTTCAAGATGCCCAAGCGCGTCTTCGTCGTCGACGAGCTGCCGCGCAATACGATGGGCAAGGTGCAGAAGAACGTGCTGCGCGAGACGTACAAGGATATTTACGCGAAAAAGTGAGGGGGCGCGCTCTCTCGCCGTCATTGCGAGGAGCTCTTGCGACGAAGCAATCTAGGCTTTCACAGCGCAGAGATTTCTGGATTGCTTCGCTTCGCTCGCAACGACGGAGTATGCGGCGGCTACAGCCCACCCACCAAGCTCAGTACAAACCGGCTGCCCACGATGAACAGATAACACCCGAACGCCACTTCCAGCGTGCGCTTGGACATCGCATGCGCGGCTCTCACGCCGAGCGGCGCGGTGACGAGGCTCATCGGCATCACCAGTACGGCGCCGATCAGCGAGACATAGCCGAGCGCGAACGGCACTTGCAGTGCGGCGACGGCCGGATAGTTCGCCGCCGCCGGCCAGCCGGCATAGACGTAGCCGAGCGCGCCGGGGATCGAGATCAGCACGGCGAGCGCCGACGAGGTCGCCACCGCCTGATGAATCGGACGGCCGTAGAACGTCATCAACAAGTTCGAGAACAGGCCGCCGCCGATGCCCATCAGCGTCGAGAGAATGCCGACGCAGAAACCGTAGGCGCGCATCAAGGGACCCTTCGGCAGATCCTCGCCGAACCGCCAGCCCTCGCGCGCGAAGATGAGACGCGCTGCCGCCGAATAGGCGACACAGACGAACACGATCTTGAACAGCCGCTCCGGCGCATAGCGCGCGATCACGCTGCCGGCGACGACGCCGACCACGATCGGCAGCCACCACGCGCGCAGGATCCTCATGTCCACGGCGCCGCGCTTGTAATGCGCCTGGAACGAACGGATCGAAGTCGGGATGATCACGGCGAGCGAGGTGCCGATGCAGAGCGGCATGCGCACTTCGAGCGGCACGCCGGCGATGCGGAAGCATTCGTAAAACACCGGCACCAGAATCGCGCCGCCGCCGATGCCGAACACGCCGGCCAGAAACCCTGAGAGCGCACCGGTTGCGATCAACAGCAGCGCGAGCTCGACGATGTCCTTGATATCCAGACCTGCAATCACCCCTGACCTGCCCCCGGCGACTGGTCGCAGCGGCTCGCTTCCGAGAGCTGCGTACGGAGCATTAGGCGATCTGATTCCCGCGGTCGACACGCCGGGCTTCCCGGCTGGGGTGGAATGCAGGGCGTGCATATCCAAAACCGGATCGAACCGGCCGCAGCGAGGGCGCAGAATGGCGCCCACAGATGGGGTGGATGCCGCCGCCGGGCCCCCTCGGCCGGTTTGGACGGCATGGTCCGTTTAGATGCGTTCCAATAGCAATTTCAACGGACCTCGCAGTCATCGCAATAAATGAATTTATATTCGGTACTTCATTGGCGGACAGGCATGCTGGTATACCAAGACCCTGATTGGGCTTGCATCATCAAGGCTCTAGGGCTGAACGACGGTTCGATTTATGGCGATTTGGTGATTGCGCGGGCCAAATCGACTCCGTAAATAGAGCCGACCTTTCCGATCCCCGCGCGCCCCCTGCTGGGCCGCAAGACAACATCAAAGCCCATGACCGCACGGATCGAACGACCGCTCTCGCCACACATGCAAGTCTACCGCTGGACGCTGACGATGGCGCTGTCCATCGTCCATCGCGCCACCGGCATCGCCCTTTACGTCGGCACCCTGCTGCTGGCCTGGTGGCTGATCGCAGCGGCCTCCGGCCCGGCCGCCTATTCCCATGTCCAGGCCTTCACCGGCAGCATCATCGGCCGTCTGATCGTGTTCGGCTACACCTGGGCGCTGATGCACCACATGCTGAGCGGCATCCGGCATTTCGTCTGGGACCTCGGCTACGGCTTCAAGGCCAATGAGCGGGAAGCGCTGACCTGGGGCGCACTGATCGGCGGCATCGCGCTGACCGTGCTGGTCTGGATCATCGCCTATGCGATCGGAGGCGGCCGATGAGCTCAGCCGACACGCCCAAGCGCAGCATGCGCACGCCGCTCGGCCGCGTCCGCAATCTCGGCGCGGCACATTCCGGCACCTCCGATTTCTGGCGCCAGCGCATCACGGCCGTCGCCATGACACTGCTGATGATTCCGGTGATCGTGATCGTCATGATGCTGCTCGGCCGCAATCAGGCCGGCGCCGCGCAGATCCTCGGCTCGCTGCCGATCGCGGTGATCCTGCTGCTCTTCATCTTCGCCAGCGCCTGGCACATGAAGATCGGCATGCAGGTCGTGATCGAGGACTACGTCCATAACGAGAAGCTGAAGCTCGTCTCGATCATGCTCAACAACTTCTTCTCGGTCGCCGTCGCGCTCGCCTCGACCTACGCGATCCTGAAACTGTCCTCCGGAGTGTAACCCATGGCCAATACAACGAATGGCTCGGGCAACGGCGCTCCCGCCACCAACGGCAAGGCCTATCCGATCGAAGACCACACCTACGACGTCGTCGTGGTCGGTGCCGGCGGCGCGGGCCTGCGCGCCGTGGTTGGCTGCAGCGAGGCGGGCCTGCGCACGGCCTGCATCACCAAGGTGTTTCCGACCCGCTCGCACACGGTCGCTGCGCAAGGCGGCATCTCCGCTTCGCTCGGCAACATGCACAAGGACGACTGGCGCTGGCACATGTACGACACCGTCAAGGGGTCGGACTGGCTCGGCGACCAGGACGCGATCGAATACATGGTGCGCAACGCGCCCGACGCGGTCTACGAGCTCGAGCATTGGGGCGTGCCGTTCTCGCGCACCGAGGACGGCAAGATCTATCAGCGCCCGTTCGGCGGCATGACCATGGATTTCGGCAAGGGCCAGGCGCAGCGCACCTGCGCCGCCGCCGACCGCACCGGCCACGCCATGCTGCACACGATGTACGGCCAGTCGCTGCGCCACGCGGCCGAGTTCTTCATCGAGTTCTTCGCCATCGACCTGATCATGGACGACCAGGGCACCTGCCGCGGCGTCATCGCACTCAAGCTCGACGACGGCACGCTGCACCGCTTCCGCGCCCAGACCGTGATTCTCGCGACCGGCGGCTACGGCCGCGCTTATGCGTCCTGCACCTCGGCGCATACCTGCACCGGTGACGGCGGCGGCATGGTGCTGCGCGCCGGCCTGCCGATGCAGGACATGGAGTTCGTCCAGTTCCACCCGACCGGCATCTACGGCTCGGGCTGCCTCGTCACCGAGGGCGCGCGCGGCGAAGGCGGCTATCTCGTCAACTCCGAAGGCGAGCGCTTCATGGAGCGCTACGCGCCGTCGGCCAAGGACCTCGCCTCGCGCGACGTCGTCTCGCGCGCGATGACCATCGAGATCCGCGAGGGACGCGGCGTCGGCAAGAAGAAGGACCACATCTTCCTGCATCTCGACCATCTCGATCCCGCGGTGCTCGCCGAGCGGCTGCCGGGCATCTCCGAATCCGCAAAGATCTTCGCCAATGTCGACGTGACGCGCGAGCCGATCCCGATCGTGCCGACCGTGCACTACAACATGGGCGGCATCCCCACGAACTATCATGGCGAGGTGCTGACCAAGAAGGACGGCGACGACAATGCCGTCATCCCCGGCCTGATGGCGATCGGCGAAGCCGCCTGCGTGTCCGTGCACGGCGCCAACCGCCTCGGTTCCAACTCGCTGATCGACCTCGTCGTGTTCGGCCGCGCCGCCGCGCTCCGCCTCGCCGAGAAGCTGACGCCGAACGCCAAGCAGCCGGAGCTGCCGGCGAACTCGGCCGAGGTCGCGCTCGGCCGGCTCGACCATTACCGCTACGCCTCCGGCGGCACGCCGACCGCAAAACTGCGCGAAGGCATGCAGCACGTGATGCAGAGCAATTGCGCGGTGTTCCGCACCGGCGAAGTGCTGAGCGAAGGCCAGAACCTGATCGCGAAGGTCCACAGCGGCATCACCGACATCGCCGTGTCGGATCGTTCGCTGGTGTGGAATTCCGATCTCGTCGAGACGCTGGAATTCGACAATTTGATCTCGCAGGCGGTGGTGACGATGAATTCGGCCGCCAACCGCACCGAGAGCCGCGGCGCCCATGCCCGCGAGGACTTCTCCGAACGCGACGACAAGAACTGGATGAAGCACACGCTGGCCTGGCTGGACGATGCCGGCAAGGTCAAGATCGAGTACCGCCCGGTTCACGACTACACCATGACCAACGACGTGCAGTACATCCCGCCGAAGGCGCGCGTGTATTGAGCGAACAGCGAAGGCCTTATCGAAATGGTTGAATTCGCACTTCCGAAGAACTCCAAGATTTCAGGCGGCAAGACCTGGCCGAAGCCCGCGGGCGCGACAGAGGTTCGCGAGTTCCGGGTCTATCGCTGGAATCCGGACGACGGCAAGAATCCGAGCGTCGACACCTATTACGTCGACACCAATGATTGCGGCCCGATGGTGCTAGACGGCCTGATCTGGATCAAGAACCACATCGACCCGTCGCTGACCTTCCGCCGCTCCTGCCGCGAAGGCGTCTGCGGCTCCTGCGCCATGAACATCGACGGCCAGAACACGCTGGCCTGCACCCGCTCGATGCACGACGTCAAGGACGGCGCGGTGAAGGTCAATCCGCTGCCGCACCAGCCTGTCGTGAAGGACCTCGTTCCCGATCTCACCAATTTCTATGCGCAATACGCATCCGTCGAGCCGTGGCTGAAGACGACATCGCCGACGCCTCAGAAGGAATGGCGCCAGACCCACGAGGACCGCGAGAAGCTCGACGGCCTCTACGAGTGCATCCTGTGCGCCTGCTGCTCGACCTCGTGCCCGAGCTATTGGTGGAACAGCGAACGTTATCTCGGCCCCGCCGCGCTGCTTCAGGCCAATCGCTGGGTGTCCGATTCCCGCGACGAGGCGACCGGCGAGCGGCTCGACAATCTCGAGGATCCGTTCCGGCTCTATCGCTGCCACACCATCATGAACTGCGCCAAGGCCTGTCCGAAGGGCCTCAACCCGGCCGAAGCCATCGCCGAGCTCAAGCTCAAGATGGTCGAGCGCCAGATCTAAAGACGTATTTCGTGCTTCGCGTTCCGGCTGACCGGCCGGGACGTTCCGGGATCGCGGCCAATTCGAGGAGAATTTTCTCCGGCCCGCCGCGCGCGTATATTTTCGTCTCACAACCTGCGGTTCCCGCACAAGCTGCTTCCTTCCTCACGCGAGATTCAGTTAAGCTCGCGTCAGGGACGGAGCGACTGTGCAGAGGGCGCAACGCAACTCGCTAAGGCTGTTACAGTGGATGATGGCGGCATCCCTGGCGCTGCCGGTTGCGCTGTTCGCGATCGCCGCCACGATTTCCTACACCTCGACCAGGGAGATCGCCGACCGGGAGATCGAGCGCACGCTCGACGTCGCGCATGAGCACGCGCTCAAGGTGTTCGAGACCATCGACCGCAGCCTTGCCGAGCTCAACGAGGTGGTCCGCGGCCTTTCCGACGACACCATCCGCGCGCGCGAGCCGGCGCTGCACCGGCGGCTGAAGCGGCTGAGCGATTCGCTGCCGCAGCTCAAATCGGCCTGGATCTTCGATGCGGACGGAAAGGCGCTGGTCAACAGCCTCGCCTCCCCCCCGCCGGAGCTGAGCTTTGCCGACCGCGACTATTTCTACGCCCATATCGACCAGAGCATCGGCACGTTCATCGGCACCGCCCTGACGCCACGACCGCCCTATCAGGGCGCCCGCTTTTTCGGCGTGAGCCGCCGCCGCGACTCCGACGACGGTCGCTTCATCGGGGTGATCCAAGCCTCGGTCCTGCCGGAATATTTCGAGAGCTTCTACGCTCGCATCGGATCGGATCCCGGCAGCTTCTTCGCGATGGGCCGCACCGACGGCGCCATGCTCACGCATTTCCCGCGGCTTGACCGCGACATCAGGCTCGATCCGACCGGGCCGGTCGGCCGGGAAATCGCGGCGCGCCCCGAGCGTGGCCTCATCACCGTCGCCTGGCCGTCGGACGGGGTCGAGCGCCGCATCGGCTACCGGCGCGTCGCGGAATACCCGATCTATGTCAGCGCCGGGCTCGAGACCTCGGCGATCCGCGCGCGCTGGTTCGCCACGATCGGCCAGCATCTGGTGTTCGGCATTCCCGCCACCGCACTGCTGTTTCTGCTGTTGGCGCTGGCGTTGCGACGCACCCAGCACCTTCAGGCCGAAGCCGCCAAGCGGCGCGAAGCCGAGGAAGCGCTCAAGCATAGCCAGCGCCTCGAGGCGCTCGGACAGCTCACCGGCGGCGTCGCGCACGACTTCAACAATCTGCTGACGGTGATCCGCGCCTCCGTCGACCTGTTGAACCGGCCGCAGCTGACGGAGGAGCGGCGCCAGCGCTACATCACCGCCATCGCGGACGCCGTGGCCCGGGCGGCCAAGCTGACCTCGCAGCTGCTCGCCTTTGCGCGGCGCCAGACCCTGAAGCCGGAGGTGTTCGACGTCGGCGAACGGATGCAGTCGCTGCACGACATGCTCGCGCCCCTGCTGGGGCCGGCCATCGAGATCGCCATGCGGCTGCCCACCGAGCCCTGCCTGGTCCGTGCCGATGCCGGCCAGTTCGAGACGGCGCTGATCAACATGGCGACCAACGCGCGCGACGCCATGCAGGGCAAGGGCAGGATCACTTTCAAGGTCGAGACCGCGTCGGCCGTTCCGGACGCGCTGGCCGGGGCCTCGGCTAGCCAGAGCTTGGGAAATCAGCCCTTGGGCAGCCACAGTCTGGGAAACCAGAGCCCGGCAAGCCATGGCTTCGTCAGCGTGACCGTCAGCGACACCGGCATCGGCATTCCCGCCGCCCGGTTGGGACGCATCTTCGAGCCGTTCTTCACCACCAAGCAGGTCGGCCACGGCACCGGCCTTGGCCTGTCCCAGGTGTTCGGCTTCGCCCGGCAATCCGGCGGCGAGGTGACGGTCACGAGCGAAGTGGGACACGGCAGCACCTTCTCGCTCTATCTGCCGCGCGTGCCGCCGGAGCTTCTGCCGCAGCGGCAGGCGCCCAACACGGCGCCGGCGGTGGCCGGCAGCGGCATGTCGGTGCTGGTGGTCGAGGACAATATCGAGCTTGCCAATTTCGCCGCCGACGGTCTCACCGAGCTCGGCTACAGCATCACGCTGGTCGACAATGCGACGGATGCCCTCGCCGAGCTCGTGATGGACGCCGATCGCTTCGACGTCGTGTTCTCCGACGTGGTGATGCCGGGCATGACCGGGCTCGATCTGGCGCAGGCGATCCGCGACCGCGCCATCGACGTGCCGATCGTGCTGACCACGGGCTACAGCCAGGCCCTGTCACAAGAGGGCGTGGCCGGCTTCGATCTGGTGCAAAAGCCCTATTCGGTCGAGGAATTGTCGCGCGTTCTGCATCGGGCCGCCCGTATCCGGCGCGTCCGGGACGGCGCCGCCGAATAGGAACCTTGCGGAACCCGAGGGAACCGGTTGATTTCCCTCGCGTTGTCCGCGCATGCCCAAGCCCGCCCCCAAGCGTCAAGACAATTCCAAGTCGCCCATCGTCGGAATCAAGGGCGAGAACGGCGACGAGGTCGCCCCTCCGCCGCCGGAGCTGCTCGAGCCCGACCCGGAGCTCTCGCCCGAGGAGGCCGAGCAGGTTCGCAAGGATTATCTGCTGACGCGGTTCTGGATCAGCGCGCGCGGCTTCTGGGGACGCAGCGGCGACCGCCTCGCCTGGCCGTTCTCGATCGGCCTCGTTGTCCTGATCATCCTCACCGTCGGCTTCCAGTACGGCATCAATGTCTGGAACAGGGCGATCTTCGACGCGATCGAGAAGCGCGAGGCCGCGAGCGTCTTCCATCTCACCGCGGTGTTCTTTCCGCTCGCGATCGGAAGCATCGTGCTCGGCGTCGCGCAAGTGTTCGCGCGCATGGGCATCCAGCGGCGCTGGCGGGCCTGGCTGACGTCGAGCGTGCTGACGCGTTGGCTCAAGAACGGGCGCTACTACCAGCTCAATCTCGTCAGCGGCGACCACAAGAATCCCGAATACCGGATCGCGGAAGATCTGCGCATCGCGACCGATTCCCCGGTCGACTTCCTCGCCGGCGTCGCCTCGGCGCTGTTGTCGGCCGCGACCTTCATCGTCGTGCTCTGGACCATCGGCGGCGCGCTCACCTTGACGCTTGGCGGCACGAGCATCACCATTCCAGGCTTCCTCGTGATCGCCGCGATGCTCTATGCGGGAATAGCTTCCGGCTCGATCCTGGTGATCGGCCGCCGCTTCGTGCAGGTGTCCGAAGACAAGAACCAGGCCGAAGCCGACTTCCGCTACGCGCTGACGCGCGTGCGCGAGAACGGCGAGAGCATCGCGCTGCTCGGCGGCGAGGAGGAGGAGCGCGGCGGCATCGACCGCAACTTCACCAATGTGATCCGGCAATGGGCGCGGCTGGCGGGCCAGCACATGCGCACCACGCTGGTGTCGCAAGGCTCGAGCCTGGTTGCGCCCGTCGTGCCGCTCCTGCTTTGCGCACCGAAATTCCTCGACGGCAGCATGACGCTGGGACAGGTGATGCAGGCGGCCTCCGCCTTCACCATCGTGCAGAGCGCGTTCGGCTGGCTGGTCGACAATTATCCGCGGCTCGCCGACTGGAACGCCTGCGCGCGCCGCATCGCCTCGCTGATGATGTCGCTCGACGGCCTCGAGCGCGCCGAGCAGGGCGACGGTCTCGGCCGCATCAAGCGCGGCGAGACGCACAACGACGCCATGCTGGAGCTGCACGACCTCTCGGTCACGCTCGACGACGGCACCGCGGTGGTCGGCGAGACCGAAGTGGTGATCGAGCCGGGCGAGCGGCTGCTGGTCGCCGGCGAATCCGGCACGGGCAAGAGCACGCTGGTGCGCGCCATCGCCGGCCTCTGGCCCTGGGGCGGTGGCGGCGTGAATTTCCATCCGGACCGCCGCCTGTTCATGCTGCCGCAGCGGCCTTACGTGCCCTCGGGATCGCTGCGCCGCGCGGTCGCCTATCCCGGCGCAGCCGATCACTGGACCGTCGACGAGATCGGCGAGGCCCTGCACAAGGTCGGGCTCGATCATCTCAAGGAGAAGATCGAGGAGGAAGGCCCCTGGGACCAGACGCTGTCAGGCGGCGAGAAGCAGCGCCTCGCCTTCGCGCGGCTCCTGTTGCACAACCCCGACATTGTCGTGCTGGACGAGGCGACCTCGGCGCTCGACGAGAAGAGCCAGGACAAGATGATGAAGATGGTCACCGACGAGTTGCCGAAGGCGACCATCGTCAGCGTGGCGCATCGCGCGGAGCTCGAGGCCTTCCACAGCCGCAAGATCGTGCTGGAGCGCCGCAAGGGCGGCGCCAAGCTGGTCAGCGACATCGACCTGATCCCGCGCAAGGGCAAGCGCCGACTGCTCGGGCGATTCCTGAGGCAGCGAAAGGCGCCGAAGAAGGCGGCGTGAGGCCGTAGCCCGGATGGAGCGAAGCGCAATCCGGGGCTCGTGCCGCAAGCGGAAAAGGTCCCGGATCTCGCTGCGCCTTATCCGGATTACGAACTTCTCGTGAAGATTGGAGTCCTCCGCAAAACCGGCTATGCATGCGCCGCTTGCAACGAGGATCTGCTGCTTGACGACCGACAATACCCCTTCGTCCGCGCCGTTCGGCGCGTTTGCGCCGAACGCGGCGCAGGCCGCGATCATCCGCCTCACGACGCAATCGGGGCTGAAGCGCGGCGCGTTCCGTCCGTGGATGTCGCGGCTGGTGAACCTGCTGCGGAGCGGCCCCGTCGACGTGCAATATCAGGGCGCCTCGTTCCGGCTCTATCACCAGGGCAGCGCGACCGAGCGCGGCGCATTGTTCAATCCCGATTACAATCTCGACGAACTCGACTTCCTGCGCCAGTACACCCCTTCCGGCGGCACCTTCGTCGATGTCGGCGCCAATGTCGGCACGTTTGCGCTGGTGATGGCGCGACAGGTCGGCAGCACCGGCAAGGTGGTCGCGATCGAGCCGCATCCGCTGACGTTTGGACGGCTTTCCTTCAATCACGCCGCATCGAAAGCTGCGCAGGTGCGCCTGGTGCAGGCCGCGGCCGGTGAGACCGACGGCGAGCTGATGATCGAGAGCGGCGGCGGCAATCTCGGCGCCACCCATGTCGTCACCGGCACGGCCGGCGCGGACGCGATCAAGGTGCCGTCGCTGCGCCTGACGCGCATCCTCGACGAGGCCGGCGTCACCCAGATCGATTCGCTCAAGATCGACGTCGAAGGTTTTGAGGACCGCGTGCTGACCGGCTTCTTCCGCGACGCACCGGCCGCGCTGTGGCCGCGCGCGGTGGTGATCGAGCACCTCTCGCAAAACGAATGGCAGCAGGATTGTATCGCCGACATGGTCGCGCGCGGCTTTACGATCGTGCGCAAGACACGAAGCAATACGTTCCTGTCACGGCTTGCAAGAACGAACTAGGGAGCTGGCGATGATCGACCATTTGGGCTTTTCCGTCTCCGACTACGAGCGCGCGAAAGCGTTCTACGCCAAGGCGCTGGCGCCGCTCGGCTACGGCCTGGTCATGGAGGTCACGGCTGAGCAGACCGGGCACGCTGCGGCCGCAGGCTTCGGCACTGAGGGCAAGCCGGATTTCTGGTTCGGCGGCGAAGGCGCCATGAACAAGCCGGTGCATATCGCCATTCGTGCCGACAACCGCGCTACCGTCGACGCGTTCTACAAGGCGGCGATCGCGGCCGGCGGACGCGATAACGGCCCGCCCGGCATCCGCCCGCATTATCACCCGAACTATTATGGCGCCTTCGTGCTCGACCCCGATGGCCACAACATCGAGGCGGTCTGCCACACCCCGGAATAGCCGGGTTCCTGCCGGAACCTGAAATCCCGGCGGCCGTTATCGTTGCTTGCAGCGAGGAGTACGATATGGCCAACGACAATGCCCGCGACGTCGATCGCGCCTGGGAGCTGATGAAGAAGATCGGCTTCGCGATGCTGGTGACGCGCGACGGCGACAAGCTCCGTGCGCGGCCGATGAGCGCCCATCTCGATCGCGACGCGAACACGATCTACTTCCTGACCGACGCACGGCGCCACAAGGACGAGGAGATCGCCCGCAATCCCTCGATCAATTTGTCGTTCGCGGATTCCGGCAGCCAGAAATATGTCTCGCTGACCGGCACGGCCGTGGTCTCCAACGACCGTGCAAAGATCAAGGAGCTGTTCTCGACGCCAGCCAAGGCGTGGTGGGACAGCGCGGAGGATCCCAACATCCGCGTGCTCAAGATCGCACCCGACGATGCCGAGTTCTGGGATTCGCCGGGCACGGTGATCTCCTATGTGAAGATGGCGGCTGCGGCGGTGACGAACACGCGCCCGGACATCGGTGAGAACCGCAAGGTCTCGATGTGATGCCGATCGAGCCGCCCGAGATTCCACCCTCGACACCGGGCACGCCGACCGAGCCGCCGCCGGGAATTCCGCCCGGCAATCCGCAGCCTGAAATCGCGCCGCCGGTGCGCGAGCCCGGTGAATCCCCGCGGCCCGATGAACTCCCGGGCAACGTGCCCGAAGAGATTCCATCACGCGGGCCGAACGGGCCGCTCACCCCCAACCCCGCGACGGACGCGAATCCGCCGCGGGATAGCGCATGAGATGCCTCATCACATGTGAGGCAATTGCAACCAGCGTCTGAATGCGCAATGAACGTCGCTGGAGTGACGTAATTTCCATGCAGAAATAAATCGGGCCGCGATCGCTTCGCCCGCCACAATCCGGCCTAACGCGTAGCTGTTCATCCCAACACTTCGTCAAAGAACCTTCCGGGGAAGTTCACCACCATGACCAATCTTCGTTTCGTGCTGCTTGCGACGACGGCTCTGACCGCGATGCAATTCGCAAGCTCCGCATCGCAAGCGCAAAGTGCGCCGCCGCTCGTGGTCGCGCAGGCCCAGCCGCAAGACACGGGCCCTGACGGAAAACCGAAGCAGCCGCCGAAGGGGCCGCCAGCAGCCGCGCCGCCTGCCCCGCCCGCGCGCCCCGCCGCGCCGCCGCCCGCAGCTGCACCTCCCCATCCGCCTGCTGCGCCGCCGCCGGCGGCCGCACCGCCTCGCCCGGCCGCGCCACCTCCGCCTCCACCGCCACCTGCGGCCCGCCCGGCCCCGCCGCCGCCACCCCCGCCGCCTGCCGCGCCGAAACCGCCGTCACCGCCCCCGGCTGCGGCCCCGCAGCAGCATGCCCCGACGCCGCCTCCCGCACCGCCGGCAGCACGCCCAGCACCGCCGCCCGCCGCGGCGCCGCAGCACGCGCCCACGCCGCCGCCCGCCGCACAACCCCACACGCCGCCTCCGCCACCGCCGGGCGCGCGTCCCGCTCCGACTCCACCGGCTCCGCCTCCCGCAGCAACTCCCCAGGGCCGCCCTGCGCCCGCGCCCACGGCAACGCCGTCTCCGTCACCGGCCGCGCCGACGGCACGACCGGGCGCGCCAGCTCCGGCCGCGACACCGGCGCCAACCGCAACGCCGGCTCCTGGCAGCACACCTGGCAGCACACCCGGCGCACCGCCGGCTGGCCGTCCCGGTACACCGCCGCCCGGTCGTCCCGGCGCGCCTCCGGCCGCAGGGGCTCCAGCTCCCGGGGCCGCTCCGACCGCGACGCCAGCTCCGGCTGGCACGCCGACGCCGCCGCCCGGACGCCCAGGTGCGGCACCCGGCGCGACACCGGCTCCGACCGCGACGCCAGCGCCTGGCCAGCAGGGTGCAACGCCGCCTGCCGCCGGAACTCCGCCCGCCTCACCGCAGGCTGGCGCTCCGCCCCGGCCGCCGGCACCTCCCGCCGGCGCGGCAGCACCGACTGTCGTCCCCGGCTCGGCGGCCGCAGCGCCGCCGCCGAACAGGGCACAATACGCTCCGCCGACGGTTGCCCCGGCCTTCCGGGCCGCCCCGACGGTCGCCGCGCCCTTGCCGCCTGCCCCGCGTCCGCCGCAGCGTGACCTCACGCCGCTCGCGGTCGGTGCAGGCGTGGTGGCCGGCGCCGTGATCGGCGCCACCATCGCCGACATGCACAATCAGCGACGCGAGACCATCGAAGGCGGCCGCACCGTCTACACCGAGCCGGACCGCATCATCATCCGCGATCCGGGCGGGCAGGCCTATGTCCGCGGCAACGACCTCTATCGTTTCCGTTACGGCGCCCGCGACATCCGCACGGACACGGTCGGCGGCGAAACCCGCACGGTCGTCGTTCGTCCTGACGGCAGCGAAATCATCACCGTCGTCGGCGCCGACGGCCGGCTGATGCGGCGCATCCGCAGGGATCCCCGTGGACACGAGCTCATCATCATCGACAACACCTACCGCGATCCACGGGCGGTCGGCGGCTTCTATGTCGACGTGCCGCCGCCGGTCGTGAACATTCCTTACGATCGCTACATCGTCGACGCCCAGGAAGCGTCACCTGATGTCATCTACCAGACCATGGTGGCACCGCCTGTGCAGCGGATCGATCGGCGCTACTCGCTCGACGAGATCCGCTACAGCCCGAATGTTCGCATGCAGATGCCGAGCATCGACGTCAACACGATCGTCTTCGAAACGGGATCGTGGACCATCCCGCCGGACCAGGCGGCCCGGCTGCAGACGATCGCCGACGGCCTCAACCAGGCGATCCAGCGCAATCCGCGCGAGGTCTTCCTGATCGAGGGACACACCGACGCGGTCGGCAACGAGGTCGACAATCTCTCGCTGTCGGACCGTCGTGCGCAGGCCGCGGCCGAATTGCTCACGCAGCAGTTCGGTGTCCCCGCGGAGAACCTGACGTCGCAGGGCTATGGCGAGCAGTATCTGAAGGAGCAGACGCAAGGCCCGAGCGCGATCAACCGTCGCGTCACGATCCGCAACATCACGCCGCTGCTCAACGGCGGCCAGGCCTCGTTGCCGCCGCCCCCGCCCGGCACCGCGCCGCCGCGGTAACGGCACACACAAATGCAAAATGGCCGGGAGCGATCCCGGCCATTTTTGTTTGTGCCTTTGGCAGGCCGTAGCCCGGATGGAGCGAAGCGCAATCCGGGATCTATCCGCTTGGCGACAAAGTCCCGGATTTCGCTTCGCTCCATCCGGGCTACGAGAAACTCAGCCCTTGTCGCTCTCGAGCCGGAAGATCTGCGAGCCTTCGCTGCCCGAGAGCAGGCCCGTATCGGTGTAGAGCTTCAGCTTGGCGCGGGTATCGTTGATGTCGAGGTTGCGCATGGTGAGCTGGCCGATGCGGTCGGCTGGCGTGAAGGCGGCGTCCTCGACCTTCTCCATGCTGAGCCGCTCGGGCGCATAGGTGAGGTTCGGACTCTCGGTGTTGAGGATCGAATAGTCGTTGCCGCGGCGCAGCTCCAGCGTCACCTCGCCGGTGACGGCGCGCGCGACCCAGCGCTGCGCGGTCTCGCGCAGCATCAGGGCCTGCGAGTCGAACCAGCGGCCCTGATAGAGCAGGCGGCCGAGGCGCATCCCGCTGATGCGGTACTGCTCGATGGTGTCCTCGTTGTGGATGCCGGTGACGAGGCGCTCATAGGCGATGTGCAGAAGCGCCATGCCGGGCGCCTCATAGATGCCGCGGCTCTTGGCCTCGATGATGCGGTTCTCGATCTGGTCGCTCATGCCGAGACCATGACGGCCGCCGATCGCATTGGCTTCGAGGAACAGCGCGACGGGATCGGCGAAGGTCTGGCCGTTCAGCGCCGTGGGCTGGCCTTCCTCGAAACGCACCACGACCTTCTCGGCCTTCACGGCGCAATCGTCGCGCCAGAACGGCACGCCCATGATCGGGTTGACGATCTTGATGCCGCTGTCGAGGCTTTCGAGATCCTTGGCCTCGTGCGTGGCGCCGAGCAGATTGCTGTCGGTCGAATAGGCCTTCTCGGCGCTCATCTTGTAGGCGAAGCCCTGCGCCGCCATGAACGCCGACATCTCGGCGCGGCCGCCGAGCTCGTCGATGAACTGCTGGTCGAGCCAGGGCTTGTAGATCTTCAGGCCGGGATTGGTGAGCAGGCCGTAACGGTAGAAGCGCTCGATGTCGTTGCCCTTGAAGGTCGAGCCGTCGCCCCAGATGTTGACGCCGTCTTCCTTCATCGCCGCGACCAGCATCGTGCCGGTGACGGCGCGCCCCAGCGGCGTGGTGTTGAAATAGGTGATGCCGCCGGTCGAGATATGGAAGGCGCCGGACTGGATCGCGGCGATGCCCTCGTGGACGAGCTGCGTGCGGCAATCGACGAGCCGGGCCTTCTCGGCGCCGAACTCCATCGCCTTGCGCGGGATCTCGTTGTAGTCGGCCTCGTCGGGCTGGCCGAGATTGGCGGTGTAGGCGTAGCAGCGCGCGCCCTTCTGCTTCATCCAGAGCAGCGCCGCGGAGGTGTCGAGGCCGCCCGAAAAAGCGATGCCGACTTTCTCACCCTTGGGCAGGCTTTTCAGGATCGTGGTCATGGGGCTTCCAATCGGGTCTCAAGGGGCTGATGTGAGGACGATTGACCGCGCGAATAACAAATTTCGCGGGGCTCGGCACCCATTTAATGGCCTAAACGGACGGTTCGGCGCTCGTCTTGCGGCCGAACAGGCGCTGGCGGAGCCGGTAGGCGGGCATGTTCAGCCGGGTCAAGGCGGCATCGACCGCCTCGTCGGAAAACCGGGTCCGCGGCCAGCGGTAAATCAGCGCGTAGGCAAACCAGATCACGACGAAGGTGACGAGGCCGGCGATTGAGACGTCGGTGAAGAAGTGCCCGCCGAAGGCCATGCGCAGCCCGCTCGTGACGGCGCCAAAGATCACGGCGGCGGCATAGGCGAGCGGCCGCCAGGCCGGCGGCGCCAGCGCGGCCGGCGCCAGCGTCCAGAACGCGGTCGCACCTTCGCCCGAGAAGAACGAGCAATTGCGCGCGCAGCCGCCGCGCGGATCCCACCACGGCACGAATTGCTGGTCGCCGGCGAACTGCGTCACCACCACCGGGCGCGGCCGGCCCCAATAGGTCTTGAAGGTGAGGTTGGTGAGAATGCCGGCCGACAGGATGATCGTGACCAGCAGGAACACGATCGCGCGCCCCGACACCATCAAGGGCCGGTCGGGCCTGACCATCTTGACCACGAGCGCCACCAGCGACGGCAGCACGAAGGCCCAGGCGACCCACATCGCAGCGTCGCGCGCGAAGCCCGCCCAATCGTTCAGCTTGAGCGGAAAGGTTTTCGTCTGGGGATCGAAGAACAGCGAGGCGAGCTTGAGATCGAGCTCGGGATAGAGGCCGAAAACGACGCCGATCACGAGCCACAGCGAAAGGCCGATGAAGAGTCCGGTACGGTTCATGGCGCGCGGTTTAGCGGAGTGAGGCGGAGATGGAAACCCTTGCAGCGGTCATTCCGGATTGACGGCGTAAACTACGGCGCATCCGGCCTTGAATTCGACGGCAAAGGCGGAGGCGGCATGCGCGGAGGCGGCGGGATGCGCCAGGCGCCGGCGTTGCGGCCGGCGATCAGCCAGTAGACCACGCCGGCGACGATGCCCGCGCCGGTCATGATCTCCAGATGACGCCGCACGATGCCCTCGAACTGAAACGTGTCAGAGTGAAACGGGACGAGGCCGAGATAGCAGGCGAGCCCGACGAGGCCGCCGCCGACGGCGTAAGCGAGCGCGCTGCGAATGTAGAGCGCCTCGGTGATCGCGACGATCACCATCGCCGGCACCAGTGCAAAGCCCGAGACGAAGATGAAGCCGAAGCCGAGCAGAACGTCGATCGTGCCCTGGTCGACGGGACCGGCGCCGAGATCGGCGAATTCCGGGAACAGCAGCGCGACAACGACGATCATGCCGCCGACGAAGCAGGCGGCGAGGAAGCCGATGAAGATGACGACGAGGCGGCCGATCAGGGACATGACACGAAAGCCACCGTTGCGGTCATTGCGAGAGCGTCGCCGCCATCATCAATCCGTCATCGCCATGGCGCGCAGCGCCTGGCGTTCCCTGGCTGAGAGCTTCTCGGTCTCCGACTTGAGCTGGCCGCAGGCCGCAAGGATGTCGCGGCCGCGGGGGGTGCGCACCGGGGATGAATAGCCGGCGTTGAAGATGTATTCGGAGAATCTTTCGATCTGGTCCCAGTCCGAACACTCGTAAGCCGTGCCGGGCCAGGGATTGAACGGGATCAGATTGATCTTGGCGTGAATGCCCTTGAGCAATTTCACCAGCAGTTTTGCATCGTCGAGCGAATCGTTGACGCCCTTGAGCATCACATATTCGAAGGTGATGCGGCGCGCGTTCGATGCCCCGGGATAGTCGCGGCAGGCCTGCAGCAGCTCCTTGATCGGATATTTGCGGTTGAGCGGCACCAGCTCGTTGCGCAGCTCGTCGCGCACCGCATGCAGCGAGATCGCGAGCATGACGCCGATCTCTTCGCCGGCGCGCACGATGTTCGGCACCACGCCGGAGGTCGACAGCGTGATGCGGCGGCGGGAGATGCCGATGCCTTCATTGTCGCCCACGATCAGAAGCGCATCGCGCACCGCGTCGAAATTGTAGAGCGGCTCGCCCATGCCCATCATCACGATGTTGGTGACGCGGCGCGTGCCGTCCTCGCGATCGGCCCAGTCGTTCAGGCGATCGCGCGCGACCATGATCTGGCCGACGATCTCGCCCGCCGTGAGGTTGCGCACCAGGCGCTGCGTGCCGGTGTGGCAGAACGAGCAATTCAGCGTGCAGCCGACCTGCGAGGAGACGCACAGCGTGCCGCGATCGGTCTCGGGGATATAGACGCACTCGACTTCATGCGCCTTCTGAACATTGTCGCCGCTCGGCAAACGCAGCAGCCATTTGCGGGTGCCGTCGTTGGAGATCTGCTCGGCCACGACCTCGGGACGGTCGACCGTGAAATGCTGCGCGAGCTCGGCGCGAATGCCCTTCGAGATCGAGGTCATGTCGTCGAAGCTCTGGGCGCCGCGGAAATAGAGCCAGTGCCACAGCTGCTGCACCCGCATCTTGCGCTGCGCCGGCGCGACGCCGATCTCGCCGAGGCGATCGGCCAACTCCGTGCGCGACAGGCCGATCAGCGACGGCCTTGCCGGCGGCACATAGGTTTCGAGCGGAGTCTTCTCCACCAGGATTGCGTTGTGCGGCTCGGTCGTCGGTTGCATTGAATAGGCCCGATTGTGTTGTCGTTCCGGGGGCGATGCGAAGCATCGAACTATGGTGTGCAATTGCGCACCTGAGAACCTCAAGATTCCGGGTCTGGTCCTTCGGACCATCCCGGAATGACGGAAAGAAAATCTGGAACCGCCCCTATATAGCAACCGGAACCGCCGATTGCGACCTTCCCGCCGGCAGGCTTAACGCCTGCAATCCTGCGCGATCTTGTCGAGCGCCTGGGCGAGGCCCTTCAGCGAGAACGTGTCGGTCGTCTCGGTGCCCTTGGCCGAGACCCCCTTGACGACGAGGTCGGCGGATTTGCGCATGGCCTCGACCATCCGCTCCTCCTCGGCCGCGTTCTTGATCCAGAGGCCGTCGCCATGCGTATACATGGCAAAGGCGGCGCCGCCGACCTCGACCGAGGATTCCGAGCCCGGCTTCAGCGCATAGCCGATCATCACCGAGACTTCGTTGTTCACCTTCTCGGCCGGCCGGGTCGAGACGAAGGCATAGGCGGGATCGCGCGGCCGGTTCGGCGGGTTGGTCTTCGACGACGACGGCTTGGCCAGCGCGAAGCAGACCTTCTTGCCATTGGGCGTCGCCGAATAGGCGCCCCAGGTGCCGAACTGGCCGATCAGGGTCGGCTCCGCGCCACCTGCAACTGACGCGGGCGGTGCTGCCGGCTTGCTCTCCGGCTTTGCAGCCGATTTTGCGGTCGTGGGAGCAGGCGCGGCCGCCTTCGGTGCAGCGCTCTTGGGCGCCGGTTGCGCCGTCTGCGCCCGCGCGGAATCGGCGATTCCACCGGCCATCACACCAGTCATCAAAGCTAAAATCAGCACCCGCCACATGCTGGAGTGGTTCCCTCAATATTGTGACTGGAAGATGGCCCGGCCGCGCTTTGTCCCCGCGGCAGGGATAGCCGGGAAAGTTCAATTTGGGAAGGCAGTTAGCGGTCTCAACCTTTGGATCGCGCGGCACGCTGGGCGGCCCATTGCGCCTCGGTCCAGCCAAGCAAATCCTCGGCGCCTGAACTGCGCAGATGTGCGCCACCGTCAATGACGACCATCTCGCCATTGATGTAACCGGCGCGATCCGAGACCAGGAAGCTGGCGAGATCGGCAAGCTCGCCGTGCTCTCCGGTCCGGCCCAGCGGATTGCGCGCGGTCCAGCCTTCGTCCCGGCCTTCGGGGCGGAGCTGCCCCGACGCGCCGGCGGTCGGGAACGGACCCGGCGCGATGGCGACGGTGCGGATGCCCTTCGGCCCCCATTCCACGGCAAGACTTTTGGTCATCGCCAGCAGCGCCGACTTCGCCATCGCTGACGGCACGGTGAAGGCGCGGCCGGTGATGGTCGAGGTCGAGAGGATCGAGAGCACGACGCCGCCATGCTTGTCCTCGATCCAGCGCCTGCCGGCCGCAAGCGTGCAATACATCGCACCATGCAGCGTCGGCGCCAGGATCGCATCGGCCGCACGGAGCGACAGATGCTCGCTCTGTGCGATGAACGTGGCGGCAGCGTTGTTGACGAGGATATCGAGCGGCGCCTCACGCCAGATTTGGTCCATCATGGTCTCGACGGCAACGCCGTCGCGGATATCGCAGGCGATGGTGGTGACCTTGCCATTGGTCTGTTCGCGCATCTCGGTTGCCGTGGCCTCGAGCCGGTCGCGCTTGCGGCCGCAGATCACGAGCTCGGCGCCAAGCGCAACGAAGCGGCGTCCCATCGCGGCGCCGAGACCCGAGCCACCGCCGGTGACGAGGATGCGCTTGTTCTTGAGCAGACCCGTTTCAAACATCGTTTGAATCCTTCTTCCGTCATTGCGAGCGCCGGGAAGCAATCCAGAGTCCGTGCCGCGGAAATAGCCTGGATTGCTTCGCTGCGTTCGCAATGACGAGGATAAGCCGGTGCGTGGCCGCAGACAAAGAATCCGGATTGTCGCCCGCGGCTAAATCCGGCAGAAACGGCCCAACTATAATTCCACTCGAAACGCTTCAGGTGCCGCCATGAAAGCCATCCTCTGCTCGCAATATTGCCAGCCCGACGATCTCGTGCTGGCCGAGGTGCCGGATCCGGTGGCGGGTCCCGGCGAGGCCGTGATCGCGATCAAAGCCGCGGCGCTGAATTTCTTCGACATCCTGATGATCCAGGGCAAATACCAGATCAAGCCGCCGTTTCCGTTCTCGCCGGCCGCTGAAGTTGCCGGCGTGATCGAGAGCATCGGCGCGGGTGTGAGCGATCTGAAAGTCGGCGATCGCGTCGTCGCCTCCTGCGGCCACAACGGCGCGCGCGAGAAGATCGCGCTGCCTGCGGCATCCATCGTGAAGATTCCCGACAATCTCGATTACGACCGCGCCGCCGGCATCATCATCATCTACGGCACCGCGCTGCATGCGCTGGAGGATCGCGCCAGCCCGAAGCCGGGCGAGACGCTCGCGGTGCTGGGCGCGGCGGGCGGCACCGGCCTTGCCGCCTGCGAGCTCGGCAAGCTGATGGGGTTGAAGGTGATCGCCTGCGCCTCGTCGGACGAGAAGCTCGAATTCGCCAAAGCGCACGGCGCCGAGCTGACGCTGAACTACGCCAAGGAGGACCTGAAGGAAGGCCTGCGCAAGCTCACGGGCGGCAAGGGCGTCGACATCATCTTCGATCCCGTGGGTGGTGCGTATGCCGAACAGGCGCTGCGCTCGATCGCCTGGGAAGGCCGCTTCCTCGTCATCGGCTTTGCCGCCGGCGACATTCCGAAGATGCCGCTCAATCTCGCGCTGCTGAAGGGCTGCGACATCCGCGGCGTGTTCTGGGGCGCCTGGACCCGGCAGAATCCGGAGAAGAACCGCGCCAATCTCGAGAAGCTCGTGAAGTGGACGGCGGAAGGAAAGATCTCATCGCATGTCGATCGCACCTTCCCGCTGGCCCAGACCGCTGACGCGCTGAAGGTGCTTGCGGGACGCCAGGCCATGGGCAAGGTGATTTTGCATCCGTGAGGTCATGCCGTGGCGAATGGTGTCGCGATGCCATCGCCACGAAGGGCCGCGGCGTACTGGATTCCCCGCCTTCGCGGGGAATGACAATGGTGGGTGTGGCTGAGACGGCAGCCGTTACGCCGCTTCCGCGTCCCCTTCCTCCACCCCACGCTTCAGCGCGGCGCGGGCAGCTTCGCGGTGCTCATTGGTGATATGACCGGCGACCATGCGGATGGCGGTGGCGAGCACGGCGGCGTCGTCGGCGAAGCCGAGGATCGGCATCACGTCGGCGACGAAGTCGAACGGCAGGATGAAATAGGCGATCGCCCCTAACAGCGAGGCCTGGACGTGGCGCGGCGTCTGCCGGTCGAACGCGCAATAGTAAGCCGCAAGCAGGTCTTCGGCGAATGGCAGATGCGAGGCGCCACGCTTCAGCTTGCGCCAGAAGCGGCGGCGCACGCTCTCGCGATCTTCCGCGAGCCGATCGGCCGGCTCGAAACCGACACTGTGTTCGGCAGCCATGTTCGATAAACTCCCCGTTCAGCCCCGAAGCGGCGGACCGCCGCATCCTGGTTGATCACAAGATGGGGATGTGGCCGGTCCCTGCAAGACGCCGGTAGGGTCTCAGCCTGCGATCGCGTTCATCGCCTTGGCCAGCGTGACGTCGAGCGCCGTGACGCCGCCGGCGTCGTGGGTCGACAGCACCACCTCCACCGTCTTGTAGACGTTACGCCATTCGGGATGGTGATCCATCTTCTCAGCGACCAGCGCGGCGCGGGTCATGAAGCCGAACGCCTCGTTGAAATCCTTGAAGATAAAGGTCTTGGCGATGGCATCCCGGCCTTGAACCTCGGTCCAGCCGGACAATCCACCCAAAGCCTGCTTGCGCGCCTCCGCCGAGAGCCGTTCTGCCATGGTCATCTCCGTTCTTCAGGGGAACTTTACCCTAACACGGTGCTGACGCCCGGGTTCATACGGGGATTTCCGCCATCCGCTAACCATGACGGAGATGTAACCCCGCCGGACAAGAAATTTGCTACAATTGCGGGCGTAAATCGCCGGCCAAGATGAAACTGAGCCTCAAGCGCCTGTTTGGGAGATCGATGACCGGGGGATTGGACCTGGCCGAAGCGCCCCCTCCGCCTTCGCCGCGATCCACGGCGCGGAAGACCGCCTTGGTGACTCTCGCATTCGTGCTCGCGATCGTCGGCGCGCTCGCCGGCGGCTATTACTTCGCGATGCGGCCCTTTGCGCTGAGGATCGCGGTCGGCCCCGCCAACAGCGATGACGTCAAGGTCGTGCAGGCGCTGACGCAGGCCTTCACGCAGAACAAGAGCCAGGTGCGGCTGCGGCCGATCCAGACCGACGGCGCCACGGCCAGCGCAAATGCGCTCGCGGAAGGCAAGGTCGATCTCGCCATCGTGCGCGGCGACGTCGATGTTCCCAAGAACGCGCAAGCGGTCGCGACCCTGCGCAAGAACGTCGTGGTGCTGTGGTCGGTGCCTGGCAAGGGCAAGAAGCGCGGCGCGAAGATCACCAAGATCTCGCAGCTCGCCGGCCACCGCGTCGGCGTGGTCGGCCGCACCCAGGCCAACGTCAATCTGCTCAAGGTGATCCTGCAGCAATACGGTGTCGATCCCGCCAAGGTCGAGATCGTGCAGTTCCCGGCCAACGAAGTTGCCGAGGCGATCAAGGGCCAGAAGGCGGACGTCTATCTCGCGGCGGGCCCGGTCAACAGCAAGATCACGGCGGATGCGATCGCCGCCACCACCAAGGATTTCGGCTCGCCCAGCTTCATCGCGATCGATTCGGCGGACGCGATCGCGCAGAACCATCCGGTCTACGAAGCATCCGAGATTCCCGCCGGCACCTATGGTGGCTCGCCGGCCCGCCCCGAGGACGAGGTCAAGACCGTCAGCTTCTCGCACCACATCGTGGCGCGCAAAGGCGTGTCCGAAACCACCATCGCGGCGTTCACACGCCAGCTCTTCGCGGTGCGCCAGCAATTGGTGGCGGAATTCCCGCTCGCGGCGAAGATCGAAACGCCTGATACCGACAAGGATGCGGTGATCCCCGTGCATCCCGGCGCGGCCGCCTTCGTCGACGGCGAGGAAAAGACCTTCCTCGACAAATACAGCGATTACATCTGGTGGGGCCTGATGGCGCTCTCCGCCATGGGCTCAATCGGCGCCTGGTTCGCCGGCTATCTGAAGAAGGACGAGCGCGACAACAACAGCCATCTGCGCGAACGGCTGCTGGACATGATCGCGACCGCGCGCAAATGCGAGACGACCGAGGAGCTCGACCAGATGCAGGCCGAGGCCGACGAGATCCTGCGCGATACGCTGCGCTGCTTCGATCACGGCGCGATTGAGGAGGGCTCGCTCACTGCCTTCAACATCGCGCTGGATCAGTTCCACGCCGCCGTCGCAGACCGCAAGACGGTGCTGTTCAGCCTGCCGCAGAACCTGCAACGCGCGGGCGCGCAGTTCCGGGCCGCCGGCAACGCGTAAGCCCTCGCGCGCGTAATCGCTGCGTCACATTGCCTCAATATAGCTCCTCGTGTCATTCCGGGGCGATACGCCAGCATCGAACCCGGAATCCATCGCGCCGCATTCGCGAGGAGACATGGATTCTCAGGTGCGCAATTGCGCACCATAGCTCGCGCCACGCACGCCCCGGAATGACGGCCTCTTCTGCAAGCTCGGATTTGGAGCCAACTTCCATGCACATCAAATTCTCCCGCCGCCGCTTCCTCGCCACCGGCGCCGGTGCGCTCGGCACGATCGCGATGCCCTATCTGTCGCGCGCGGCCGATCGGCCGGCGGTGACGCACGGCGTCCAGTCGGGCGACGTCACGGTCGATGGCGGCGTGGTGTGGGCACGCACCGACCGGCCCGCGCAGATGCTGGTCGAGGTGGCAACGACCGAGTCCTTCAAGAATGCCCGGGCGCTGCCGCCGATCACGGCGCTCCCCGAGAGCGACTTCACCGCAAAGATGCTGATCGAGAACCTGCCGGGCGGCCAAGACATCTTTTACCGCGTCCGCTTCCGCGATCTCTCGCACAGCGCGGTCGAGGGCGAGGCGGTCGTCGGCCGTTTCCGCACCGCGCCGGCCGACCGCCGCGACGTCAGCTTCGTCTGGGGCGGCGACGTTGCGGGCCAGGGCTGGGGCATCAACCCCGACGACGGCGGCATGTTCACCTTCTCGGCGATGCGCACGCACCGGCCGGACTTCTTCCTGCATTCCGGCGACACCATCTACGCCGACGGCCCGATCCAATCCGAAGTGAAGCTCGCCGACGGCAAGATCTGGAAGAACCTCACCATTCCCGAGAAGGCCAAGGTCGCCGAGACGCTGGACGAGTTCCGCGCCGCGCACAAATACAATCTCACCGACGGCAATCTTCGCGCCTTCAATGCCGAGGTGCCGATCTTCGTGCAGTGGGACGACCACGAGGTGACCAACAACTGGTCACTGTCGAAGGAGCTGCCGGCGACCTATAAGGAACGCAATATCGCGCTGCTCGCCGCGCGCGCGGGCCGCGCCTTCCACGAGATGTATCCGCTGCGCGAGAGCATCAACGAGCCCGGCCGGGTCTATCGCCAGATTGCCTACGGCCCGCATCTCGACGTGTTCGTGCTCGACGAGCGCAGCTATCGCGGCGCGAACGGCCCGAATCTGGAAACGGAATACGGCCCCGCCAGCTATTTCCTCGGGCCGGAGCAGATCGCCTGGCTGAAGCGCGGCCTCATCAATTCGCGCGCGACCTGGAAGGTGATCGCCTCCGACATGCCGCTGAGCCTCGTCGTGTCGGACACGCCGAAAGGCGGCTCGGAAGCCATCGCGCAAGGCGACGGTCCGGTGCGCGGCCGCGAATTCGAGATCGCCGACATCCTGCGCTTCATCAAGATGGCGCCGATCAGCAACACGGTCTGGCTGACCGCCGACGTGCACTACGCCGCCGCGCATTATTACGATCCGAACAAGGCGCAATTCCAGGAGTTCGAGCCGTTCTGGGAATTCGTCTCGGGCCCGCTGCATGCCGGCACATTCGGTCCGGCCGCGCTCGACAACACCTTTGGACCCGAGGTGCGCTTCGTCAAGGCGCCCGGCAAGGACAGCCAGAACCTGCCGCCGTCCGCCGGCATGCAGTTCTTCGGTCACGTCAAGATCGACGGCGCCTCCGGCCAGATGACGGTAACGCTGCGCGACCGCGCCGATGTCGCGCTGTGGTCGACCACGCTCGATCCGAAGCCAAGCTGACTGTTGCAGCTTCTCCTTCGCCGGAGAACGCTCTAACCGGTGGCGCGCAGCTTCAGCGCCGCCTCCAGGGCGTCGCTCGAACACGGCTTCTGCAGCCGGGGCTGGCCGGAGAATTCGGGCGGAATGCGCGCTTCGGCACCGTAGCCGGTGACGAAGACGAACGGGATCTTCAGCGCGACCAGCCGCTCGGCGACCGCAAAGCTCGTCTCGCGGACCAGCTCGACATCGAGCAGCGCGAAGTCCGGCGCACGCTCCGAAATGGCGTTCAGCGCCTGGGTTACCGAGCCGACAGTCCGCACATTCGTCACGCCGAAGCCGAGCAGCCGGTCCTCGAAATCGATCGCGATGATCGGGTCGTCTTCGACAATCAGAACGTCAGCCGGCCAGCCTGTGCCATCGGGAACTACGGGTGTCATGATCGGATCTTGGTGCGGGGGTTTTGGATCAGGACAGCCGCGACACGATGCCTGCGCACAGCGCATCGAAGGGTTCCCGGAACGAAACCCACCACATCGCCGTTTCCTAGTCTGTCCACTTGTGCACACAGGACCTTGACGGAACTCGCTAGGGTAGGGAGGAGGATGGGAGTTCACGATGGATGCGCGTATCGGCAAGACAATCGAGGCCGAGAGCCGGCCGGCCAACAATTTGTTGCGGCGTTTGAGCCAGGCGGACTACGCCCTGCTTGCGCCGCATGTGACGGTCGAGACCGCCGCGGCCAATCAATTGCTCTACAGTCCCGGCGATGACGTCCAGGTCGTCCACTTCCCCTGCGGACCGGCGCTCGCGACCTTTCTCGTTCCCAACGAGGACGGCCGCGACGTCGAAACCATCCTGGTCGGCCGCGAGGGCGCGGTGGGCGGCATCGTCAGCGAGGGATACTTGCCGGCCTATACCCGGATCTGCGTGAAATTCGGTGGGCCGTTCGCGCGCATTCATGTCGCCAAGCTGGAAGCGGCCAAGCTGCGCTCGGCGTCGCTGCGCAACATCTTCGCCCGCTATGCCGATTGCATGCTGGCCCAGATCTTCCAGTCGACCGCCTGCAACGCGATCCATTCGATCGAGCAACGCACCGCCAAATGGATTTTGGCGGCGATGGAGCGGACCGGCGACGAGAGCAGCGTGCCGCTGACCCACGAGCAGCTTGCGACACTGCTCGGCGTTGGCCGCTCCTATGCCAGCCGCGTGCTTCAGTCGTTCAAGGCAGAACGGATTCTCGACACGCGGCGCGGCTCGATCCTGGTCCTCAACCGCGACGGCCTGAGGCTTCGCGCCTGCCTGTGCAACGACGCGGTGAAGATGCACTTCGAAGAGGTGCTGCGCGGCGTCTACCCGACCGAGGAGCGGGAGGCGGGGTAGCGGCTTCTTCCCACTATCCCGCACCGCCTGAACCTGCGCTAGTATCCCCGGCATGAGCGGGGCTTTGCTGCACACTATCTTCGACATCCTGGCGTGGCTGGCGGCGGCCGCCGCCGTCTGGTGGCTGTCGCGACAACGCCTGCAGTTTCCGGCGCAATCCTTCCAGCTGCCGTATGTCGCCGCGCTGGTGTTCGGCGCCGGCCTCGGCGCCTATCTGTTCGGCTCCGCCAATCTCTGGCTGTCGGGCCAGAGCGGCATTGCGCGCTCGGTCGAGGGCGCGCTGGCGGGCGGCATCGTGGCGATCGAGCTCTATAAATGGACGGCCGGCATCACCTTGCGCACCGGCGCGCGGTTTGCGCTGCCGCTGGCCGTCGGCATCGCGATCGGCCGGCTCGGCTGCTACTTCGCGGGCCTCGACGACTTCACCTATGGCACGCCAACATCGCTGCCCTGGGGCCATGATTTCGGCGACGGCGTTCTGCGTCATCCCGTGCAACTCTACGAGAGCGCGGCCATGGCCGTGTTTGCCCTCATCTATGTGCTGGCAGTCTTGAACCGGAACGCGTTTGTAATCACCAATGGTTTCTACCTGGCGCTCGCCTATTATGGAGCGCAACGCTTTCTATGGGAATTCCTCAAGCCCTACGGCGCGCTGATCGGCCCCCTCACCCTGTTTCACCTGCTGTCGCTGTCCATCCTGCTCTACGCCGGCGTCATGCTGGCGACGACGCCCAAAGCGAGACCTTTGCAGAATGAGTTATTTGCATGAACGCGCCGTTGCGTAGATCGCGCCCCTATATTTTCTGGGGCCAGACCCAATCTCTCTGCGAGACCTGCCTGAAGCTGGTGCCGACGAAGATCCAGATCCTGGACAACGAGGTCTGGTACGAAAAGCGTTGCAGGGAGCACGGTGTCCAGTCGACCCTGGTCTCGACGGACGCCGCCTATTGGCGCCTGTGTAAGGACTTCATCAAGCCCGGCGACCGGCCGCTGCAATTCCAGCAGCGCACGGAGTTCGGCTGTCCCTATGATTGCGGTCTCTGCCCCGACCACGAGCAGCATTCCTGCCTGGCGCTGATCGAGATCACCGAGCACTGCAACCTCACCTGCCCGGTCTGCTTCGCAGAATCGTCGCCGGCGCGAACGAAATTCACCCCGCTCGCGACCATCGAAAAAATGCTCGACGCGCTGGTCGCGAGCGAGGGCGAGCCCGATCTCGTGCAGATCTCAGGCGGCGAGCCGACGCTGCATCCGGACTTCTTCGCGATCCTCGACGCTGTGCGCGCACGCCCGATCCGCCACGTCATGATCAACACCAACGGCCTGCGCATCGCTCGCGAAAAGGATTTCGTGGCGCGGCTGGCCGAGAACAAGCGTGGCCTTGAGGTCTATCTCCAGTTCGATTCGCTGCAGCGCGACGCGCTCATCAATCTGCGCGGCGCGGACTTGCGCAAGATCCGCCAGCAGGCGCTGGAAAATCTCGAGCATTTTGGCGTATCGACCACGCTGGTGGCGACCATCAAGCGCGGCGTCAACGATGCCGAGATCGGCGACATCGTCCGCCACGCACTCACCTGGACATGCGTGCGCGGCGTCACCTTGCAGCCCGTGCAGGACGCCGGCCGCAACGACGATTTCGACGAGAAGACCGACCGCATCATGCTGTCGGAGATCCGCAAGCGCGTGATCGAAACCGGCGTGTTCGGCGACAAGGACATGATCCCGCTGCCGTGCAATCCCGAGAGCATCTCGATCGGCTATGGCCTGCGCAATGGCGAGAAGGTGCTGCCGTTGACCTCGCTGATCCCGCAGGAGCAGCTCGTCGCGGTGATGCCCAACACGATAAGCCCGGAGAAATACCCGGTGCTGCGGGAAAAATTCGTCGATCTGTTCTCGCTGTCGTCGGGCCCGCTCAACACGAGCGAGCGCGTCTGCGAACTCTTGTGCTGCCTGCCGAGCTTCCAGGTGCCGGACGGGCTGTCTTACGAGAACGTCTTCCGCGTCACCATCGTGCAGTTCCTCGACCGCTTCAATTTCTGCGTCGGCAACGTCAAGCGCAGCTGCATCCATTTCGTGACGGAGCAGGGGGCGATCATTCCGTTCGACACCTACAATTTGTTCTACCGCAACGGCAAGATCGACGGCATCCGCGCCGAGTTGGCCGGCGAAACCTATCGGGACGCCGGGCAGCGTGAGGAGATGCCGCGTTGAGCGAGACGCCTTCACCTCCAGCGTCGCGGAGCGGATGTGTCACCGCGTTCATGGTAATGTGCGGGGTGATCCTGCTGCTCCCCGGCATCTGCGCCCTGATCTTTGCCTTCGACCAGACCCAGTCGTCACACTTCGACACCCGTTTCATCCCCGTCCTCGTGCTTGCAATGCTGGTGGCCTTTGCCGGCGTGATGTTGATCAGGGCAGCGAGAAAGAGACCATGAGCGATTCCAGCCCCACCCCACCGGCAGTGCCTCCACAGATCCAGCAACCGCGCAGCGGCTGCCTGACCGCACTGATGGCGATCGCCGGGATCTTCATGCTGCTGCCGGGACTCTGCGCGCTCCTGTTCGGCGGAATGTCGGTGGTCGAGGGTGGCCAGATCCCCTCCGACATCGCCTCGCTGGTCTTTTTGGGGTTGGTCATCGGCATCGGAGGCGTCGTCATGATCTGGGCGGCCATCGTGGGCCGAAAGGCCCCGCCGGCCCGGAATGGGAGCTAACCCCCGGGGATTCCCGGACAAAATTCAGTCAACCAAGGCCCAAAGAACGCATTGTTTTTTGGCCGTTTTTGCATATATTGCGCCGCAACGCGTAAGGTGCCCGGTCTGATATGGCCGGGCTTCCTTTTTGGGCAGAAAGCGCCCCGTTTCCAGTCTTCCAGCGTTGTTTCGAGAAGAGGTCCCGGTCTGACCGGCGAGATCGCGCTTAACCCATTGTTCGACCGCAAAGAAGCTCATCCATGAATCTTCGTAACGTCGCCATCATCGCCCACGTCGACCACGGCAAGACGACCCTCGTCGACAAGCTCCTCCAGCAGTCCGGCACGTTCCGCGAGAACCAGAAGGTGACGGATCGCGCCATGGACTCCAACGATCTGGAGCGCGAGCGCGGCATCACCATTCTGGCCAAGGCGGCCTCGGTGCAGTGGAAAGACACCCGCATCAACATCGTCGACACCCCCGGCCACGCCGATTTCGGCGGTGAGGTCGAGCGCATCCTGAACATGGTGGATGGCGCCCTGGTGCTGGTCGACGCCGCCGAAGGCCCGCTGCCGCAGACCAAGTTCGTGGTCTCCAAGGCGCTCAAGGTCGGCCTCAAGCCGATCGTCGTCATCAACAAGGTCGACCGGCCCGACGCGCGCCCGACCGAAGTCATCAACGAGGTGTTCGACCTGTTCGCGGCACTCGATGCCAGCGAGGAGCAGCTCGACTTCCCAATCCTCTACGGGTCGGCCAAGCAGGGCTGGATGGCCGACAGCCCGGAGGGTCCGAAAGACAAGGGCATGGAGCCGCTGTTCGACCTGATCCTGCGCCACGTCGCACCGCCGAAGGTCGAGGAGGGTCCGTTCAAGATGATCGGCACCATTCTGGAAGCCAACCCCTATCTCGGCCGCATCATCACCGGCCGCATCTCGTCCGGCGTGCTCAAGCCAAACCAGCAAGTCAAGGTGCTGAACGCCGAGGGCAAGCTGGTCGAGTCCGGGCGCATCACCAAGATCCTGGCGTTCCGCGGCCTCGAGCGCACGCCGCTCGATGAAGCCGAAGCCGGCGACATCGTCGCCATTGCCGGCCTGACCAAGGGCACCGTCGCCGACACCTTCTGCGACCCGACCGTCGAGGTGCCGCTGCCGGCACAGCCGATCGATCCGCCGACCGTCTCGATGTCGTTCATCGTCAACAACTCCCCGCTCGCCGGCACCGAAGGCGACAAGGTGACGAGCCGCATGATCCGCGACCGTCTGCTGCGCGAGGCCGAAGGCAATGTCGCGCTGCGCGTGGTGGAAGCCGCGGACAAGGACGCGATGGAAGTCTCGGGCCGCGGCGAATTGCAGCTCGCGATCCTGATCGAGACCATGCGCCGCGAGGGCTTCGAGCTCTCGGTGTCGCGTCCGCGCGTCGTCTACCAGAAGGACGAAGCCACCGGCGGCGCCCTGGAGCCGATCGAGGAAGTCGTGATCGACGTCGACGAGGAGCATTCCGGCGTCGTCGTGCAGAAGATGAGCGAGCGCAAGTCCGAGCTGATCGAGATGAAGCCCTCCGGCGGCAACCGCCAGCGCCTGGTGTTCTACGCGCCGACCCGCGGCCTGATCGGCTACCAGGGCGAACTGCTCACCGACACCCGCGGCACCGCGATCATGAACCGCCTGTTCCACGGCTATGCGCCGTACAAGGGTGAGATCCAGGGCCGCCGCAACGGCGTGCTGATCTCCAACGACCAGGGCGAAGCGGTGGCCTACGCCATGTTCAAGCTGGAGGATCGCGGCCCGATGATGATCGAGCCGGGCTGGAAGGTCTACAAGGGCATGATCGTCGGCGAGCACACCCGCGACAACGATCTCGAGATCAACGTGCTCAAGGGCAAGCAGCTCACCAACATCCGCACGACGTCGAAGGACGAAGCCGTGCGCCTGACCCCACCGATCCGCATGACGCTGGAAAAGGCGCTCGCCTATATTGAGGACGACGAGCTCGTCGAGGTCACCCCGAAGTCGATCCGCCTGCGCAAGAAGCACCTCGACCCGAACGAGCGCAAGCGCGCGGAAAAGGCCAAGGAAGCGGTGGCGTAAGCCACCTCTCGCGTGCCCCGGACGCGGCGCAGCGCGATAGCGGTGCGCTGCCGAGCCGGGGCCCAGACGTTCTCCCTCCTGCACATCACCATGGGTCCCGGCTCTGCGGAGCGGCGTCACACGCCGCACCGCGTCCGGGACACGAGATCGGCATATCCGTCCGGCTTCAGCACATCCAGCGAACGTGCTAGAGCCGACCCATGTCGCTTCCCTCCTCCGTCGACGTCGCGATCATCGGCGCCGGTGCCGCCGGCCTCGGTGCGGCGCATGCGCTGGCGGGCTCCGGCCTCTCGGTGATGGTGCTCGAGGCGCGTGACAGGCTCGGTGGCCGGGCCTGGACGGTGCAGGCCTCGCCCGAGGTCACATTCGACGTCGGCTGCGGCTGGCTGCATTCGGCAGACAAGAACTCCTTCGTCCCCATCGCGCAGCAGCTCGGTTTCGAGCTCAACAAGGACCTGCCGCCGTGGCGCGAGCGCGCCTATGGCAACGCGTTTCCGCAAGTCGAGCGCGACGATTTCATGCGCGCGATGGACGCGTTCTATGAGCGCCTCTGGCAGGCCGCGCACAGAGGCAAGGACGAGCCCGCGAGCATGAGCCTCGACGTGGGCAATCGCTGGAATCCCATGATCGACGCGATCTCGACCTACATCAACGGCTGCGAGCTCAAGGACATGTCGACGCTGGATTGGGACGCCTACGAGGACACCGGCCTCAACTGGCGCGTCCGCCGCGGCTATGGCGCGCTTGTGTCGGCCTACGGCGCGCCCTGCCCGGTGGCGTTGAGCTGCAACGTCACCCTGATCGATCATTCCGATAGGCGCATCCGCATCGAAACATCGCAGGGCAGGCTGACCGCCGACAAGGCGATCGTCACCGTGCCGACCAATCTGCTCGCCGATGAGACGATGCGCTTCTCACCGCCGCTGCCGTCCAAGGTCAATGCCGCCGCCGGCCTGCCGCTCGGCGTCGACGACAAGGTGATGCTGGCGCTCGAGGGCGCTGAAGCTTTTCCGAAGGACGGCAATTTGCGCGGCGCCACCATGCGCACCGAGATGGGCACCTATCACATCCGCCCGTTCGGCCAGCCCTGCATCGAAGGCTTTTTCGGCGGCAGCTTTGCCCGCGCGCTGGAGGATTCCGGCGAAGGCGCCATCGCCGCGCAGGCGATCAGCGAGATCGCGGGCTTTCTCGGCAATGATATCAGGCGCAAGCTGAAGCCGCTGTACGAGTCGCGCTGGGCGCACGACCCCTTTGCGCGCGGCTCCTATTCGCACGCGCTGCCCGGCCACGCCGGCGATCGTGCGGTGCTGGCAGCGCCGGTGGATGGACGGCTGTTCTTTGCCGGCGAGGCGACCTCGCCGGAGTTCTTCACGACAGCGCACGGGGCGAGGGACAGCGGCGAGCGGGCGGCGAAGGAAGTGCTGGCGGCGATAGGGAAGCGCTAGCTTCCCTACCAATGTCGTCCCGGCGAACGCCGGACGACACCAATCATGTGGCGTGGCTATCGCGTCACTCGATCACCCGCGCCCGCAGATCAGCATCGGGCACGAAGCACGCATCGTATTTCCCAAAAATGCGATAGCGGTTGCGCGCCACGAGGCTATAGACGGCGTCCCGCAGCGGCTTCGGCACGGCGAACAACGCGCGCACCCAGCTCCAGCCTGGAAGCTGCGACAGCACCGTCAGCGCGGCATCGGACTTCATGAAGACCTCCCCGCCATGAACGACCGCGTTGGTATCGGGATCATGGGGATCGATGCCGAAGGTGCGCGCGAGCCGGGCGCCGTAATCCGACTGGATCGGCGTGAAGCGAAACCGCCTCGCCGTGTCGCGCGCGGCAACGAAGCGGACCCAGCGCGAGCAGAAGATGCAGACGCCGTCGAACAGGATCACGTCATCGTCGGGCCATCTACTCATCAGACTCTCTTTTTGACGCGTTGTCTTCACGCGAAGCCGGAATTCCACTTCGCTCGAAGACGCTACCGGTTATCCAGCATCAGCAGTGCGACGAGCATCAGCACGATCGCCGGTCCCGTCTTCACCAGCGCACCGAGCGGTTCGATCCAGAGATCTGGCGTCAGGATCGCCGCGCCGACCATATAGCCGAGCGAAGCCATGATACCCGCGGCGAGCCCGATTGCCGCCGTGCGGCGGACGGCGATCAGCACGCCGATGCTCATGTCCATCAAGCTGGTACCGATGGTGATGGGATCGACCAGCGCCGGTGGAAAGTTGTGCGCCGTCAGGATGCCGGCGGCGGCACGATAGGACACGAACAGCGCGATGCAGCCGGAGACGAGCCAGAACGCGACCAGGCTCGCGAAGATCAACGCCTTGATCAGGAACAGGCGCGCGAACCATTTGTCCTGGACGGTGGCAGGATGGCGGCCGATCGTCTCAACCAGCGTCTTTGGCGTGATGCCGGTCGCGGCGATCCAGGCGGCGGGATTGCCCGTCACGCCGCGGCGCAGCTCGGCGATGGCCGTGGAGCGCATCGGCGGCATCCAGCCGAGAGCGTTGGCGAGATCGCCGATTTTGGCCCCGAGATCGAGCATGAAAGCCGGCACCGCGATGCGGAGCCAGCCGGATGTGCCGAACGCGCGGCGGAATTGCCCGATGACGGCGGCCATCGTGACAGGCTCAGCCTGCATGAGATCCCAGCTCATCGCGGTCACGGCGGCATCGCCAATGTCGCGCGTGGCGAGCCAGGCGATGGTGGCCGAAATATCCTCCACCGCGACAGGCTGGAACGGCGTTGCCATCTCCTTGGCCGGCAGATCGAGCGGAAAGGCGGCGAGCGCGCGGAGCATGGCGCTGCCGCCATAGGCTGACGGTACCACGACAAAGCCGGGCCGCAGGACGGCATGTGAAATGCCGGAGGCGGCGATCAAGCGCTCGGCCTCGCGCTTGGTCGTCGCGAAGGCGGTGCGGTCGGCCTCCGCCGTTCCCGGAATCGAGATGTGCACCAGCCTGATTGCGCGACCGCTCTCGCCGATCGCCGCGAGCAGCCGCGTGACGAAATCGCGATGCACGGCGCCCGTATCGCTGCCAGGCCCGTCCTGGAGCACGCCGAGGCAATTCACGACGACGTCGGCTTCACGCTCGCGCAGGAGCCGCGCCAGAGCTGCGGCATCCAGCGAGAGGATCGGCAGCTCGATGTCCAGTGGGCTCATCCTTTGCGCCGGCAACAGGCTGCGTGCAAGGCCTACGACACGAAATCCCCGCGCGCGCAGATCATCGGTGACGAAGCGACCGATCAGGCCGGAAGCACCGAGCACCAGAATGGTTCGCTCACTCATTGCGCCTCTCAAAACGGTTTCGCGATCATCAGCCACAGGATCAGCATCGTCGCGCCGAAGCCGGGGAAGCCGAATGCGAACCAGCGGCGGAACAGGATGAAGTAGCGCTCCGGCAAGGCGGCGCGCTGATCGGCAGCCTGGCGCGCGAGATCGCGCATCTCGATCTGCATGAACACGACGGGGATCCAGAACAGGCCTGCGACGACGTAGAGCGCGAGCGAGGCGAGCAGCCATTGCTCGGTGATCGGCGTCGCCGAGAGCATCATCAGCAGCCCGCCCGTCAGCGGCTGCAGGATCACTGCCGACAGCGTGAAGATCGCATCCGCGACCACCACCACCGAGGCCGTGCGCGCAATGAACGCCACGTCGTTCGTGCGATGCGCCATCAGCATGAAGAAGGCGATGCCGCTTCCGGTGCCGAGGATGACGATGGCGCCGAGCACGTGCAGATATTTTACCAGGAAGTACAGCGTCATGGCTTCTTGGTCGCCACGGGCTTCGACGGGTTCAGCACGCGCGCGAGCGCGTCGCCTGCGGCTTTGACACCGGCCTGGCTCTCGATCAGCCAATGCCCCTCGCCGCCGACCGCGGGCAAGGTGCGAAAATCGGCCTTGCCACCGCTGCCGCGAAACGTATCGGCAAGCGCCTTCGAAAATGCCGGCGAGAAGTAGCTGTCATTGGCCGCAACGAGCCATGTGACGGGGACGCGCGCGCCCCTGCCGAACTCCGCGGCGGCGGCAAGCAGCGTGTGCGGCGCGCAGATCCGGTTCGGCTCGTCATTGGCATGGCCGCCGCGCCCCGGCGCGAATACGGCGATCGCGGAAATCGTCTTCGGATCGGCATTGGCGAGCGCCAGCGCGCCCCAGCCGCCGGCGGAATGGCCGATCACGATGGCGGCTTCCTTGCGAATGAAATCCTGCTTTCGTAAATGCTCCAGCGCGAGCCGGATTTGCTCGGCCGTTGCACGGCCCGAACGCGCATAATCGGCTTCGTCACATCCGCCCTGGTCCTCGACATAGCGGCCGCCGGTCGCGCCGTGGCCGAGCCGCTCCGGCACCAGCACGGCAAAGCCGCGCGCGACCAGGAAGGCTGCGAGCGCGCGGTATTCCGGCTGCGGCATCTGCGCACGACGCAAGACGTTCTGCGTCGAGGCGTGCGCGATCACCGCAAGCCGGAACGGACCCGCGCCGGTGGGGCGAAACAGCAGGGCATGCGCGGCAATGTCGGTATCCGGCGACGGCACCAGCCACTCTTGGCGGCGCAGCGGTTCGCCCTCCTCGCCCGATGGGCCGAACGTGACCTGGGCGCACAGAGGCGACGCAGTCAGCGTGGCCAGCAGAGGCAGGAGCGCGATGGTGTTGAGGAGCCGCATGAATGGCCGAGGGCGAACGCGAATTGCAACAGTCACACTAGTAGGAACGAATCAGGATGGGCGGACTTTCTGCGTCGCCATTGCCGTTCATCCGTTGCCGCAGCTGGAGTTTTGCACCGACGCACGGCGTGCCGGCGCCATTTCAGTTGGCGTCTTGTCTTTTTTCGGTACAACACGGCTTAGATACTGATGCACAAAGTCCACACGTTAACCGATAATTAACGATAGGTCTTGCCGCCGACGCGGCGACTTGGTTTGATTGCGTCCATGAGCACAACCCTGATCGAGGTCCGGCCGGCCAAAGCTGCAGATGCAACTGCGGTGGCGTCCACTCATGACGAAGCCTGGCGTTCCGCCTATCAGGGCATCATTCCCGGCGCTGAGCTGGAAAAGCTCATCAACCGCCGCGGCCCGCAATGGTGGGACAGCGCGATCCGCAAGGGCAGCCGCGTCAGCGTGCTCGTGTTCGGCGACAAGATCGCGGGCTATGCCAATTACGGTCGCAACCGCGCCCGCAGCCTGCATTTCGACGGCGAGATCTACGAGCTTTATTTGCGTCCGGAATTCCAGGGTCTCGGCTTCGGCCGCCGCCTGTTCGCCTCCGCCCGCCGCGACCTGATGCAGAGCGGACTGAAGAGCATGGTGGTGTGGGCGCTCTCGGACAACGACCCGGCGACCGAGTTCTACCGGGCGCTGGGCGGCCGTATGGTGGCGCGCTCGTCGGAGCGGTTCGGGCCGAAGGCGCTCGACAAGGTCGCCTTCGCCTGGACCAATTAAGATCTGGACCAACCAAATTTGGACCAATTGAGCTGCTGAAAGCCTAAGCGGCAGCCGTCCTCCTTCCGTCGATACCGTTCGCCTTCGCGCCGGTGATTTCCGGATTCATTATTTCACAAAAACGCGATGGATCAGCGGGCCAAGCCCGCGTATGACAGCGCCAAAATCGGCTGCCGGGCGCGATTTTACCTCGGCAACAACGGAGCCTTGAATGCGTATCGATGCGATCTCGATCGGGAAGAACGTACCGCACGAAGTCAACGTCCTCATCGAAGTCCCCGTGGGCGGCGAACCGATCAAATACGAGATGGACAAGGAGGCCGGCACGCTGGTGGTCGACCGCTTCCTCTACACGCCGATGCGTTACCCCGGTAACTACGGCTTCATTCCGCACACCCTGTCGGATGATGGCGACCCCTGCGACGTCCTGATCGTCAACACCCGCGCCATCATTCCCGGCGCCGTCATGAGCGTGCGCCCGGTCGGCGTGCTGTTCATGGAGGATGAAGCCGGCGGCGACGAGAAGATTCTGGCGGTGCCGTCGTCGAAGCTCACGCAGCGCTACGACAAGGTGAAGTCGTACTCCGACCTGCCCGACATCACGCTGCAGCAGATCCAGCACTTCTTCGAGCACTACAAGGATCTCGAGAAGGGCAAATGGGTGAAGATCCTGCGCTGGGGCGGCCCCGAAGAAGCGCACAAGCTGATCCTCGAAGGCATGGATCGCGAGAAGAAGAAGAAGGGCTGAGTTCTTTTTCCTGGACGCGCCGCGTCCGGGACACGAGAGTTCGCCTACACCGCCGGCTTCCGCAGCCCGGCGATCGCGCAGGCCGCGCGCAGCGTGTTCACCAGCAGGCAGGCCACCGTCATCTGACCGACGCCGCCCGGCACCGGCGTGATGGCGCCGGCAACCCCGAGCGCTTCCTGATAGGCGACGTCGCCGACGAGGCGCGTCTTGCCGTCTTCCTTGGGGATGCGATTGATGCCGACATCGATCACGGTCGCACCCGGCTTCAGCCAGTCGCCGCGCACCATCTCCGCCTTGCCGACCGCGGCATAGACGAGATCGGCCTGCTTCACGAGGCCGGGCAGGTCGCGCGAGCGCGAATGCGCGATCGTCACCGTGGCGTTCTCGTTCAGCAGCAATTGCACCAGCGGGCGACCGACCAGATTGGAGCGGCCGATGACGATGGCGTTCATGCCTTCCAGCGAGGCGTGCACGCTCTTGGTCAGGATGATGCAGCCGAGCGGCGTGCAGGGCGACAGCGCCTGGAAGCCTCCGGCGAGCCGGCCGGCATTGTTCGGATGCAGACCGTCGACATCCTTGGCGGGATCGATGGCGTTGATGACGGCTTCGGTGTTCAGCCCCTTCGGCAGCGGCAGCTGCACTAGGATGCCATGCACGGCCGGGTCGTTATTGAGCTTTGCGACCAGCGCCAGCAGATCTGCCTGCGAAACGTCGGCCGGCAGCTTGTGCTCGAACGAGGCCATGCCGGCGGCCTGGGTCTGGGTGTGCTTGGAACGGACATAGACCTCGCTGGCGGGGTCGCTGCCGACCAGGACCACGGCGAGACCCGGCACCAGATTGTGCTCGCGCTTGACCCGGGCGACCTCCTCAGTGACGCGCGCCCGAAGCTCCGCGGCGATGACTTTCCCATCGATGATTTTGGCGGTCATGTCAGTTCCTCAGTCTGTCGATTTGGCGTCAGCCGATTTGGCCTGGACGAGCTGGCGCAGGGCTTCGCCGAGCCGCACCGGATCGCCGTCGACCGCGATCTGCTTCAGCCGCGAGGTGGCTCCCGACAGGAGCCTCACGCTGGCCTTGGGCACGCCAAGCGATTTCGCCAGCAGGACCAGAACGGCCTTGTTGGCCTCGCCGCCATCGGCGATGGCGCGCACCCGCACCTTGAGCACGCTGCGGCCGTCGGCCAGCTGCTCGATCCCGTCGATGTCGTCGCGACCGCCGCGCGGCGTCACCCGCAGCGCGATGCTGATACCGGAGGCCCCGTAGCGCCAAGGTTCCTTGTGAGCTTGCTTGCGAGCTTCGTTCGCGACCAAGGCGCTCCAGCCCGCTCAGATCACGTTGGGGTAGATGTAGTACAGGATCACCCGCTCGATGAACATGATGAGCAGGATCAGGATGATCGGCGAGATGTCGAGGCCGCCGAGGCTGGGCAGGAAATTGCGGATCGGCGCCAGCACCGGCTCGGTGATTCGGTACAGGAACTCCGCCACAGCCGACACGAACTGGTTGCGGGTGTTCACGACGTTGAAAGCGATCAGCCAGGACAGGATCGCAGACGCGATCAGCAGCCAGACGTAGAGGTCGAGCACGATGATGACGATGTCGAGAACGGCACGCATGATTTTTCAGGGCTCTGGCTTTTGAAGACTGCGGCTTTTGAAGACTGGCTGCGGGCGGAAGTGACGCCTTTTGCTAGATATCGGTTCCCCCCCGCCCAAACAAGGGAAGTCGGCACCCCGAATGGCTAAAACCGGGCGACACCCGTCCTTGACTTGACCTTGGCGGGGACTTAAATGGCGCCCGGTTGTCGGCCGCGTTTACCAGAGCGGCCAGCAAAGGGGCCATAGCTCAGCTGGGAGAGCGCGTCGTTCGCAATGACGAGGTCGGCGGTTCGATCCCGCCTGGCTCCACCAGCCTTCGTAGGCTGCGCCTGCTTCGGCTCGGCAAGCCCTTTCGTAGCGAAGGCTGCCGCGGCGTAGCCCGCAGGTCGAAGCCGGGCTCTCTCCGATCTCCCCTTACCTCCCCGTAAACCGCGGCGGCCGCTTCTCCATGAAGCTCGCCACCCCCTCCCGGAAATCGCTGCCGGCCAGCGCCACCATCATCTCACGGTTGGCTTCGATCGTTGCCTCGGCCAGGGACTGGAACGGCACCTCGTAGAGCTGGCGCTTGATCACGGCCATCGCACTCGGCGAGACGAAATCAGCGAGATCGCGGGCATAGGCGTAGGTCTCCTCGCGCAGCTTGTCGGGCGCGCAGAGCCGATTGACCAGCCCGATCCGAAAGGCTTCCTCGCTCGACACGCGCCGCGCCGATAGCAACAGATCCATCGCGTTGGCATGACCAACGATGCGCGGCAGCATCCAGCTGATACCGTGCTCGGCAATCAATCCGCGCCGCGCGAAGGCCGTGGTGAACACCGTGTTGTCGGCGGCAAAGCGCAGGTCGCAATACAGCGCGTGGACGAGGCCGATGCCGGCGGTGGCGCCATTGAGCATGGCAATGACCGGCTTCTTGATCGACGGATAGAAGCCATAGCGCGTCTGCCAGTCCGGCCGGCGGTTCATGTCGAAGGGCGGCAGGTTCGACGCCCGCCTGATATCATCGGGGTCGAGTCCCTTCAAAGCATCCATATCGGCGCCAGCGCAAAACGCGCGGCCCGCGCCGGTGAGGATGATGACGCGAACATTGTCGTCGGCGCTTGACGCTTCCATCGCGTGACGCACGTCGCGCTCCATGGTGGGCGTCCACGCATTCATGCGATCAGGGCGGTTGAGCGTGATGGTCGCGATCTTGTCGCTGACGTCGTAGAGAATGTGCTCGTAGGCCATGGCGCTCTCCCTTGTTCGCCGGCACGCATTGGTGCGCGCGCGTTGGCGGAGAGCCTAGCATATCAAGGATGGAGGCAGCGACTTGCGCCAAGGACCTGCGCCAAGGACTTGCGCCAAGAACTCGCGCCAAGAACTCGCGGCAAGGCGCGGGTTACTCGGCGGCTTGCGCCAGCACGGGCCGGCGCGCCAGCCAGCCGTCGATGAAATGGTCGAGCCAGGCGCGCTCTGCGGCATCGTACACGGCACGATCCGCGAAATGATGATGTCGCTGCCGCGCACCGGGCGCGCTGAAGCCGTCATAGCCCCGCGTGGTCCAGCGATGCATCATTGCGTAGGTCACATCGGGATGAAACTGCACGCCGAAGGCATTGCCGGCGCGGAACGCCTGCACCGGAAAATCATCGCCTTCCGCCAGCAGCTCGGCGCCGACAGGCAGCTCGAATCCCTCGCGATGCCAGTGATAGACCTGCGCCGGCCAGGCCGGGCAGAGCGCGTGACCCGCGGCTGTGGGGCGGATCGGGTAATAGCCGATCTGGGTCAGCCCATCGGCATGCGGCGCGACGCGCGCCCCGAGCTGCATCGCGAGCATCTGGGCTCCAAGGCAGATGCCGAGGAACGGCCGCTGCTCGCGCAGCGGAATTTCGATCCAGTCGATCTCGCGGCGAATGTAATCGTCGGAATCATTGGCGCTCATCGGACCGCCGAAAACCACGGCGCCGGCGTGCTGATCGAGCGTCTCGGGCAGGGGATCGCCGAAGCGGGGACGGCGGATGTCGAGGCGATGGCCCAGCGCGCGGAACGCATTGCCGACGCGGCCCGGGGTCGAGGATTCCTGATGCAGGATAATGAGAACCGGCAGGCCGCTCGCCGAATCAGAGGCAGCCGCGCCAGGCGCCCTTCGCGGGAAGGGCACCACCTCTGCGCCACCAAACCTGTCCGTCCGGAACGACATTGCCCTTGCGAAAGCTATTGGTTCAGACCGCCAGCATAACTAAGCGATCGTTAATTTCGTGTGAGTTCGCGCACACACCCAAGAGGAAGCAAGCTCCGGGCCAATACGGACACTGGGGGCTCTCAGCGCCTCTGCCTCTGGAACCGACTGGTGGCGGCCAGGATGAAGCCCCGCGGGAAGAAGCGCAGCGCAAACGGCACGATCTTGATGCCCAGACCGGGCAGCACTGCCCGTTTATTGGCCATCAGGCCACGATAGGCCTCCTGCGCGACATCGGCTGCAGACACATTGAGCAGGGCCGTATCGTGCTGCGACCCGACACCGGCGCGCGCCTGGAATTCGGTGGGCACGGGGCCCGGGCAAAGCACGGTGACGCGAACGCCGCGCGGCGCGAGCTCCGCGCGCAGCGCTTCGGTGAAGGATATTACGTAGGCCTTGGAGGCATAATAGACGGCCATGCCGGGGCCGGGCAAAAAGCCCGCGACCGACCCGACATTGAGCAGACCACCCTTGTTCCTGATGAGCTGATCGGCAAAGCGCAGCGACAAATCCGTCAGGGCCCGCACGTTGACATCGACGATCCCGATCTGCGTATCGCGATCGCGCTCGATGGCATCGCCGAACACGCCGAAGCCGGCATTGTTGACGAGGTGATCGAGCTCGACGCCTTCGGCGGCGAGCCTTGCAGCGATCTTCTCTCCGGCATCCGGGACCTCGAGATCGCAGGCGATCACGATCGGCTTCTTGCCGCCCTTGGCAACGAGTTCGCTCGCGAGCGCCTCCAATCGATCCGCGCGCCGCGCCGTCAATGCCAGGCGATGTCCGTTGGCGGCAAATACGCGCGCCAGCTCCGTGCCTATGCCCGCCGAGGCACCGGTGATCAACGTTACCCGCTCAATCACGATCGAAGTCTCTTGAATTGAAGTCTTTGGCCCCGCAATGGCTGAACGAGAGCATAAGCCGTGCGCGACAGGCAAGCGGCGTTGGCGGAATGGCGGCTTGAGCGGGCGACAGGGGGGCAGGAAGGACAGGGATTTGCTGGCGAATCCGCCAGAACGGGGACGGCCGGCGATTACATTAAAGTTTCGTCATGTGGCTCGCAGGCCACGCCATCCGCCGGGCGGGACGGGTCAGCCGCCGACGGCGCCATTCTTCACCTGACCGCCGACGCGCTCCGCAACGAAATGCTTCAATTCGATCCGCTCGCGCTGGGAAATCCCGAGCAGATCGGAGGCGCGCCAGACGACGTTGTCCTCGAACTCGCTGACCTGGCCGTCGGCATAGACCAGCTCCCACATCATCCGGACGATGCGCTTGCGACCCTCTTCGTCGAGCGAGCGCATGATCACACTGGTGAAGTGATAGAGGTCCACCGCCTCGCCCTCGACCTCGGTGGCGTCCGCGATCAGGCGATCCGCCGTGCCGTGATCGAGCCCAAAATGGCTTTCGATCAGGCTGTGCAGCTTGCGCCGCTCGGCGGCCGTCGGCTGGCCGTCCAGCGAGACCACATGGACCAGCAGCGCCGTGGCCGCCAGCCGATAATCGCTGTCGCCGAAGCTGCGGCTCTGGTCGTGGGGAGCGACAATGTCGGCGATGAATTGGCGCAGGCCGTCGAGCATAAGGTCCTACCGAAATCGATGCCGCCGCGGGGAGCGCGGCTGTTAACAGCATTATATGAGCAGGAAACTCAACCGGCGCAACGTGCGTCAGTTCCGCGCGCCGGATTACGTTTCGGCAATATGGGCGCTGGCATTCCGGGGCGCGTAAAGCGCGAATCCGGAATGACGATCCAAAGCTCAAGGAATCTCGTACACCACCATCTTGTCCGCGATGCCGCGCAGCGCCGCCTGTTTCTGGATCGGCGTGATTTCGCGCTGCTTCAGCACCTCGGCAACCGCGGGCGCGTCCAGCACCGGGCCGGTGATGTGGATCTCCTGCGCGGTCGACAGGCTCTGCACGCGGGCGGCGATATTGACGGTCTGGCCGAAATAATCCTGCCGCTCGTTGAGCATCACCGCGAGGCACGGGCCTTCATGGATGCCGATCTTGACGATGAGATCGTCGGTGCCGCGCTGCTTGTTGAGCTCATCCATGGCCGCGCGCATCCGCAAGCCTGCGACGATGGCGTGCTCGGGTCTGACGAAGGTCGCCATCACGGCATCGCCGATGGTCTTCACAACCGCGCCCTTCTCGGAGGAGATGATCTCGAGCAGCGCATGAAAATGCGCGCGCACGAGGTCGAAGGCGGCGAGATCGCCGACCCGCTCATAGAGCGCGGTCGAGCCCTTCAGATCTGTGAACAGGAAGGTGAGCGAGGTGATCTGGAGCCGCTGATCGAGACTGAGATTGTCCGCCTTGAACACATCGCGGAAGGTCTGGTTCGACAGCATCCGCTTGGCGGTGAGGAACGGCTTGCGCTTGCCGATGAGGTGGTGAAGCGCCTCGGCCGCGATGAACACCGACGGCAGCACGCGCACGCCGGCCTGGTTCTCCAGCGACAGCCGCAGCGGACCGGGCCGCATGGTCGTGGTCCCGGTCGGGGCCTGCACCTTGTTGTACATGATGGCGAGCTGCTGACGGTCCCTGGTCGGCTCGCCCTGCACGTCGATGAAATGAGCGGCGTGCGTCACCGGCTCGAAGATGATGACGAAGTCATTGGGCAGCTGCAGCGACATGGTCGCCTTCTCGCCCGCCGGCAGCTCCATCGTATCGAGCGTCACTTCGTTGGCCAGCGCCGCGAAGGATTCCTTGTTGAAGTCGACGCCGGAGCTCCAGAACACCTGCTTGAAATAGTCCCAGACCGGAAGCGTATCGGGGTCATGGGCCGCGATTCGGCGGACACGCGGGTTCACCGTGAAGGAGACCTCGACTTGGTCGTCGACGGAGGCCTTGTAACCGCAGGCGCAGAGGGCGCAATGATAGTCGTCGGGCTTGAGCGCCTTGAGCGTCGAGTGCGCGCCGAGCACGCCGCCGCACCCCGGGCACAGCACGTTCCAACCGAGATCGAACAGCCCGAGCCGCGCCGAATGCAGGAAGGCGGAGATCGCGTGCTCTTCGTCGAGGCCGTGCGCCGTCGAGAAATCGAGGACATTGACGCGGTTGAGCTCGTGATCCTCGCCATCCTCGATGAGGTGCACGATCGCATCGACCACCTTCGCGTCGGCGGTCTGCTTCAGAACGGAGAACTGGGCCTGGATGTCGCTCATGGCGAGACTCTATCTAGGGTGGACCACGCCATCGGCCAGACGAGAGACCCGTCACCGACGCGTGATGCGGAACATGGGCGAATGGTCCGGCTGGGTCGTGACCACGCCGAGCGGGATCACGGGATCGGCCTGATCGGCGAGTTCGACACGGAACGCACCGATCAGCCGGGCCAGCGCCAGCACGGATTCGGCTTGCGCGAACGGTGCGCCGATGCAGACGCGCGGACCCGCGCCGAACGGCAGATAAGCGAAGCGGTCGGGCGCCTCCGCCGACATGAAGCGCTTTGGAATGAACGCGTTCGGCTGATCCCACAGCTTCTCGTGCCGGTGCAGCAGCCAGGGCGCGATCATGATGATGTCGCCCTTGCCGATCTCGATTCCGGCCGCATTGTCCTTCTCGCGCGCGGCACGCGCGACCAGGAACGCCGGCGGATAGAGCCGCATGGTCTCATCGATCACCGCGCGGGTGAATTTCTGCCGGTCAATGTCGGCGATGCTGTCGAGATGCTCGCCGCGCGCTTCGGAGGCAATCTCCTCCTGCGTGTCCGGATCGAGCGCGAGCAGATAGAGCGCCCAGAACAGCGCCGTCGCCGTGGTCTCGTGACCCGCAAGGATCATGGTCGCGACCTCGTCGACGAGCTGCTCGTCGGAAAAGCCCTTGCCGGTTTCAGGATCGCGCGCCGCGTCCATGAGATCGAACAGGTCCCGCGGCGGCGCGCCGTCCTTCTTGCCGGCCCCGCGCCGCTCGGCGATCAGCATGGCGACGAACTCGGTCCAGCGCTGGCGGAAACGGGCGCGGGCAAAATCCATCGGGCTCGGCCACGACACCGGCAGCACCATGTCGAGAAGATATGGGCGCCCCAACCGCGCGGCATATTCCATGATGAAATTGCGCAAGGTCGCGCCATGCCGGTCCGTGCCGAACGAGAACATCGTGCGCCCGGCGATCTCCAGCGTCATGCGCTGCATGATCTCGCGCAGGTCGAGGTCTTCGCCCGTGCGCGCATCCAGCTTGGCGATGGTCTCGTCGAGCACCGCCGTCATGTGCGGAACGAGATTGGCAGTGGCGCGCGGCGTGAAGGCCGGCGCGAGGGTGCGGCGCTGGAACGTCCAGGAATGGCCTTCCGCGATCAGAAGGCCGTCACCCAGCACGGGACGCAGCATGCGAATGCCCGCCGGCGTGCGCGTATAGTTCTCGTAGTTGGTCAGCAGGACATGCCGGATCGCGTCCGGCTGGTTCAGGATGAAGCTGTTGCGGAGGAAGAAGCGGCCCTTGATGACGTCTTCCTCATAGGCGCGCTGTCCCCAGGTCGCGATCATGTTCTGCCGGATCACGGCAAGCCGGCCGAAGAACGACATGTCGTCGGGCGCACGCGGGGGAGCCGGAGGGATGATGGGCCGACGCACGCTGGCGATATTCATGGCTCTCTCCCGCTGATGTGACGCAGGCAACAGCTAATAAGTCAGCTCGGCAATCGCAATCCTGTTCTCGGAAGCGGGCCAGGCCCGCGCCACAATCCGCTCTTCGCCGAATTGAGCCACGATGTTACGTCCAACCTCGCCGGCCGCAAGCCGCAATGTTGCCGCCGAATCCGTCGGCACGCCCGGCTTGACGTCGGCCGGCTGCTTTCCGTCGAATAGAACCACGTCCCGCGGCAGGCCGAAATAGCCGCGCGGCCGCGACATGATGACGACCGCGCCGGCGTCCTTGTCGGCCGGCCCGAGCGGCCGTGCGGCGCGCAAATGGACGACGTCGGACGAGCGCGGGAACGGCGAGCGATAGATGTGCGTGATCGGCGCGCCAGGCGACGTCAGCACGATTTCGAGCGACCAGGAGGGATCGACCGGCGCGGGGCCCCAGCGACCGTCGGCGCCGGTCTGCGCGCTGTACACTGCGCCGTCCTTGCGCTCACCGGTATCAGGATCGACGCGGAAGACATCGACGGTTGCACCCGCGACCGGACGGTTGGTCGACACGCCGCCGGGCGTACCCGTGACCAAGCCGCCCAACTTCACATTGGCTTCCGGCAGGATCGCGATGCGCGCGGGCTCGCGGCCGGCAATGAACTTGTAGATCTCGCGGAACGCCCTCGGGTGGAACGCCACCTCGCGATGGTCGAGCGCACCGAGCACGAGGTTGGTTGCGCCCTTCAGCTCCGGCCCTTCATTGGTGACGCCGGTCGGCGTGCCGGGCTTGCCGATGAAACGGCCATCGGCCTGGGCGTATTTGTCCATGCCGTCGCTGCGCAGCGTCAGGAAGGCGACGCCCGGCGTCACCTCGCTCTCGCCCTCGTTCAGGCCGCGCAGAAATGGGCCGCGGCCGTTGAACTCGTTGTTCTGCTGATCGTCGGTTGCGAACACGCCGTGATTGGGCGTGCCGCACAAAACGGCGTGGCTGACATCGGCGACACCGCCGTTCTTGATGACGTTGCGGATCGCATTGCCGCCGCGCGAGCTGCCGACCAGTGCGACCCGCGCCGCGCCGGTCCGGCGCTTCAGCTCGGCGATGGCAGCCGTGAGCTCGCGGCGCTGGTCCTCGGTGGAGGAGCGGTTCGCCTGCTCGACCTTGTCGTCGGTACGCGCATTGGGATCGGTGAAATTGATCGCCATCATGCGATCGCGCGCGACGCCGTTGGATTCCATCCGCCACAGCGTGGTCATCCAGAGCGCGTCGTAGTCGCCATTGCCGTGCACGAACAGGATCGGCGGCACCTCATTGCCCGGCGTAGCCGGCGCGGCCTGGGCGAATGCCCCGGTCCGCAAGCTCGCAGTTGCGAAGGGCAAGCTGCCAGCCCCCAGCACGATCGTCCGTCGTGACAGCTTCATCTGTTCCTCCCCGGCAAACCGCCTCTTTGCACCGCTTATAGCGGCCTAACCACTGGACAGCGAAGGACTTTCGCAGGCATCAAAGAAATTGCCGGAATCGCCCGAAACCCGTTCTGCCAGCCCATATGGAAGGGGATATGACCGAGCAGCCAAACCGTCAGAAAATGGCCGCCGACGGCATCACCGCGCCGTTGCGCTACACCGTGTTCCGGCGCATCTGGCTCGCCAGCCTGCTCTCCAATCTCGGCCTGCTGATCCAGGGCGTGGGCGCGGCCTGGGCGATGACGCAGATGGCGGCATCGGCCGACCAGGTTGCGCTGGTGCAGACCGCCCTGATGCTGCCGATCATGCTGATCTCGATGCCGGCCGGCGCCATCGCCGACATGTATGACCGCCGCATCGTCACGCTGGTCTCGTTGATGATTGCTTTGATCGGCGCAAGCGCGCTCACCGTGCTGGCCGGCCTCAACCTGATCAGCCCCGAATTGCTTCTGGCCTTCTGCTTCGTGGTCGGCAGCGGCAACGCGCTGTTCGGCCCGGCATGGCAATCTTCGGTCAGCGAGCAGGTGCCGCCCGATGCGCTGCCTTCGGCCGTCGCGCTGAACGGCATCAGCTACAACATCGCGCGCAGCTTCGGTCCCGCGGTCGGCGGCGTCATCGTCGCCGCCCTCGGCGCTGTCGCGGCCTTCGCCTGCAACGCGATCCTTTATCTGCCGCTGCTGGTGGTGCTACTGCTCTGGCGGCGCAGCACCGAGCCCTCCCGGCTGCCGCGCGAAAAGCTCAACCGGGCCATGGTGTCGGGCTTCCGCTACATCACCAATTCGCCGCCGATCAAGATCGTGCTGTTGCGCACGCTGGTGATGGGCCTGATCGGCGGCGCCATCATGGCGCTGATGCCGCTGGTCGCGCGCGACCTCCTGCATGGCGGCGCGCAGACCTACGGCATCATGCTCGGCGCCTTCGGCATGGGCGCCGTGATCGGCGCGCTGAACATCCACGAATTGCGCAAGCGCATGAGCGGCGAGGCCGCGATCCGCGCCTGCACCATCTCGATGGCGTTCGCGATGGCTGCGCTCGCCCTCAGTACGGAGCCGGTGCTGACGGCGGCGGCGCTGGTGCTGGCCGGCGCGGTCTGGATGGCTGCGATTGCACTGTTCAATATCGGCGTGCAGCTTTCGGCGCCGCGCTGGGTCGCCGGCCGCTCGCTCGCGGCGTTCCAGGCCTCGATTTCCGGCGGCATCGCCATCGGCGCCTGGGGCTGGGGCCATCTCACCGACTATGCCGGTGTCGAGGTCGCGCTGCTGACCGCGGCTGGCCTGATGCTGATCTCGCCGCTGCTCGGGCTTTGGCTGACGATGCCGCGCGTCGGTGCCCGCAACGAGGATGCCGACGTGCTCGCCGACCCCGAGGTGAAGCTGTCCCTGACCGGGCGCAGCGGCCCGCTGGTGGTCGAGATCGAATATCGCGTCGCGCAGGACAACGCGCGCGCCTTCCACAACGTGATGCAGGACGTGCAGCTCTCCCGCCAGCGCAACGGCGCCTATGGCTGGTCGATCGCCCGCGACATCGCCGATCCTGAATTGTGGACGGAGCGCTACCACTGTCCGACCTGGTTCGACTATCTGCGCCAGCGCAACCGCTCGACCCAGAGCGAACGCGCGCTGCACCAGGAGGCGATCGCCTTCCACATCGGCCCCGAGCCGGTGCGGATCCGCCGCATGCTGGAGCGCCCGTTCGGTTCGGTGCGCTGGAAGGAAGACACGCCGGACCGCGCCAGCGCCGAGGTGCTGCCGGTGGTCGCGACCGCAGCGGGAAGCAGCACGTAGACGTCGTCATTCCGGGGGGCGCCGTCAGGCGCGAGCCCGGAATGACCATCACTGCCCGTGCTCGGTCAGCACCTTGTCGCAGCCTTTGCTCAGCTTCGTGCGGTTCTGCTTCAGGCAGGCGAGCACGGCGCCATCGCCATTGTTCATCACGGCACGGCAGAAGCGCGAGACATCGCGCGCGCAGGCATCATGGCCGGGCTGCTGTTGGGCGGAGGCGCTCGATGCGCACAGGAGCAGAGAAATAACGAAAAGAAATCTGGTCATCGCGTAATGCCTCTTGCCCGGAAGGACGTGCGGGGAAGCTAGTGCGATGATCCCACACCTGCAACGCTTTATTGCGAGCAGGAGCCGCGCCGCCGCGTGGCCCCGGCTTGACGCCGGGGCACATCGCGAAGGGAGCTGATCACACGACGATGTGGTCGTGCGCTGTTACTGACTGTCCTGGGCGTCAGCGACCTTGCGCGAGGCGCCCTTGGCGAGATCCTTGTCCATCACCGCGCGGCAGCCGGCGCTCAGGTCCGAGCGATGCTTCATCATGCATGCCGTGATCTTCGGGATGTTGGGGATTTCCGACGAGCACAGGCGGAAGGCATCGCCGGTGCACATCTGCTGCGCCTCGGCCGAGAAGGCGAAGCTCGAGGTCGTCGAGATCAGAGAGACGATGGCGGCAAAGCCCAGAGCCAGGCTTGTGTCGCGGATCCTGCTGGTCAACGACCTGGTGTTCAGAGACGTGGTGCTAAAGGACCTGGTGTCAGAGGACTTGGTGTCAGAAGACTTGGTCATTTGAGGCTCCCATTGGCGCCGTCGCAACGGCGCCCGTTGTTGATGGGAACTACGATGCTCCAGCAAAACAGTTTCCACTGTGATGACAGTCACGCGGCCCGCCTCGATTGTGATCTCAGTCACATTGGCGCACCGCCCTGAAATTCCTCCACAACCGCCGTCGTGTTGGTGTCACGTTAACTGTTACTTCGCATTAATGGCTCGTCGCGCGGGAAATTCCGCAGGTTTGGTTGCGTAATTGGAAAGAGTAGCGATGCGTAATGCGTTGGGCCTGATGCTGGCCAGTGTAGTTGCGGCGGTCGTGATCGCCGCCGGCGGTTGGTTTTATTATTCCGCGCGCGCCGATCAGGGCGCTCCCAAGACAATTGCCGCCCGTGCTGCCGATCCGTTGCCGGCGCCGGCGAAGCTCGCCGCCAGGGATGACGTCGAGACCACCGCGACGGTTGCGGCCAAGCCGGCGGCGATGGCCCAGGCGCCTGCGCCCGCTCCCGTCATGCCGGTGCAGCCGAAGCAGGCCTGCGCCAATCCGAATGCGCTGGGCGTCTCCCGCGTTGTCGAGATCGACACCACCGGCGGCCCCGGCTTCGGCTTCGATCATTTCAAGCAGTTCGACTTCCTCACCGAGAAGGAGGTCGTGCTGACCTTCGACGACGGTCCCTGGCCCGTGAACACGCCGAATGTGCTGAAGGCGCTCGCGGATGAATGCACCAAGGGCCTGTTCTTCTCGGTCGGCAAGCACGCGACCTATCATCCGGAAATCCTGCGCCAGGTGCTGGCCCAGGGCCATACGGTCGGCACGCACACCTGGTCGCACGTCAATCTGAACGGCAAGAAGATGACCGAGCAGATGGCCAAGGACGAGGTCGAGAAGGGCATCAGCGCGGTGAAATTCGCGCTCGGTGCCAACCCTGCGCCGTTCTTCCGCTTCCCGCAGCTTCAGCATAATCCGGCGATCGTGAGCTATTTCGGCACCCGCAACGTCGCGATGTTCTCGACCGACGTGGACTCCTTCGACTTCCGCAAGGGCGCCACGCCGGAGAAGATCGTCGAGACGGTGATGACGCGGCTGGACAAGCTCGGCAAGGGCATCGTTCTGATGCACGATTTCCAGAAGAACACCGGCATCGCCCTGCCGACGCTGCTCGCGCGGCTGAAGGCCGGCGGCTACAAGGTCGTGCAGATGAAGGCCAAGGCGCCGCTGCAGACGCTGCCGGAATATGACGAAGCGATCATGAAGGACATGAAGGTGCCGACCGCGAGCACGAATACGCGTCCGATCTCGAGCGTGGTGCAGACGGTCTCGCAGTAAACGCGACCACCAAGGCGGGAATGCGCATGGCCGGGCTTTTGCCCGGCCATTTGCTTTGGGCAGGCAGCTTACCAATAGATGCCGTGGCGGTGCAGCTCGCTGATGATGCGGCGCTCGGTCCAGCTGCGCTTGGGCTTCGGCTTGTCCGCCCTTGCGGTCTTCCTGGTGGCGGGCTTGGCCGTCGCGGCGGGCGCCGCGGCGGTGGCAGGCGCGGCCGCCGCAGGTGCGGCCGTGGTGGCCGGTGGCGCGGAGAGCGACACGGCCGGCGGACGGTCGGAATATTTCGGCGCCTCGGTGGCCGGCGCTGGCTCGCTCACTTGTGCCGTAGTCGCCGACGTCGGCGTGGTCAGCGGAGCCGGTGCCTGAGCGCCTGACGCTGACAGCGACAGGCTGCGGGAGCCGTCCGCCTGGGCGGATGCGGCGGTCAGGACCATGGCGGCAACCAGAATGATCTTGCGCATGTGAAAGTCTCCCCGTGTTGGCGTGACCGGGACATTACGGGGGATGCGCGTGGGGTTAAGTGATTGGCCTCACACAATCGCGGTACAATTTCGAACCGGCCGGCTGCGCTCAACACCCGCGCCGATACACCCGCAGAGTCACGTCCGGAAAGCTCTTGCTGTCGAGCAGGCAAACGCCCTTCTCCGCGTCCATGCGGGCGATGAGCTCATCGCCGACGCGCGGCCCGACCAGCGTGTGCTGGATCGAGCTCGAGAGCACGAGAATCTCCGACTTCAACAATGCATCGCCCGTTTCCTGCGCGCTCCGGAAATACAGCTCGTCGCGTACGACGAGATTCATCTTCGCCTGCGCCGCGTAGAGCTGGATGGCCGCCGACGTCACCGGATAAGGGCTGGAGAAGCCGACATAGAGCGGGCCGGGCGCTTGCGGCTTGATCTCGCGCAGCAGCGACCAGAGCCGTCCGGTCGCGCGGCGGATGCTCTCCTGCTGCTGCGCGCTGAGCGGTGTCGCCGTGCTGATCTGACCGATGACGACGTGCCTGAGAAAGAGCTGAAGAACAAAGGCGAGCGCCAGCACCCGACAGGCGGTGAGAAGGTAGCGGCGGATGTCGTTGCGGAGGCCGAAACGGATGAGCAGCTCTTCAATGAGCGCCATGCTGGCGCAGCCGTTGAGCACCATCGCGACGATGAACACGCCATAGAACATCGCGCCGAAATAATAGGTCTTGATCGCCGCGACGGAGGGAATGGCATAGGCGATCAGCACAGCCGCGAGCAGAACGACGGCGTCGCGCAGCGCGGCGCTTCCGCAGATGACCGCCAGCACCAGACGCAGCAGCATCAGGCCCGTCCCGATGGCGAACCAGTAATGCAGGCCGAACTGACCTTCTCCGCCGATCGAGAAGCGCAGCAAACCGGCCGAGAAACTTTCGCCTGTCGTCCAGAGGTCGCGCTGACCGACGAAAACGTGAAGGATGTAGGTGACGGTCTCGACCAGTGCAGGCCCGATCAAGAGGGCCGTTGTCGCAAGCAGCGGCAGCACGAACCACAGCAGCGCAGCGAGCGCCTTGCGGATCGAGATGCGCAATCCGCCCGCCTCCAGGCAATCGACGAACAGCCGGATCGCAAATGAACTGCCGAGCAGAGCGAGCGTGGCAAAGAACGCGGTCGGCTTGATGCTGACGGCCAGTGCGCAGGCAATGCCGAGACCGGCCAGGGCACGTGCGCTCCGATCGAGCACGCCGCGGTGAACGATCGCCCCGGCAGCAAGGCCAATGGCAAGACCCGACGGCAGATCCGGTCGCGCCTCGGTCACCGTGTGCCACAGCACCGGGACGCAAGCGACCGCGATCAGGCACGCCGCGATCTCGAGCACCGGCCGCCGCCACGCCAGCCAGACGATCCCGAGCAGAAATGCAAAGACCAATACGGCGTGGACGAGATAAGGCCCGATGAAGCTGCCGGGAAACAGCGCAAATCCCGTGATCGCCACCATCGTCGAAAACGGCGCGTGGTCGTGAAGCAGAGTCCAGCTACTTGCGGCGATGCTCCGGTCACCGACCGCATTCATCCACCTGATGGCATCCAGGAAATAGGAGACGTCGTCATAAAGCGGGGGAACGGACAACCGCCCGCGCAGCTGCGAGGTATCGAGCGATCTCGCGGCGACGATGGCGGTGATGCCGGCGGTGAGACTGACGAAGCCGAAGATCCGCAGCCATGCAATCCAATTCGTCCTGGCCGTCGTCTCGGTACCCACCACTTGCCCCGTTGCGCGCATTTCCGTCCCCACGCATCGTAGTGACACGAGGGCGGAGCGCAACGCGCGGGCCGGCCTCAAGGAGCAAAGCGCTGGCGCTGGTTGGAAGGACCGGGATGAACCGAGGCGCTGGTGCCGCAAGAGGGATTCGAACCCCCGACCCCGTCATTACGAATGACGTGCTCTACCGACTGAGCTATTGCGGCGAACCCTGCCGGGGCCCGGGCGATGCCGGCCCCGATACGCGCGCTCCTGATATCGGGCATGGCCCGAATTGGCAAGGACAAGCCGGCTTCGAAATGCGGCTCACGCGCCCCAGCGGGACCAGAATCCGCGCCAGCCGCCGGCCTGGGCCTTGGGCGTGCCGATTTGTTCCGTAAATTCATCGCTCGGACCCTCGTCGTCGATCCCGGGATCGTCGGGAGCCCGGACGATCGGGACGACCGCGGGAATCGGCGCCGGCGCGGGTTTGCCGAGATCGGCGCGGGTCCGGAACACCGGTGTCGCCGCCGGCGGCGATGATTCGGCGGGCTCGGGAGCCGGCTGGACCGGTTCGGCGGCGGCCACTGCGGCCGGCTCTTCTTTGGCGTTCGGAGGCGAATTGTCCTGGGCGGCCGGCACGGGGGCTGGCTCGGGCTCGACTGCTGCCGGTTCCGCCGGGCTTTCGCTGGGAGCCACCGTCACGCGCTTCGGCGGCGGGGCCGCCAGCATGGCCTCCTCGAAGGCCGAGGATTCGATCGTGGTGCCTTTGTCCGAGGGCAGGCTGGCGACCGGCGTCTGCCACTGGAACGCATCGAGCCGGCCGGTGACCGGGGAGACCGGGCGCCAGCGGTCGCTGACGTAACCGTCCGCAGTCCAGGCGGGATCGTGACGGGCGCGCACCGCGCGCAAGGTCCAGGCGCGGGCGCGGCCGCTATCGCCGTGTTCGGCGCGCTCGATCTCGGCCATCAGCAGCGCAACGCGCTGGGTCGGGTCATTGACGTAGGGCGCCAGCACCTCGCGTGCGCGGGCGAATTCGGAGGCGTCGATCGCGGCACGCGCGATCGCGAGCTGGCCCTCGACATGGCCTGACTTGTCGGCGGGCGTCTTGGCCGCGAGCGTCTCGACCCGCTGCAGGCGCTGGCGCGCGGAATCACCGAGCTTCACATGGGCGTAAGCATCGGCGAGATCGGGGTGCGGATTGGCGAGCCAAGCGGCCTCGACCAGCTTCATAGCGCGGCGCACCTGATGCGCCTCGCTCTCGAATTTCGCGGCGAGCACCGCAGCCGGCACCAGGGTCGGCGCGAGCTTGATCGCTTCCATCACGCTCTCGCGCGCGACGTCGCGGTCCATGGTTTCCAATTCCAGCGCGCGCGCCGTGAGCAGCACGCCGCGCTGGCGGCGATAGGCCGGCTTGTCGATCAGGCCTGCGGACAAATTCGAATCGAGGATCGCGAGCGCGCCGCTCCAATCGCCGCGCGCGCAGCGGAAGCCGAGCACCGCATGCGAGGCCCAGGTCGAGGACGGCGACAGCTTGATCGCTTCCTCCGCGATCATCACCGCGCCGACCGCATCGTCGGCACGCTGCGCCTCGATGAACAGGCCGCGCAGCCCGAGCAGCCGCGTGTCCTCGCGCTCGGCCATGGCGCGGAAGGCGCGCTGCGCCTCATCGCGATTGCCTTCGAGCTGCGCCGACTGCGCGTGCAGCAGCAGCGCAAGCGGATCGTTCGGCGCGTGCCGCCGCGCAGCCTCGGCGTGACGGCGGGCCAGCGCGGTGTCGCCATGGCCGATCGCGAGCAGGCCGTGCGTGATGGCGTGGCGGCCCTTCGCGTGGCGCTTGTCGTGGCGGCGCCGCCGCAGACGCCCCGGCATACGCCAAATCGTCGTCAGGATGCTCCAGAGCAGGACGACCGCGACGGCGAAGACGCCGAGAAGCAGCACGAACGCTGGAATGGTCGGCGAGGCGCGCCAGGGGCCCCAGGTCAAGACCACTTCGCCGGGCTGGTCGGCAACCCAGGCCGCGCCGGCCGCCGCCAGCGCAATCAGGACGAGGAAGAGGACGATGCGAAGCATGACGATCCCTATACGCGCTGATTGTTGCGCGAACCTTTATTGAGCAGATTTGGCGAGATCCGCCATCGCATCGTCGGCGAATTTGCGTGAGGCGGCGAGCGCGGCGTCGCGGGCATCGGCCTTGTCGAGCCAGGCCTGTGCCGGTGCGCGATCGGCCTCGGGCAGCGCCTTGAGCTCGCGCCGCGCTTCCACGAAATCATTGCGCAGCGCGGCCGCCGTGACGCGTGCCACGATCGCGCCACGGTCGTTGCCCACGCCGTCAGTGCGTTCGATGCGGACCAGTTTTGACGCGCCTGCCTGAAGGCGCTCGACGATGCCGGCACTCGCGGCCGGGGCTTCCGCCGGCGGCGACAGTTTCGGCACGATGGTGAGCAGCTCGCGGCTCAGCGCGACCGGCGTCGGGATGCCCGACGATGCAAACGTGTCGAGCGGCTTGAGCATGTCAGGCTTGGCGGCAAGCGTGCGCGCCGCGGACAGCTGCGACTGGTAGGGATCGCCATGGCGAACGGCGACGTCGAGCAGCGCCGCGGCCACCACGAAGCGCAGCGGCTTGTCATCCCTGGCTTTTGCATCGGCGATCTTCTCGCCCTGTTGCGCGAGCTCGGCCCGCTCCGTCTTGCTGGCGCGCTCGAGCTGCGCGATGCGCTCGTTGAGCGCGGCAAGATCGGGCGCGGCCGCGGCGGGGCTCGACTTCGTGTCGTTCAGCGCGTTCGCGGTCTTGTCGAACTGCGTACGTAGATTGGCGACGTCGCTGCGCAAGCTGTTTGCGGACTTCTCCAGCGCGTCGATCCGCGCCGCCATAGCCGGATCGGGGACAGGCTTGCCGGCCCTGGCTTCGACCGCCGCAACACGGCCGCTCAGCGCATCGACCGTCGCCGTGGTGACTTGCGGCGCCGCCGGCGGTGCCTGCACGGCGGGCCAACCCAGCATCCAGCCGACCGCGATGACCACCGTTGCTGCGACAGCGCCGGAGAGCGGCGCAATGACCCAGGGCGAAACCGACGACACGGGAGCCTGCGCTTCGACGGGCTCCGGCTCTGCGTCAACCTTGTCGGAATTTGCCTGCTCGGGCGCAGCCTGTTCCGGCGCCGGCGCGGCCTCCGGCTCAACCGCCGTCTCCTGTGGCTGGGTCGAGACTTCGGTGGCTTCAAGATCAATGGTGGGCGGAATGCGCTTGGCACGACCGCTGTCGGGCGCCAATCCTGCGTCTTCAGGCTTGTCGTCGGCCATCGTGACGGTTCCTCACACTTCCATACCTGGGTAGATCAGATTGCGTCGGATTCGGACCCGACCTCTTACGCCAAACGGGTGCGCAAAGCACGCTCCAAGGTGCCAAACAGGGCGTTTTCATCCGGCGTCTCCGCCACCAGGACCTGTGACGCGCCAGCGTCGCGCAGCACGCTCGCGACCGTCGCGGACAAGCAGCAATGTGGTATGGCGAGCGCCGAGATTTCGACGCCTTCGTCCCTGGCCGCATCCAGGAACGCCCGGGCGCTGCGCCGGGAGTAGTGCAGCACCGCCTCGACCCCGTGAGCGGCAAAGCCCTCGCAGACCGCGCGGGGCAGATGCTTGACCGGAATCATCCGATAGGTCGTCTGCGTGACCACGGAAAAGCCCTCCGCGTCGAGCTCGCCGCCGAGGTCGCGCGACAGATCCGCGCCCGCGAGATACAGCAGCGTGCTCTTTTTCTTCAGCACCTTGTCGCGGGCGCTCTGCATCACCTTGTCGCGCAAGGAGGCGGCATCGCCACCGGCGACGATCACCCGGACAAAGCCGGCGTCGCGCGCCGCAGCGGCCGTATGTTCGCCGACCGCGAACAGCGGCAGCTCCAGGAGACCAGGGTCCCGCAATTGTGGCGCGACGGCACGGATCGCGTTGGCCGACGTGACGAGGATGGCACCGTAGGGAGCTTCACCTTCGTCGTGAAAGGCGACCGGCTCGAACTTGAGCGCCGGCGCAAGCAGCACCTCGTGCCCGCGCGCGCGCAGACTTTCCGCCGTCGCTTCATTGTCGGGATGCGGCCGTGTGACAAGAATGGACATCGCTGGTGTTCCCGAACCAATTGGCGGTGACGCATGACCGATTGCGCTATCCGGCCCCGGAATGCTACCGGACGTACCAGAACTCTGCTTTACGGATGAGCGCAAGGGCGCAAATTGGATAACAATTCGCCAATGCTGGTACTCGGCATCGAAACCACCTGCGACGAGACCGCCGCGGCCGTGATCGAGCGCGCGTCCGACGGCAGCGGCAAGATCCTGTCCAATATCGTGCGGTCGCAGATCGAGGAGCACGCCCGCTTCGGCGGCGTGGTGCCGGAGATCGCCGCCCGTGCCCATGTCGACCTGCTCGACGGTATCGTCGATCGCGCCATGCGCGAGGCCGGAATCGGCTTCAGCCAGCTCGGCGGTGTCGCGGCCGCCGCGGGGCCGGGCCTGATCGGCGGCGTCATCGTCGGACTCACCACCGCGAAGGCGATCGCGATGGTGCACGACACGCCGCTGGTCGCAGTGAACCATCTGGAGGCGCATGCGCTGACGCCGCGCCTCACCGATGCAATCGAATTTCCCTATTGCCTGTTTCTCGCCTCCGGCGGCCACACCCAGATCGTCGCGGTCACCGGCGTCGGACAATATGTGCGGCTCGGCACCACCGTCGACGACGCGATCGGCGAGGCCTTCGACAAGGTCGCGAAGATGCTGGGCCTGCCTTATCCCGGCGGGCCGCAGGTCGAGCGCGCGGCCGCAAGCGGCGACGCCGCTCGCTTCGCTCTTCCGCGTCCGATGCAGGGCAGACCCGACGCCAATTTCTCGCTGTCGGGATTGAAGACGGCGGTGCGCACCGAGGCGAGCCGGCTCGCCGAGATCACACCGCAGGACATCAGCGATCTCTGCGCGAGCTTCCAGGCTGCCGTGCTCGAATCGACGGCGGACCGGTTGAGTGTCGGCCTAAAACTCTTCCGCGAGCGGTTCGGCGCGCCCCGCGCCCTCGTCGCCGCCGGCGGCGTCGCCGCCAATCAGGCGATCCGCGGCGCCCTCGACGACGTCGCAAAGCAGGCCGGGACACAATTGATCATGCCGCCGCCCGAGCTCTGCACCGACAACGGCGCGATGATCGCCTGGGCTGGCGCCGAGCGCCTCGCGCTCGGCATGACCGACACGATGGATGCACAACCGCGGGCGCGCTGGCTGCTCGATGCCAACGCAACGGCGCCGGCAGGCTACGGCAAGACGCGGGCGGGATATTAAAATGTCTGCGTTCAAATCCGTCGCGGTGATCGGCGCGGGTGCCTGGGGCACGGCGCTGGCGACCGTGGCCGCGCGGGCGGGGCGCGCCGTGACGCTGTGGGCACGTAATGCCGAACATGCCGCGCGGATCGCCTCGACGCGCGACAACCCGCGGCTGCCCGGCGTCCGAATCCCGCCCGAGATCATTGTCACGAGCGATCTCGCCGAGGCGTCGCGCGCGGACATGCTGCTGATCGCAGCGCCGGCGCAGCATGTCCGCGGCGCCGTCAACATGCTGGCGTCGCATCTGGTACGACCGGCACCGGTCATTGCCTGCGCCAAGGGCATCGAGCACGGCACCCACAAATTCATGACCGACGTGATCGCGGAAGCCGCGCCGAGCGCGCTGCCGGCTATCCTGTCGGGCCCGAGCTTTGCCGACGACGTCGCGCGCGGTCTGCCGACGGCGGTGACGTTGGCGGCAGGCGACGAGACGTTGGCGAGCGCGCTCGTGCAAGCGTTGGGCTCGCCGACATTCCGTCCTTACCACTCCACCGACATTCGCGGCGTCGAGATCGGCGGCGCTGCCAAGAACGTGCTGGCGATTGCGGTCGGGATCGCGGTCGGGCGCAAGCTCGGCGCCTCCGCCCAGGCCGCGCTGACGACGCGTGGCTTTGCCGAGCTGACGCGTCTCGGTCGCGCGCTCGGCGCGCGCGGCGAGACGCTGACGGGCCTGTCCGGCCTCGGTGATCTCATTCTGACCTGCTCGAGCCCGCAATCACGCAACTTCGCCCTCGGACTCGCACTCGGCCGCGGCGAGCAGCCGCCCGCCGGCAAGCTTGCCGAGGGCGAATTCACTGCGCCGGTGCTGGTCGAACTCGCAGCTTCGCAAAACATCGAGATGCCGGTATCAGAAGCGGTCGCGTCGATCCTGAGCGGCCGGAGCACGATCGACGCCGCGATCTCGGGGCTGCTGACGCGCCCCTTCAAGTCAGAGGAATAGATATGGCGTACTGGCTGGTGAAATCCGAACCGTCGGTGTGGTCCTGGGACCAGCAGGTGGCGAAGGGCGCCAAGGGCGAGGCCTGGACCGGCGTGCGCAACTACACCGCGCGCCAGCACCTCGTCGCCATGAAGAAGGGCGACAAGGCGTTCTTCTATCATTCCAACGAAGGCAAGGAGATCGTCGGCATCGCGGAGATCATCAAGGAAGCCTATCCGGATCCGACCGACAAGACCGAAAAATTCGTCTGCGTCGACATCAAGGCCGACAAGCCCTTGAAGACTCCGGTGACGATGGCCGCGATCAAGGCCGACAAGAAGCTCGCCGACATGGCGCTGGTGAAGTATTCGCGCCTCTCGGTGCAGCCGGTGACGGCGGAGGAGTGGAAGCTCGTCTGCAAGATGGGCGGGATGTAGTCTCTCACCTCACGGCAAAGCGAACACCTCGCACGGCGCGGCGATGCCGCGCAGCGAATGCGATCCGAGCGCGACCAGCGGCATGTCCGTCTCGGCGGCGAGCGCGCCCGATACCAGCACGGTTCTTCCCAACGCCTTGCACAATCCCTCGAGGCGGCTGGCAAGATTGACGGCGGGACCGATCGCGGTGAAATCGAGCCGATTGGCCGCGCCGATATTGCCCCAGAGCATCTCACCGAGATGCAGCGCGGCACCGAATGCCAGCGGCGGCAGGCCCTTGGCGCCGCGCTCGGCGTTGAGATAGGCCATCCCGGCCTCGGCGGCACCTGCCGCACGCAAAGCGGCCTCGCAGGCCCGTCGCGGCGACGCCTCGACCACAGGAAAGATCGCCAGCACGCCGTCGCCGATGAATTTCAGCACCTCGCCGCCGAAAGCGTGAACGGCGCCGGCGATGCGATCGAACCAGGCGTCGAGCGCGGCAATGACCTCTCCAGGCGGTGAGGTGTCCGACAACGTCGTGAAATTGCGCAAATCCGCATAGAGCAGCGCGGCCTGAATGGTCTCGCCGAGATCGCGCCGCAGGGGTGCCGCCAGCACCCGCTCGGCGCTGCGCTTGCCGAGATAGGCATCCAGCGTCGCCCGCAACGTGGCGCGCGCGGCGAGCACGGCGAGGGGCGTTGCAGCAAAACGCGCGGCCTGACGCAATTGCCCGATTTCATCTGCGGTGAACGGCCGCGGCCCGATCCAGCCGAGCAGCGGGCCGTCGGGCCGTCCGACGGCGTCTTCGTGCACCTCGCCGCGCGCGATGTCGCGTAACCAGCGGCGACCGGCATCGTTCGGCGGATCCGGTGCGAGCCCGCCCGGCGCGAAGCCGAGCGCTTCGATCACCTGGCCGCTGTCGGCACGCCACAGCCAAGTTCGCTTCGCGATCAGCGGATGCGGCACTTCCAGCGTCAGGGCGCCCGCCGCGAGCGGCACGCCGTCGGCCATCAGATGAGCGCCGAGTTCCGCGAGCAGGCGGTCGGCCCCGGCACTGTCCGAGGCGACATCGACAAGCCAGGCGAGCGTCGGCGAGAGCTGCATGGTCCGATCATGACGAAGGCGGGCCGGGTTTGTCACGGGCAATCCTTGACGGGCCGCCCGGGCGCCGCCATGTCGTGATGTCAGCGAAGGGATGATGGCCCATGACTGAACCGTTCATCGTGCGACGCGAGACCCATATCGCAGCGCCACGCGCGACCGTTTTCGCTTACCTGACCGACCCCGAAAAGATCTTGAGCTGGATGGGATCCGACGCGACCACGGAGCCGCATCCCGGCGGGCTCTATCTGCTGAGGGGCGTCGGCCCGCGCGGCGGCGTCGCCCGCGGTGCTTTCCGCGAGGTCGTGCCGGTGCACCGTCTGGCCTACACGTTCGGCTGGGAGGGCGGCCAGGAAGTGCCGCCGGGCTCCAGCCTGATCGAGATCGACCTGATCGAACGCGATGGCGGCACGCTGCTGCGCATGACCCATAGCGGCCTGCCGAGCGAAGCGCAGGCCGCGGCGCACGCGACGGGGTGGGGGCATTATCTGGGTCGGCTGACGATCGCAGCCGCGGGCGGCGATGCTGGTCCCGATAACGGCGTCTCGACCAAGCCGTAGCTCTGTGGGGTCGGCAGAGCGTCGCGCGCCCACCATCCTGCGGTTGGAGAGGTGGGCACGGCGCTAAGCGCCTTTGCCCATCCTCCGGCGCTGCCTTGGCCCGTTACACCGCCGCGGTCGCGACGACCTGCGCCAGCAGTTGCTCGCGCCTTGCCTGCGAGCGCTGGCCCTTCATGGTCGCCGCAAAACGTTCGAGGATTCCGTCCTCGAAGGCGGTGACGATGGTGTCGTGGACATAGCTCTTGCGGCAGATCGCCGGCGTGTTCGAGAGCTTGTCGGCGGCGGCGCGGATCGCGTCGAGCACCTGCTTCTTGCGGCCGCGCTGGCTGGTCGCCGGCGTGATCCGCGACAGCGATTCCACGACGACGGCCGAGGCCATCAGCGTACGAAAATCCTTCAGCGAGATCTTGATGCCGGCGATCTCGCGCAGGAACGCATTCACCTGCGTGGTGCTGACAGCGCGCACGATGCCGTAGGCATCGCGATACTGGAACATGCGCTTGCCGGGGACGCCCTGCAGAATACCGATGGCGCGCACGAGCTTGGCCGCGTCGCACTCCTTGCGTACCGCCTTGCCGCCCTTGGCCTTGAAGGTCAGCACGAAGCAATCGTCTTCCAGCGTGACGTTGGACTTCAAGAGCGTGGTCGCGCCGCGCGTGCCGTTGAGGCGGGCGTAGGATTCGTTGCCGGGGCGGATCGCGGTGCGCGCGATCAGCTCGATCACGGCCGAGAGCGCGAATTCACGCGTCGGCTCGTCGCCCGACAGGAACGCCGAAACCTTGCGCCGGATCTTTGGCAGCGCGCCGACGAGCTTCTCCAGGCGATGCGCCTTGCGATGCTCGCGGACCTTCTCCCAATCGGCGTGATAGCGATATTGCAGCCGGCCCGCCGCATCCCGGCCCACGGCCTGAAGATGCGAGCTCGGATCGGCCGAGTAGCGCACCTCGCGATAGGCCGGCGGCACCGCCATGGAATGCAGCCGGCGGATGGTGCGGGCGTCGCGGATGTGCGCGCCGTTGGGACGGACGAAGGAATAGCCCTTGCCGCGCTTGATGCGGCGGATGGTCAGCTCATTCTGGTCGCCGAGCCGCAGGCCAAGCTCCTTGGCGAGCGCCTCGACCGTCGCGGGCGCGGTGTCGTAGGTCTTTTTGGGGCTGGGACGCCTGAAACCGGTCGGTTTCGGCCACTGTCCGAGGGCTTTGGCCAGCGCAATGGCAGCAGGATCGGCCGAAGCGGGCCGTATCGTCCCGAGATTCTGCTGATCCATCATAGTCTTATGCCTTAGCCCTGTCTGTTACCGGTCAATGCCGCTGTTCTGATTTTTGTTCCAAGGGGTCTCTTCGGACCCGGGTTGGCCATTTAGGGTGTTCCGAACCGTATTGCGAGTCCCGAATCAGTGACAGGCGGTTTCTAAATACCTCCCGGAATGCATGGAGGCTCTGCGCAGGCTTGCTCCATGGTCTGAGTAAACTCAGTGAAAGCCGCCCACGGGCCTGTTTCAGATCTGCGACAATCGCAGCAGGTGGCCTTGATCCTCCGCATGGTCGGCGGCCCGCCGAAGGTCCAGCTTGTGCTCCTTGTCGGGCCCGGTTAGCCCGACGCATAATCAGTCAATGATCAAGTCGGCTCGCCAGTCGCTAGCGTTCGGCCTGCCGTATGTGGAGGGAAAGCATGTCCGAGAAGATCTACGACGTCCCCGCGGAGTGGGCGAAGCGCGCCTGGGTCGACCAGGCCAAGTACCAGGAGATGTACGCTCGCTCGATCTCGGACCCCAACGGTTTCTGGGCGGAGCAGGCCAAGCGCATCGACTGGATGCACGCGCCCACGAAAATCGAGAACGTTTCGTTCGCGCCCGGCAACATCTCGATCAAATGGTTCGAGGACGGCATCCTCAACGTCGCCTACAATTGCATCGACCGGCATCTCGCCAAGCGCGGCAACCAGACCGCGATCATCTGGGAAGGCGACGATCCCTCGCAGTCCAAGCACATCACCTATCAGGAGCTGCACGACGAGGTCTGCCGGATGGCCAACATCCTGCGCACCCGTAACGTCAAGAAGGGTGACCGCGTCACCATCTACCTGCCGATGATTCCGGAAGCGGCCTATGCGATGCTCGCCTGTGCACGCATCGGCGCTGTTCACTCCGTGGTATTCGCGGGCTTCTCGCCGGACTCACTCGCCCAGCGCATCAATGACTGTAAATCCAAGGTCATCATCACCGCGGACGAAGGCCTGCGCGGCGGCAAGAAAGTGCCGCTGAAGGCCAATGTCGACGCGGCGCTGGCCAAGACCGATGGCGTCGACTGGGTCGTCGTCGTCAAGCGCACCGGCGGCAAGGTCGACATGAACCCGACGCGCGACCTCTGGTATCACGAGGCGGCGGCCATGGTGACGACGGAATGCCCGGTCGAGCACATGCACGCCGAGGACCCGCTGTTCATCCTCTACACCTCAGGCTCGACCGGCCAGCCCAAGGGCGTGCTGCACACCTCCGCCGGCTATCTCGTGTTCGCCTCGATGACGCATCAATACGTCTTCGATTATCATGATGGCGACATCTACTGGTGTACCGCCGATGTCGGCTGGGTCACCGGTCACAGCTACATCCTGTACGGGCCGCTGGCGAACGGCGCGACCACGCTGATGTTCGAGGGCGTGCCGAATTACCCTGATAATTCCAGGTTCTGGAACGTCATCGACAAGCACAAGGTCAACATCTTCTACACCGCGCCGACCGCGATCCGCGCCTTGATGCAGTCGGGCGACGAGCCGGTGAAGAAGACCTCGCGCGCCTCGCTCCGCCTGCTCGGCTCGGTCGGCGAGCCGATCAACCCGGAAGCCTGGGAGTGGTATCACCGCGTCGTCGGCGACGACCGCTGCCCGATCGTCGACACCTGGTGGCAGACCGAGACCGGCGGCATCCTGATCACGCCGCTGCCGGGCGCGACCAAGCTGAAGCCGGGCTCGGCGACGCAGCCGTTCTTCGGCGTGGTCCCCGAGATTGTCGACGCCGACGGCAAGGTGCTGGAGGGCGAAACGTCGGGCAATCTCTGCCTCACCCGCTCCTGGCCCGGCCAGATGCGCACCGTCTATGGCGACCATGCCCGCTTCGAGCAGACCTATTTCTCGACCTACAAGGGCAAGTATTTTACGGGCGACGGCTGCCGACGCGACGCCGACGGCTATTACTGGATCACCGGCCGCGTCGATGACGTCATCAACGTCTCCGGCCATCGCATGGGCACCGCGGAAGTCGAGAGCGCACTGGTCGCACATGAGAAGGTCTCGGAGGCCGCGGTGGTCGGCTTCCCGCACGACATCAAGGGCCAGGGCATCTACGCCTATGTCACCCTGATGGCCGGCATCGAGCCGACCGAGGATCTGCGCAAGGAGCTCGTGACCTGGGTGCGCAAGGAGATCGGCCCGATCGCCTCGCCCGACCAGATCCAGTTCGCGCCGGGCCTGCCCAAGACCCGCTCCGGCAAGATCATGCGCCGCATCCTGCGCAAGATCGCCGAGGACGAGCCGGGCAGCCTGGGCGACACCTCGACCCTGGCCGATCCCGCCGTGGTCGACGATCTCGTCAAGAACCGACAGAATCGTAGACCGGCGTAAGGCAGGCTCTCGTGCCCCGGACGCAGCGCAGCGCCTCTTTGGCGGTGCGCTGCTGAGCCGGGGCCCATCTGACGAGGGAACGTGCGGCCTGCTGGGTCCTGGCTCCGCGCAGCATGCGCCTTGGCGCTGCAGCGCGTCCGGGACACGAGAGTGCATCACCCTCCAACGCGCTCCCCAAAACAACAGCCGTTCACATCCTCACGCGCTTGTCAGCGCGCGCCGCACGGCGCCCGCATCTTTCCCGCCGAGTGTTGTTTTCAGGTCATTTACTTTATTTCGAACATTTCCTTTGTTCCCCCTGCTGACCGGCCTTCGGAGGCCGCGCGTGGAAACCATCCGGTTAACGGGCGCGGTTAAGAATGTCCCTCACAAGGACTTGGCGCGGCGGCGATTGCCGGGTTCTGCGTCATTCTGGACGATCCGTTTTGGGGCAAGGGGGAGATCGATGTCGATGAGGATTGCGGTGGCGATGGCCGCCACCATCGGGGCTGGCGTCTTGATGTCGAATGCAGCAGAGGCGCGGCCGGAAATGGTCGGGACGCATCTGGCTGACTATTCGCCCGGCACCATTGTGGTCAAAACCAGCGAGCGACGGCTCTATCTCATCGTCGGTAACGGCCAAGCCGTGCGTTATCCGGTCGGCGTTGGCAAGGCCGGCAAGCAGTGGGCCGGTACGACGAAGATCGACGGGAAGTATCGCAACCCGGCCTGGGCACCGCCGGCCGAGGTCAAGCGTGACAAGCCCAACATTCCCGACATGATTCCGGGCGGCTCGCCGCGCAACCCGATGGGCGTCGCGGCGATGACTCTCGCCGGCGGCGAATATGCCATCCATGGCACCAACGTGCCGGGTTCGATCGGCGGCTTCGTGTCCTATGGCTGCATCCGCATGCTCAACGACGACATCACCGATCTCTACGGCCGCGTCTCCGTCGGCACGACGGTGATCGTGACGCGCTGATCCCGCGATCAGCCGCGACAGCAAAGGGCCGCGTCTCCGGACGCGGCCTTTTTGTTACCAGAAGCGCCAGCCGCGTGCGCACCAGCCGTCGCGATGTCCGCCATTGTAGCTTCGCGCAAAACCGCCGGCGAGCAGCGCCGCCGAGACGTTCGCCGTCCGCCGGGTCGCGACGTCGGCGAGCACGCGGCCGTATTTGTCGGGGCCGAGATTGGTGATGGTCACACCGCCCTGGCCAAGCAGACCGCGCAACGCACGGGCCGCTGCTTCCGCCTTGTCCAGCTCCTCCTGGCAGGACGCCTTCAGCTCGGGCGCATCAATGCCGCGCAGCCGGACGCGCACGACGAGATCGCGGCCGTCGCGCTGACGAACACGCGCCAGAAACGTATCGCCGTCGATGGTGCGAACGACGTCTACGGGCTCGCGGACATCGGGATGGCCCGCCTGCCGGAGAACGATCTCGGCATCCCCGGTGCGGTCGCCATCGCTCCGCGGAACAAGCCAGTCCGTTCCATGGCGGAACGTCAGCACGACGGCCAGCACGATGCCCACCACGAACATCCACGGCAACAATCCGGAGAAGTGCCGACCGAACGGCGAACCGCTGAACTGTGGCCGATAGGAACTGGGACGATCGGGGAAACGCATCAACTCACGCTAAGACTGAGTCGGGGAACTCACAAGCGGGGCTGCAGCAGGCCAGAACCGGCAACAACCTCTGCAAGAAAGTTCCGGTCCCCACTACGTCAGCCGTAGTTCTACTGGAGATCCGCGAATATTACCCAAATCTCAATCATTGGTTGCGAATACGTGTTACGGGTAACGCGAGGAGATTGCGGTGAGGTCTTTCAGATTTCGCATTGGAACGAAGCTCGGCATCGTGACGGGCGTGAGCATCGTGCTGGTCTGCGGCATGCTGACCAACCAGATGCTCGGGAACCGGTCGATTGCTGAATCCAATCGCCTGGTCACGATCAACTATCTCAACAAGGGCAATGCCCAGGCGACGCAGACCGCGATGGCGCGGGCGCAGCTCGCAGCTCTCGAGATCGGTTCCGCTGCGACGGCCGGAGAGGTCGACAAGCTCCTGGAGAATCTCCGCGCACGAGCAAGCGAAGCCGGTGCGGAAATCGATGCCGCGACGGAGCGGGCGACCCGGAAGGTCACCCAGGACGCCTATCGTGAGACCAAGAAATTTGTCGATGCGTATCTGGCCAGCGGCATTGAACTGGCCGTCGCGCAAAAGACCGTCATCAGCGCCGCCGGCAGCGCCAGGACTGCAGCCGAAGCGGCGAGGGCAAGCATTCTCGCCGAGCTTATGCGTCCGGCAGCGCTCGAAGTCGGCAAACGTATCGACGATCTGGTTGGCGTTGCCAACGAATTCGCCGCGCGCCGCAAGGGCGAGATGCTCGCCGAACTGGATCGCGTCGCCAATTTCGCATTGATCGTCGGCGTATTCGTCGTTCTCACGTTGATCGGGTCCGCAGTGTTCTCCGTGTTGAACATCGCCCGGCCGATCCGGCGTATCGGCGACGTGCTCCTCCAGCTCGCCAGCGGCAACAAGGCGGTCGAGATCCCCTACACGCGCCGTGGCGATGAAGTCGGCGACAACGCTCGCGCGGCTCAGACCTTCAAGGAAAATCTGATTCGCATCGAGCAGATGGAAGCCGAGCAGAAGAATCTGGAAGCTGCAGCCGCTGCTCAGCGTAAGGAGGAGATGACCAAGCTGGCCGGCGTGTTCGAAGCCGCCGTGGGTGGCATCATCGGCTCCGTGTCGGCAGCCTCCCAACAGCTCGAGGCTGCCGCCGGCACGCTGTCGGGAACCGCGGAAGAGACTCAGCAGCTCTCCGGGATGGTCGCGGCCGCTTCGGAGGAAGCGTCGACCAATGTCGGAGCCGTAGCGTCGGCCGCCGAAGAAATGAGCACGTCGGTCGTCGAGATCAGCCGCCAGGTCCACGATTCCAGCCGCATCGCCGGCGAAGCGGTCAAGCAGGCCGAGCGCACCGACATCCGGATCAATGAACTGCTCAAGGCGGCCGGCCGAATTGGCGACGTCGTCAAATTGATTACGGCGATCGCCGAGCAGACCAATCTCCTGGCGTTGAACGCAACGATCGAGGCGGCGCGCGCCGGCGAATCCGGCCGCGGCTTTGCAGTCGTGGCGAGCGAGGTCAAAGCGCTTGCGGCGCAGACGGCGCGAGCGACCGAGGAAATCAGCGCGCAGATCGCCGGCATGCAATCGGCTACGGAGGACTCCGTCGGCGCAATCAAGGAGATCGGCGCGACCATCGCCCGCATCTCCGATATTTCGACGACCATTGCTGCGACGATCGAGGAGCAGGGTGCGGCCACGGCCGAGATTGCGCGAAACGTCAGCGAGGCCGCCAAGGGAACCGTGGAAGTCGCGGACAAGATCGCCCAGGTCAGTCACGGCGCGAGCGCCACCGGCGCGGCGTCGGGACAGGTGTTGACATCGGCGCGTTCGCTCTCCAGCGAAAGTGCCCTGTTGAAGACCGAGGTGGAGAAGTTCCTCAACACGGTGCGCGCGGCATGAATCCGCAAAGCGGCAACATATCTCCGATGCTCGTCGCATAGAGATCGCGCCTCCGGGATTGCCCGGAATTGTTAGGCACCGTCAGCAACTGTAGGTTGGATAAGAACCCACGAGCAATTGCTCGTGGAACTCCCAGCCGTGTGGGTCCCCCAACATGAACATCGACGCAACAGCCGATTCGCTCGAACGAATGGCCGATCTCGTTCGGCAGCAGCATCATTCCCTCGACACCATGCCGTTGTCGCCAGTGGGCGAATTCCAGACCAGAACCGTCACCCTCGCGACGTTGATGCGCGAAGTGACGGACTGCCTCGCCGGACATTTCCAGCATCGCTCCGCGCAAGACTTTCCGATGCTCTATTTCGCATGCGGCAAGGCCAGGGTCGGATCGACTGCTCTCAGCAATCTGTTCGGCATGACCGGCATGCCCTCATATTATCAACCGCTGAAAGCGATCCTGCGCGAGGCGCTGGTCGGCCGTCCGCTGACGCCCTGGGTCATCCCCTCGGCGACCGACGAGCCGCACATCTTCAGCAAGGAAACGATCGGGCCCTACGTGCTCGCCGAGAGCTTTTTCAATCCGTTGCAGCTCCTGATCGACGCGGGCTATCCGCGGCACCGCCTGCATCTCATCATGCTCGATCGTGAGCCTGCGAGTTCGCTGGCGTCATGGCTCGAGAAGCTGATCTCGCGCGCGCCCGCAGATACGTTGCTGCGGCACTACGTCGTCGCCGCGCTCAGCGCGGCCCGCGTCGCAAGCTACGCCCGGCAACAGGGCGTTCCCGTCACCCACTACGTCTACGAGGTGAGCAAGGAGGCTCTATCCTCGGTGCGCGTCTTGTTCGATCGCCTCGGCCTTTCGAGCAGCTTCACCGAGCATGCCGTGACGTCATGGCGGGAACCGGGGGACGTTCAAGCGAACAACGCACGCGTCATCTTTCCGAGCGAAGCGACGATCTACAAGGTGCCCAATCTGCACACGTCCGACAGCGCCTATCGCTATCAGCGCCGCGCGACGGCCTCGGTGAGCGAAGCCCAGCTGGAAATTCTGGAGCGCTGCGGCGTCAATGACGCCTATCGAGCCTCGGTCGCGGCATGCGTTCGCGATCTCGGCCTCAATGCCGCAATCTCCGCGGACCTGTTCGGCGACTGGTTCGCTGAGGCCGCGTGATCAGCATGCTGGAGTGCCCCACGACCGCCGAACCCGCCTTCGCTGAAAGAACGGGCGGCGAGCAGCGTCACGCTGCCAGCCATCTCCGCCGCCTGGAGGCGGAGAGCATCCATATCCTCCGGGAGACAGCGGCCGAGTTCCGCAAGCCGGTCATGCTGTATTCCATCGGCAAGGACTCGTCGGTGCTGCTGCATCTGGCGATGAAGGCGTTTCATCCCGGCAAGCCGCCGTTTCCGCTGCTGCACGTCGACACGACCTGGAAGTTTCGCGAGATGATCGCGTTCCGCGACCGCCGCGCGCGCGAGCTCGGCGTCGATCTGATCGTCCATACCAACAACGACGGATTGCGGGAGGGGATCGACCCCTTCACCCACGGCTCGGCCCGCTACACCGACGTCATGAAGACGCAGGCGTTGCGGCAGGCGCTCGACTTTCACGGCTTCGACGCCGCGATCGGGGGCGCACGGCGCGACGAGGAGAAGTCGCGCGCCAAGGAGCGCGTGTTCTCGCACCGGAGCGCGGCGCATCGCTGGGATCCGAAGAACCAGCGGCCCGAGCTGTGGAGCCTGTACAACACGATGCTTGCGCCCGGCGAGAGCATGCGGGTGTTTCCGCTGTCGAACTGGACCGAGCTCGACGTCTGGGACTACATCCTGCTCGAAGACATCCCGATCGTTCCGCTCTATCTGGCGGCCTCGCGTCCGGTGGTCGAGCGCGACGGCGCGTTGATCATGGTGGACGACGAACGGATGCCGCTGCTTGCAGGCGAACAGCCGCAATGGCGCTCGGTCCGGTTTCGGACCCTGGGCTGCTATCCGCTCAGCGGTGCCACGATCTCGACGGCGGCAACCCTGCCCGAGATCGTGCGGGAGATGACGGCCTCACGCACCTCCGAGCGGCAAGGACGCATGATCGACCGGGACAGCCCGGCATCGATGGAGCGCAAGAAAGCGGAAGGCTATTTCTGATGTCCTATCACGAGGCCCCCACGATCGCCGCCTCCGGTGCGCCGCGGCTGGATCAGGACGACCGCCCGACGCTGCGTTTCGTCACTTGCGGCAGCGTCGACGACGGCAAGAGCACGCTGGTCGGCCGACTGCTCTACGATTCGAAGACACTGCTCGACGACCAGCTCGACGCGCTGGCGTCCGAGAGCAAGACCGTCGGCACCACCGGCGGCGATCTCGATTTCGCGCTGCTGGTCGACGGCTTGCAGGCCGAACGCGAGCAGGGCATCACCATCGACGTGGCCTACCGCTTCTTTGCCACCAAGCTGCGCCGCTTCATCGTCGCCGACACGCCAGGCCATGCGCAGTACACGCGCAACATGGCCACCGGTGCATCCAACGCCGAGCTCGCCGTGGTGCTGGTCGACGCCCGCAAGGGCGTGATCACGCAGACGCGGCGCCATAGCCACATCCTGTCGCTGCTGGGTATCCGTCACGTCGTGCTCGCCGTGAACAAGATGGACCTGATCGGATTCGACGGGGATCGCTTTGCGGCCATCACCGCCGAATATCTCACCATGGCCGGACAGCTCGGAATCTCGCAGGTCCAGTGCATTCCGATCGTCGCGCCCGACGGGGACAACATCGTCGCGCCGAGCGCGCGGATGCCCTGGTACAGCGGCCCGACCGTCACGGCCCATCTGGAATCGGTTGACGTCTCCGGCGCGGTCTCGCAGCAGCCGTTCCGGCTGCCGGTGCAATGGGTCAACCGGCCGAACGCCGAATTCCGCGGCTTCTGCGGGCGGATCGCCAGCGGAACGATTGCGACCGGCGAGACGGTCGCGGTGCAGCCCTCGGGCCGTCAGACGCGCGTCGCGCACATTCTCACGCCCGGTGGCGAGCGCGAGCGCGCGGCGGCGGGCGAATCGGTCACGCTCACATTGGCCGACGAGATCGACGTCAGCCGCGGCGACGTGCTGACGGCGGGAGCCGCGCCGCAGGTCTCGGACCAGTTGGCCGCCCATCTCGTCTGGTTCGACGACGAGGCTATGGTCTCGGGCCGGCGCTATTTGCTGAAATGCGGCGCGGCCTCGACCGGAGCGGTGATCACGACGCTCAAGCACCGCATCGCCATCGACACCATGGCGCAGGAAAGCGCCGAGACGCTCGGTGCCAACGAGATCGGCTACGCCCATCTCAACCTCGACCGTCCATTGGTGTTCGAGGCCTATCGCGACAACCGCGACATGGGCAGCTTCATTCTCATCGATCCGATCAGCCACCGCACGGCCGCCGCGGGAATGATCGACCTTTCGCTCCGCCGCGCCACCAACATTCATTGGCAGCGGCTGGCCGTGGACAAATCGGTGCGGGCGCGGCTGAAGCAGCAACGGCCCTGCGTGCTCTGGTTCACGGGGCTGAGCGGTGCCGGCAAATCGACGATCGCCGATCTCGTCGACCGCAGGCTTGCCGAGCTCGGCCGCCACGCCGCGCTGCTCGACGGCGACAACCTTCGCCACGGCATCAACCACGATCTCGGCTTCTCCAGCGCGGACAGGGCGGAGAACGTCCGGCGTGCCGCGGAGATCGCCGCGCTGTTCGTCGACGCCGGCATGATCGCGCTGGTCGCGCTGATCTCGCCGTTCCGCAGCGAGCGCGAGCTGGCACGCCAGCGGGTCGAGGCGGGCGAATTCATCGAGATCCACGTCGCGACCCCGCTCGCCGAATGCGAACGCCGCGATCCCAAGGGACTCTATCGCAAGGCACGGGCAGGCGAGATACCGGCGTTCACCGGCATCGACGATCCCTATGAGAGGCCGCAAGCGCCGGAGATCACCATCGACACCTCGGAGCTGTCGACCGACGCGGCCTGCGATCGCATCATCCGTTACCTCCGCGACAATCACTATCTGTAGCGTCCGGAGGCAGGCACGATCGGCGGGATCGGCAACGGCTCAGAAGTCGGAACGGCTCAGAAGTCGGAGGCGATGCCCTTGCGCTCCCAGTCGCCGTAGCGGGTCGGCTCGGGTCCCTTCGGTCCCTGCAGCTCCTTCGCCTTGGCCTCGCCGTTGGCCTCCGCGGCGGCAGCCTGCCGGCGTGCCTCGGCTTCGGCCAGCGCGCGCTGGGCGGCCGGCGACAGCTGCTTGCGATCGGGGACGGGAGGCTGGTCACTCATCGTCCGGTCTTCTAGCGCAGGACGCGCCCCATTGCGACGGGCAATAACGCATTCCTGAAATCAGGCCCGGAGGGCTGAAAAAGCCGGAAGTGATTCTTACATTTGGCATATTCGCGTGCCAGAGATCGCTTTCTCAAGGCATGCGCCCATTGCGGCGGAACTGCCGCTCGCTCAGAACCTTGCTTCCGCATGCCATCTCAACGTTTTGCCCCTCCGTCCGAAGTGCCAGGCCTTGCGGCACGTCGGATCGCCGCCGATATCGTCGACGGCGTGCTGCACAAGCACCGCACGCTCGACGATCAGCTCGACGGCGGCGGCGCCCATCCCGGACTGAAGACGCTGGCCGACCGCGACCGCGCACTGATGCGGCGTCTGGTCGCCACCGTGCTGCGCCGGCTCGGCACGCTCGGCCACGTGCTGTCGCGCCTGCTCGACAAGGGCATTCCCTCCGAAGCGCCGCGCGCACAGAGCGCACTGCTGATCGGTGCGGCGCAGATCCTCTGGATGGACGTGCCGGATCACGCGGCCGTCGACCTCTCCGTACGCCTGGTGCAATCCGACCGGCGCGCCGCGCGCTATGCCGGCCTCGTCAACGCCGTGCTGCGCCGCTGCGCGCGCGAGGGCAAGGCGCTGGTCGAGGAGGTCGCCACGCAATCGCTCGACCTACCGCCGTGGTTGCTCGCGCGCTGGAGCGCGCATTATGGCGAGGCGACCGCACGCGAGATGGCGCTGGCGCTCGGCCACGAGCCCTCGCTCGATCTCACCGTGAAGTCGGATCCCGCGCAATGGGCGAGCCGCCTGCACGGCGAGACGCTGCCGACCGGGACGGTGCGGATGCTGCTGCACGGCGCGGTGACCATGCTGCCAGGCTTCACCGAGGGACAATGGTGGGTGCAGGACGCCGCCGCCGCGCTGCCGGCCCGGCTGTTCGGCGACGTCAAGGGCAAGTCCATCGCGGATCTCTGCGCCGCCCCCGGCGGCAAGACCGCGCAACTGGCGCTGGCTGGCGCGCATGTCACGGCGATCGACCGCTCGCCGGCCCGGGTGGCGCGACTGCGCGAAAACCTGGCGCGGCTGTCGCTCCAGGCCGAGACCGTCGTCGCTGACGCCGTCGAATGGGCCGGTCCCGCCGAGGGCTTCGACGGTATCCTGATCGATGCGCCCTGCACCTCGACCGGCACGATCCGCCGCCATCCAGACGTGGCCTGGCTGCGGCAGGAATCCGACATCGCCGCCCTGACCGCGCTCCAGCAAAAACTGCTGCGAAAATCGGTGTCGCTGCTCAAGCCGGGCGGGACGCTGATCTACTGCACATGCTCGCTGGAACCCGAAGAGGGCGAGCAGGCCGTGGCAACGCTGCTGGCGGCCGAGCCTGCGCTTCGCCGCGTCCCGATCACGGCGTCGGAGGTCGCGGGCCTGGACGAAATCCTCACGCCGGAGGGCGATCTGCGCACCCTGCCCAGCCATCTGCCGAACGCCGATCCCAAGCTCGGCGGTCTCGACGGATTTTTCGCGGCCCGGCTCGTTAAATCCTGATTTTGCACTGGATTTTGCGACCACGGCGCTGATTCGCACACGTTCAAGGTGGTGTCAGGCGTCCGATTTTGGGATTAATAGGGATTCGTCGGAATCCCTCTCCCCCTTCAAGGCAAGGCGTGTCGGTCGCTCAACGCAGACGTATCTCGACGCTCGTCATGAACCGCTTCGCGCGGAACATGCTCGCGCGCGCGAGCGGCGGTTCCGTTGCGCTGTCGCGGGTCTGGCCCGGCCGCACCGACCGCCTGATCATCGCGCCGCACGATCTGCGCACCGCGGATGCGACCCGCGCCGCCGAAATCTATGCCGGCCGCTTCGTCTTCGCCGGCAAGATCGTCAATTGCCACGGCCGCTCGATCTTCGATCTCGAGCCGCCGTCGGAGGACTGGGAGGTCGCGCTGCTCGGCTTCGGCTGGCTGCGCCATTTGCGCGCCGCCGACACCGCGCTGACACGCGCGAATGCGCGCGCCCTGATCGAGGACTGGATCGCCAACCCCGCCAACAAGCGCCGCCCCGTCGCGCGCCGCGCCGACGTGCTGGCGAGGCGCGTGATCTCGCTGCTGTCGCAGGCGCCGCTGGTGCTGAACGAGACCGACAACAAATTCTACCGCCGTTACCTGCGTGCCCTCGCACGCGAGATCCGCTTCCTGCGCTTCGCCATGGTCGACATTCCGGATGGGGTGCCGAAGCTGCAGGTGCTGATCGCGCTGTGCTATGCGGCGCTGTGCCTTGCCAACCAGGCGCGCCACATCCGCAGCGCATCGAAAAAGCTGTCGGACGAATTGCAGCGGCAGATCCTGCCCGATGGCGGACACATCTCCCGCAACCCCGGCGCGCTGATCGAGCTCCTGATCGACCTCTTGCCGCTGCGGCAGACCTTCGCCGCGCGCAATATCGCGCCGCCGCCGGCGCTGCTCAACGCGATCGACCGCATGATGCCGATGCTGCGCTTCTTCCGGCACGGCGACGGCAATTTCGCGCTGTTCAACGGCATGAGCGCGACATCCTCGGATCTGCTCGCCACGCTGCTCGCCTATGACGACACCCACGGCGCGCCGATGGCGAACATGCCGCATACCGGCTTCCAGCGCCTCGACGCCGGCCAGACCACCGTGATCATCGACACGGGGCCGCCGCCGCCGGCCGGCGTCAGTCACGATGCCCATGCCGGCTGCCTGTCGTTCGAGCTGTCCTCCGGCATCAGCCGCATCGTCACCAATTGCGGCATGCCGACCACGGGCCGCGACAATTGGCGGCCGTTCGCACGCAGCACGGCGGCGCATTCGACGCTGACCTATCACGACACCTCGTCCTGTCAGTTCGTCGAGATGTCGGCGATGAAGCGGCTCCTGCACGGCTCGCCCGTCACCAGCGGGCCCGTTGAGGTCGAGAGCTACCGCGAGATCGTGCAGAACGGCACGCTGCTCACGGCCTCGCATGACGGCTATCTCTCCAAGTTCGGCGCGATCCATCGCCGCGTGCTGATGATCGCCAATGACGGCGCGCGCATCGATGGCGAGGACACGCTGTCGCCGCCGCAGGGCGGACGCTTCAAGGGCGCGGATGCCGATTTCGCGCTGCGCTTCCATCTGCATCCGGCCGTGAAGGCGAGCCGGTTGTCGGATGCCCGCGGCGTCATGCTGGTGCTGCCGAACCGCGACGTCTGGACCTTCGAAGCATTGGACGACAAGGTCGACCTCGAGGACAGCGTGTTCCTGGCCGGCAATGACGGCCCGCGCCGCACCGCGCAGATCGTGATCCGGCAGGATGCACGCCAGGCGCCCTCGATCCGCTGGAGCTTCGTGCGTTCCACGGCCTCGCCGGCGGTGACCAATGCCCGCCGTAACGCGCGGCGGGAGCCGGAATTGCCGCTGTAAACGCACGCGATTTGGCCCATCTCGTCGTTGTGAAAACGGCCAAAAGCTGCTATCGAGCCCTCGCTCGCGCGACTGGCGACCTTGGATGGAGCACCATCGGGAAGCGCGACACATATCTGCCGCGCGCCTGGGCATAGACACTCCCTGAACAGAGGATCTTGCTCATGACTGACCACCCCCGCCGCGTCACCCGCGCTCTGCTCTCCGTCTCCGACAAGACCGGCCTGATCGATTTCGCCAAAGCGCTGGCCGCGCATGGTGTCGAGCTGGTCTCGACCGGCGGCACCGCGAAAGCGATCGCCGCGGCCGGCCTCGCGGTGAAGGACGTCTCCGACCTCACCGGCTTCCCCGAGATGATGGACGGCCGCGTCAAGACGCTGCATCCGAAGGTCCACGGCGGGCTGCTCGCGATCCGCGACAACAAGGAGCATGCGGAGGCGATGAAGGCGCACGGCATCGCGCCGATCGACCTGCTCGTCGTCAACCTCTATCCGTTCGAGGCGACCGTCGACAAAGGCGCGGGCTTCGAGGATTGCATCGAGAATATCGACATCGGCGGCCCCGCGATGATCCGCGCCGCCGCCAAGAACCATGACGACGTCGCCGTCGTGGTGGAAGCCGAGGACTACAAGGCCGTGCTCGACGAGCTTGCCGCCAACAAGGGCGCGACCACGCTGAAGCTGCGCCGGCGGCTTGCCGCAAAGGCCTATGCGCGCACCGGCGCCTATGACGCCGCGATCTCGAACTGGTTCAACCGGCAGATCGAGATCGACGCGCCCGACTTCCGCGCCTTCGGCGGCAGGCTGATCCAGTCGCTGCGCTACGGCGAGAACCCGCATCAGACCGCTTCGTTCTACGCGACGCCGGACAAGCGCCCGGGCGTCTCGACCGCGCGGCAGCTCCAGGGCAAGGAGCTCTCCTACAACAACATCAACGATACCGATGCCGCCTATGAATGCATCGGCGAGTTCGACACCAAGCGCACCGCGGCCTGCGTCATCGTCAAGCACGCCAATCCCTGCGGCGTCGCGGAAGGCGCGAACCTCGTCGAGGCCTATCGCAAGGCGCTGGCCTGCGATTCCACCTCGGCCTTCGGCGGCATCATCGCGATGAACCGCGCGCTCGACGCCGACACCGCACGCGAGATCACCAAGATCTTCACCGAGGTGATCATCGCGCCCGACGCCACCGAGGAGGCGATCGCCATTATCGGCGGCAAGAAGAACCTGCGCCTCTTGCTCGCCGGCAGCCTGCCCGACCCGCGCGCGCCCGGCCTCACCGCCAAGACGGTTGCCGGCGGCCTGCTCGTGCAGAGCCGCGACAACGCCGTGGTTGACGACATGACCTTCAAGGTCGTGACCAAGCGTGCGCCGACAGAGGCCGAAATGCGCGACCTCAAATTCGCGTTCCGGGTGGCAAAACACGTCAAGTCCAACACCATCATCTACGCCAAGGATCTCGCCACCGTCGGCATCGGCGCTGGCCAGATGAGCCGGGTAGACTCAGCGCGGATCGCGGCGCGCAAGGCGCAGGACGCGGCGAACGAGCTGAAGCTTCCCGAGCCGCTCACCAAGGGTTCGGTGGTGGCCTCGGATGCGTTCTTCCCGTTCGCCGACGGCATGCTCGCCTGCATCGAAGCCGGCGCCACCGCCGTGGTGCAGCCCGGCGGCTCGATGCGCGACGACGAGGTGATCAAGGCCGCCGACGAGCACGGCATCGCCATGGTGTTCACGGGGACGCGGCACTTCCGCCACTGAGTTCGCCGTCATTCCGGGGCGCGCGCAGCGCGAACCCTGGTGCGCAATTGCGCACCTGAGAATCTCGCGCCACAACTTCTGGATTCCGGGTTCATCGCTCCGCGATGCCCCGGAATGACGATGGGGTGCTACTCCCGCACCCGCATCAACAGCCCCAATCCCGCGACGAAGAACACCACCAGCACCGCCATGCCGGCCTTCTGGCTCGCCGTCGCAGCGGTGATCATGCCGATCAGCAGCGGTCCGATGAAGGACGTCACCTTCCCGGTCAGCGCGAACAGACCGAAATATTGCGCGATGCGATCTCTCGGCGCGAGACGGATCAGGAGCGTGCGCGACGCCGCCTGCAGTGGACCACCGGCCGCGCCGATGAGGCAGCCCAGCACCAGATAGGCGCGTTCCGCGGCGCTCGAGAACATGGCGGCGCCTGCTTGCGGCGTCGCGACCTTGACGAACAACACGCTATCCTTGTCGACGAGGAGGATCGCTGCCACCGACAGCAGCAGCAACAGCAAGCTTCCGGCGATGACGCGCTTCGGCCCGAGATGATCGTCGAGCTTGCCGCCGAGCCATGCGCCGAACGTGCCTGTTATCGCGAGCATGATGCCGAAGGTGCCGATCTGTATGGTGTGCCAGCCGAACGTGCCGGCCGCATAGATGCCGCCGAAGGCGAACAGCGACACCAGGCCGTCGGTGTAGATCATGTTGGCGAGCAGGAATGCCGCGAGCGACTTCTGCTTCGGCAGGCTTTTGATCGATTTCTTCAGCTCCGCCAGTCCTTCGTGCAGCGCTTCGCGCAGCGGACGCTTCGCCGGGTAATCCGGCGTGAACAGGAACAGCGGCGTCACGAAGATCACGAACCACAGCCCGGTCAGCGGTCCGACGATGCGATCGCCCTGATGGCTGACCGGATCGAGCCCGAACAACGGCGTCAGGCCCAGCAATGTGCGGCCGGTCTCGGGATTGGCGGCGAGCAGGCCGAGCACGATGATCAGGCTGACGATGCCGCCGATATAGCCCGTCGCCCAGCCGGTGCCGGAGAGCCGGCCGATCCGCTCCGGCGGCACCAGCGTCGGCATCATCGCATTGTTGAAGACGGTGGCGAATTCCGCTCCGACGCTGGCGAGCGCAACCGCGGTGAGCAGGGGCGGAATGACCGAGGGATCACCAGGCTTGCCGATCCATAGCGTGCAAGATGCCAGCACAAGCACCGCGCCGAATCCCGCAATCCACGGCTTCCTTCGGCCGGAGGCATCCGCGATGGCCCCCAGCACCGGCGACAGCAGCGCGATCGCAAGTCCCGCAGCCGCCATCGCAAATCCCCACAGCGATTGGCCGGCTGCGGGGGTCGGTGCAATGCTGGTGGCGAAATACGGCGCGAACACGAAGGTCGTGATCAACGTAAAATGGGGCTGCGCGGCCCAATCGAAGAAGATCCAACTGACAACGGCGGCGCGTGGCGGATAGGTCCGCTGCGCATCGGCCATGCGCGCATCCGGGGCGATCGTCGTCATCACGCAGTCCTCATCACGAACAGTTTTGCCTCTGTTGGGGCAAACCGTATAGCATTGCAGCGAGGCGTGTGAACCAGTCCGAAGCCCCTGCGGAAACTTGATCATGTCGTCATATTCGACCCGGCGGACGTTTTTCGCCTTGCTAGCCGTTCTGACGTTCGGTCTTGCGCCCGCAGCCGCCCAGGACGCACGGCAGGGCTACGTCCCACCCGCTCGCGACGCCGTGCGCGCCGTCGCGGCCGAGCATGGCATGGTGGTCGCGCAGGAGAAGATCTCCGCGCAAGTTGGCGCCGAGATCCTGCGGCGTGGCGGCAATGCGGTCGACGCAGCGGTCGCGACCGGCTTTGCGATGGCCGTGACCTATCCGCGCGCCGGCAATATCGGCGGCGGCGGCTTCATGGTGATCCATTCCGCTGACCGCAATGAAGACATCACGATCGACTACCGCGAGACGGCGCCGGCGGCGACCACACCGCAGATATTCCTCGACGCCGACGGCAAGCCCGATACGGCGAAGTCACGAGATTCCGCGCTCGGCGTCGGCGTGCCCGGCACGATTGCCGGTCTTTCCCTGGCACTGGAAAAATACGGCTCCGGCCAGTTCACGCTGGCGCAATTGCTCGAGCCTGCGATTGCGCTCGCGCGCGACGGCTTCGTGATCAGCGACGACATGGCCGATACGCTGCCGACCTGGTACCGGCGACTGGCACGCTGGCCTTCGTCGGCCAAGATCTTCTCGCGACCCGATGGCTCGCCGCTTCGTGAAGGCGACAGGCTGGTGCAGGGCGATCTCGCCGAAACGCTCTCGGCCGTCGCCGCACAGGGGCCACGCGGCTTCTATGAGGACGTGGTTGCGGAAAAGCTCGCCAAGGCGGTGGCTGATGCGGGCGGCATCATGACGCCGGCCGATTTGAAAGCATATCAAGCCGTGATCCGCGCGCCGGTTCGCGGCAGCTATCGCGGCTATGACATCGTCTCGATGCCGCTGCCTTCGTCCGGCGGCATCGTATTGGTGGAAACCCTCAACATTCTCGAAGGCTTCCAGCTTGCCGATTCGAAGCAGGGATCGCCGGCATCGCTGCATCTGCTGGTCGAGGCGATGAAGCGCGCTTATGCGGACCGCGCGCACTATCTTGGCGATCCCGCCTTCGTCAACGCGCCGATCGAGACGCTCACCGCGAAGGACTACGCCGCCAAGCTGCGCTCCGGCATCTCTGCCGAACGCGCTACGCCATCGAAAGAGCTCGCATCCGCGGCCCCCTCGCCGCGCGAGGGCAGCAACACCACGCATTTCTCCGTGGTGGATTCCCGCGGCAACGCGGTCAGCAATACGTATACGCTGAACTTCAGCTACGGTGTCGGCCTGGTTGCCGAAGGCACCGGCGTGCTGCTCAACAACGAGCTCGACGACTTCACCGCCGCGGTCGGCGCCTCGAACGCCTATGGCCTCGTCGGCTTCGAGGCCAATCTGCCCGGCCCCGGCAAACGTCCACTCTCATCGATGTCGCCGACCATCGTGCTCCGGGACGGCAAGCCGGTGCTGGTGACGGGCTCGCCCGGCGGCAGCCGCATCATTTCCAGCGTGCTGCAGGTGATCGTGAACGTGCTCGACTACAGGATGGATGTTGCGGCCGCCGTCGCGGCGCCACGGCTGCATCATCAATGGCTGCCCGACGAAGTGCGCGTCGAGCGCGGCTTTCCCGAGGACGTGTTGCAGGGGCTGAAGGCGATGGGCCACACGATCGTCGAGCCGATGGGGCAGACATCGGCGAATTCGATTCTCGTGACGCCGAACGGGCCGCTCGGCGCGCCCGACCCCCGCACGCGGGGCGCAGAGGCGGCGGGGCACTAGCCACACCGTTTGCATGGCACGGGAGCGCCGGCCCGCTAGCTCTCGCGGCCACGCGTGCTACCAAAGGGCAGCCAAAAAAACTGCCGGGGAAACGCCATGACCACGACCGATCCGCTCCAGAACATCGAGCGCGCCGAGATCGAGGACACCAGCCTTCTGGCGTTCTATCGCGACATGAACGCGCCGGAGCGCCGGACGTTCTGGGCCTGCGCGGCGGGCTGGGCGCTCGACGGCATGGATTTCATGATCTATCCGCTGGTGATCGGCACCATTATCGCGCTGTGGAAGGTCGATGCCGCCTCGGCCGGCCTTGCCGGCACGGTGACGCTGCTGGCGTCCGCGATCGGCGGCTGGCTCGGCGGCTATCTCTCCGACCATATCGGACGGGTGCGAACGCTCCAGATCACCATCATCTGGTTCTCGTTCTTCTCGCTGGTCTGCGCGGTCGTGCAGAATTTCGACCAGCTCCTGATCGCGCGTGCCGTGCTCGGCCTCGGCTTCGGCGGCGAGTGGGCCGCGGGTGCCGTGCTCATGGGTGAAGCGATCCGGCCGCAATATCGTGGGCGCGCGGTCGGCTCGGTGCAATCGGGCTGGGCGGTCGGCTGGGGCCTCGCGGTGCTGTCGCAGGCGATCCTGTTCTCGGTCTTGCCGCCGGAAACGGCATGGCGCTGGATGTTCGTAATCGGCGCGCTGCCGGCCCTTCTGGTGTTCTACATCCGCCGCTCGGTCACCGAGCCGGAGATCTCGGCGCAGGCCCGCGCCAGGCAGGCTGCGAGCGGCGATCGCCCTGCGCTCTGGGAAATCTTCTCCGGCCCGATCCTGAAGACCACGATCCTGGCCTCGCTGATGGCGACGGGCTGCCAGGGCGGCTACTACGCCGTCACCTTCTGGGTGCCGCAATTCCTGACCAAGGAGCGGCACCTGTCGATCGTCGGCTCGACCGGATACCTGTCGACGCTGATCATCGGCTCCTTCATCGGCTATCTCACGGGAGCCTGGCTCGCCGACCGGATCGGGCGGCGCAATCTGTTCCTGATCTTCTCGATCGGAGCCATCGCGGTGGTGCTGCTTTATACGCAGATGCCGCTCACCAACGAGATCCTGTGGGTGCTCGGTTTCCCGCTCGGCTTCTTCGCCTCGGGCTATTTCTCCGGCGTCGGTGCGTTCCTGACCGAGCTTTATCCGACGCGGCTGCGCGGCTCCGGCCAGGGCTTCTGCTACAATTTCGGCCGCGGCATCGGCGCGCTGTTTCCCTTCCTCGTCGGCGCGCTGTCGGCGACGACATCGCTTGCGAATGCGATCGCGATCTTCGCGGTGGCGGCCTACGCGGTGTTCTTCATCGCCGCCTTTGCGCTGCCGGAGACACGCGGACGTGTGCTGCACGCGCATTAACGGAGAGATGTCGTTCCGGGGCACGCGAAGCGTGAACTGTGGTGCGCAATTGCGCACCTGAGAACCTCGAGATTCCGGGTTCGGCGCTGCGTACCGCCCCGGAATGACGGGGCAGATAACTACCGCCCCACCTGGTACGGCCCGCCCTTTTCCAGCGCACGCGCATAAGCCGGCCGCGCGTGGATGCGCTCGAGGAACGCCATCGCCTTGGGATGGCCCTGCTCGAGCCCGCCGCGCGCTTGCGCCGCTTCCAGCGGAAAGCTCATCTGAATGTCGGCTGCGGTAAACTCGTTGCCGGCGAACCACTCGCTTTTGCCGAGCTCGCCTTCCCAGTAATCCATGTGCTGCTTGAGCTGCGGATTGACCAGCGTGGTCAGCGCCTGGTTCGAGACCTTGCGCACCAGCGGACGAAGCAGCGCGGGCGCGCGCTTCGGCATCAGCGTGAACAAAAGCTTCAGCAACAGCGGCTGCATCGCAGAGCCCTCGGCATAATGCAGCCAATAGGTGAAGCGCAGCCGCTCCGGTGTATCAGGCGGCGGGATCAGCCGGCCGTTGCCGTAAGTCGCGATGAGATATTCGATGATCGCGCCTGATTCGGCGATGGTGTTGCCGTTGTCGGTGATGACAGGCGATTTGCCGAGCGGGTGGATGGCGCGGAGCTCCTTCGGCGCGCGCATGTCCGGCTGGCGCTGGTAGCGCACGATCTCGTAAGGCACGCCCAACTCCTCGAGCAGCCACAGCACGCGTTGCGAGCGGGAATTGTTGAGGTGGTGAACGGTCAGCATCGGTAGGTCCCCAAAGCTTAGGCGTGGTGGCTAGGCGTGGTCGGTCGGCGGCGCTGTTCGTGCCAGCCTGGAAACACAATGTCGAGCCGTCCAGGCAGATATTTTCACCCGGGTATATTGACCTCGCAAATTTACCCGGGTATTAAAACGGATAACATCGTCAATATGGCAAAGATTCCAATGCAGAAGATTTTCACCGCCTTCCAGGGGCCGCGCCGCCTGGTGTCCGGGCCGGCCGGCGAGGTCGCACTGGTCGTCAAGCGGGTGGCGGCCCGGCCGGACGAGCCGATCATCATATTCGAGGACGCCACGGGCCGACCGATCGACTTCGATCTGCGCGGCGGCGATCGCGAGGTCTTGGCGCGATTGGCCAAGCTTGTCCCGCCTCCTGTCGAGGAAAGCACGCCACCGAGCGAGCCGCGCGGCCGCGGGCGGCCGAAGCTCGGCGTGGTCGCCCGCGAGGTGACGCTGCTGCCGCGGCACTGGGAGTGGCTCGGCGCGCAAGCAGGCGGCGCCTCGGTCGCGCTGCGCAAGCTGGTCGACGAAGCCAGGCGCGCCAGCGGCGACAAGGATCGCGAGCGGCAGGCACGCGATGCGGCCTATCACTTCATGTCGACCATGGCCGGCAATCTGCCGCAGTTCGAGGAAGCTTCGCGCGCGCTGTTCGCAGATGACCGGCGCCGCTTCACCGCACTGATCGCGGACTGGCCGACCGACATCCGCGACCATATCGTCAAGCTCGCCTACAGCGACCGCGCGTAAGCCGCGCACCGCTCTTCACAACCCCATCGACGGCCGAACCGCGCCTTGCGCGGTAACGGCGTCGCACGCCCTGATGAAAGGCACATTCATGTCCGCCGCCACGCCACTCTGGAAGACGTTCCTGCGCTTCCTCGCGCCATTGATGCTGAGCAACGCGCTGCAATCGTTGTTCGGCACCGTCAGCAACGTCTATCTCGGCCAGATGATCGGCGTCGATGCGCTGGCGGCGGTCTCGGTGTTCTTCCCCGTGATGTTCTTCCTGTTCGCCTTCGTCATGGGCCTCAGCACCGGCGCAACCGTCTTGATCGGTCAGGCCTACGGCGCGGGCGAGCACGACAAGATCAGAAGCGTTGTCGGCACCACGCTTGCGATCGGCCTGCTGCTTTCCATTACGGTGGCGTTGATCGGCGGGCTCTTCAGCCGTCAATTCATGATGGCGCTCGCCACGCCAGCGGACATTCTCGCTCCCGCCAGCGCCTATGCGCGGATCATGCTGTTCACCCTGCCGCTCGGCTTCGTCTTCCTGCTGATGACGGCGATGATCCGCGGCGTCGGCGATGCGCTCACGCCGCTGCTGGCCCTGGCGTTGTCGACGGCGATCGGCCTGATCCTGACCCCGATGCTGATCCGCGGATCGTTCGGACTGCCGGCGGCCGGCATCACCAGCCCGGCCTGGGCGGCGGCGATCGCGAACGCACTCACCTTGATCGCACTGGCCGCCTATCTGCGGCGGAAGAAGCACGCGCTCGCGCCCGACGCGGCCCTGCTGCGCCAGCTGCGACTCAACCGCGCTATGCTCGGCAAGATTCTCGGCATCGGATTGCCGAGCGCCGTCGGCATGGTCGTGATGGCGATCGCGGAGCTGGTTCTGCTCGGCCTCGTCAACGGTTTTGGATCGGACGCCACCGCAGCCTATGGCGCCGTCAACCAGGTGATGGGCTACACGCAGTTCACGGCCATGTCGATTTCGATCGCGGTCTCGATCCTGGGCGCACAGGCGGTCGGCAGCGGCAACAGAGGCCGGCTCGACGGCATCGTGCGGACCGGCCTCGCTTTCAACTTCGTCCTGACCGGCGGGCTCGTGACACTGATCTATCTCACGCCGCGAGCCATCCTCGGCATCTTCATCACCGACGCCGCCGTGCTCGATCTGGCGAAGGGCCTGCTCGACATCGCCTTGTGGAGCTCGGTGCCGTTCGGCCTCGCCACGGTGTTTTCCGGGGCGATGCGCGCAGCCGGCGTCGCGCTGACGCCGATGCTGCTCTCGATCCTCGCGATCGTTGCGATCGAGCTGCCCGCTGCGATCGTCCTGAGCCGCATCATTGGCCTTCAGGGCGTATGGGCCGCTTATCCCATCGTGTTCTGCGCCATGCTTGTTTTGCAGATGGGCTATTACTTGCTGGTGTGGCGCAAGCGGGCGATCCGGCGCCTGGTCTGATGCCCAGAGTATTATGATCATCATTAAACGGTGGACCTGTGGACCGCCCTGCGCCACAATAGATCAAAGCCAGATCAAAAAGTCAGGTCAGGGAGAATGAGTTTGACCCGCAAAGAGCCGCAATTCCTGTTCGATTTCGGCAGCCCGAACGCCTATCTCAGTCATCTCGCGATTCCCGCGATCGAGCGGCGCATCGGCGTCAAGTTCGAATACGTCCCGATCCTGCTCGGCGGCATCTTCAAGTCGACCAACAACAAGTCGCCGGCCGAAACGCTCGCCGGCGTCAAGAACAAGCGTGAATTCCTGCAGGTCGAGACCGAGCGCTTCATCAAGCGCTTCAAGGTTCAGCCCTATGTCTGGAATCCGCACTTTCCCGTCAACACGCTGAACTTGATGCGCATGGCGATCGCGGCGCAAGCGGAGGGCGTGTTCGAGAAATACGTCGAGGCCGCTTTCCACCACATGTGGCGCGAGCCGAAGAAGATGGACGATCCTGAAGTCGTCGCGAAGGCGCTGGCGTCCTCGGGGCTCGATGCCCAGAAGCTGTTCACCCGCGCGCAGGAGCCCGACGTGAAGGGCAAGCTGATCAAGAATACCGAGGAAGCCGTGGCTCGCGGCGCGTTCGGCTCGCCGACCTTCTTCGTCGGCAACGAGATGTTCTTCGGCAAGGAGCAGCTCCGCGAGGTCGAGGAGATGGTGTCGGGAAAGTGAAGCGCGCAAATGGCGGGTAGCGAATAGCGAGTGGAAATCGCGCCTGCTATTCGCTACTCCCTATTCGCCATTCGCCAAGAAAAGAACGGAGCATCCCATGCGTATCCTCGTGGTCGGCGCCGGTGCCATCGGCGGCTATTTTGGTGGCAGGCTGTTGCAGGCCGGCCGCGACGTCACCTTCCTGGTCCGGCCGCGCCGGGCCAGCGAGCTCGCGAGCGCCGGGCTCGTCATCAAGAGCCCCAATGGCGATGTGACCTTGACGAATCCGCCGACCGTGCAGGCCGACGCGCTCAAGGACAAGTTCGACGTCGTGCTCCTGAGCTGCAAGGCGTTCGATCTCGACGACGCCATCACATCGTTTGCCGCGGCCGTCGGGCCGGACACCGCGATCATCCCGATGCTCAACGGCATGCGCCATCTCGACATCCTCGACGGCAAGTTCGGCAAGGAGCGCGTGCTCGGCGGCCTCTGCGCCATCGCGGCAACCTTGAACGAGAAGCGTGAGGTGGTGCAGCTCCAGCCGATGCAGGCGATCAGTTACGGCGAGCGCGACGGCAAGCTGTCGGATCGCGTCAAGGCGATCGATGAAGCCTTCAAGAGCGGCATCACCGGCGCCGCCGCCAGCCAGAACATCATGCAGGACATGTGGGAGAAGTGGGTGTTCCTGTCCTCGCTCGCAGCGTCCACCAGCCTGATGCGGACCTCCGTCGGCAACATCCTCGCAGCGCCCGGCGGCCGGGATTTCCTGCTCGGCATGCTGGATGAGACCAGTGCGATCGCCACTGCGTCGGGCTATCCGCCAGGCGGGCCGTTCTTCGAACGGGTGAAGGGCAACCTCACCGCGGAGGGATCGCCGATGACCGCCTCGATGTTCCGCGACATCAAGGCCGGCCTGCCGGTCGAGGCCGATCACGTCATCGGCGACCTCATCGCGCGCGCAGACGCCGCCAAGGTGCCGGTGCCGAAGCTGCGCATCGCGTATACCCATTTGAAGGCGTACGAAAAGCAGCGGGCGGGGTAGTGGCCCGCCACACACTCGGTGTGGCGTTTGCGGCAACTATTTCAAATGCGCGAGATAGTGCGAGACGGCGGTGATTTCCTCGTCGCTCATGTGATAGGCGACGTCGGCCATCGCGGCGACGCCGCCGCCGACGCGCTGGCCCGCCTTGTAGTCATGCAGCGCCTTGACCAGATATTCCTCGCGTTGACCCGCGAGCCGCGCGACTGCCTTGGTGCCGGCGAAGCTGTCCGTGTGACATGAAGCGCAGCGGCGGCCGGCGGCAACTTGCGCGCCCTTCTTCGACAGGTCCGGGTCGCCGTCGTCCGCTGCCTTCGGCGGCGTCATCTGGGAGAAATAGGCGCCGAAGCTGCGGATGTCCTCGTTGGTGATCTCCTCGACAATCGGCTTCATCTGGTCGTTCTTGCGCGAGCCGGCGCGGAAGAACACCAGCTGCCACTGGATGAATTGATCGGGCTGCCCGGCCAGCGAGGGGATGTTCTCGGTCTGCGAAATGCCGTTCTCGCCGTGACAGCCGGAGCAGACCGAGGCCTTCTCCTTGATCGCGGAATTATCGGCGGCCTGGGCCGGGATGAAGGCTGGCGCTGCGAGCAATAGCGCACCGATAGCGTACGACAAAAACTGACGGCGCATGATGAGGATTCCGATTTAACGAGCCCGTCATTCCGGGGCGTGCGGAGGGCGAGCTCCGATGCGCGATTGCGCATCCGAGAATCCATAACCACCAGTCGGGGTTATGGGTTCCGGGCTTTGCGCTGGCGCGCGGTCCGGAACGACAGTAAAAGACCTTGTCATGAAAGAGGCTGCGGCCGTCACCCGGTCGCAGCCTCTTCGCAACGTCGCGCTTACTTCTTGCTGTAGCTGATGCGATAGATCGCGCCGGCCCAGTCGTCGGCAACCAGGATCGATCCATCCTTGGCAAGGATGATGTCGTCAGGACGACCGAGATAACCCTGGTCGCCCTCGATCCAGCCGGAGGCGAACACCTCCTGCTTGGGGTTCTTGCCATCAGGCCCGACGATCACGCGCATGATGCGGCCGCCCTGATATTTGTGCCGATTCCAGGAGCCGTGCTCGGCGATCAGGATGTTGTTCTTGTACTCGGCGGGGAACTGGTCGCCGGTGTAGAACTTCATGCCGAGCGGAGCGACATGGGCGCCGAGATTCAGCACGGGCGGCGTGAACTCGGAGCACTTGTGGCCCATCGCGAACTTGTCGTCCGGCAGATTGCCCTGGTGACAGTAGGGATAGCCGAAATGCTCGCCGATCTTGTTGATCATGTTCAGCTTGTCTGAGGGCAGATCATCGCTGATCCAGTCGCGGGCATTCTCGGTGAACCAGTACTTGCCGGTGCGCGGATCGACGTCTCCGCCGACCGAGTTGCGCACGCCGAGCGCATAGATCTCCGCGTTGCCGGTCTTGGGGTCGACGCGCCGGATCTGCGAGACGCTGGTCGGCGGGATGCCGATGTTGAAGGGCGGTCCGAACGGAATGTAGAACCAGCCTTCCTTGTCGACCGCGATGTACTTCCAGCCATGCGCGGCATAGGACGGCATGTCGTCATAGACGACCTTGCCCTCGCCGGGATTGTCGAGCTTGTTTTCGATGTCGTCGTAGCGGATCAATTTGTCGACCGCGATGACGTAGAGCGCGCCGTCCTTGACGGCGAGGCCGGTGGGCATGTTCAGCCCCTTGAGGATGGTCTTGACCTCTTTCTTCCCGCCATTGTCCTTGATGGCATAGACGTTGCCGAGGCCGAACGAGCCGACGAACAGCGTGCCCTTGTCACCCCAGGCCATTTGCCGCGCAGCCAGCACACCGGAGGCATAGACCTCCATCTTGAAGCCCGGCGGCAGCTTGACCTTCTTGATGATGTTGGCGAGCTCAGCGTCGGAAGCGCCGGTCGGCGGGCCGGACGGCGGTGCTAGGCCCTTCTGCGCCTCGGTCTCGTCACCAAGGAACCAGTCATCCGGCGGATGGGTCCAGAACTCCTTGGTGCCGGATTCGTATTTCTTGAGTGGCTTGCTCTTGTCTTGCGCGCTGGCAGCACTGGTCCCGGCAAGAAGGGCCACGGCTGCAAGCGCCAACACGGATCGATGGAACACCGATGTCATCGCGTCACTCCCCTAAGGCAGCCGTCAGGGCTGCGATTTATTTTATTTTGCTAGTCGAGAGGCGAAGTTTTGGGTCCGTCGGGACGACAGACGCAAAAAGGTTAGCACATCTGCGAGCGCTGAGAAGCGCGGCGCACGCACCGCAGTTGCGCCGCATAAAAATTGAGACGGAGTGTCAACAAGCGAACGGCGTGACGACAGGGCTCTCGCTGCAACGCGGAATCAAGGCCGAGAACGGGAAAACAAAAAACGCGAAAACAACCCCATGCACAGTAGAACGGCGCAGGTCGCGCCGCGCGGGGCGAGCCCCGCAGGCAATTGACTCGTCGGGCAAAACAGCAATCGCGCGCTTACCCGGCGACGGGGTAGGGTCCATCGTCGAACACCATGTAGTGATAGCCTTTCGCGCCGATCTCGCGCGCCAGCCTACTGCGAAAATCGCGGCTCTCGCGCAGGCTGCGCAGCACATGCGCGAAATCATACTCCGGCCGCCAGCCCAGCTCGCGACGCGCGCGTTCGTTGACATAGACACGGTCGATCTCGCGGAACAGGGTCCAGCCCCGCGCCGCATAGAGCTCCGCGCAATCCGGATAGAGCTCACGCACGACACCGGCCGCATCGCGCGCCAGCGCCACGAGATGACGCGGCTCGAACGGGCTGGTGGCCGAGACGATGTAACGGCCAAACCCGATCTTTGCCGCGCGCTCGACGGCGAGCAGATGAGCGCTCACCGCGTCCGCGATATCCAGCCGGCGATAGAGCAGCTCATTGGCCTGCCCGTTGTCCAGCGCGTAAGCCGACCGCATCGCGGGATCATCGTCGTCCTCCGGAAAGAAGCGCGAGGTTCGCAACACGACCACCGGCAGGCCGCGCTCGCGAAAGAACAGCTCGCACAGATTCTCCGCCATCAGCTTTGTGGTGCCGTAGATGTTCTTCGGGACCGACGGCAGATCCTCGGTGACCCAGACCGCAGCCTGTCCGGCCCCGGACCGAAGCTGCGAGCCGAACGCGCTGGTGGTGCTGGTGAAGACGAAGCTGCGCACACCGGCAGAAGCCGCCGCCTCGAGCAGATTGAGCGTGCCCGTGACGTTGGTGTCGACGAAGTCCCGCTTGGTGTGGGTCGCCACATGCGGCTTGTGCAGCGTCGCGGTGTGGATCACCGCGGCAACGCCGGCCATCTGGCCCCACACGAAGCCGGGATCGACGATCGAGCCGACGGCATCGGTGAACGGCGAGGGCTTCAGGTCGATCCCGCGCACAGGCGAGCCGCGACCACGCAGGGTGCGGATGATGGCTTCACCGAGATGGCCGGCACTGCCGGTGACCAGGATTGTCATTGCGCCCCCAAGACAGCCGCCAGCCGCGTGGAGAACCACGATTCTGTACGGTTTGGCTGGATGCTCTGGGAAAATTTGGAGCGGGCGAAGGGGCTCGAACCCTCGACCCCGACCTTGGCAAGGTCGTGCTCTACCACTGAGCTACACCCGCATCCTGTGTCGGTCGCGTGACGCGCCGGCAACGGCTGTCGTATGCCAAAAGCGGGAGGGGAATGCAACAGCTACCGGCGGCATCAATTGGCATTCGAGGGCGCTATTTGGGCCCCTCCTGCGGCCGAACGGCCCGAAAAGGTCCGGGAACCGCCGAATCGGCCGCGGTGGATTGAAATTCGGCCCATTCGGCCCAATTTAGGAGCCGACAGCAAAGCACAGGAAGCGGCGACGTGCTAAAGAGCCGCCATTCCGGACATCAGACGAGGGGATCCCGTGACGATCATCGACCAGGGTAACGGAGCCGCAAACCCGGCCGCCGCCGATCTGATCAAGGACACCACCACCCAGACCTTCGTGAAGGACGTCATCGAGGAATCGAAGCGCCAGCCGGTGCTGATCGATTTCTGGGCGGAGTGGTGCGGCCCCTGCAAGCAGCTCACCCCCGTGCTGGAAAAGGCGGTCAGGGCGGCCAAGGGCAAGGTCAAGCTGGTCAAGATGAACATCGACCAGCACCCCGCGATTCCGGGCCAGATGGGCATCCAGTCGATCCCGGCCGTGATCGCCTTCGTCAACGGCCAGCCGGCCGACGGCTTCATGGGCGCGGTGCCCGAGAGCCAGCTCAACGCCTTCATCGAGAAGCTGACCAAGGGCGTGACCGCGCCGGGCGAGCCGAATATCGCCGAAATCCTGCAGGAGGCCGAAGCCGTCCTCGCGGAGGGCGATGCCGCGGCCGCCGCGCAGATCTATGCCGAGGTGCTCCAGTACGATTCGACCAACATCGCCGCGCTCGCGGGCCTCGCAAAATGCTACGCCACCTCCGGCGCGATGGAACAGGCCAAGCAGACGCTTGCCATGGTGCCGGAATCCAAGCGCAACGACCCCGCGGTGAAGGCCGTGCAGACCACGATCGATCTCGCCGAGCAGGCGCAATCGCTCGGGCCGGTCGCGGAGCTGGAACAGAAAGTCGCCGCAAACCCGCTCGATCATCAGGCCCGATTCGACCTGGCGACCGCGCTCAACGCGAAAGGCGACCGTGCTGCTGCCACCGCGCAGCTGCTCGAGATCGTCAAGCGCGACCGCAAATGGAACGACGACGGCGCCCGCAAGCAGCTGGTGCAGTTCTTCGAGGCCTGGGGCGGCACGGATGATGCAACCGTCGAGGGACGCAAGCGTTTGTCGACGATCCTGTTTTCGTAAGGCGCGCTGGCAAGGCCAGGGGGGACCGGGCAGATGCCGATCAACATCGAATATCGCGGGCCCGCCGACCTCCCGGAGATCATTCCGGTGTTTCCGCTGCCGGGCGCGCTGCTGCTGCCCCGCGGCCAGATGCCGCTCAACATCTTCGAGCCGCGCTACCTTGCGATGGTCGACGACAGCTTCCGCGACGGCCATCGGCTGATCGGCATGATTCAGCCCGACGTCGCGCATTCCCCGAAGGATTCCGACAAGCCGACCCTGTTCCGGGTCGGCTGCGTCGGCCGCATCACCCAGCTCGCCGAATCCGGCGACGGCCGCTACATCCTCGAGCTCACCGGCGTCTCGCGCTTCAAGGTGGTCGAGGAGCTCGAGGTGCTCACGGCCTACCGACAGTGCAAGGTGGATTTCTTCGCCTACGCCAATGACTTCACCGCGCGCATGGGCGAGGAAGAGGTCGACCGCGAGGCGCTGCTTTCGGTACTCGCGGACTTCCTGAAGGCCAACAATCTCAAGGTCGACTGGGAGGGCGTCGAGAGCGCGCCCAACGAAGCGCTCGTCAATGCGCTGGCGATGATGTCGCCCTATGGCCCCGCGGAGAAGCAGGCCATGCTGGAGGCGCCCGACCTGAAGACCCGCGCCGAGATCCTGATCGCGGTCACCGAGATGGACCTCGCCAAGAAGCGTACCAGCGGCGATCCGCCGCTGCAGTGAGGGACGGCGATTCAGCCTGATCGCATCGCGCTTCAGGCTGCGCAGATGGCCGCTTCGGCCTCCCGCTGCGCCGGTTGCGCGATCCCTGAGGCCTGCATGGGCCGGCTGAAATAATAGCCCTGCGCCTCTGCACAGCCCTCCTCGCGCAGAATGGCCAGCTGCTCCTGGGTTTCGACGCCCTCGGCGGTCGTCGTCTTGCCGAGGCTGACGGCGAATGCAACCACAGCGCGGGCGATCCGATGCGCCTCTTCGCCCTCGCTGGCGAGCTCGCTGACGAAGCTGCGGTCGATCTTGACCTTGTCGAACGGAAATTTCTGCAGGAAGCTGAGCGACGAATAGCCCGTGCCGAAATCGTCGAGGGCAATTCGCACGCCGAGCTCACGCAACTGTTCGAGGGCTGCGAACACCGCTTCGCTGTCATGCATGATGACCGTCTCGGTGATCTCGAGCTCGAGCCTTTGCGGACCAATCCCCGAGGCCGCGAGGGCGCCGACGATGATGGAGACGAGCTCCTTGCTCCTGAACTGGGCGGGAGACAGGTTGATTGCGATCGTGAGATCGGAAGGCCAGTTGGCGGCTTCAGTGCAGGCCGCCCTCAAGACCCACTCGCCGATAGGCAGGATCAGGCCGGTTTCCTCCGCGAGCGGAATGAACTCGCCAGGAAGGACCAGACCGCGCTCGGGGTGATGCCACCGCAACAACGCCTCATAGCCGCAGATCCGTCCGCTCTCCACGCTCACGAACGGCTGGTAATGGAGCTCGAATTCGCCCCGCGCCAGCGCTTTCCGCATATCTTTTTCCAGGTTGCGCCGGACGTGGATGAGCTGGTCCAGCTCCGGCTCGAAGAAGCGGAATGCGCCGCGTCCGGCGGCCTTCGCCGCGTAGAGGGCGAGATCGGCGCTCTTGAGAATGACATCGGAATCGACGCCATCGCGGGGCGCAACGGCTATGCCGATGCTGGCTCCCACCGTGACTTGATGGTCGCCAAGATCAAAGGGCTCGCAGAGCGCCGCTTTGATCGTCTCTGCGAGGGTGGCCGCCTCCACGACCGGATTCGTCACATAGTCCACGACGGCGAACTCGTCGCCGCCGAGTCGGGCAATCAACGTCGTTTCCCTGCTGCACTCGCGCAAGCGCGTCGCCACCGCGCGCAACAGCAAATCGCCCGCCGGATGTCCAAGCGTGTCGTTGACCTCCTTGAAGCGGTCGAGATCGAGCATGAGGACCGCCAGATGGAGGTCTCCATTGCGCGTGATGGCAGAGGCTTGGTCCAAACGCGCCCTCATCAGCACGCGATTTGGCAATTCCGTCAGCGCGTCGTGCTGCGCCATATAGGCGATCTTGGCTTCGGACCGGCGTTGCTCCGTGACATCGAGATGGGTTGCCACCCAGCCGCCGCCGGCCATCGGCTGCCGTGTCACGCAGATCAACCGGCCATCGGCGAACTCGTCGATCCGGCTCGACACCGCATTGACGGGCAGGGCATCGAGCTTCGAGATTTGCTGCTCGGCGGCGGCGGCGCTGGTATCGCCCTTGAGTGTGCCGCTGATGATGCGATGCCTGATGATATCGCTATGCGGCGTTCCCGCGCGCAGCAGCTCCGGCGGCAGACGGTACAAATTGGCGTAACGCTCGTTGCAAATCACGAGCCGTTTGTCGGCGTCGAACATGCAAAGGCCCTCGACCATATGGTTGATCGCCGTATCCAGCCTCAGCGTCTGCTCCTCCAATTCGTGCTGCGAATCTTCGAGCTGCTGCCGGGCGTCGGAGAGCTGGCTGATGATCCCCTCGAATTTGGCGGTTCTGCTTGCAAGGCGGCGATCGGCCAGCACGCCGATCAGGCTCATGCCCAGCACGGACAGCGCTACTCCGGCGATGGCCACCGCGAGCACACCCGGAGACAGCGACAGGGCGTCCGTCGCACGCGTCGGATCCGGCGTGATGTGCACGGCACCCATCGCAGTGAAATGATGCGAGATGATGGCTAGCGTCAGCAGGACTGCCGCCGCGAGCGTTCCCTGGTAGTGCCGATACTTGATCGCGACGGCCAGGGCGGCATAGCCGAAGCACACGCCGAGTGTGATCGAGACCAGCACGAGGTCCAGCGACCACGCGACGCGGCCCGGCACTTCAAGGGCCCACATGCCGAGATAGTGCATGCTGGCAATGCCGCCACCGATGATGACGCCGCCTGTCTCCGGGCGCCACCGGCCGGAATCGCCGGCCGCAACGCCGAAGCCCACCGACGTCAGCAGCATTGCGGTCGCCAGCGAAAGCGATGTCAGCACGATGCCGTAGCCGGTCGCGACTCCGGGCTCGTAGGCGAGCATTGCGACGAAATGCGTCGCCCAGATTCCGTATCCGATCGCAGCGCCGGCGATCGCGATCCAGATCAGGCGCGTTCTTGCGCGCGCCGCGATCGCACGGTGGAAAATACTGACCGCGACGATGCTCGCGACGAAGCAGACCAGACCAGCGAGCAGGACCAGCCGCCAATCGTGCTCAACGGTAAGACAGGAGAAAATGCGGAACATCCAGTACCGCTCCATCGTCAATATGGTCGATCGTGGGCCGGCTAAGCGTCCTTTGCGTTAATCCCGTGCAATGTCCGGTTGCATGCTTACCGGCACGTTAATGCTTCGGATTCGATTCGAATTTGCCTGGCATTCCTATGTCTCCCGTCGCAATCCCGCCCAAACTGGGCGAAGGCGTGCAACGATCGGCAACGAATATCTAGGGACGATTGCGGATGTGCTTGCGGCCGCTGAGCATTGCGCGGATCAGATTCTCGCGCTGGAGAATCCCCATCAGCAGCACGCCAAGCACGTGCAGCACGACCAGGACGATGGCCGCGTCCGATGAATAATGGTGGGTGTCTTCGACCCACCAGATGCCGAAGAAGGTGACGGTGACCGACATCGCGCCGGTGACCGCCGAGACGGTGAGCGAGACCAACAGCGCCACCAGCATCAACGTGCCGGCGGGATTGAGTCCGATATAGCGGCCGGTGATGCCGCGGCGTAGATTCCAGAGATAGCCCGGCGCGGCGCGGAGCCGGGCCCTGATCATGCGGAAGCGCGAATAGCGGCTTCCCCAGAAGCCCCAGACGAAGCGGAAGGCGAGAAGGCCGAGCACCGCATAGCCGACGATGCGGTGAAGCCGATCATAGACAGTAGGTGTGAACCACGCGGCCAGGACGCAGGCCGCGAAAGCCCAGTGCCAGAGGCGCAGTGGGAGGTCCCAGACTACGACCGTCCGCGAAGCGGTTCGGTCCGCGGGGGTCCTGTTGGACGCCCCGCGCGCTTCTGGCATCGCTTCTTCAATCAAGCAAAGACCATCCTCGAGCCCTGCTTTGCGCAGATCAATTCGCGCAGCCGATTTACTTGGCTATTTGCTTGGCTATTTACTTGGCGATCGTGTGCTTCAGGCTGAGATCTTCGGGGCTGTAGAACAGCTCGTAAAGCTTGCCTTCCTTGACGCCATAGACCTCGTAGCACGAGCCTTCGATCTTGGAGCGGCGCACTTCATAGCCGAGCGCCTTGGCCTTGGCTTCGGCCTCGCTGGCCGGCTTCCACGACGCCTTGTCGAGCTTGGTGCAGTCCTTGAAACCATCGGCCATGGCCGCCGACCCCATGCCGATCCCGACCGTCAGTGCAATGGCAACAACACGAATGACCTTCACGAACATCTCCTCTTCTGTCGTGCGCGCTACGCGAGGTGCGAAGCGGGAGTGAAGGAAGCAAAGGGGATGATGAAGTCAATCCGGTACGGGCACGCCGCGCTTTAGATAAGTTCTATTGTTGAGTTTAGACTGGTTCTAACATGGACGAAAACGTGAGCGCGCTCTGAGGAGAATGCGGATTCGGCCGACCAGTGCGGCCTTACGCCTCACGGTCCGGATAAACGGCCGGCCTCACCAGCCGCGTTACGCCGCGCTTCGCATTGCCGGATAGTTGTGCTGCAGCCAGTCCGTCCAACGGAGACGTCCGCGCACACCCTGGCTGACGACGAAGCCCATGTCGCGCGCCTTCGCCTCGGACAGGCCGATTGGCAGGATCTTCCGGTGCAGTTGCCTTGCATCCCGGTATTGGCGGGCGAAAGCAACGAGATCGAGAGCTTCGGGGCCACCAATCTCCGCACGTACGCCGCGCTCCCCGTCGAACGCGCAGGTCATGACGTGATCGGCGACGTCCGATGTATCGACAGGATTGAACAGCGTGGTTGGCACCGGCCATACCGGGAGCCAAGCGAGGCTCAAGAGCAATTTGTCGAGCAGGTAATAGAACGGCATCGCGCGAACGATGGACCAGGACAAGGCCGAGGCACGCACCAGCTGTTCGCCGGCGAGCTTGATCCGTGCGTAGGGCAGGGTTGCCTGCTCGAGCCCGACGATCGAAACATGCAGAAAATGCCGTGCATCGGCCTCCCTGCAGAGCGACAGCAGCCGCTCCGTTCCCTCGACATCCACGGCGGAAGGCGATCTGAAGAAATCGATCGGACGAACGCTGCCGCGCCGTGCGATCGGCGAATAGGTCGCCGCATTGATCACCGTATCGACGTCATGCAGGGCGTGCCGCAACCCCGCGCCTGTGGCGAGATCGCCTGTGGCCCATTCGACGTCCGTCCGTAGGCCGGGCGATCGTGCAAACACCCGAACGCGACGTCCGTCGCGAACCAGGCGATCGACGATATCCCGACCGAGATGCCCTGTACCTCCGGTGACGAGCGTCAGCACCATGATTCAACTCCCGTCGGTCTTGCGCGACGGCTCGCCAGTGGGGACGAGCACGGTCTCGCCTGTCGCGACGAGGGTCAACGCATCTTGCTCATCGGCCGCGAACAGTTCGGCGCGGGCGAACACCTGCCTGCGCCCTGCGCGGAGCGTCGTTCCCTTGGCGAGGAAGGAGCGACCGATGGCCGGCCTCAGGCAGTTCATCGAGAAATGCGATGCGGTGACCGCGCCCACGAGCGTTGCTGCGGCGAACCCGCAGGCCGTGTCGAGCAGGGCCGCGATCAGGCCGGCGTGGAGATGCCCGGAATACTGGGTGAGCTCGTCGCGCCAATTCATGCGAATGGTCGCCTCGCCCTTGCCGGCCGCAACAACGTCGAAGCCCGCGGCGCGGTTGAACGCCGCGGACGCGTTGACCGCCTCGAGCGCTCGGAGGTCGAATCCGTGCAGCATGCTCATGCGTGGCTCCATCGTGGGGTGCGGCCTTCGAGGTTGCTCCTGACCGCTTCGACATGATTGACGGAGCCGAGCAGCGCCGCCTGTTCGGCAGTCTCGGCGGCGAGACCGGTTGCCACCTGGCAAGTTGCGGACAGTTTGAGCAGCCGCTTGGCGGCACGGATCGCATCAGGGCTGCGGCCAGCCATCTCACGCGCTGTTGCCAGTGCGACGGCCACGGGATCATCGACGAGCCGCGTTGCAAAGCCGTAGGTAACCGCCTCGTCGGCCGAGAAAACGCGCCCGGTATAGGTCAGCTCACGCACGATATCCTCGCGCGCGAGATGGCGCATCAATTGCGTGCCGCACATATCCGGCACCAGACCCCATTTCGTCTCGATCACCGCGAGCTTCGTATCGGGCGCGAGGTAGCGCAGGTCCGCGCCGAGCGCGAGCTGGAAACCGCCGCCGAAGGCAATGCCGTGCACCGCTGCGATCACGGGCACCGGCAGCTCGCGCCAGAGCCAGACGAGGTGCTGGGCATAATTCGCGACGCCGTGGGTTCGCTGCGTGAGATCCACGGGCGGAAGCAGCGGCTCGCCTCGCGTCGTGGCGACAAGGCGCTCCAGGTCGAGGCCCGCGCAGAATGCGCGTCCCTCGCCGGAGAGCACGACGGCCCGAATCTCCGGGCTGTCGCGCAGGTCTGCGCCGGCTTCGATGAGCGCCGCGAACATCGCGGGATCGAGCGCATTCATCTTGTCCGGACGGTTCAGGCGGACGTGGGCCACGTCATCCACGACAGTCACACGGACGCGATCAGTCATCGTGCTCCTCCTTTGGCGCGGGCCGGCAGCCTCAATATCCGGCGACGGCCAGCGCGACCACGGCCGCGAGAGCCTTCCAGCCGAAGCCGCGTCCGCGCGACCACCAGGCGTTGGCGACGGCCGCAAAGCCGTAGACGGCGACGATGGTCACAACGATCCAGTGCCGTGCGCTGTCCGATCCCAGCATGGGCGCCGCAAGCAGCAGCACGCCGCCGCCGATCCAGGCGACCGTCCCGGCCTGCCAGACTAGGCGGATCAGCATGCGCAGGCTTTCCGGGGTGATGGTCGCCCTGGCGAACACCTTGGTTTCGCCCAGCACGCCATGGATCAGGGCGACAACGATTCCCGCGACGCCGGCACATTGCAGCAGCAGATCACGCATCGGCAGACCTCGCCTCCTCCGTCCATACAGTGCTGTATGGAGAGATAGGCGCTGGTCTGCGTCCTGTCAATACACTAGTGTATGGTCAAATTCCGGGAACCCGACATGACCGACCAGCTTTCAGCCGACGACTGGATCAAGGCAGGCCTCAAGGCGCTCGCCAGCAGCGGCTTCACCGCGCTCAAGGCCGACCCGCTGGCAAAGGCCATGGGGGTGTCGCGCGGCAGTTTCTACTGGCATTTCGCCGATCTCGGCGCGTTCCACGCCGCCGTGCTGAAGCGCTGGCGCGAGATCGCGGCGGAGCAGATCATCGCCGACGTCGAGGCCGCCAGCGACGAGCCGTTGAAGGCGCTGCTGCGCAGGACGTTCGGCGCGCGGCTTGATCTCGAACGCGCGGTGCGCAATTGGGCGGCTTTCGATGCCGCTGCGCAAGGGGCCGTGCGCGCGATCGACCGCCGCAGGCTCGACTATATCGAGCAGCTGCTGGGAAAGCGCGGGCTCGGAGCGGCGACGGCGCAGGCCCGCGCACAGATTCTCTACTGGACGTTTCTCGGCTTCGCGCTTTCAGGCGCGCCGGTGCCGGCGGCACGGCTGCAGCCCATGCTCGACGAGGTCTTAACGATGGTCTCCGCTTGAGCCCGCGATGGGCGGTGGCGAATTTCTGTGCTAGAGGCAGCCGAACGCCGGAGACCAAAATGAATACGCCCACCGAACGTCCCGAAGCCAGCGTCGATCCCAAATTGCTGGAGATTCTCGTCTGCCCGCTGACCAAGGGCCCGCTGGAGTTCGATTCCGCCAAGCAGGAGCTGATTTCGCGCAGCGCCAAGCTCGCTTATCCGATCCGCGACGGCATCCCGATCATGCTGCCGGAAGAGGCGCGGAAGATCGATTGAGTTTCTCGTAGCCCGGATGGAGCGCAGCGCAATCCGGGAATCCTTGCGCAGACGGTGCAGCGACCCCGGATTACGCTGCGCTCCATCCGGGCTACGAAAATCCTACAACGCCTCGCCCTTCAACAGCCGTGGCACCTCGCCCGTGAGCCCGGCGGCCTGGCGGATGAAGAGGTTCTTCAGCGGCGGAGCGCGGTCGACGAGTCCGAGGCCGATGTCGCGGACGGTGCGCAGCAGCGTCGATTGGTTGGAAAACAGGAAGTTCAGCGAGTTGGTGGCAACGCCCATCGCCATGGTGTCGAAGCGGCGCCAGCGCTGGTAGCGCTCAAGCACGTCGGCGCCGCCGAGATCCATGCCGAGCCGCGCGGCATCGACCACGACTTCGGCCAAGGCCGCGACATCCTTCAAGCCCATGTTGAGGCCCTGGCCCGCAATGGGGTGGATGACATGGGCGGAATCACCGACCAGCGCGAGGCGCTCTGCGATGAAGGAGCGCGCGACGAAATAGGACAGCGGAAACGCGCGCGGCTTGTCGAGCGCCTTGACCTCGCCGAGATGCAGGCCGAAGCGCTGCTCGAGCTCGGCGTGAAATTTCTCGTCGCTGAGCGCAACGATGCGCGCGGCCTCAGCCCGGCGCTCGGTCCACACCAGCGAGGAGCGCTTGCCGGAGAGCGGCAGGATCGCGAAGGGACCAGCCGGCAGGAAATGCTCCTCGGCGCGGCCCTCATGATCGCGCTCGTGGCCGACCGTGACGACGATGCCGGATTGATCATACTCCCAGCCATGAGTCGCGATGCCCGCGCGTTCGCGCAGCTTTGAGCGCGCGCCATCGGCGGCGACCAGAAGGCCGGCGGCGATCACGCTGCCGTCGCCCAGCGTCACGTCGATGCCTTCGGGCCGCGCATCGTAGGACGCCACGGTGGTGGCACGGAGATCGATGCCCTCGGCTTCCGCACGCGCCGTCAGCGCATCGATCAGCCGGCGGTTCTCGACCATATGCGCAAAGGGCTCGCCCGGCGCGACGTCGCCCGCGAAATTGAGGAAGACCGGACGGGTAGCGTCCTCCAGCTTGGAGTCAGTGACGACCATGTCGAGGATCGGCTGCGCCTCGGCCCTGACGTCCTCCCAGGCGCCGATCGCCTCGAACAGGCGGCGGCAGGCGGCCACGATCGCGGTCGCGCGGGGGTCGCGGCTGGGACGTGTCGCGAGCGCGGGATCGGCGACGATGACGGGGATCTCGGGGCCGAGCCCCTGGCGTAACGCCAAGGCCAGCGCGAGGCCGGCAAACGCGCCGCCGCCAATGACAATGCTTCCCTGTACCGACATACCCAAATTCCCGGTCAATTCTCGGTCTTGCTAGCAGACTTGAGCTGGGCGAAACAGTGCTGTGAAACAAGGGCGGCGAGCCCTTCGTTCCCATCATTCCGGGGCGCGCAATGCGCGAGCCCGGAATATCGAGGTTATCAGCTCGGGATTCCGGGTTCATCGCTGGCGCGATGTTCCGGAATGACGAGACAATTGAAAGCACCCGATGTCCAAGAGCCTGATCGACCTCATTTCGATCCTCGACCTCGAACAGCTCGAGGTGAACCTGTTCCGCGGCAACAGCCCGAAGACGAGCTGGCAGCGCGTGTTCGGCGGCCAGGTGATCGGACAGGCGATGGTCGCGGCCTGCCGCACCGTCGAGGGGCGGCTGCCGCATTCGCTGCATTGCTATTTCATCCTGCCCGGCGATCCGCAGATCCCGATCATCTACCAGGTCGAACGTCTGCGCGACGGCAAGAGCTATTCGACCCGCCGGGTCACCGCGATCCAGCACGGCAACGCCATCTTCTCGATCATGGTCTCGTTCCATGCTGAGGAGGAAAGCGCCTTCGATCACCAGGACAAGATGCCCGACGTGCCACCACCGGAGAAGCTCACGGCAGAGGAGGTGGCGAAGCAGCCGATGTTCAAGGAGATGCCGGAGTTCATCCGCCGCTATTATGAATCGGACCGGCCGATCGAGCTGCGTCCGGTCGAACTCGGCCGCTATTTCGGCCAGAAGATCGACGACGGCCGCATCCATGTCTGGATCAAGACCGCCGCGAAGCTGCCCGACGACCCGGCGCTGCACATGTGCGCGCTCGCCTATGCCTCGGACTTCTCGCTGCTGGATGCGATCATGGCGCGCTATGGCCGCACGCTGTTCGACAAGCGCATGATGCCGGCGAGCCTCGATCACGCCATGTGGTTTCACCGCCCGTTCCGCGCCGACGAATGGCTGCTCTACGCCCAGGATTCGCCGAATGCGCGCGGCGGCCGCGGCTTGACCCGCGGCTCGATCTTCAAGCCCGACGGCACATTGGTCGCCTCCGTCGCGCAGGAAGGCTCCGTGCGCGAGCGAAAGGGATGATCACCTCGAACGCGAGGTCTCGCGTTCGAGGCTTTTGAGCTCATGCACCAAGAGACCCGCGCGGAGCGAGCTCGGTCTGCGACGCGAACCAGTTCATGATCCAGCGATACACCCACGGAATCGGGATGATCAGGCTGCTCAGGATCGCAGCGACGATGCCGCGCCAGAGAATGTCGAGGCCCGAGCCCTTGAACACGATCTCGCGCCGCGTGCCCTCGATGCTGCGGCAGAACCAGCGCATCTGGGCTGCGGCGACCCAGGCCCAGCCGATGATGGTGATGATGGAAATCGCAAACAGCAAATTCCAGCCGATATAGGCCCAGACCGAGCCGGTGAAGCTCAAGCCCAGCGGCTGCCCGTTGGAGGCGAGGTTGGCGATCATCCATTTGACCAGCAGCCAGTAGAGCACGATCTGGACGATGAACAGCAGATTGCTCAGCAGCTGGCTGCCGACGAAACCGATCGCGATCGCCAGAACGATGAAGCCGAAGAACCATGGCACCAGCGTCATCGCAGTGCCGGTGAAGCTGAGATTCGGCCGTCCGGGGACCTTCACGCAGGGCACGATCCAGTTCAGGTACCAGACAAACAGCCACGGCACCGGGATGATGAAGCACGAGCCAATCACGAAGACGAGCGTGCGCCAGGTGAACTCGAGGATGCCGAAATCGACGGCCAGCGATCCGCCGCCGGCGTCACCAGCATAAACACGGGAGCCCATCATCGGCGGGCCGCCCGCCGGGATCATCGGCGGCGCGCCGCCGCCCCCGACCAGGCCGGGGATTTCGGCGGCCTTCTGCCAGCCGGCCATGCCCTCGGTCCACACCAGCGTATCCGGGCGCACCACACCCTGGGCAACGAGGTCGCGGAATTGCCCTTCCGGAAAGGGCCCCTGCTGCTTGCCCTCGGATGCGTAGAACCAACTCGCCATGAAGCGTCCCCTCAAAATACTTATGTACCGCTCGGCCGGCCCGGGTTCACCGTATCCATGCCAAAAATGCATTGTGAAGGATGAACGGTTGCCCTGTACAGAGGCGGCCGTTCACATGACCGCCCTTGGCCAAACGTTTTTGCGCTTCAATCTGCAAGTTTTTTGTGCCATTTGCCCGGAAAGATGCCAGATTGACGCAGCGCCGGGGACATACGGCGCGGCGCATCCCGGGGAATAGGCCTGACCATGAAACTCGTCGTCGCGATCATCAAACCCTTCAAGCTCGATGAGGTCCGCCAGGCCCTGACGGCGATCGGCGTCCACGGCATGACTGTGACCGAGGTGAAGGGTTATGGCCGGCAGAAGGGCCATACCGAGATCTATCGCGGCGCCGAATATGTCGTGAACTTCCTGCCCAAGCTGCGCATCGAAATCGCGGTGGCCTCCGACATCGCCGACAAGGCCGTCGGTGTGATCACGGCCTCCGCCCGCACCGGGCAGATCGGCGACGGCAAGATCTTCGTCACGCCGATCGATCACGCGCTGCGCATCCGCACCGGCGAAACCGACAGCGACGCGCTTTAGATTCTTGTTTTGACGCGTTTTCTTCACGCGAACCGGTATCCACTTCGCGCGAAAACGCTTTGATCTTCTTCGATCGCACCAGCAACGACGCTAGCTTGTGTGACGCCAATTGATGCCGGGGGGAACGATATGGCGGGATTGTTGCGCCGCGCAGCTGCCATGGCTGCGCCGATCGGAATTGCGTTGGTCATGGCCGCGCCGGCGCAAGCCGCGACAAGTGAGATCAACGCCGCCGATACCGCCTGGATGATCGTCGCCACCGCGCTGGTGCTGATGATGACGATCCCGGGCCTCGCCCTGTTCTATTCCGGCATGGTGCGCAAGAAGAACGTGCTCGCCACCATGGCGCAGAGCCTCGCCGCGGTCGCGCTGATCTCCATCCTCTGGGTCGCGTTCGGCTATTCGCTCTGCTTCGTCGGCGATGGCCCGTGGATCGGCACGCTCGACCGCTGGTTTCTCGCCGGCATGACCATGGACAGCGTCAATCCGGCGGCGAAGACCATCCCTGAAGCGCTGTTCATGCTGTACCAGATGACGTTTGCCATCATCACGGTGGCGCTGGTCGCAGGCTCGGTCGCCGACCGGATGCGGTTCTCCGCCTATCTTCTGTTCTCCGTGGCCTGGTTCATCTTCGTCTACATTCCGCTGGCGCATTGGGTGTGGGGCGGCGGCTTTCTCAACAGCATGGGCGTGCTGGATTTCGCCGGCGGCCTCGTGGTGCACCTGTCGGCCGGCACTTCCGGCCTCATTGCGGCGAAGGTGATGGGGCGTCGCCAAGGCTACGGCTCCGAAAATCTCTCGCCGTTCGATCTGTCGCTCGCGGTGATGGGCACCGGCCTGCTGTGGGTCGGCTGGTTCGGCTTCAACGGCGGCTCGGCCGGCGCGGCCAATTCACGCGCGGTGATGGCGATCATCGCCACGCATCTTGCGGCCTGCTCAGGCGCGTTGACCTGGGGTGCGATCGAATGGTCGACGCGGCGCAAGCCCTCCGTGCTCGGCATGATCTCCGGCGCGGTGGCCGGGCTTGGCACCATCACGCCGGCCTCTGGCTTCGTGGCGCCCTGGCACGGCATCGTCATCGGCATTGTCGCCGGTGCGGTCTGCTATTGGGCCTGCACCTGGCTGAAGCACCGCTTCAACTATGACGATTCGCTCGACGTGTTCGGCGTCCACGGCATCGGCGGCCTGACCGGGACCCTGCTCGCCGGCGTGTTCGCAACCAGCGCCATCGGCGGCACCGCCGGCCTGTTCGAGGGCCATCCGCAGCAGGTGCTGATCCAGTTGTACGGGATCGCCGCAACCTTCGTCTGGTCGGCCGGCGTGAGCTTCGTCCTGCTCAAGCTGGTCGGCCTGTTCGTGCCACTGCGCGTATCCCGTGAGCACGAGCTCGAAGGGCTGGATATTTCGCAGCACGGCGAAGCCCTGCAATAACGCTGACGCTACGTAATTACCTTTTTGCTGCCCGACACATGAGCAACATTGTGTCGGCAGCCTGTCGTGCACTCCTTTTGAGCAGACATGACCACGTTTTGGGCGCGACGGAATAGCGCACCGCACTGCAATACCCGCCAAACGCGAAAACCCCCGTTTTCATAGTCCATTAGGCAACGCGCCCGATCTGGCACGGCATTTGATTCTATGGGTCCGGCTGTGCCCGCGTAGTGAACTTCTCCCTCGTGGCGAACCAGTCGAGAACGCCCGGCCATGTCCGGACCGGGCCCAAGCGGGGATAGGACCCATGAAAATTGTTATGGCGATTATCAAGCCATTCAAGCTGGAAGAAGTCCGTGACGCCCTGACCGCCATCGGCGTTCACGGTCTCACGGTGACGGAAGTCAAGGGATATGGCCGCCAGAAGGGCCATACGGAAATCTATCGCGGTGCCGAATATGCCGTGAGCTTCCTGCCCAAGATCAAGATCGAGGTCGCTGTCGCCTCCGACCAGGTCGACAAGACCATCGACGCCATCACGTCCGCCGCCAAGACCGGACAGATCGGCGACGGCAAGATCTTCGTCATCAACCTCGACCACGCGGTGCGTATCCGCACCGGCGAGGCCGATGCCGCGGCCCTTTGATTTCGCGCTCAACCATTATCCAATCAGGAGTGAATAATATGACGTTCAAGCGTCCCTATGGCGCGGGATTGGCGGCTCTCGCAGTCGGCCTGTTCGCTGCGACCGCAGCCTACGCCGAGCCAACGGTCAACAAGGGAGACAACGCCTGGATGCTGACATCGACAGTGCTCGTGCTGTTGATGACGATTCCCGGCCTCGCGCTGTTCTACGGCGGTCTCGTCCGTTCCAAGAACATGCTCTCCGTCCTGATGCAGGTGTTCTACACCGTCTGCGTCGTCACCGTGATCTGGGCCGTGTACGGCTACAGCCTGGCCTTCACCGGCGGCTCCGACTTCATCGGCGGCTTCTCCAAGGCCTTCATGATGGGCGTCACCACCGACTCGAAGGCCGCGACCTTCTCGGTCGACGCCAACATCTCGGAGCTCATCTACATGTGCTTCCAGATGACCTTCGCGGCGATCACCCCCGCCCTCATCGTCGGCGCCTTTGCCGAGCGCATGAAGTTCTCGGCGATCGCGCTGTTCATCCCGCTCTGGGTCACGCTGATCTACTTCCCGATCGCGCACATGGTCTGGTACTGGCCGGGCCCGGACATGATCCAGGACGCTGCCAAGGCTCTTGCCGCGGCGACTGACGCGGCGGCGAAGACCGCGGCGCAGGCCAAGCTCGACGAGATCAACGCCGACGCCGGCTGGATCTTCAAGAAGGGCGCGATCGACTTCGCGGGCGGCACCGTGGTGCACATCAACGCCGGCATCGCAGGCCTCGTCGGCGCTCTCCTGATTGGCAAGCGCGTCGGTTACGGCAAGGAGCTGATGGCTCCGCACTCGCTGACCATGTCGATGATCGGCGCCTCGCTGCTCTGGGTCGGCTGGTTCGGCTTCAACGCCGGCTCCAACCTCGAAGCCAACGGCGGCGCAGCGCTCGCCATGACCAACTCCTTCGTCGCCACCGCGGCCGCCGCGCTGTCGTGGATGTTCGCGGAGTGGATCATCAAGGGCCATCCGTCGGTGCTCGGCGTCATCTCCGGCGCTGTCGCGGGCCTCGTGGCTGTCACCCCCGCCGCCGGCTTCTCCGGCGTGATGGGCGCGATCGTCCTCGGCCTCATCGTCGGCGTGGTCTGCCTGTTCTTCTGCACCGTCGTGAAGAACGCGCTCGGCTATGACGACTCCCTCGATGTGTTCGGCGTGCACTGCGTCGGCGGCATCGTCGGCGCCCTCGGCACCGGCATTCTCGTCAACCCCGCCCTCGGCGGCGCCGGCATCATCGACTATACCGCGATCCCGCCGAAGGTCGCCGACTACGACTTCGCGGCGCAGATGATGTCCCAGATCTGGGGCGTCGGAACTACGCTGGTGTGGTCGGGCGTCGGTTCGGCGATCCTCTACAAGGTCGTCGACGTGATCGTCGGTCTGCGCACCAATGTCGAGAGCGAGCGTGAAGGCCTCGACATCACCGAGCACACCGAGCGCGCCTACAACATGTAAGGCTCCTCCCGGGCGCGGTCTCCCCGGAGACCGCGTCCACAACTACGGTCCGGGCACATACCCGGCAATGCCCTGACCGTTGAGGGGCTCCAGCGCAAGCTGGAGCCCCTTTCTTTTCGCGCGGCTGTTTTTGATTTCGCAGCGAAGAAAGGGATTGCCATTCCGCACCGGCGGCGCAGAAATGTCGCCCATAAGAAACAACAAGCGGGAGGTCGTCATGCGTTTGGAAGGCGGATGTTATTGCGGCGAAGTGCGCTACCAGGCCGAGGGCGACCCGATGATGCAGGCCCAGTGTCATTGCCGCGAGTGCCAGTACATCTCGGGCGGCGCGCCCAACACCTTCATCGCGATGCCGGTGGCCGGCTTCAGCTACACCAAGGGTCAGCCCAAGCAGTTCACCCGCAAGGACCTCGAACGCGCCGTCACGCGTGAGTTCTGCGCCGAATGCGGCACCCATCTGGTGACCAAGGTTCCGGGCCTGCCCGCCGTGGTGGTGAAGGTCGGCACGCTGGACGATCCGACCCAGTTCCATCCGCAGATGGCGATCTACACCTGCGACATCCAGGAATTCCATGCGATCCCCGCGGGCATGAAGACGTTCGAGAAACTGCCGGGGCGCTGAGGCCGGGAGGCTTGCCAAGCTCGTCATGCTCGGGCTTGTCCGGGGCATCCAGTTTCTTGAGTGCTGCCCGAAAGGCGTGGATGGCCGGGACAAGCCCGGCCATGACGCAGCCCCCGAACACGCCCGCATCCCGTTGTTATCCGGCCTCAATATTCCAGCTCTGGACGCACCTGCCGACCGATGGTTAATCGCGTCTTAACCTCGCCCTATCTATGGTGAACTGAACCGCTTCCTGCCGGCGCCGTGCTGCGACCGGCTGTTCCAAGAGTACTGGCGCCCAGAATGGTCATGACCGCTTCATCCCGTGCGCCGCAGGCCGGTGGAAGCTCCAACAACGAACGCTCGCCCTTCGTCCGTCTGAACGAGCTGCTGGCGCCGCATCAGCCTGGCAAGCCCTTGATTTCGCTTGCGGTCGGCGAACCGCAGCATCCCGTGCCCGATTTCGTCGGGCCGGTGCTGGCCAAGCACATCGCCGATTTCGGGCGTTACCCGATGAACCAGGGCACCGACCCGTTCCGCCAGGCCGCAAGCGCCTGGATGTCGTCGCGCTTCAAGCTGCCGCGGGCGCTCGACCCCAAGGGCGAGATTCTCGTGCTCAATGGCAGCCGGGAGGGCCTGTTCCTCGCCGCGATCGCAGCCGCGCGCTATGTCGGCCCGCGCCCCGGCAAGCCCGCCATCCTGATGCCGAACCCGTTCTATCCAGTCTATGGCGCCGGCGCTCTCGCTGCCGCCTGCGAGCCAGTCTATCTGCCGACCACGGTCGAAAACGGCTTCCTGCCTGATCTCGACGCCATCGACGAGGCAACGCTGGCGCGCACCGTGGCGTTCTATCTGGCCTCGCCTGCCAACCCGCAAGGCTCGGTCGCCTCGCGCGATTACTTCACGCGCCTGAAGCGCCTCGCCGATCGCTACGGCTTCATGATCCTCAGCGACGAATGCTATTCGGAGATCTACACCCGCGAAGCGCCGGGCAGCGCGCTCGAATGCGCGGGCGCGGATTTCACCCGCGTGGCCGCGTTCCAGTCGCTATCGAAGCGCTCGAACCTGCCGGGCCTGCGCGTCGGCTTCGCCGCCGGCGACAAGATATTCATCGGCATGTTCCTGGAGCTGCGCAACATCGCAGCGCCCCAGGTGCCGGTGCCGCTGCAGCATGTCGCGACCTTCGCCTACGGCGACGAAGCGCATGTCGAGGAGAACCGCAGGCTGTACCGGATCAAGTTCGACCTCGCCGACCAGATCATCGGCAACCGTTACGGCTATCGCCGGCCCGATGCCGGCTTCTGCGTCTGGCTCAATACGTCGGGGATCGGCGACGACGTGTCCGTGACGCTCAAGCTTTTCAAGGAAGCAGGTGTGCGCGTGGTGCCCGGCAGCTTCCTGGCGCGACAGCAACCTGACGGATTCAATCCCGGCGCGGGCTACATTCGTCTCGCGCTGGTGCAGGATGGTGAGACCACGGCGCAGGCGTTGCATCGCCTGGTCGAGACTCTGGGTTAGGCGGGCCCGTGAGCATGTCGGCAATCGAACGTGTCATTCCACTGGTCGGCCATCTGCCGCCATCGATCCGTGAGGGTCTGGCGCGGCGCATGCGCGAACTCTCCGGCCTCGGCCTGATCGCGCTGGCGGGCGTCGCCTCGGCCGCGCTGATGACCTGGTCGGTGCAGGATCCCAGCCTCAGCCACGCCACCTCGCGGCCGATCCGCAACATCCTCGGCTATGCCGGCGCGATCGGCGCCGATCTTGCGATGCAGATCCTCGGGCTCGGCGCGATCATGCTGGTCTTGACCGTCGCGGTCTGGGGCTGGCGCATGATGACGCATCGCCCGTTCGACCGCGAAGCGCTGCGGCTCGGCTCCTGGATTCTCTGCACGGTCATCGCGGCGGGCTTCGTCAGCTGCTGGCCCCATGGCGGCGCATGGCCACTGCCAACCGGCCTCGGCGGCGTCGTCGGCGATGCCCTGGTGCGCGCGCCCGCGGTGATTTTCGGACCGCCGGGCACGATCTATCGCATCGTGCTCGGCACGATCCTGTTCGCTGCGATGGCCGCGACCTTTCTGATTGCCTGCGGCCTCGGCGCCCGTGAGCATGACGACGAGCTCGCGGAGATCGAGGACGACGACAAGCCGCTCGAGGAAGACGATGAGAGCGATCGCGGTTCGGTGTCGCTGGGCTGGCTGTTCCATGCGCTGATGAGCACGAAGGCGCGGCTGATCTGGCTGTGTGGCGCCGCCTACCGTTCGCTGGTCTCGAGCGGACCGAAGACCAAGGCCGTGGCGTTCAGCCGGCAGGAGCCGAATCTCGGAGGCGGGCGCTCCGCGCCCTCGATCTCGCCGCAGTCCGACGACGAAGACGACGAGGATCAGCACGAGGAAGAGGAAGACGAGGAGGAGGAAGAGGAGGAGCCCGTCGCGCGCGCACCGCGCAAGAAGGCTTCGCCGAAGGCCTCCCCCAAGAAATCCTCCGACAAATTCGAGCTTCCGTCCGTGTCCGTGCTGGCCGCGCCCAAGGCCGGCGATCGCCAGCCGCTCAGCAAGGCCGAGCTGGAAGCCAATTCGCGCTCGCTCGAAGGCGTGCTGCAGGATTTCGGCGTGCGCGGCGAGATCGTGAAAGCCAATCCAGGCCCCGTGGTCACGCTGTACGAGCTGGAGCCCGCGCCCGGCATCAAATCCTCGCGCGTGATCGGGCTTGCCGACGACATCGCCCGCTCGATGAGCGCGCTGTCGGCGCGCGTCGCCGTCGTGCCTGGCCGCAACGCCATCGGCATCGAGCTGCCGAACGCGCATCGCGAAAAGGTCTATTTGCGCGAATTGCTGATCGCCAAGGAAGCAACCGACACGGTGGCCAAGCTGCCGCTCTGCCTCGGCAAGACCATCGGCGGCGACCCCGTCATCATCGACCTCGCGCGCACGCCGCACATGCTGATCGCCGGCACCACCGGCTCCGGCAAATCGGTCGCCATCAACACCATGATCCTCAGCCTGGTCTACCGGCTGCGCCCGGACCAGTGCCGCCTGATCATGGTCGATCCGAAGATGCTCGAACTCTCCGTCTATGACGGCATTCCCCATCTGCTCACGCCCGTCGTGACCGACCCGAAGAAGGCGGTGGTCGCGCTGAAATGGGCCGTGCGCGAGATGGAAGAGCGCTACAAGAACATGGCCAAGCTCGGTGTGCGCAACATCGACGGCTACAACACGCGCCTGCTCGAATTGAAGGCCAAGGGCGAGGAGCCGACGCGCACGGTGCATACCGGCTTCGACAAGGAGACCGGCAAGGCGATCTACGAGGAAGAGAAGCTCTCGCTCGACCCGCTGCCCTACATCGTCATCATCGTCGACGAAATGGCCGACCTGATGATGGTCGCCGGCAAGGACATCGAAGGCGCGGTGCAGCGCCTCGCGCAGATGGCGCGCGCCGCCGGCCTGCACGTGATCCTGGCGACGCAGCGTCCGTCGGTCGACGTCATCACCGGTACCATCAAGGCGAACTTCCCGACCCGCATCGCCTTCCAGGTCACGTCCAAGATCGACAGCCGCACCATTCTCGGCGAGATGGGCGCCGAGCAATTGCTCGGCCAGGGCGACATGCTCTACATGGCCGGCGGCGGCCGCATCAGCCGCGTGCACGGGCCCTTTGCGTCCGACGACGAAGTCGAGAAGGTGGTGCGTCACCTCAAGACGCAGGGACAACCGGAATATCTCGAGGCGGTGACCGCCGAAGAGCCGACCGAAGACGAGGACGGCGGCGCCGTGTTCGACGCCAGCGGCATGGGCGCGGACGGCGGCGGCGATCTCTTCCAGCAGGCCGTTGCGATCGTCAAACGCGACCGCAAGGCTTCGACCAGCTATATCCAGCGCCGCCTGCAAATCGGCTATAACCGCGCCGCATCGCTGATGGAACGCATGGAACTGGAAGGCATCGTCGGACCCGCCAACCACGCCGGCAAGCGCGAGATTCTGGTCGAGGAAGAAGACAGCCATATGTGAGGCGAGGAGCCTCGACGAGACATCATTTCACGCAAAATCGATATCTGCTTTTGCCCGAAATCACGCTAAAAGGCGCCTAGACATACAGGACGACGCGTTGATCAGACATCCGGACATTCGATTCGCTGCCAATATCGCTGCGCGAAGCGCGCGCGTGGCCGGCGTGCTGCTCGTCACTGCCGCGATGGTGACCGCGACGTCGTTCGCGCAGACCGTGCCGGTGCCGAAGCCCGCGCCGAAGGGCCGTGATGGTGCTCAATCCGGGGGCAGTGGACCCGCTGTCACCGGCGCGACGCAGACGCCGCCGAATCCAGTGATCCCCGATCCGCGCCGCAACGTGCCGAGCAGCATCTTCCAGACCTTCGATGCCAACCAGAAGGCGCAGGCGGCCAAGGTCAGCGCCTATCTCTCGTCGCTTTCGACGCTGGTCGGGAATTTCGTCCAGGTCGGCCCCGACGGCAGCAAGACGCAGGGCGATTTCTACATCCAGAAGCCGGGCAAGGTGCGCTTCGAATATGACGCGCCGAGCCCGATCGACATCGTCGCGGACGGATCGTCGCTGGTGGTGCGCGACCGCAAGCTCGCGACCCAGGACGTCTATCCGCTGTCGCAGACGCCGCTGCGCTTCCTGTTGTCCGACCGCATCGACCTGATGAAGGACACCAATGTCGTTGGCGTCTCGGCCGACGACGTCTTCGTCAGCGTCACCATCGAGGAGAAGCAGGCGCTGGTCGGCACCAGCCGCCTGCTCTTGATGTTCGGCGCCAAGGACGGCCAGCTCAAGCAGTGGACCGTCACCGATCCGCAGGGCTACGACACCACGATCGCGGTCTACAATCTGGATTCGAGCAAGAAGCTCGATCCCGGCATGTTCAAGATCGATTTCACCAATTACGGCCCGGCGCCGGGCTAGTCCCGTCTCGTGTCCCGGACGCGACGCAGCGCGTAGCGGTGCGGCGCATAGCCGGTCTAGTGTACAGGTACGGCTTTCGATCGCGGATGATGGCGTTGAGGACCGTCAACAGCTTCCTGGCAACGGCAATGAGAGCGAGCTTGGCAGGTTTACCGGCCTGTCGCAGTCGAGCGTAGAAGGCCTTGAATGGATCGGCCCGGCGGACCGCATTGAGAGCGGCCATGTAGAGGGCATCGCGGACGCGCTTTCGGCCCCCGACGATCTTCCGCTTGCCGCGGTAAGCGCCGCTGTCGACGTTGAAGGGAGCCAGGCCGGCGAGCGCGGCCACCTGCTTCGGTCCCACTTTTCCGAGTTCCGGCATCTGCGCGATCAGCTGCATGCAGGTTACGGGGCCCACGCCGGGAAGTGACCGCATCAACTGCGCATCATCGGAGACCTCCGGCTCAGTCTTGATCAGTGCGCTAATATCGGCCTCGATTGCGGCGATCTCATTGTCGAGGACTTCAATGAGCCGACCGATGCGATCGGCCATGGCGCGGTCCTCGGCCTCGCTGCGCCTGTTCTTCTCCTGGGCACGCATGAGAACCAGTTGATCCCGCCGTTTTGCAAGCCCCGCCAGGGCATTGCGGGCAGGATTGGCAGCCTGCTCAGCGGCAGGCTGCATGGCCCGGGCAAAGCTCGCCAGCATCCGGGCATCGATCGGGTCGGTCTTGGCGAGCTGGCCGCTGGCGCGCGCAAAGTCCCGGGCCCGGGCCGGGTTGATCCGGGCAAAGCGGATGCCGGCCTGGCTGAGCGCCTCACGAAGCTCAAGGTCATAGACGCCCGTGGCTTCAAAGACGACCAGCACATCGCATCGCCAACGCGCCGCGATCTGTGTGATGGCCTGCGGCGCGTTGGCGATGCGCTCCGGCACGCCCAGGCTCTCATCGAAGATATCGAGATATCGTTTGGAGACGTCGATTCCGACGTAACGAGGGCGTATGATCATGGTGCCTGTCCCTGTGATGCGAGGTCTGTTGGCGCAGCCTCGTGCAACTGTTCAGGTTGATAAATGGAACGGGCGGGAGACCGAGCCGGCTCACGGCGTCAAGCGCCAAGGACCCAACGGCTTCCCGCCCACTCCACCATGACAGGATTTCGATACACAGGGACCCAGAATGCAGCGCAGTGGGCCCCGACTCTGCAGCGCGTCCGGGGCACGAGAGATTGTCGTGGATGGCCATAGTCGGTCTATCGCGCACGGGTGCTTTCCCCGCGCCAATCCATGCTAAGACGCATTTCCCATGCGTTTTTCCCTGACAACCTGGAACATCAATTCGGTGCGGCTGCGCATCGATCTGGTCGCGAAATTCCTCAAAAGCGCGCGGCCCGACGTGCTGTGCCTGCAGGAGACCAAGTGCATCGACGATGCCTTCCCGCTGAAGCGCTTCAAGCGACTCGGCTATGAGCACGTCGCGCTGAACGGGCAGAAGGGCTATCACGGCGTCGCCATCGTCTCGAAGATTCCGTTCGAGTCAAAGGACATCCGTACCTTCTGCGACAAGGTGGATTCGCGCCACATCTCCGTTTCGTTCGGCGAGAAGGCGAATATCGCAAAGCCGCTGGTGCTGCATAATTTCTACGTGCCCGCCGGCGGCGACATTCCCGATCCCGCGGTGAACGAGAAGTTCGATCACAAGCTTCGCTTCCTCGACGAGATGAAGGCGTGCGAGCCGCTGCATCCGCGCGGAGAGGATCGCCACATCCTGGTCGGCGATCTCAACGTCGCCCCGCACGAGAACGACGTGTGGTCGCACAAGCAGCTGCTGAAGGTCGTCTCGCACACGCCTGTCGAAACGGAAAAGCTCCAGGCCGCGCTCGAGGCCGGCGAATGGGTCGACGTCGCACGTGACCGCATTCCGATGTCCGAGAAGGTCTACACGTGGTGGAGCTATCGCTCCGCCGACTGGACCGTCGGCGATCGCGGCCGCAGGCTCGACCACATCTGGGTGTCGCGCGCATTGAAGGATGCCGTCAGCGATTTCAAAATCCTGCGCGATGCGCGGAGCTGGGAGCGGCCGTCCGACCATGTGCCCGTGACGGTGACGCTGGACGTATAAGTTCGTAGCCCGGATGGAGCGGTAATCAGGACGTCAGCTTCGCGCCCGCCATCAAGATGTCGCTCGCGATCTGGCTCGAGCGCACCGCGAATTCATCGCGCAGGCGAACGGCAGCAGCGGGGTCACTCTCGAGCACGCGCTGGAACAGGCTGCGGGCGACGCGGATGACGGAGGAGTGCTCCAGAGCGATCGCGCTCGACGGACGCTTCATCGGCACCACCAGCGCGAGCTCGCCGATCAGCGCGCCGGGACCGGCGATCATTTCGGCGCCGGCGCCGTCGTCGACCCGGAACGCGCCGCGCTGGACCACGAAGCCGGCATCGGCGTCGTCGCCGAGATTGAACAGGGTGTCGCCGCGGACGAAGTCACGCTGCTCGGACCCGATCGCCAGCATGCGCAACGAGGCGTCGCCCAACAGGCGCAGTGTCGGAACTCGCTCGAGAAGCGCTACGTCGTCGTCGATTGACATTCAGATCCGAGGCTCAAGGGCATGCGATCTAAAACGATTCGCACGCCCTTCAAGCGTATCACGGCACCAGCTTGTAGCCACCGGCTTCCGTGACCAGGATTTCCGGGTTGGCGGCGTCCTTCTCGATCTTCTGGCGCAGGCGGTAGATGTGGGTTTCCAGCGTGTGGGTGGTGACGCCGGAATTATAGCCCCAGACCTCCTGGAGCAGGGTCTCGCGCGAGACCGGCATCTGGCCGGCGCGGTAGAGGAAGCGGAGGATGGCGGTTTCCTTCTCCGTCAGGCGCACCTTGCGGGCATTGGCCGCGGTGAGCATTTTCGAGCCGGGACGGAAGGAGTAGGGGCCGACCGAGAACACCGCGTCCTCGCTGGCCTCGTGCTGGCGGAGCTGGGCGCGGATGCGGGCCAGCAGGACGGCGAAGCGGAAGGGCTTTGCCACATAGTCGTTGGCGCCGGATTCCAGCCCCAAAATCGTATCGGAATCGGTGTCGTGACCGGTCAGCATGATGATCGGAGCCTTGAAGCCACCCTTGCGCAGGGAGCGGACCACCTCACGGCCGTCGGTGTCCGGCAGGCCGACATCCATCAGAACGAGATCGGGGGCATTGGCCTTGGCGGCGCTCGCGCCCTTGGCGCCGGTATCGACGGCGGAGGCCTCAAATTCTTCGTGTAGCGATAATTGCTCCACCAACGTATCGCGCAGATCGGTATCGTCATCCACGATCAGGATCTTGCGGGCATTGGCCATAGGGGGTCATCCTTTTGGGGTCCGGCTCGGCGCGCATCCAATGCCGCACCCAGCCGTGAGGGGAAGTTTAGGGGTCGCTGTTGTTATTGTTGTTCGTGTTGAAGTAGTGGGCTGTCACCGATTCACAAGCCAGAACCACTCTAACTCAGAATAGCAGGGCGTTTCGATGAATGTCCTGTAATGAATTCGACATTGCACGTTCACATGAAAAATAGAGCTGTTTCAGTCGGTTACACCATGAATCGAAGTGCCGGACCGCTTCGAACGATCCGCGTTAAGCCTGCCGCCGGCAATCCGCGGCGAGGCTGGCTGATCGCGGGCTCGCTGACCATTCCGGTCGCGCTGGGGCGGGGCGGCATCCTGGCCAACAAGCGCGAGGGCGACGGCGGCACCCCCCGAGGCAGCTTCCGTCCCCGGCGATTGTGGTGGCGGGGCGACCGGCACAGCCGTCCGCAGAGCTTCTTGCCGGCCCGGACCATCACGGCAGCCGACGCCTGGTGCGAGGATCCGAAGGACCGCCATTACAACCAGGGAATCCGGCTGAGCGAGGGGCAGGGCGGCGACCGCCTCAAGCGCACAGATCATCTCTATGACTTCATCATCGAGATCGACCACAATACCAGGCCGCGGATTGCCGGCCGCGGCAGCGCGGTATTTTTGCACCTGGCCCGCGACAATTTCGGCCCGACTGCGGGCTGCGTCTCGATGACGAAATCTGCGATGCTGCAATTGGTTCGGCGCCTGGGCCCACAAACAAGAATCATCATCGGGTGAGACCAATGCTCGACAAGGATCAGATCGCGGCCGCATCGCGCGTGCTCGTTCAACATTGGCGCGACGGCTCCAAGCTTGACGCGCTGGAGGCTCCGGTGCGACCGCAGAGCCGAATCGAGGGCTACGCCATCCAAGCTGCGCTCGAAACCCAGTCTCTGGGAGAATTGTTCGGCTGGAAGATCGCAGCCACGAGCGTATCAGGACAGCAGCACATCAATGTCACCGGACCGCTGGCCGGTCGCATCATGAGCGACACGGTCATCGCCGACGGAGGGACTGCGTCGATGAAGGGCAACGAGATGCGCGTGGGCGAGCCTGAATTCACCTTCCGCATGGGACGCGACCTGCCGCCGCGCCCAGCGTCGTACACCGTCGACGAGGTGCTGTCCGCCGTCGACAGCTTCCATCCCGCGATCGAGATTCCCGATTCGCGCTTTGGCGATTTCGCCAGCGCCGGCGAGGCGCAGCTCATCGCCGACAATGCCTGCGCGCATCTGTTCGTGCTGGGCGAGGCGACGGCTGCGAACTGGCGTACGATGGATCTCGTCGAGGAGCGGCCGCAGATCACGGTGCGCGGCGAGCGTTATGTCGGTCACGGCAAGAACGTGCTCGGCGATCCCCGCGTCGCGCTCGCCTGGCTCGCCAATGAGCTCTCCGGGCTCGGCATCACCTTGCGGGCAGGGCAGGTGGTGACGACCGGCACGTGCCATCCACCGCTGCCGATTGCGGCCGGCGATCACATGACGGTGGACTTTGGGGTGTTGGGGACGGTGGCGGTGGGGTTCGTGTAGGCAACTCACACTCTCCTGTCGTCCCTGCGAACGCAGGGATCCATAACCCCAGGGAGAAGTTTGGCGAAGACCGGAGTCACCTAACTTTCGCCGGTACGAACACCGGTGATCAAATGAGAGATCACGCGGTATGGGTCCCTGCCTTCGCAGGGACGACAGCAATCACCTGTGCCCGAAGATCGCACTTCCCACCCGCACATGGGTGGCACCCAGCATGATTGCGGTGGCGAAATCCGCGCTCATGCCCATCGAGAGATTGGTCAATCCATTGCGCGCGGCGATCTTGGCGGTCAGCGCGAAATGCGCGGCCGGCGGTTCGTCGACCGGCGGGATGCACATCAAGCCCGATATCGTCAGCCCATAGGTGTCGCGGCAGCTGGCGAGGAAGGCGTCGGCCTCTCCGGGCGCGATGCCGGCCTTCTGCGGCTCCTCGCCGGTGTTGATCTGGACGAAGAGCTGCGGGTGCTTGTTCTGTGATTTGATTTCCTTGGCTAACGCTTGGCAAATGCTCGGACGGTCCACCGAGTGGATGGCATCGAACAGCGCGACCGCCTCTTTCGCCTTGTTGGATTGCAACGGTCCGATCAGATGCAGCGCGATGCCGGGGTAAACAGACGTTAACGCGGGCCACTTGCCTTTGGCCTCCTGCACCCGATTCTCACCGAATACGCGCTGTCCGGCGTCGATGATCGGGATAATGGCGTCCGCGGCGAACGTCTTGGACACGGCGATCAGCGTCACGGAGGCGCGATCGCGCCGCGCATCCTTGCAGGCGCGTGCAATTTCGGCTTCGACCGCGGCAAGCGCGTTTGGTGAATGGCCGGTTACCGGCGCGGCGTTTTCATCTGTCATGACGTCGACTGATTAAGGACGTAACTGGGGTAAGTCCAATTTTACCGAGTTCAAGAAAGAGTTTTTGAACCCTTCGCTTTACCTTGCCCATCGGGGTGGGTAGCGAAGATGGCAAGCATCAGTCTCAACCGCAAGCGAGCGAAACTCAAGCAGGTTCTCGGGATCCGAGCGCGGCTTGCGTTGCTCGCGGTGATTCTGGTGGCACCCTTGATGCTCGAGCGCATTCGTTCGCTCGAAGACACCCGCGCCCGGCAGATCGCGCAGGCCACGATTGAATTCACCACCGTCGCAAGGCACAGCGCCGACGCGCAGCGCGAGGTGATCTCGTCGGTCGAGACCATCCTGAAGTCGGAAGCTTTCATCCGCGCCTCCGCCGGCGGCGTCAGCAAGAGCTGCGACGTGCTGCGCGCGAGCCTGCCGTCGAATCTGCCCTGGATCCGTACGCTTCTGATCGCAGGCCAGGACGGACGCATCCAATGCGCCACCAACAACATGTATGTCGGCCTCGACCTCAGCGACCGGCCGTATTTTCAGCAGGCCCAGGAAACCGGCCGCTTCGTGCTGAGCGATTTCATCCTGTCGCGCCCGGTGCAGACGCCAACCGTCATGGCGGTCTACCCGGTGTCCGCCTTCAGCGGCGTCGCCGATGCCGTCGTGCTCGCCACGGTCAACCTCGACTGGATGTCGAAGGTGATGAGCAATCTGGGCGGCCGCGCCGGCATCACCGCCGTGCTGGTCGACAGCGCAGGCACCGTGCTGGCCGCGCCGGCCGACCAGCACAGCGCGGTCGGCCGTCCGCTCGACAACATGCCGCTGATGTCCGCCATCGCCGACCGGGCGCTGCGCTCAGACCAGGACGAGGGCGCGCTGTCTTTCCTCGCCGCCGACGGCTCGCGCCGCGCGGTCAGCTACATCCGCATCGCGGGCACCAATGCCCGCCTGATCGCCAGCATCGACGAGGACAAGGTGTCCGCGGCGGTCAGCCGCGACATCCGCACCGCCTATCTCCAGCTCGCTTTCGTCGTGGTGTTCGTCCTGCTCGGCGCGCTGATCGCTGCCGAGAAGCTCGTCATCAAGCCGATCGAGATGCTGGTCGACATGGCCAAGCGTCTCGGCGAGGGCGATCTGTCGGCCCGCGCGGCGCGCAATCGCCTGCCGGCCGAGTTCGTGCCGCTGGCCCGCGCGTTCAACGCGATGGCCGCGCAACTGAGCCAGCGCGAACGCGAGCTGATCGCGAGCAACGACCGGCTGACGGTGATGGCCTCGATCGACATGCTCTCGGGCCTTGCCAACCGCCGCGGCTTCCAGAGCCGGCTCGACTTCGAATGGATGCGCGCGCAGCAATATGGCAGCGACCTCGCGCTGCTGATGATCGACGTCGACCATTTCAAGCTGTTCAACGACACCTATGGTCATCTCGAAGGCGATTCCTGCCTGACCAGGCTCGGCGAATCGCTGTCCGGCATCGCCGCCGACACGATGGGCTTTGCGGCGCGCTATGGCGGCGAGGAATTCTGCCTGCTGCTGCCGAACACCGATGTGAACAGCGCCGTGAAAATCGGCGAACAGGTGCGCGCGGCGGTGCTGAAACTGTGCCTGCCGCACATCACCTCGGCCCATATGATCGTCACCGTCTCGATCGGCGTTGCCGCGACGAAGCCCAACGAGGCCTTGCGTCCCGGCGATTTGATCGAAGCCGCCGACGCCGCGCTCTACGCCGCCAAGCACCGTGGCCGCAACAATGTCGTCGAGCACGGCATCCAGGCGATCGAGAGCGGCGCGGCTGATATGATGATGGCGGGCTAATATCGCCCGGCGGCGGCGGTCAGGCCGGTATCGACAAAGCCTGCCCTTGTCTCGACATACGCGACGCGAAAATCGTCCGGCGACTTGGCAAAGTGCCGGCATCCAGCCGCCTTCAGTTCGTCCTCGGACCCATATCCCCACAGGGCACCAATCGGCAGCACGCCGTTGTCGATTGCCCCGATGATATCGTAGGAGCGGTCACCCACCATCACAGCCTTGCTGCTGTCCGCCTGCGCGGCCGCAAGGGCCCGGCCGACGAGATCGGTCTTGGTATCGGTTTCGGCCAGTCCGGCACCGATCACGCCAGCCACATAGCGATCGAGCTTGAGATAGCTCACCACCTCGATCGCCTGGTTCTGCGGTTTGGAGGTCACCACCCAGATCGCCGAACCGCGCATCTGGATGCTGCGAAGCAGATCAATTACGCCCGGATACAATTCATTGGCAACGATGCCGGTCCGCTCGAAAAGCGCACGGAAGGCCGTCATTCCGTGGTCGATTTCAGCTTGGCTGACGTCGGGGCGCATCGCGCGAAACACCTGAGGCAGCGGCGTTCCCAGGAAGGTCTTGAGCCGGGCGTCCGGCACCCCGTGGACACCGATCACCTCCAGGCCGCGGCGAAACGCAGGATAGAGGCCTGCCCTAGAATCGGTCAGGGTTCCGTCGAGGTCGAAGAAATAGGCCTGCATGCCCCCAATATAGGTCATCGGGCGGCGATCCGAAACCGGCCAATGCGCGGGGGGCTCCGAGAGCTGTTGATGGCCGGCTAAGCAACCTCATCCTCTTCGTCTTGCGACTGCGTCAGCACCGCGGTCAGCAGGCTCGCCATCTTGGCGACATGCCGTTCGTAGTTCTTGCGGGCCGCGCGCAGCAACCCGGCACTGATCAGGAAGTAGATGCCGGCCATGACAAGAAAGCGGCCGAAGCCACCTGCCGAATCGAAGATGCCGTTGATGAAGGCCGAAATGACGAGCGCGAGAAAGACGGCGAGGAAGGAAATCAGAAGATTGAGCTGAAACTCCAAATGATACCAGTACTGCTCCCGGACATAGGCCAGCTTTTCGGGACCAATCCTCTCGACCAGGATGATCTCGGGATCGGTCCACTGATCGAAGCTTTCCTTCAACGTGGCGTCGTTCAGTCCGAGCACCGTCCAGCTCTTGTCGCGCAGCATTTGCGAGAGTCTGGCGTGCAGCGCGGACAAATCGCTGTTCTTGATCTTGAACGGATTGCGCACGAGCAAGTCGTTCAATCCCATGAAGACGATGATGTTGGACAGCAATCCGACGAAGATCGACGCCGGGAATGCGATGATCAACAGCGTCGAGGCCTGACTGCTGTTACCGAGAATCTTCAGGACATAGGATTCGTAGCCCCTGTACTGAGCGATGTCGGCTTCGACGATGCCAAATGCACACAGCCACACCAGACCCGGAAGGAAGGTCTTGATCAGGCTTCCAAAGGTGACGGCGCCGAAAATGTTCATTGCGCGGCTCAGCCTGACTGGAGGGCTTGCCTGTACAACCTAAGGTAAAATGAATCGAATGGGAATACCCGATACGCTGTTGGCACGCCGGCACGGAATGATCGTGTCCCGGCCCGGGCGCTATCCTGGAGCTCCCGCGCGATCGAGCTCGATCTCCGTCACCACGCGATTGCGGCCGCTGCCCTTGGCGAGATAGAGCGCGCGATCGCAGCGCTCGATGAGATCGGTGATCGCTTCGCCGGGCCGGTACTGTGCCACGCCGATCGACACGCTGATATTGGGCAGGGTCTCGCCGGTCGAGCGGCGCGTGATCGTGCATTCGGCGAGCGCACGCCTGATGCGTTCGGCAATCTCGGCGCAAGTGGCGAGATCGGCGTCCGGCAGCACCGCGATCAGCTCCTCCCCGCCATAGCGGGCCGGCAGATCCTGCGTCCGGACCTTTTCCCGCAGCACCTTCGCCATCAGGCGCAGCACCTGGTCGCCGACGCCGTGGCCGAAATTGTCGTTGAAGGTCTTGAAGTGGTCGATGTCGAGCATCAGCACGCTGAGCGGCTCGCCCCAATCCGCAGTCCCCTGCGCCTTGCGCAGGAATTCGTCGAGCGCCCGCCGGTTTGCAAGGCCCGTCAGGGTGTCAGTCCGGGCGCGCTGCTCGGACCGCGAGAGCGAATCCCTGATGACATCGAGCTCGCGGGTTTTTTCCGCAAAGCCCGCTTCCAGCCGCGTCGCGCGTGTGGCGGCCCGGGCCAGCTCGTTCATGAGCTGGGCGACCAGCGCCTTCGGATCGACGCCAGCCTTGCTCTCGTCGGCCACCTGGCTGATGGCCTGCATCTGCGAATGGTTGTCAGCGATCGCGGTCGCCAGAAATTCCTTGGCCGCTCCCATCAGGGCCTGCAGCCGCTCGGACGTGTCGACCACGATGGCGCTGACCTGGGGCGCGACATAGGTCTCGAACAGATCCTGATTGGTACGGGCGTCGAACGGACGATTGTGGTCGATCAAGAGATCGATCGCGTTGCGCAGATCGTCGTGGCTGCCCGCGAAATATTGGTACCAGACCGCGAAATTAGCCGGCGTCGGCGCAATCCGCTGTTCGGCCATGCTGCGCATCGCCCGTCCGGCGATGGAGGCGGCATAATCATAATCGGGATCGTCGAAGCTGGAATCCATTGCGCTCATGCGGTCTTATTGGGCCGCAAATTGGCATCGACCCCTTAATCACACGCCAACGCAGGCCCTCGTAGTTATGCGGAGGCGCGCGCAAAGTTCCAAATCGCGGCAACCCATTGACCCCTTGAGGACTTCTATGGCCTAGTCCGCCGTCTTGAGACGGCCGAACCCATGAAAACCCCAACGATTCCATGACCTCCGAACGCTATAACGCCCGCGACGCCGAACCGCGCTGGCAACGCCTCTGGGACGAACAGGCGATCTTCGTCTCCAAGAACAACGATTCGCGGCCGAAATACTATGTACTCGAGATGTTTCCCTATCCGTCCGGGCGCATCCATATCGGTCACGTCAGGAATTACACGCTCGGCGACGTGCTGGCCCGCTTCATGCGCGCCAAGGGGTTCAACGTGCTGCACCCGATGGGCTGGGACGCGTTCGGCCTGCCGGCCGAGAATGCCGCGATCGAGCGCAAGGTCGCGCCGAAGGCCTGGACCTACGACAACATCGCCGCGATGAAGAAGCAGCTCCGCTCGATCGGGCTGTCGCTGGACTGGAGCCGCGAATTCGCGACCTGCGATCCCAGCTACTACAAGCACCAGCAGAAGATGTTCCTGGACATGCTCGCCGCAGGTCTCGCCGAGCGCGAGAAGCGCAAGCTGAACTGGGACCCGGTCGACATGACCGTGCTCGCCAACGAGCAGGTCATCGACGGCCGCGGCTGGCGCTCCGGCGCAATTGTCGAACAACGGGAAATGAGCCAGTGGGTCTTCAAGATCACGAAGTACTCGCAGGAATTGCTGTCGGCGCTGGATGGTCTGGACCGCTGGCCCGACAAGGTGCGCCTGATGCAGCGCAACTGGATCGGCCGCTCCGAGGGCCTGTTGATCCGTTTCGCGCTGGATGCGGCGACGACGCCGGCTGGCGAGAATGAGCTGAAGATCTTCACGACGCGCCCTGACACGTTATTCGGCGCGAAGTTCATGGCAATCTCGGCGGATCATCCGCTGGCGCAGGCAGCAGCCGCGAAGAACCCGAAGCTCGCGGAATTCATCGCCGACATCAAGAAGATCGGCACCGCACAGTCGATCATCGACACCGCAGAGAAGCAGGGTTTCGACACCGGCATCCGCGCGGTGCATCCGTTCGACCCGAGCTGGAAGCTGCCGGTCTATGTCGCCAATTTCGTGCTGATGGAATACGGCACCGGCGCCATCTTCGGCTGTCCGGCGCACGACCAGCGCGACCTCGACTTCGTCAACAAGTACAATCTCGGCAATACGCCCGTCGTGTGCCCGGAGGGCCAGGATCCGAAGACGTTCGTGATCACCGACACCGCCTACGACGGTGACGGCCGCATGATCAATTCGCGTTTCCTCGACGGCATGACGATCGATCAGGCCAAGGACGAGGTCGCAAAGCGCCTGGAGACCGAGCTGCGCGGCAACGCGCCGGTCGGCGAGCGGCAGGTCAATTTCCGCCTGCGCGATTGGGGCATTTCGCGCCAGCGCTATTGGGGCTGCCCGATCCCGGTCATCCATTGTCCGAAATGCGACGTGGTCCCGGTGCCGGACGCCGACTTGCCGGTGGTGCTGCCGGAGGATGTGAGCTTCGACAAGCCGGGCAACGCGCTGGACCATCATCCGACGTGGAAGCACGTCACCTGCCCCAAATGCGGTGGCAGCGCTAACCGCGAAACCGACACCATGGACACCTTCGTGGATTCGTCCTGGTATTTTGCGCGCTTCACCGATCCCTGGAATGAGACCGCGCCGACGACGCCCGCGGTCGCCAACCGGATGCTGCCGGTCGACCAGTATATCGGCGGCGTCGAGCACGCGATCCTGCATCTGCTCTACAGCCGCTTCTTCACCCGCGCGATGAAGGCGACCGGGCACATTGCGCTGGACGAGCCGTTCGCCGGCATGTTCACGCAAGGCATGGTGGTACACGAGACCTACCAGCGGGCCGACGGTACCTATGTGCAGCCGGCCGAGGTCAAGGTCGAGGTTGGCGGCAACGGGCGCCGCGCGACGCTGCTCAGCACGGGCGAAGACATCCAGATCGGCCCGATCGAGAAGATGTCGAAGTCGAAGAAGAACACGGTCGACCCCGACGACATCATCGAGACCTACGGCGCCGACGTCGCCCGCTGGTTCATGCTGTCGGACTCCCCGCCCGACCGCGACGTGATCTGGAGCGACGAGCGCGTCCAGGGCGCCTCGCGCTTCGTGCAGCGGCTGTGGCGACTGGTGAACGATTCCGTGGAGCTCGGCAAGGCAGCGCCCGCGGCCCGGCCGGCCAGCTTCGGCCCCGACGCCACCGCCCTGCGCAAGGCCGCCCATGGCGCGCTGGACAAGGTGACCACCGGGATCGAGCGGCTGCACTTCAACGTCTGCCTCGCTCATATCCGCGAATTCGCCAACAGCTTCTCGGAAATCCTCCAGCGCCCCGGCCAGCCGTCGTCCGATCTCGCTCCAGATTTGGCTTGGGCGATCCGGGAGGCCAGCCAGATCCTGGTCCAGCTGTTCTCCCCGATGATGCCGCACCTCGCCGAGGAGTGCTGGCAGGCTATGGGCCAGAGCGGGCTGGTTTCCGAGGCCAATTGGCCCCAAATCGAACGCGATTTGCTGGTCGAAGACAGCGTAACCCTGGTGGTCCAGGTCAATGGCAAGAAGCGGGGTGAGGTCACAGTTGCAACAGCGGCCCAGAATCCGGAAATCGAGGCTGCCGTTTTGGCCCTCGATGCGGTAAAGCTGGCCCTGGACGGCAAGCCCGTCCGCAAGGTGATCATCGTCCCCAAGAGGATCGTAAATGTTGTCGGCTAGGATCCGCATCGCAGCCCGCTTGCTGGCGGTCGCCGCCCTGGCCGCGTTGACCGCCGGCTGCTTCCAGCCGATGTATGCCGAGCGAAACGACGGCACCCCCGGCCTGCGCGAGAAGCTGATGGGGGTCGAGCTGCCCCCGATCAGCAAGCCCAACGCCTCCCGCGAGGCTCGCGTCGGCGTCGAGATCCGCAACGCCCTCGCCTTCAAGCTTTACGGCTCGGCGACGGGCATGCCGCCGACCCACCGGCTGGACATCCGCTTCACCACCAACCGTTCCTCGTTGATCGTCAGCACCGCGACGGGACTGCCGACCAACGAAAATCTCGGCATCGACGCCCAATACAATCTGATCGACGTCGCGACCGGCAAATCCGTCATGTCCGGCTCGACCTTCTCGCGCGTGTCCTACGACATGCCGGGGTCCTATCAGCGCTTCTCCCGCAACCGCGCCGTGCGCGACGCGGAGGATCGTGCCGCCAGCGAGATTGCCGAGAACATCACGACCCGGCTCGCCTCGTTCTTTACCGCGGGGACCTGAACCACTCCCGTCATTCCGGGGCACGCACAGCGTGAACCCGGAATCTCGATCAACAATCTCTGGATTCTCAGGTGCGCAATGCGCACCGTAGTTGGCGCTTCGCGCGCACCGGAATGACGATCTAGGCCATGGTCGCGCTGCGTGGAAAAGAGATCGACAGCTTCCTCGCCCGCCCCGATGCGGGCCGTCCGATCATCCTGCTTTACGGTCCCGACGCCGGTCTGGTGCGCGAGCGCGCCGATGCGTTGATCGCCTCCGCCGTCGATGATCCCAACGATCCCTTTGCGATGGTGAAGCTCGACGGCGACGAGCTGTCTGCCGAGCCATCGCGGCTGGTCGACGAGGCCATGACGGTGCCGCTGTTCGGCGGCCGCCGCGCCATCCGCATCCGCGCAGGCTCGCGCAGCTTTGCCAGCGGGATAGACACCCTGGCCGAGATGAACGTCAGGGATTGCCGCATCGTGATCGAGGCCGGCGAGCTCCGCCCGGAATCGCCGCTGCGCAAGGCGTGCGAGAAAGCCAAGACGGCTGTGGCGATCGGCTGCTATCCCGACACCGAGCGCGATCTCGCCAAGCTGATGGACGACGAGCTGCGTATCGCGAATCTGCGCATCGCACAGGACGCCCGTGCCGCGCTAATGTCGTTCCTCGGCGGTGACCGCCAGGCCTCGCGCAACGAGCTGCGCAAGCTGACGCTCTATTCCCACGGCAAGGGCGAGGTCACGCTGGACGACGTGATGGCGGTGGTCGCGGACGCGTCCGAGCTGAAGCTCGACCCGATCGTCGACGGCGCCTTTGCCGGGCGGCCCGATATCGTCGAGACCGAATTCGCAAAAGCCATGATCGCCGGCACCTATCCCGGCGTGATCATCTCCGCCGCGCAGCGCCAGGCGGCGTGGCTGCACAAATCCGCGCTCGCCATCGCCGACGGCCAGCCTGCCTCCGCCGTGCTCGACGGCGGCTATCCGCGCCTGCATTTTTCCCGAAAGCCCGCGGTCGAAACCGCGCTGCGCAATTTCAGCGTGGCGAAGCTCGCCGCGGTGATCGAGCAGCTCGCGGCCGCGGCGCTCGACACCCGCAAGCAATCCACCCTTGCCGCCGCCATCGCCCAGCGCACGCTGATGGCGATCGCCGCAAATGCGAAGCGGCGGGGCTGAGCCCGAACTCTCTCCGCGTATTGCGAGCGCAGCGAAGCAATGTTGAAGCACGCGGCCTTCCCAAGGTCGTCCTGGCGAACGCCAGGACAACACTGAAGGTGTGGCCAATCGCCCGGCTCACAACGCCAGGGCAGGTCGTGGCCTACAGCGCGCCCTTGGCCAGACGCTTCATGACCTCGTCGAGCTGATCGAGGTTGCGGTAGTTGATCTGCACCGAGCCGCCGGGGTCGCGGTGATTGACGGTGACCTTGAGGCCGAGCGCATCGCTGACGCGCTTCTCCAGATCGATCGTGTCGGGGTCCTTTTCCTTGCCCCCCGTGCTGCGCGCCTTTTGCGGCTTGCGCTCCGGCACGCCCTCTTCATGCGCGAGCGCTTCGGCCTGCCGGACGTTGAGTCCCTCCTCGACGATGCGCTTGGCGGCGGCGAGCGGATCCGGCACGCCGATCAGTGCGCGGGCGTGACCGGCCGTCAGCTCGCCGGTTGCGATGAAGGCCTGCACCTCCGCCGGCAGCTTGGTCAGCCGCATCATGTTGGCGACGTGGCTGCGGCTCTTGCCGACGACTTTCGCGATGTCGTCCTGGCTGCGTTTGAACTCGTTGGCCAGCGCGTGATAGCCCTGCGCCTCTTCCATCGGGTTGAGGTCTTCGCGCTGCACGTTCTCGACGATCGCGAACTCCAGCGCATCGCTGTCGCTGATGTCGACCGGCACGATCGGCACTTCGTGCAGGCCGGCCATTTGCGAAGCGCGCCAGCGCCGCTCGCCGGCGATGATCTCGAAGCGATCCTGCGCGCCCTTCACGGGACGCACCACGATCGGCTGGATCACGCCATGCTGCTTGATGGACTCGCTGAGCTCCTTCAGCTCGGTGTCGGAAAAGGTGCGGCGCGGATTGCGCGGATTGGCCTTGATGAATTCGATCGGCACCTTGCGCTGCGCGCGCGGACGATCGACGTGCTGAGCCTCGCCACCGACATCACCGATCAGACTTGCAAGCCCCCGGCCCAGTCGCGAACGCGCTTCATCGGCCATCGCCAGCTCCCTTGGATTCACGGTGCAGCACTCCAGAACTGAATTTCAAATCGTAGGTCGTAGGGCGGATCAGCGCAGCGTAATCCGCCACAGGTTCGTTCGCGGCGAGAGATCGGCGGGTTACGCTGCGCCAACCCGCCCTGCGGATCTCACGTCAATGCGTAACGCGCAGCTCGCGCTCACGCTGGATCACCTCGGTGGCGAGCCTCAAATAGGCTTCGCTGCCGACGCATTTGAGATCGTAGACCAGCACCGGCTTGCCGTAGGACGGCGCCTCCGAGATGCGCACGTTGCGCGGGATCATGGTCTTGTAGACCTTCTCGCCCATGAACTGCCGGACGTCCGCGACGACCTGGTTCGACAGGTTGTTGCGCGAGTCGAACATGGTCAGCACGATGCCGTGGATCGACAGGTTCGGATTGAGCGTCGAGCGCACCTGCTCCACCGTCTGCAGCAATTGCGACAGACCTTCGAGCGCGAAGAACTCGCACTGCAACGGGACCAGGATTGCATCCGAAGCCGCCATCGCGTTCACCGTCAGCAGGTTGAGCGAGGGCGGGCAGTCGATCAGCACATAGGTGTAGTCGGCATCCGGCGAGACGTTGTTGTTGAGCGCGCCGATGGCGTCGCGCAGCTTGAAGGCGCGGCCGGGCGTGGTGCCGAGCTCGAGCTCGAGGCCGGAGAGATCCATGGTCGACGGCGCGATGTGCAGCCGCGGCACCGCGGTCGAGACCACGGCTTCGCGCAGGGGCGCTTCACCGATCAGCACGTCGTAGGTCGAGCAGGAGCGGCTGCGGCGGTCGATCCCGAGGCCGGTCGAGGCGTTGCCCTGGGGATCGAGATCGACGATCAGGACGCGTTCGCCAATCGCGGCGAGCGCCGTGCCGAGATTGATCGCTGTGGTTGTTTTTCCCACACCGCCCTTTTGATTCGCCAGCGCCAGGATGCGCGGGTGGCCGTGCGGCACCTCGCTGGTCGGTTCTTGCGTCTGCTGCGGCTCGTCAATCACGGTCATCGAAAATTCCCCAGTCCCCTGAACGCCTCACCCGCGCCGTTCGGCCGCATCCAGCTCCACGATCCAGCCGTCACCCGTGCGGCTTTGGTGGAGCTGAGGCGCAATATTCCAATATTTAGAGGCTTCGGTCAATTCAGCCTCTACATCTTGACCCTTGAGAAACAACGCCTTTGCGCCCTGGCGCATCAGCGGCTCCGCAAAGCCGATGAGTTGATGTAGCGGAGCCAGCGCACGCGCGGTGACGCAATCGACGGGGCCGGTGATTCTATCCACATTATCCCCGATCTCAGCGAGATGTACGACTCCCGGAGATGTGGTGACGCGGATCGCTTCGCGCAAAAAGGCGGCCTTCTTCGCGATTCGCTCGACGAGATGAACCCTCGCATCCGGCGTACCGGCCATGGCGCAGGCGAGCACCACGCCGGGAAAGCCGCCGCCGCTGCCGAGGTCGGCCCAGCGTTTTGCCGTAGGCGCGAGCTCGACCAGCTGAAGCGAGTCGGCAATGTGCCTGGTCCAAAGCTGTGGCAACGTCGAAGGTGCGACCAGATTGGTCTTGGCCTGCCACTCCCGGAGCAGCGCGATATAGCGATCGAGCCGCTCCTCGGTTTCACGTGAAACGGGCGCGAGCTTCAACGCCGCCCGCTTGTCCGCGGCGATGATGGAATCGAGTGCGGGATCGTTCGCGCTGGCTTTGTCGATCTTCGGCTTGGCGGGCCCCGGATCAGATCGATGACCCGCGCCCTCACCTGTGCCGGGTCGTCGCGATAACGGTCTGTCTCCGCCCGGTCCGCGCTGTTTCACGTGAAACGCCTATTGCAATTGGCTTATGCGATTGCCTTGGAAGTCTTCCGTGCCTCGCGACGAAGATAGGCCGCGAGGATGCCGAGCGCCGCTGGTGTCATGCCGTCAATCCGGCCGGCCTGGCCGACCGTAAACGGCCGCGCCTTCTCCAGCTTGGCGCGGACCTCGTTGGACAGACCGGGCACGAGGCTGTAGTCGACCTCCGACAGCACCATCCCCTCGTCGCGCCGGAAAGCCTCGACGTCGGCGCTCTGGCGCTCGAGATAGACATCGTATTTGGCGTCGATCTCAAGATGGGTCGCGATGACGGGATCGATGGCTGATAGCTCAGGCCAGATCGTCCGGACCTGGCTCCAACCGATCTCCGGATAAGCCATCAGCTCGAAGGCCGACCGGCGCTGGCCATCGCGGTTCAGGGACAATCCGTGCTTGATCGCCTCGTTCGGGGTGATGGTCAGCGACTTCGAGAGCGTCCGGGCTGCGTTCAGGGCGTCCATCTTGGCGCGATAGTGCAGGGTTCGGCCGCTTCCAACACACCCCAGGGCGATGCCCTTCTCCGTCAGACGCTGATCGGCATTGTCCGCCCGCAGCGTCAGCCGGTACTCGGCCCGCGAGGTGAACATCCGATAGGGTTCGCTGATGCCGCGGGTGACGAGGTCGTCGATCATCACCCCGAGATAGCCATCGGCACGATCGAACACCGTCAGTGCCGCTCCGCTCGCAGCAAGCGCCGCATTCAGACCGGCCACGATGCCCTGCCCGGCCGCTTCTTCGTACCCGGTAGTGCCGTTGATCTGCCCGGCCAGGAACAGCCCACGCAGACGCTTGGTCTGCAGGGTCGGATCGAGCTCCCGGGGATCGATATGGTCGTATTCGATGGCGTAGCCGGGACGGACCATTTTCACCCGCTCCAGGCCCGGGATGGTGGCGAGGATCGCGAGCTGGACCTCCTCGGGCAGCGACGTCGAGATGCCGTTGGGATAGACCGTGCTGTCGTCGAGTCCTTCCGGCTCCAGGAATATCTGGTGACCGTCACGGTCGCCGAAGCGGACGATCTTGTCCTCGATCGAGGGACAATAGCGCGGACCGGAGCTCTTGATCTGGCCGGAGTACATCGGGGAGCGATGGACATTGGCCCGGATCACTTCATGCGTTGCCGCGGTGGTCCGGGTGATCCCGCATTGGATCTGCGGGGTCGTGATCCGCTCGGTCATGACCGAGAAGGGCTCCGGCGGTTCGTCACCGGGTTGCATTTCGACCGCGGACCAGTCGATCGTGGTGCCATCCAAACGCGGCGGAGTGCCGGTCTTGAGCCGTCCCAAGGTGAAGCCGGCCCGCTCGAAGGAGGCCGACAGACCCATCGCGGGGGCCTCGCCGACCCGGCCGGCCGGCCAATTCTTCTCACCGAGATGGATCAGACCACGGAGAAAGGTGCCGGTGGTGACGACAACGGCCCCTGCCCGGAGCTCCCGGCCGTCAGCCAAGCGCAATCCAGTCACTCGGCCATCGGTCACGATCAGCTCGTCGGCTTCGCCTTCAATGATGAAAAGGCCCTCGGTCTCGCGGATCGCGGCCTGCATCGCAGCGGCATAAAGCTTCCGGTCCGCCTGGGCCCGGGGACCGCGGACAGCAGGACCCTTGCGGCGATTGAGGACGCGAAACTGGATCCCGCCGGCATCGCCGACCCGGCCCATCAGACCATCGAGAGCGTCGACTTCTCGGACGAGATGGCCCTTGCCGAGACCCCCGATAGCGGGATTGCAGGACATCGCGCCGACGGTCGAGAAACGGTGCGTGACCAGGGCGGTCGCCGCGCCCATCCGGGCAGACGCAGCCGCGGCTTCACAGCCGGCATGGCCGCCGCCAATCACGATGACGTCGAAGCTCTCTCGCTCTGTTCGCATGGGCGGACTTCTAGCTCAGAGGCGGGAAAGCCGGAAGCGGAAACTGGGGCGCACGGTGTTTCACGTGAAACATGTGCCGGGCGGGGCGGCAAAAACGATTTTGCGAAAACAACCCCATGCAAAGTAGGAAACCTTGGGAGGGATGCTGTTTCACGTGAAACGGAATGCCCATGCCTGAAGCGCCGGGGCCAAAGCCCGGCGGCGGCAGGCCCGGCCGTTGGGAGCGCAGCGAAGCAAGCCAGCCCCTGTCTCCCTGAAGGCGGTCCGGATCGCTTCGTTTTAGGAGCGCCTCTTAATGACGGGATCGCGAGCACACCGATCGTTTCGACGGTTGCGCTTTCCGACTGGCTAGCGGCATGGGGAATCGAGACCGGTCCGGCCGTCACCTGTTTCACGTGAAACGACCGGAACCCCACTGGAGGAAGCGCCCGGGAAGCTCGTTGGCCCGGCTATGACCGGCCCGGGTTGCGCTTCGCTCCATCCGGGCTACGAGGCCGGAACTTCTAAGCGGGACCACGTTTCACGTGAAACACAAGAAATGGAACAAGCGCTAGTTCTACAATGAAGAACTAGCCCTACTTTCCGATGCAGAATTTCTGAAAAATGGCGCCCAGGACATCCTCGACGTCCACCCGACCCAGCAGCCGGCCCAAGGCATAAGCGGCGGCACGCAATTCCTCGGCGGCCAGCTCTTCGCCTTGTTCTACAAGCTCGAGGCTCCGGCGCAAGCTGTCCGACGCGCGGCTCAACAGGTCGCGTTGGCGCGCCCGGGTCACAACGCCGTCCTCGCTGGCTCCGAAGAACTCGGCCGCGAATTTGACGAGGGCCTCGACCAGCTCGGGGATGCCATCGCCTTCACGCGCCGAAATCGCAAACTCGCCCGGCGCGGCGGAGCCTCCGGCTCTGCTGAGGTCAATCTTGTTTCGGACGATCCACACCGGGCCGCCGGACCGATCGCTCTCAGTCCCGGAATTTTGAAGCGACTGCAACGGCACCGGATCAACGGCTTGCTCGGGTTCGACCAGCCATAACACGAGGTCGGCGTCTTCGGCCCGCGCGCGGGCGCGGCGCACGCCCTCCTGCTCGACCGGATCGTCGGTCTCGCGAATGCCGGCGGTGTCGATCATCGTGACCGGATAGCCGTCGAGATCGAGCTGTACCTCGATCACGTCGCGCGTCGTGCCGGCATGCGGCGAGACGATCGCGACCTCGCGGCGTGCGAGCTGATTCATCAACGTCGACTTGCCGACATTCGGCTCGCCGGCGATCGCGACCACGAGCCCGTCGCGCAGACGTTCAGAATGTCCCTGCGTCGCAAGGACTTTTGCAATTTCGTCATGCAACGCTTTGATGGCGCTGATCGCCGGCGCCATCAATTCGGCGGGCACGTCGCCTTCATCGGAAAAATCGATGCCGGCTTCGATCAGCGCCGACGCCTCAATGATGCGCTCGCGCCAGTCGCGCGCGCGGTCGCCGAGCAGGCCCTGCAACTGGCGCAGCGCCTGGCGCCGCTGCCGGTCGGTATCGGCGTGAATGAGATCGTCGAGACCCTCGGCCTCGGTGAGGTCGAGCTTGCCGTTCTCGAATGCCCGCCGCGTGAACTCACCCGGTTCGGCCGCCCGTGTATTCGGAATAAAAGAAATAGAGGTGAGCAGCGTCGCCAGAACCGCGCGGCCGCCATGAGTATGGAACTCAGCGATGTCCTCGCCCGTCGCACTGGCAGGTCCTGGAAACCAGAGCACCACCGCATCGTCGATCGGCTCGCCGGCCCTATCCCGGAGCAGGCGGCGGCTGGCCTGCCGCGGTGCCGGCAGCTTGCCGGCAAGCATCTTCAGCACCTGGCCGGCCTGCGAGCCCGACACGCGCACCACCGCGATCGCGCTGGGCGCCCGGCCGGATGACAGCGCAAAAATGGTCTGGTCTCGCGGATGCATGGCCCATTTGTCCAGCTGCCGACGAAAAAGCAAATGTGGGCTTCAGCTCCGTCCGCGGCGCAATTTGCTGCAGAAATCCCGCAGCAATTCCTTATTGCACTGCAATATATCCGCCGGATTCTGCTGCAGAAACACCTTCTCGGGCAGCAGTTCGGCCGAGCCGAATTCAAGTATTACCAAGATATATCAACAGATTAATCGAAGGCAGGAATCGGTCGTCCCGCCATCGCTCATGCTGCGGCTTTTCCGCAGCAACAACGCACAACAAAAAGGGCGCCCGAAGGCGCCCTCTGATCTTATGCTGCACTGCACTCAAGTATTCATGGAGTCGAAGAACTCCGAATTGCTCTTGGTCGAACGCAGCTTGTCGAGCAGGAAGTCGATCGCGTCCATCGTCCCCATCGGATTGAGGATGCGGCGGAGCACGTACATCTTCTTGAGCACCTGCGGGTCGGTGATGAGCTCTTCCTTGCGGGTGCCGGAGCGCGAGATGTCGATCGCCGGGAAGGTGCGCTTGTCCGAGACCTTGCGGTCCAGGATAAGTTCCGAGTTACCGGTGCCCTTGAACTCTTCGAAGATGACTTCGTCCATGCGGCTGCCGGTATCGACCAGCGCGGTCGCGATGATGGTCAGCGAGCCGCCCTCCTCGATGTTGCGGGCGGCACCGAAGAAGCGCTTCGGGCGCTGCAGCGCGTTGGCGTCGACACCGCCGGTCAGCACCTTGCCGGATGACGGCACGACGGTGTTGTAGGCGCGGCCGAGGCGCGTGATCGAATCGAGCAGGATGACGACGTCGCGGCCATGCTCGACGAGACGCTTGGCCTTCTCGATCACCATCTCGGCGACCTGGACGTGACGCACCGCCGGCTCGTCGAAGGTAGAAGAGACGACCTCGCCCTTCACCGAACGCTGCATGTCCGTGACTTCTTCCGGACGCTCGTCGATCAAGAGCACGATCAGGTAGCATTCGGGATGATTGTGCGTGATCGAGTGCGCGATGTTCTGCATCAGCACGGTCTTACCCGTGCGCGGCGGCGCAACGATCAATGCGCGCTGGCCCTTGCCGATGGGAGCGACGATGTCGATCACGCGTGCAGACAGGTCTTTCCGCGTCGGATCGTCGATTTCCATGCGGAAGCGCTGATTCGGAAACAGCGGCGTGAGGTTGTCGAAATTGACCTTGTGCTTGGCCTTTTCCGGATCCTCGAAATTGAGCGTGTTGACCTTCAGCAGCGCGAAATAGCGCTCGCCCTCTTTCGGGCTGCGGATGTGGCCTTCGATGGTGTCGCCGGTGCGCAGGCCGAAACGGCGGATCTGCGACGGCGAAACGTAGATGTCGTCCGGGCCCGGCAGATAATTCGCATCGGGCGAACGGAGGAAGCCGAAGCCATCGGAAAGCACTTCGACGACGCCCTGGCCGACGATGTCGGTCTCGGCGAGTGCGAGCTGCTTGAGGATGGCGAACAGCAGCTCCTGCTTTCGCATCGTGCTGGCGTTCTCGACCCCATTCTCCTCCGCAAACGAGACGAGCTCGGCCGGCGTTTTGGACTTGAGGTCTTCGAGTTTAATTTCCCGCATTGGGGTGGTCCTGTGGGGTAACCTGGGGAGGGGGGTGCGAGGAGGCTCTGAAATGCGGACGTGAGAAGAGAAGGTCCGCAGGTCTGGCAAGGTTAAGTGCCGATGAGGCTTCAAACCTGATGCGGTGTCCGGCCTCTGGAAAGCTCAGACACAACCACATCCGCCTGCGTTGGGTGGGATGTCGACAATATAGAAAATCGCTTCCAGCTCCGCAAGAAGAAGCGCTGAGCTATTCGCGAGAGGCCTTGCCTAGAACGGCTTCACGATCACCATGATGACGATGACAATCATCAGGACAGTCGGCACCTCATTGATAATGCGATAGAATTTCTGGGTGCGCGGGCGCCGGTCGGCAGCGAAATCCTTCAGCCAGCGGGAAAAAAAGCCGTGGACCGCCGACATCGCCAGGACCAGTGCCAGTTTTACGTGCAGCCAGCCGAACGAGAACCAATGGCCGGACCAGGCGAGATAGAGGCCGGCGAGCCAGGTGACCATCATGGCGGGATTGATGATGGCCTTGAGCAGCCGACGCTCCATCACCTTGAACGTTTCCGACTGCTTCGAGCCGATCTCGGCCTCGGAATGATAGACGAACAGCCGCGGCAGATAGAGCATGCCCGCCATCCAGGCGATGACGGCGATCACGTGCAGGGCCTTGATCCAGAGATAGACGTCTTCGAACATTTTCGGCCCCGGATTGCTGCCCAGCGAATGGAACTGGGGATAGTAAGAACTCGTTAAGGTCTCACCGTGCACACATATCCGTCCGGTGTGCCTTCCTCAAATCTAGAATCTTAGATTCTTAAGGTTTGAGTCTATGTGACCGTGGATTGGACTCATGCAATTCCATCCGCGGGTTCGCGCGCGCTTGTTCACACCCGTCAACATATCCCCTATCGTTCCTGGCGCTCTGCGATAAGTCGGCCAGCCTCAAAGGCTTGCGCCTTTCTGTCGGCAGCTTATCAAGGGGGTTGTCCGCATAATCCCGTTTCCCGGCGGGCAGGCCGGCGAACTTGTTCAGACGGGCAGCGGTGTGAAGAAAATTGGCACTTGTCCCGCCCCTGGTGTCGCGCAACCCTTTCCGAGGAGTTAAGGTCCACAGAAATCCACAAACCACACCGCCCTCATACAAAGAGTTTTTGTGCCGACCTCGAACAATTATTTCCATCTGCACCTCGTCTCCGACTCCACCGGCGAGACGCTGATCACCGTGGCTCGCGCGGTTGCGGCTCAATACGCCAATGTGACGCCGGTCGAGCACGTCTATCCGCTGGTGCGCAGCCAGAAGCAGCTCGATCGGGTCCTCGATGAGATCGAGGAGGCGCCGGGAATCGTGCTGTTCACGCTGCTCGAGAAGGATCTCGTCTCCAGGCTCGAGGACAAGTGCAAGGGGATCAACGTTCCGAGCCTGTCGATCATCGGCCCGGTGATGCAGCTGTTCGAAGCCTATCTTGGCGCAGCAACCACCGGCCGCGTCGGCGCCCAGCACGTCCTCAACGCGGAATATTTCAAGCGCATCGACGCGCTGAACTACACGATGATCCACGACGACGGCCAGCATGTCGAAGGCCTCGACGATGCCGACGTCGTCCTGGTCGGCGTGTCCCGCACCTCGAAAACACCGACGTCGATTTATCTGGCGAACCGCGGCATCCGGACCGCCAACGTGCCGTTGGTTCCGGGCATTCCGGTGCCCTCGCAATTGGAGACGCTGACGCGGCCATTGGTGGTCAGCCTTCACGCGACGCCGGAACGCCTGATCCAGATCCGCCAGAATCGCCTGCTCTCCATGGGAGCCGAGTCCGGCAGCGACACTTACACCGACAAGCAATCGGTCACCGAGGAGGTCGCGTTTGCGCGCAAGCTCAGCGCCAAGCACGATTGGCCGCTGCTCGACGTCACGCGCCGCTCGATCGAGGAAACCGCGGCGGCGATCATGAAGCTCTACAGCGATCGCCAACGCAACCGGCCTTCCGAATAGTTTTCGCGATGGGTCTGTGGCTCGGCACATCTCCGTTGATCCTGGCGTCGCAGAGCAGCGCGCGGAAAATGCTGCTGGCCAATGCCGGGCTGGAGTTCAGGGCTGTGACCGCTGATATCGACGAACGCGGTATTCAAGGCGCATCAGAGCTTTCAAATCCGCGCGAGATCGCTTTGCTGCTGGCGCGCGAAAAGGCTAGGGCGGTCTGCGCCCGTTATCCCAGGAGCTACGTGATCGGCGCCGATCAGACGCTGGCTCTTGGCAACCGCCTCTTCAACAAGCCCGCGGGCCGCCCGCAGGCCTTGGCGCAATTGCGCGAGCTCGCCGGCAACAGCCATGAGCTAAACTCCGCAGTCGCCGTGGCGCATGACGGCAAGATTGTTTTCGAAGACGTCTCGATCGCCCGCATGACGATGCGTGAGATGACCGAGGGCGAGCTTTCAGCGTATCTGGATGTTGCCGGCGACGCCGTCACGACCAGCGTCGGCGCCTATCAGCTCGAGGGGTTGGGCATCCATCTGTTCGAGCGCATCGAGGGCGATCATTTCACCATTCTCGGTCTGCCGTTGCTGCCGCTGCTTGCGTTCCTGCGAAGCGAACGGCTAGTTGCCGTGTGAATGACAGACATGGCTGTAGGCTGATGCGGATCCTCGGACTGACCGGCTCGATCGGGATGGGCAAATCGACCACCGCAAAGCTGTTCGCGGAGGCGGGCGTGCCCGTCTACGACGCCGATGCCGCCGTGCATCAGCTCTATGAAGGTGACGCGGCGCCGGCGATCGAGGCCGCCTTTCCCGGCACCACCGTGAACGGCAAGGTGGACCGGCCAAAATTGTCGGCGCGCGTGGTGCACGATCCCGCCGCCATCAAGCAGCTCGAGCAGATCGTGCATCCGATGCTCGGCGCCTCCCGGCAAAAGTTCTTTGCCGAGGCCGAGGCTGCCAAGGCGCCGGTCGTGGTGCTGGACATCCCGCTGCTGTTCGAGACCGGCGGCGAGAAGCGGGTCGATGCGGTGGTCGTGGTCTCGACCTCGCCGGAACTCCAGCGCGAGCGGGTGCTGGCGCGCGGCACGATGGACGAAGCCAAGCTGGACGCCATCATCGCCAAGCAGACGCCCGATGCCGAGAAGCGCAAGCGGGCCGATTTCGTGGTGGATACCTCGCACGGACTCGAGCCGGTGCGGGCGCAAATCGCGCACATCCTGGCCGAGGTCGTTAAGATGCCGCAGCGGCGAACCTGATTCGCCGCCTCGCCGGCTTTCAGCACTCCGACCTCAACTTACTGATCTCAAGTCATGCGCGAAATCGTTCTCGACACCGAAACCACCGGCCTCGATCCGCTCCGCGGCGATCGTCTGGTCGAAATTGGCTGCGTCGAGATCTTCAACCGCATGCCGACCGGCCAGACCTATCACGTCTATATCAATCCTGAGCGGGACATGCCGGCGGAGGCCTTCGCGGTGCACGGGCTGTCGGCCGAATTCCTGTCGACCAAGCCGCTGTTCCACGAAGTCGCCGATGCGTTTCTGGAGTTCATCGGCGATGCGCCGCTGGTGATCCACAATGCCTCGTTCGACATCGGCTTCATCAACGCCGAGCTCGACAGGATCAAGCGCGCAGCGATCCCGCGTGAGCGGCTGGTCGACACGCTGCTGCTGGCGCGACGCAAGCATCCCGGCGTGTCGAACCGGCTCGACGATCTCTGCTCGCGCTATGCGATCGACAATTCACACCGCACCAAGCACGGCGCGCTGCTGGATGCCGAGCTGCTGGCCGAGGTCTATGTCGATCTGGTCGGGGCGCGGCAGTCGCAGCTGCTTCTGGCGTCGGAGAGCGAAGAGATTCGCATCAATGCTGCGGGCGATACGCCGCGGCGGCAGCGCCTGGTGCCGCTTGCGCCGCGGGTTTCGGATGCCGAGCGGGAGGCCCATCGGGCCTTCATCGCAACGATGGGCGAAAAGGCGATCTGGAACGAGTATCTCGTTGCTCCAGTCGCCTCTCCGGCTGGTTAAGGCTGTGAGTTAGGCCTGGCCGGTCTGGCCGCCGCCCTGGGAGGCCATTTGCCGCTCCATGTTCTGGCGATAGAGACCGACGAAGTCGACCGGATCCAGCATCAAGGGCGGGAACCCGCCGTCGCGCACCGCAGTCGCGATGATCTCGCGTGCGAACGGGAACAGCAGGCGCGGGCACTCGATCATGACCAGCGGATGCAGATTCTCCTTCGGCACGTTGGCGATGCGGAACACGCCGGCATAGGCGAGCTCGAACGAGAACATGATCTTGCCCGCGGTCTCGGCCTTGCCCTCGACCGACAGCGTCACCTCGAACTCCTGTTCGCTGAGATTGTTGGCGCTGACGTTGATCTGGATGTTGATCTGGGGCGGCTGGCTCTGCTGCTGGAGCGAGCTGGGCGCGTTCGGATTTTCGAACGACAGGTCCTTGGTATATTGCGCCAGCACGTTGAGCTGGGGAGCCTGGGCCGCCTCGGGAGGGGTGCCGTTACCGTTGGTCATGAGAGTCTCTCCTTACCCGATTTGGGCTGAATTTCGCGGCGGTTGGCTAACATAGGGCTGCCTCGTTCCACAAGGACGAACGGTCCCGGGGTGGGATTTCCGGCCGCGCCAAGCCTTGCGGCGGTCATCCGGCCTTTTCGGCAAAATAGCGCCTTAAACGATTGAAGATGCGCGATTTCCGGGCAGGATCGGGTTTCCCCTTAAGCATAAAACGCGCTACACTCGGTGCTGTGCCAAAAGGCGCCATTGGCCGGGCAAGATTTCGTGCCTACATCCCCAGGACCTGACGTGGACCTAAAATGGTGATGTAGACTTGCCGTTCCCGTGTGGAACGGTCTACTGGCCGGATTGATTTTCCCGGCGACGACCCCAAAAGCGAAGACCCAGGCAACGGCCAGAAAGCGAATACGACGTGGACATCTACACCATCATCTTCCTGGCGCTGGCGGTCTTCATCTTTCTGCGGCTGCGCAGCGTGCTCGGGCAGCGAACCGGCAACGAACGGCCGCCGTTCGATCGGACCGCCGCTCGCAATGCGCTGGGAGGTGCCCAGGACAACAACGTCGTGACCATGCCGGGCAAGGTGATCGACCAGGCCCCGCTGGCGCCGACCGCCGACCCGACCCCTCCCTCCGACCGCTGGAAGGGCCTCGCCGAACCCGGGACCACGCTGGCGCAGGGCCTGGATGCCATCGTCGAGAAGGATTCCACCTTTGACCCGCGTCATTTCATCTCGGGCGCCCGCGGCGCCTATGAGATGATCGTGCTGGCCTTCGCCAACGGCGACCGCCGCGCGCTGCGCGACCTGTTGTCGCCGGACGTCTATGACAGCTTCGACGCGGCGATCAAGGAACGCGAGAAGAACGAGCAGAAGACCGAGACCCGCTTCGTCTCGATCGACAAGGCCGAGCTGGTCGGCGCCGAGCTGCGCGACCGGACCGCCCAGCTCACGATCCGTTTCGTCTCGCAGATGATCTCGGCCACCCGGGACAAGGCCGGCAACATCGTCGACGGCAGTGCCGACACGGTTGCCGACATCACCGACATCTGGACTTTCGCCCGCGACATCACCTCTCGCGATCCGAACTGGAAGCTGGTTGGCACCGGAAGCGCGAATTAAGATCCTATTGAAGAACAGCGCGACCGCGCTTTGCGCAGGCGTCGTCGTGCTGTCGTCGTTTTCGCTCGGCGCCGAGGCGGCGCGGCGCCACTACCGCAACCATCACCATCATCTCCCGCACTTGCCCGCTGCTCCGCCGCGGGCCTTGCCCTATCCGCAACTCCCCCTGCCGCTCGAAATATCAGGCGCGCAATACATGCCGCTGGCCTGGGCGGACGTGAAGGGCTGGGGCGACGACAATCATCTCGCCGCGTTCAAGACGTTCCGCGCGAGCTGCAAGTCGATCAATGCGCAGACCGGCGCGACTGAACCGAAAGCGCTGGCGGGTTCGCTGAACGAGCCTTGCAAGGTCGCGAAGACGCTCGAGCTCAGCGACGACGCGAAAGCAAAGACCTTCTTCGAGGAGAATTTTGCGCCGCTGCGCATCTCGCGGCTCGGCGAGCCCGATGGTTTCGTCACCGGCTATTACGAGCCGGTGCTGGAGGGATCGCGCACCCAGACCGACATCTACAACGTTCCTGTCTACCGCCGCCCTTCGAATCTGTTCGTGCGCGGCTACAAGCAGGATTCGGTGAGCCTGCCCAACAAGGGCCCGGTCTATCGCAAGATCGGCCGCCGCAAGCTGGTGCCCTATTACGACCGCGGCGAGATCGAGGACGGCAAGATCGCCGGCCGCGGACTGGAGATCGCCTGGCTGAAGGATCCCACCGATCTGTTGTTCGCGCAGATCCAGGGTTCAGCGCGCATCAAGTTCGACGACGGCAGCTCGGTCCGGCTCAACTACGACGCCTATAACGGCTATCCCTACACCGCCGTCGGGCGCATCCTGATCGAGCGCGGCATCATCCCCAGGGAAGAGATGTCGATGCAGAAGATCAGGGAGTGGATGACGCAAAACCCTGACGGCGCCAAGGAGCTGCGCCGCGCCAACCGCGCCTACATCTTCTTTCGCGAGGTCAATTTGTCCGACAAGGACGAGGCGGTGGGTGCGCAAGGCATTCCGCTGACGGCGGGACGCTCGATCGCGGTCGACAAATCGCTGCATGTCTACGGCACGCCGTTCTTCATCGAGGGCGAGCTGCCGATCGAATCCGACCGCGCGAAAACACCGTTCCATCGGCTGATGATCGCGCAGGATACCGGCTCGGCCATCATCGGGCCTGCGCGCGCCGACCTGTTTTTCGGTGCTGGCCAGGAGGCCGGCCGCATCTCCGGCCGACTGCGCCATCCCATGCATTTCGTGATGCTGGTGCCGAAGGGGCTCGATCCCTCGGTTCGCGCCGCGCGCCTGCCGGTGCCTGATCCGCGTCCGTCGGAGAAGATCGCAAAGCTGTTTCCGCAGACCGATCCGGGCAAGGGGACGACGAAGCCGGCAGCCGCCGCCGCTTCAGCGGACAACAAGACGGAAACAATTGCCACCGCAGGTCCGGTCCCGCTACCGGTGCCGCGCCCCGCGATCGAGCCCGCTCCCGAACCGCAGCGGCCGGTGAAGAAGCGTCCCCATCGGCAGCAATGAAGCGATCGTCTCGTCCGCCCGTGCTGGAGCCTCGCCCCTCGCCGCGTCGTCGCGCGCTGAGCGAGGAGGAGCGCGAGCTGTGGGAGACGGTCGCCAAACAGGTCAAGCCGCTGCGGAAGCACCGCGTGGCCAAGGTGGTGGTCAAGGCGCACGCCGCGCCGCTCGCTGGACCTTCACTGGTAGCCCCGGCGCTGCGGCCCTCGCCACCGCCGAGGCCGGTGGCTGAGGCCCCGGCGCCGCGTATCGCGAAGCCGCAAGTCCCGCCCTTGGCGCCGCTTGGCAAGCGCGAGCGCACAAAGCTGTCGCGCGGCCGCAGCGAGATCGAGGCGCGGCTCGACCTGCACGGCATGACCCAGACGCGCGCCCATCGCGCGCTGACCGGCTTCCTGCACCGCGCCCATCATGACGGCCTGACCTTCGTGCTGGTCATCACCGGCAAGGGCCGCAGCGGCGGCGAAAGCGGCGTGCTGCGCCGCCAGGTGCCGGAATGGCTGAGCCTGCCCGAATTCCGCGCCTTCGTCGTGGGATTCGAGACGGCGCATATCGGCCATGGCGGCGAGGGCGCGCTGTATGTGCGGATCAGGCGGGCCAGACTCTAGAACGGCCGGATGATTCCGACGCGCGGGATCAGGGTGATGATCAGGCCGAAGATGTTTGTCTTCCGGTCGTCAGGCGGAATCAGCGCGGTCTCGTGCGCCGCCGGCAGCATCTTCACCGCATGCAGGATCAGGAACATGCAGACCGCCCAGTTCGAGATCCAGCGCGAATAGTCGAACACCATCGCAAACATCACGAGATAGGCGAGGCTGATTCCGATCAGCGCCGCGATGACGAGGCGGCGGTGCATCTCGCTCGCGAGCGTGCCGATCAGCTTCGCGAGGAAACGCCACAGCGGCGTGTGCAGCCAGATCAGCAACGCGAACACAGGTATACCGAGGCTGTTGTGCGGCAGGCGGCCCCAGGTGTCGGAAACTTCCTTCGCCAGCGGCTGGTACCAGATATAGGCGAATTGCAAGAGATCGGTGCGCGAGGGATCGGCCATGCGCGTTTTCAAATAGGTGACGAAGTCCGCCTCCGGGATCGGCATCGTTCCCCAGAATTGCGCGGCGAAGAACAGCGCGGAGACGATCGCGAGGGCGACGATACCGAACGCGACATTGCCGCGATCAAGCCCGTAAGCGAGATAGTGCCTGATCACGACGATGGTGACGATCGTCGGCACATACATCAAGAGATGAATGTGGTGGATCAGCACGAGGATGACCGAGAACAGCGCTGCCGTGGCGACGAACAGCAGCGAGCGCGCGGGCATCAGCAGCAGGATCATGGCCAGCGCACAGCCATAGATGTCGAAATGGCCGAGCGTGTGCATGAAATTCTTCAGGAAGAACGGCGAGCCCGCGATGAAGACGAACAGCGGCAGCGTCTTCGCGGTGAAGCCGAAGGTCTTCTGGAACAGCTTTGCGTACAGCCCCAGCGTCGCCAGCCACGTCACCCCGCCCAGCGCGAACACCAGCCAGACCGGCACCTTGTCGGTGAGCAGCGCGACCATCGCCCCGATCAGTGCGCGCTTGATGAAGCCGAAATGGTAATCGACCAGGAGGTGGATGTAGGGGACGTAAGGCGGCAGCTGGATCTTGTGCACGAACACGCTGACGATCACCGCCGCGTTGATCGCGAGCAGCAGGCGCCAGGGATTTTGCAGGATGCGTACGGTCACGCCGCATCCATAGCGTGACCGCCCCGAATTACAAAATAAACCGGCTCAAATCCGCGTTCTTGGCGAGATCACCGACGTGCTTCTGCACGAAATCGGCATCGACCTTGACGGTCTCGCCGCTACGGTCGGGGGCGGTGAAGGAGATCTCGTCCAGCACCCGCTCCATCACGGTCTGCAGCCGCCGCGCGCCGATGTTCTCGACGGTCGAATTCACGGCGACCGCGACGTCGGCGAGCGCGTCGATGGCGCTGTCGGTGATGTCGAGCGTCACACCCTCGGTCCGCATCAAGGCGACATATTGCTTGATCAGCGAGGCCTCGGGCTCGGTCAGGATGCGGCGCATGTCGTCGCGGGTCAGCGCCTGCAATTCGACGCGGATCGGCAGGCGGCCCTGCAATTCCGGCAACAGGTCGGACGGCTTGGCGACGTGGAACGCGCCGGACGCGATGAACAGGATGTGGTCGGTCTTCACCGCGCCATGCTTGGTCGAGACCGTGGTGCCTTCGATCAGAGGCAAGAGATCGCGCTGCACACCCTCGCGCGAGACGTCGCCGCCGACGCGGCCGTCACGGGCGCAGATCTTGTCGATCTCGTCGAGGAACACGATGCCGTTGTTCTCGACCGCGCTGATCGCCTCCAGCGTCAGCTGATCATTATCCAGCAGCTTGTCGGATTCCTCGTTGACGAGGATCTCGTGCGAGCCTTCCACGGTCAGGCGCCGCGTCTTGCTGCGACCCCCTAACTTGCCGAAAATGTCGCCGATCGAGATCGCGCCCATCTGCGCGCCCGGCATGCCCGGGATCTCGAACATCGGCATGCCGCTGCCGGAGGATTGCGTCTCGACCTCGATTTCCTTGTCGTTGAGCTCGCCGGCGCGCAGCTTCTTGCGGAAGGATTCCCGCGTCGTGGAAGAGGCATTGGCGCCGACCAGCGCATCGAGCACGCGCTCCTCGGCGGCGAGCTGTGCGCGGGCGTGCACGTCCTTGCGCTTCTTCTCGCGGACCTGGGCGATCGCGACCTCGACGAGGTCGCGCACGATCTGCTCGACGTCGCGGCCGACATAGCCGACCTCGGTGAATTTGGTCGCCTCCACCTTCAGGAACGGCGCGTTCGCGAGTTTTGCCAGTCGCCGCGCGATTTCGGTCTTGCCGACGCCGGTGGGGCCGATCATCAGGATGTTCTTCGGCAGCACCTCCTCGCGCAAGGAGCCTTCGAGCTGCTGTCGCCGCCAGCGATTGCGCAGCGCGATCGAGACGGCGCGCTTGGCATCGGCCTGGCCGACGATGAAACGGTCGAGTTCGGAAACGATTTCACGCGGAGAGAAGTCTGTCATGGGACCTTAGCTAGGGTCAGTTGCGGAGGAGGACAAGCCGCTTTTTTCGGCCGTCAGATGATCGGCGGGCCCGATTGCCATTGCTTCACCGCCTCGATCGGATGGATCAGCATCAGGATGTTGAGCGTCAGATTGTCGCGAATGTGCAGCGCCAGCATGATCTCGAAGGCGAGGCCGATCAGAACGGTCATCGAGACCGGCAGTGCGCGCGCGACGAGGAACCCGAGCACCATGGCCAGATTGTCGGAGACCGAGTTGACGATGCTGTCGCCGAAATAATCCAGCGAGATCGTGCCGGCGCGGTAGCGCTCGATGATGAAGGGCGAGTTCTCGACGATCTCCCAGGCACCTTCGATCAGCATCGCGGTGATCAGCCGAGCAGGCCAGGACAAGCTGAGGAACGGCAGGCGCGCGAACAGAAGCCAGGTCAAGCCATAGAACAGGAAGCCGTGCAGCACGTGCGAGAAGGTGTACCAGTCGGCGATGTGCTGGGAATTCTCCGAGCTGTTCACCACGCCGTGCCACAGCTTGACAGTGCCGCAGGTGCAGATCGGCACCCGGCCCATCGCAAGCAGGATCGCGGCCTGCAGAGCCAGCAGCGATAGCGCGATGCCGGCCCAGGCAAGTGGTGAAAACGCGGTCTTGCTTGCGCGCGCGTGAACCAGCGTCATGCTTCGCGCACCATTAATAGGGCCGCTCCGTCCGGCGTCTCGACCAAGCGGTCGCGGACGAAGCCTGCCTTCTCATAGGCGCGCAGGGCGCGCGCGTTGAGCGGATCAGGATCGGTGACCATGCGCGGCAGGCCGCTGCGAAACTGCTCATCGACAAACTGACGGATTAACGCCGAGCCATGGCCGCGTCCGATCATGTCGCTCTCGCCGATGAACTGGTCGATCCCACGCGTGCCCTCCGGTTGCAGCCCGAAGCCCGTATTCCAGGCGGTCAGGCGGTAGCACTGAAGATAGCCGAAGGGCTTGTCGCCGGCCAACACGATGAACTGGTCCATCGCTGGCTCGTCGAGGTCGCCGCTGACGAGCGCATACTGCTCGTCCGGATCGCCCCACCATTCCCGCACATGGGCCTCGCCCAGCCACCGCTGGATCAGCGGCAGGTCGGCCGCTGTCATCGGACGGAACGTGTAGGTAGGCGTCATCGCGCGCCGGTGCGCTCCCTCTCCCGCTTGCGGGAGAGGCCTGGGGAAAGGGGATCTCTGCAATGGGATAGCCCCCAAGGGGGGAAAGCCCCCACCCGGCGCTTCGCGCGGACCTCCCCCGCAAGCGGGAGAGGTTGCACCGTGCATGTGGATAGGCTTTCGGACAAATGACCTCCGCCCTACCCTGTCGCCAGGCTCTCGATGGTCAGATTCCGGTTGGTGTAGACGCAAATATCCGCGGCGATGTCCATGGAGCGGCGGACGATGGTTTCGGCGTCCTTGTCGGTGTCGAGCAGGGCCCGTGCCGCCGCCAGCGCGTAATTGCCCCCGGAGCCGATCGCCATCACGCCGGCTTCGGGCTCCAGCACGTCGCCGGTGCCGGTGAGCACCAGGGAGACGTCCTTGTCGGCCACGATCATCATGGCCTCCAGCCGCCGCAGATAGCGGTCGGTGCGCCAGTCCTTGGCCAGCTCCACCGCGGCCCGGGTCAGCTGCCCCGGATATTGCTCGAGCTTGGCCTCCAGCCGCTCGAACAGGGTGAAGGCGTCGGCGGTCGCGCCGGCAAAGCCGCCGATCACGTCGCCTTTGCCGAGCTTTCGGACCTTCTTGGCGTTGGACTTGATCACGGTCTGGCCGATCGAGACCTGACCGTCGCCGCCGACCACCACCTTGCCGCCCTTGCGGACCGTCAAAATGGTGGTGCCGTGCCAGCCCGGGGAGCTGTTTTGGGAATCCTGCATGAATGATCCTCGTTGTCCGGCCTGATTTAGGCGGTCGACAACCGGGGCACAACGGGCCGTTCCGGGCCGAATTTCGCTCACCATAGGCAGAAGTAGAGGGCCGGCCGGCCGTTCCCGCAGTAGCGAAGGGGGCATTTGGCTGTTAATAGACTGGCGTTTTCGGCTCCCTAGCTAGGATGAAAGCCAGTTTTCAATGCGCACCGCGACGATCAAGCGCAAGACCAAGGAAACCGACATCGAGGTCACCGTGAACCTCGATGGCACCGGCGTGGCCAATATCGCGACCGGCATCGGCTTTTTCGACCATATGCTCGATCTCCTCGCCCGCCATTCCCGCATCGACCTCACGGTCAAGGCGGTGGGCGACCTGCACATTGATTATCACCATACCACCGAAGACACCGGCATCGCGCTCGGCCAGGCGGTCAAGCAGGCGCTCGGCAACATGGCGGGCATCACCCGCTATGCCGGCGTGCACATGCCCATGGACGAGACGCTGTCGCGCGTGGTCATCGACATCTCGGGCCGCCCGTTCCTGGTATTCAAGGCCGACTTCCCCCGCGACAAGATCGGTGAGTTCGACACGGAGCTGGTGCGCGAGTGGTTCCAGGCCTTCGCCATGAACGCCGGCGTGACTCTCCATGTCGAGACCCTATATGGCGATAATAGCCACCATATCGCCGAGTCCTGCTTCAAGGGTCTGGCGCGGGCGCTGCGCACGGCGGTCGCGATCGATCCGAAGGCTGTGGGCGAGATCCCGTCCACCAAGGGCTCGCTCGGCGGCTGACATTCGGCCGGCGGCACACGCCGCCTATCACTGAATTCCGAGGAACGGGGCATCACCATGCCTGTCTACACAGTTCACGCTCCCTCCCCTGCCGGAGCCGATCTGCGCGCGACCGACAAATTCGTGTTCGTGCGCGACGGCTTTCATTTCTGGGCGATGATCTTCGGACCGCTCTGGCTGCTGTGGAACAGGCTGTGGCTGGCGCTGATCGGCTATCTGATCTTCGTCGCCGCGTTCAATGCGGGGCTGTCGAGCCTCGGCGTCGGACGCTCGTCGATCTTCTTCGCTGACCTCATCGTCGCCCTCTTGATGGGTCTTGAGGCTGCGAGCCTGTGCCGCTGGACGCTGTCGCGCGGCAATTGGCGGCAACTCGACGTGGTGGTTGCCGACGACGAGGACACGGCCGAGCGCCGCTTCTTCGAGCGCTGGAGTAAATCCCAGCACGGCATCGTCAATGATCAATGGGCCGTCGATCGCGGCGGCCCGCCGCCGACCCGCAGCGTGCCGGGTCAGCCATTCTCGAACCCGCCGCCGATTCCGGCCGGCGGCATCATTGGATTGTTTCCAGAACCGGGAGGGTCAAGATGAGCGTCGCCATCATCGATTACGGTTCCGGCAATCTGCATTCCGCCGCGAAGGCCTTCGAGCGCGCCGCGCGCAGCCTGGAGAACCCGCAAAAGGTCTTTGTTACCAGCGATCCGGACCAAGCTTACGAAGCCGACCGTCTGGTGCTGCCCGGCGTCGGCGCTTTCGCCGATTGCCGCCGCGGGCTCGATGCCGTCAACGGCATGGTCGAGGCGATCACCGAAGCGGTGCGCGTCAAGGCGCGCCCGTTCTTCGGCATCTGCGTCGGCATGCAGCTGATGGCGAGCCGCGGCAAGGAGCATGTCGTCACCGAAGGCCTGAACTGGATCGGCGGCGACGTCGAGAAGATCACGCCGCGCGACGAGAGCCTGAAGATCCCGCACATGGGCTGGAACACGCTGGAGGTGCTCAGGGAGCATCCGGTGCTGAACAAGCTGCCGCTCGGCCCAAAGGGCCAGCACGCTTACTTCGTTCACTCCTATCACCTCAACGCCGCCAACGAGGCGGACGTGCTCGCGCGCGCCGATTACGGCGGGCCTGTCACCGCGATCGTCGGCAAGGACACCGCCATCGGCACGCAGTTTCACCCCGAGAAAAGCCAGCGCTTCGGCCTCGCTTTGATCTCGAACTTTTTGCGATGGAAACCGTGATTCTCTTCCCCGCGATCGACCTCAAGAACGGTCAGTGCGTGCGCCTCGAGCAAGGCGACATGGCGCGCGCGACCGTGTTCAACCTCAATCCGGCCGCGCAGGCGCAGAGCTTTGTCGAGCAGGGCTTTGAGTATCTGCACGTCGTCGACCTCGACGGCGCCTTCGCCGGCAAGCCGGTGAATGCTGAGGCCGTCGAGGCGATGCTGAAGACGATCAAGATTCCGGTGCAGCTCGGCGGCGGCATTCGCGATCTCCAGACCGTCGAAGCCTGGCTCGACAAGGGCATCACCCGCGTCATCATCGGTACTGCCGCGGTGCGTGATCCGGAGTTGGTGAAATCTGCCGCGAAGACATTCCCCGGCCGCGTCGCGGTCGGGCTCGATGCGCGCGACGGCAAGGTCGCGGTCGAAGGCTGGGCCGAGACTTCGCAGGTCACGGTGCTCGAAATCGCCAAGCGTTTCGAAGATGCCGGCGTCGCCGCGATCATCTTCACCGACATCGCGCGCGACGGCCTGCTCAAGGGCTTGAACCTCGACGCGACCATTGCGCTCGCCGATGCCATCTCGATTCCCGTGATCGCCTCGGGCGGCCTCGCCTCGATCGAGGACGTCAAGGCGATGCTGACGCCGCGCGCGAAAAAGCTCGCCGGCGCGATTGCGGGCCGCGCGCTTTACGACGGCCGGCTCGATCCCGCGGCTGCCCTCACCTTGATCCGCAACGCGCGCACCGCCTAGGAGCCGACACATGTTCAAGGTGCGCGTGATCCCCTGCCTCGACGTCAAGGACGGCCGCGTCGTCAAGGGCGTCAACTTCGTTGACCTGCGCGATGCCGGCGATCCCGTCGAGGCCGCCATTGCCTATGACGCCGCCGGCGCCGACGAGCTCACCTTCCTCGACATCACCGCCACTCACGAAAACCGCGGCATCATGCTCGACGTGGTCCGCCGCACCGCGGAAGCCTGTTTCATGCCCGTCACCGTCGGTGGCGGCGTGCGCGAGGTCAACGACATCAAGACGCTGCTGCGCGCGGGGGCCGACAAGGTCTCGATCAACAGCGCCGCGGTGTCGCGGCGTGAGTTCGTCAAGGAAGCGGCCGAGAAATTCGGCGAGCAGTGCGTCGTGGTCGCGATCGACGCCAAGCGGGTCAAGCGCCCGGGCGGTGAGCGCTGGGAGATCTTTACCCATGGCGGGCGCAACTCGACCGGTATCGATGCGATCGAATATGCCCAGGAAGTGGTCTCGCTCGGCGCCGGCGAAATCCTGCTCACCTCGATGGACCGCGATGGCACGAGGAAAGGATTCGACATCCCGCTGACCCGGGCGATCGCCGACAGCGTGCCCGTTCCGGTGATCGCCTCGGGCGGCGTCGGCAATCTCGACCATCTCGTCGACGGCATCCGCGATGGACACGCCACGGCTGTGCTGGCGGCCTCGATCTTCCATTTCGGGGAATTCACCATCCGCGAAGCCAAGGAGCACATGGCCCGCCGCGGACTGGCGATGCGCCTCGATGCCTGACGACTCCCGTTCGTAAAAGTGCTACATGAGGTAGCGGGGATGGCCTCCGTAGCCAAGTCTGCTGCCAAGCGTGTTTTCGAGTAAGTCCGATGCCGCGTTTCACGATCCACGATCTGGCCGAGACCATCGACGCCCGCGCGGCGGCCGGCGGCGAGGCGTCCTATACCCGCAAGCTCCTCGACAAGGGCGCCGAGCATTGCGCCAAGAAGTTCGGTGAGGAAGCAGTCGAAACCGTAATCGCAGCAGTCGAAAACGATCGCGCGCATCTGATCGCTGAAAGTGCCGACCTGCTCTATCACTTCCTTGTCTTGCTCAAGGCCCGCGGCGTAAAGCTGGAGGAGGTCGAGGCGGCGCTGGACAAGCGGACGAATATGTCTGGGTTGGAAGAGAAAGCGTCACGCAAGAGCGGCAGCTAGTCAGGCTCTCAACGGAAAGGTCGCGTCATGGATATCCGCGCACCCGAGCAGCAGTATAATCCGTACCGCGTTTATACGCGCGAAGAGTGGTCGCGACTGCGCGACGACACGCCGATGACGCTGGAGCCGGGCGAGTTCGACCGGCTGCGCTCACTGCACGACCGCCTTGACCTTCAGGAGGTCGAGGACATCTACCTTCCACTGTCGCGCCTGCTCTCGATCTACGTCGATGCGATGCAGCGCCTGTATTACGCCGAGCGCCAGTTCCTGAACATCCGCGACCGCAAGGTGCCCTACATCATCGGCGTCGCCGGATCGGTCGCCGTCGGGAAATCCACCACGGCCCGCGTGCTCCAGGCGCTGCTGGCGCGCTGGTCACCGCGTCCGAAGGTCGAGCTGGTCACCACCGACGGGTTTCTCTATCCCAACGCGGTGCTCGATCGGCAGGGCATCATGCAGAAGAAGGGTTTCCCTGAAAGCTACGACCTGCCGCTGCTGCTCAGCTTCCTCTCCGATATCAAGTCCGGCCGGCGTCATGTGCGCGCGCCGGTCTATTCGCATCTGACCTACGACATCGTGCCGAACCAGTGGGCCGAGATCGACCAGCCCGACATCCTGATCGTCGAGGGCGTCAACGTGCTGCAGACCGGCAAGCTGCCGCGGGACGGCAAGGCGGTGCCAGTGGTCTCCGACTTCTTCGATTTCTCGGTCTATATCGACGCCGACGAGGCGGCGCTGCGGCAATGGTACATCAAGCGCTTCCTGGCGCTGCGCGACACCGCGTTCACCAATCCAAAATCCTACTTCAACCGCTATGCGTTGCTCTCGGACGATGAAGCCACCGCCACCGCGATCGCGATCTGGGAGCGCACCAACCTCGCCAATCTCGAGGACAACATCCTGCCGACCCGTCCCCGCGCGACGCTGATCCTGAAGAAGGGCGCCGACCACACGGTGGAGAGCGTGGCGCTCAGGCGGCTGTGATCGCATCGGTTGAGCAGCGCTGGTCTGTTCGGGCAAAAAGTGTCTTTTGTTGCAGACCGGCAAGCGGTATTCGGCTATGACCTTCGAAATGCGAGGGCTCCATGGTTGATCGTCTCAGAAGTGCCGCCGAGCATCTGGAAGCGCCGACCTGCCCGGATTGCCATATCGAGATGAGATGGTGGCGATCCGAACTGCTCGCGGACGAGCCGGTTCCGATCATCGCGCACCTCTTCGTCTGCCCGCATTGCAAGCGCGCCGCGCAGGCGGATACCATCTTCAAGGAAACTCCGGGGCCGCCTGACAGGCTCTCCGCGCCGCGTTTTGTGGCTCACGCCGCGTAACGGGTCACTTGCGGATCTGCTGCCGCTCTTTCGAACCGATGAAGATCTGCCATGCCGTCAGGAACATCGCGGCGACGAGCGGGCCGATGACGAAGCCGTTCGCGCCAAAGGTTGCAAGGCCGCCGAGCGTGGCGAGCAGCACGACGTAGCTGGGCATCCGGATCGACTGTCCGACTAGGACAGGACGCAGAAAATTGTCGGCAAGACCGATCACGAAGGTTCCGAAAGCGAGCAGGATGAGCCCCTTCGTGACGGAACCGGACACAAGCAAATAGAGTCCGGCGGGCGCCCAGACGAGGGCGGAGCCAAGCACGGGCAGAAGCGAAAGCAGCGCCATGATGGCGCCCGCCAGCAGCGGCGCGGTCAGCCCGAGCAGCCAGAAGATCAGCCCGCCAAGCGCACCCTGGATCATCGCAACCAGGATGATGCCCTTGATCGTCCCGCGAACCGCCAGCGTGAACGCGTCCAAGATCTCGGCGGTTTGGCTCGCGCGCAGCGGCAGCGCGTCGCGGATCCGCAGGTTCAGCTCGTCGCCGTCGCGCAGGAAGAAGAACAGCAGGTACAGCATCACGAGCAGGCTCGCGACGAACTCCAGCGTCAATTGGCCGAGGTTGATCGCGTGCCCGGCGAGCTGCTGGCCGGCCGGCACCACCAGGCTCGACAGGCGTTCCTTCAGTGCGGTCAGATCGATGCCGGCCAGGCGATCCGATATGGAGGCGGCCCAATCCGGCAGCGCGGCTTTCAGCTGCTGCAGGGGATGAGCCAGATTGATCTCGCCGGTCTGAACGCGCTGGTAGAGCTCGCCGCCCTGGTCGATGAGCGACGCGATCACGATCCCGACGGGGATCAGGACCATGACGACCACCACGATGACGGTGGAGAGCGCAGCAAGGTTGCGCCATTCCGGAAACATTTCCAGGGAGCGTCGATAGACCGGCGCGAAGATGATCGCCAGCAGCGTGGCCCACAATACCGCGCCGGAGAACGGCCAAAGCAGCCAGCCGAACACGAGGGTGATCGCGCCGAGCCAGACGAGGAATGAGCGGTCTTCCGATGTTCTCACGTGTCGCCGGCCTCCAGTCGCACCTTACCGGACGTTGCTAGCACAGGACCGAGGCGGAGCGGCAAGTCATGGTCGCAAGTCACGCCCCGCCTCCGTCGCGCCGCCGGCCGGATGGATCCGGCCTGTCACTTGCCGGCCTTCGTGGTCCAATCCGCGATCTTGATGCGTCCTGCAAAGGTGGCGGGGCCGGAGCCACCGGCCTTGTAAACGAAGGCTTCGCCTTCCTGCACGTCGCCGGCCTCCTTGCCGAAGGCATCGGCGATGGTTGTCTTGTGGGTCATCAGGAACGTGTTGGTGCCGGCTTTCGGCGGCGCATCGACGAGTTGACGCACGGCCTGTCCCGCCTTGGCATTGGCGCCGGTCGGGTTTGCCATTCCCGACGCGCTGGCATTGCTGCTGTCCGTCAGCGCATCGACCGGCTTGACCTCGTGGCCGGAGATCAGCTTGCCGGCCTCGATCGCGCGGTTCAGCCGGCTGGTATAGACATCGCCGATCGGGATCGCGAGCTCCTTGATTGCCGCCCCGATCTGGCGCGCCATGTCCCTGCCCTTGTCGCTGAGCTGGCGCTGCGCGCTCATATCGTCGAACTTGAAGGGATAGACGTCCTTTTGGCTGTCGTCGGTGGCGGTGTGCCGGAAGATCAGCACGTAGCCGCCTTGCTTGAGCGAGGCGATGAGATCAGGCGTATCGGCCGCGGCATGTCGGGAGAAGCCGGCGAGCAGGACAATCAATGTGAGGCGGCAAAGCACGTTCATGCGCAAAATCCTCGATTGCCAATGCCCCCGAGGATGGTGACGCGCAAACCGCTCGACTTCAATTATCGAATGCTGACCGACCCGGGTTCCCGCGAGGTTCCCGATTAGACGGCCAGCCGCCGCGCGGCCGCGAGCCCTGCCAGCGCTTCGTCGAGCTTGTCGCGATCGAGCGGCTTGATCAGAAAGCCGGTCATGCCGGCTTCGAAGCAGGCATAGCGATCCTCCACCAGCGTATTGGCGGTGAGGGCGAGGATCGGCGTGTGGTGGCTGCCCGTGGCGGCCTCATGCGCGCGGATCCGCTTCGTCGCCTCGATGCCGTCGAGCTGCGGCATCTGGATATCCATCAGCACGAGATCATAGGGCGTACCGGCCGATGACGCTGCGAGCCAGGATTCCAGCGCGGCCTCGCCGTGCACGGCGATCACGACGCGATGGCCGAGCTTCGTCAGCAGCGAGCGCATCAACAGCGCGTTGATCTCGTTGTCCTCTGCGACGAGGATCGACAGGCCCTTTGCTTGTGGCCCGCCCGTAGCTTCAGCCGGTGGTTCCGGCGCGAGATCGGGCGAGGCGACCTCCGGCGCTAGCGAAAGGCGCGCGGCGAGCGAGGCCGCCCGCAGCGGCTTCACCAGAAAGCCGGTGAAGGCCGGCGACTGCTTTTCATGGCGCGAGCTCGACGTCAGCAGGACGAGGCGCTGCGGCGCATGCGCGCGGGCCATGTCGCCCAGCTGGTCGGCCAATTCAGGGCCGATCGCGCGATCGATCAGCACGACGTGCCATGAGCGCTCGGGCAGCAGCGCTTCGGCGACGGCGGCGTCCGCAACCATGCAGGTCTGGCCGCCCCAGCGCTCCAGGCGCCGCGCAATCAGCGAGGCTTCGATGCCGTCGGCGACGAGCAGGATCGACTTGCCGGCGAGGTCGGGGCTCGGAAAGGCCGTCTGTCCCGCGCTGGCTTGCGACGGCGGAAGCGGCACCGCGATCTCGAAGGTCGAGCCCTTGCCCGGCTCGCTTTCGAGCGTGATCCGGCCGCCCATGCGCCTGACGATGCGTTCGCTGATGGCAAGCCCGAGCCCGGTGCCGCCATAGGTGCGGGCGATGCGCTCGTCGGCCTGCTCGAATTCGCGGAAGATGCGCTGCTGCGCTTCCGGCGCAATGCCGATGCCGGTGTCGCGGACCAGGAAGCTGATCTCGTTCGGCCAGATGCCGGGCTCGACGATCAGCGCGACGCCGCCGCTGCCCGTGAACTTGATGGCGTTGCCGGCGAGGTTGAGCAGCACCTGGCGCAGCCGAGCGGCGTCGCCGACCACTTCCAGCGGCAGCCGCTCGTCGACATAGGCCGCGATCTCCAGCGACTTTGCCTGCGCGCGCGGCGCCAGCAGCTCGGTGATCTCCTCGACCAGGACCGAGAGCGCGAAGGGGCGCTGCTCGAGATCGAGCTTGCCCGCTTCGATCTTGGAATAGTCGAGCAATTCCTCGATCAGCGCCATCAAGGCCTCGCCCGAGGTCTTGACCGCTTTGGCATAGGTTGCCTGCTCCGGCGTCAGATTGGTGTCGAGCAGGAGCCCGCCCATGCCGATGATGCCGTTGAGCGGCGTGCGGATCTCGTGCGAGGCCATCGCGAGGAAGCGCGATTTGGCGCGGTTGGCGGCGTCGGCCTGGTCGCGCGCGTCGGACAAGGCGCGCTCGGTTTCGGTGCGGTCGGTGACGTCGCGCCCCACGCTCTGCAATTCGGCGGGCTGGCCGGCATCGAGGCGGACATAACCCTCGCGCCAGGCGATCCAGCGCGCGCCGAGCGGGGTTGCGATCTTCTGGTCGTGGATGCGCGTGCCGTTGCTCTCGCGCGCGCTGTCGCCCTGCTCCAGCACGTCGAAATTAAAACGCGTGCCGACCAGCGCGCTGCGCTTTTGTCCCGCGAGCGCGCAATAGGCCTCGTTGGCAAAGGTGATGCGGCCGTCGGTCGCGCGCAGCACGATGAGATCGCCCTGCTGCTCGAACAGGCTGCGGGCGCGTTCTTCCGCTTCCTTCAGCTCCCAATTGCGGTCGATCAGGGTTTCGTTGTGGGCGGCGAGCGTCCGCAGCCGCTTGGCCACGAAGCGCAGGCGCATGCTGAGCGTCGCAAGGCCGAGGCAGGCGATCGCGAACAGCAGGCTCGCGCCGATCGCAAAGGCATGGGGATCGTAGCCGGAGTTTTCCGACCGGCTGCCGGAGACGAAACCATAGGCGCCGCCGAAGGTCGCCGAGAAGATCATGAAGGAGCGGATCGCGAAGGCTATGCGGGGGTGCTGCCGCCTGAAACGGCGCATGCGCACCTTGATCCGGAACGTCCGACCCATCGCCAACCGACCTTTGTCTCAAACCCGCCGCCGCGTGCGACGATGTCGCCTCGACCTTGCGAACAGTTTGAGGCTTTGCTGCTGCCTCCAAACAGGGTTGATGAGGTGTTAACCCCTCAGAGCGAGGCGGCCTGGAGATGGCGATGGCTGCCGCGGGCGCCGACGATCAGCGCCGCCGCCTCGCGCTGCGAGAACGACTTCGAGCGCACATAGATGCGGTAGTCCGCCGGCCCTTCGGTGGAGAGATAGATCACCTGGCCGCCATCGACGGGCTGCGCGGCAATCGAGACGAGGCGCGTGGAGGGATTGGCCTGGCAGGAATCCGGCTCGGAACCGAGGCCGTCGTCCACCACGGTGAAGTCCGCAGCGTCGGCATCGTCGGTGACTTGCACCCGGACCGTGGCCCGTTCCGGATCATCGGTGAAGGCGACATGCACGCCGGCGGTCCAGAACAGCGACGTCAGCTCGACCGAGGTGTCGCCGAGGGCGATGCAGGGATGCGAGACCGATCCGATCTCGGCCCGGGCAAACACCGCCGCCGCCAACAGGGGAACAACCGAGGCCAGGATCTTGAAACGCAACATGACACTCTACTCGCCGGGCCCTCGGGGAACTCGAAACCGAAATCAGCGGGCCTTATGGTTTGCAGAGCGTAAAGGAAACTCGTTACCGCCGGGTTGATGTGCGGAATGATCAAGCCAGCTGCCGCACATCCTCCGCGAGTGCGCGATAGGACAGCGCTTCGGCGAGATGCAGCCGGCCGATCTTGTCGGCATGATCGAGGTCGGCCAGCGTGCGCGCCACCCGCAGCACGCGGTGATAGCCGCGCGCCGACAGCCGCATCGTCTCGGCGGCGTCGCGTAGCAGTTTTGCGCCTTGCGCATCCGGCTTGGCGATCTCCTCCAGCACCGACGCAGGCGCCTCGGCATTGGTGCGGACGTTGGGCAGGCCGGCATCCGCGTAACGCGCGAGCTGGATGTCGCGCGCCGCGGCCACGCGCGCCGCGACTTCGGCGGAGCCTTCCGCCGGCGGCGGCAGGATCAGATCGGCCGCGGTCACGGCCGGCACTTCGATGCGCAGATCGATGCGGTCCATCAGCGGCCCCGAGATGCGCGCCTGGTAGTCGCCGGTGCAGCGGTCGATGCGGCCGCGCTTGCAGGCATAGCCGGGCTCGAACGCGTTGCCGCAGCGGCACGGATTCATCGCCGCGACCAGCATGAAGCGGGCAGGGTAGGTGACGCGGTGATTGGCGCGTGACACCGCGACCTCGCCGTTCTCCAGCGGCTGGCGCAGCGAATCCAGTACGCGCGGATCGAATTCGGGAAGCTCGTCGAGGAACAGCACGCCCTGATGCGCCAGCGAGATCTCGCCGGGCTTGGCGCGCATGCCGCCGCCGGTAAGCGCGGCCATGCTGGCGGAATGATGCGGCGAGCGGAACGGCCGCCGCGCCGTCAGCGCGCCGCCTTCGATCTCGCCGGCAACGGAGGCGATCATCGAGACCTCGAGCAGCTCGCCCGGCGACAGCGGCGGCAGGATCGATGGCAGGCGCGCGGCCAGCATCGACTTGCCGGCGCCGGGCGCGCCGATCATGAGCAGATGGTGCCCGCCGGCCGCCGCGATCTCCAGCGCCCGCTTGGCGCTTTCCTGACCCTTGATGTCGCGCAGGTCGAGCGTGGACGCAGCAGGCTCGTGCACCTTCGGCAAGGGCCGCGACAACACCTGCGTGCCTTTGAAATGGTTGGCGATCTGGATCAGCGAGTGGGCTGCGATGATCTGGATGTCCGGGCTCGCCCACGCCGCTTCGGAGCCGCAGGAGGCCGGGCAGATCAGCCCTTCCTCGCGCATATTGGCGCCGATCGCGGCGGGCAGAACGCCGGCCACGGGTGCGATCGAGCCGTCGAGACCGAGCTCGCCGAGCACAGTGAAGCCCGTCAGCGCATCCGGCGGAATCGCCCCGATCGCCGCCATCAGGCCGAGCGCGATCGGCAAATCGTAATGGCTGCCTTCCTTGGGAAGGTCGGCCGGCGCCAGATTGACGATGATCCGCCGCGCCGGCAGCGCAAGCCCAGAGGCGATCAGCGCCGAACGCACCCGCTCGCGCGCCTCCGACACCGCCTTGTCCGGCAGGCCGACGATGGCGAAGGCCGGCAATCCAGGCGCGACCTGCACCTGCACGTCGACCGCGCGGGCCTCGATCCCCTCAAAGGCGACGGTGGAAACCCGCTGAACCATGCTCAAACCAGCCTGCCCCTCTTGTGCAATTAGGGGTAGCAGAGCTTGGTCCTCTCCGCAAGAACAATACAGGAACATTCGAGGAGGGCGAGCAACCCCTAACCGATCGTAAACGCCGGACCGACACACCACCTCAAATGCGAGCTTCTCCCCTCAGCACATTCCAACGAATGTCCGTTACTCCTAGGGCTGCGGGATGGGCCGTGGTCTAACGGGTGAACAATTCAAATGCTTGCAAATCGCCGGAGAAGCGAACGTCGGGTGTGCAGCCGGCTCGCCAAGATCCATTTTGGCGCGGGCTCGCTGCCGCGGGACTGCACGATCACGGATATCTCGGATGGCGGCGTGAAGGTCGTGGCGGAGTTTCTGGAAGTGCCGCCGCAATTCACCATCATCTTCGCGCCCGACTATTCCCGGCAGTGCCGGCTGCGCTGGCGCATCGGCTGCGAGTTCGGCGCTGAATTCACCGATTGAGACGCAAGGGCCCTTCGTCCTTAACGGGACTTTAGCGTTAATCGGTAAGCATCTCTGATCAGTTGCCGAGTGATCAGAGTATGTCCAAGCGTTCGTCCCTCGCCTTCCCCCCGGCGAGATTGCTGCTTCCCGCCCTCCTGGTGCTCGGCCTCGGCGGCTGTCAGACCACTGGCATCGAGGACGTCACCGGGGCGCTCGACGGCAAGCAGGAATCCGCCGCCAAAGCCGACGCCAGGCCGGAGATGGACGCGCTTCGCGAGCGTTACCGCGCCAAGCCCAGCGATCCCGCCATTGCGCTCGAATACGGCAAGGCGCTGCGCGACACCGGCCAGCGCGCACAGGCGGTTGCGGTGCTGGAGCAGGCCGTGCTCGCCCATCCCAGCAACAAGGCGCTGCTCGCCGGCTATGGCCGTGCGCTCGCCGACAGCGGCAATTTTCAGCAGGCCTTCGACGTGCTCAGCCGCGCGCATACGCCTGAAGATCCCGACTGGCGGATATTATCGGCGCAGGGCGCCGCGCTCGATCAGCTCGGCCGCAATGAAGAGGCGCAGCAATATTACGCAAGCGCGCTGAAGATCGTGCCTGATGAGCCGCAGATTCTGTCCAATCTCGGCCTGTCCTACATGCTGCAGAACAAGTTGCCGCGGGCCGAACAGGTGCTCGGCCGCGCCCATCAGCGCAATCAGAAAGACGTGCGGATCCGTGCCAACCTCGCCCTCGTGCTGGGATTGCAGGGACGCCAGGCCGAGGCTGAAATCCTCGTCAAGGCGGATTTGCCGCCGGATCAGGCGGCGGAAAAGGTCACGGCGCTGCGCCAGCTTCTGGCGAAGAAGCAGCAGCAGCGGGCCGAGAAGTAGCCCGGCCTTCTTGCCTACGAGGCCTTGCGATGCGGGGCCGATGGGCGGCCCGACCGGCCCTTCAGCTTCTTCAGCAACGGCTCGAGCAACGAGCGCTTCGGCTTCTTCACCTCGCCGCGGCCCGCGAGGCGGTTCGCCATGTTCTGAAACAGCTCGGTGGTGCGGTGGTTCTTGGAGACTTCCGCGATCATCTGGCCGTTATTGGCCGCGGTCGAGAACAGCTTCGAATCGAACGGGATCACCGCGATCGGCTGGCTCTCCATGGTTTTGGCGAAGGCCTTGACGTCGATCTCCGCGCGCTTGTGCATGCCGACCTGGTTGAGGCAGTACAGTGGCGGCCGGTCGTTTGGTCGCGCCGCTTTCAGCACGCTCAGCATGTTCTTGGTGTTGCGCAGGTTCGCAAGATCGGGCTCGGCGACGATGACGATGTCGTCGGCGTTCACCAGCGCGCGCCGCGTCCAGCCGGACCATTGATGGGGGACGTCGAGCACGATGCAGGGCGTGGTCATGCGCAGCGTGTCGAACACGGCGTCGAAGGCTTCGGCGCCGAAATCGTAGACGCGGTCGAGGGTCGCCGGCGCAGCGAGCAGGCTGAGGCGCTCGGTGCATTTGGCGAGCAGGCGCTCCATCAGCGCCGTATCCGGCCGGTCCTGCGATAGCACCGCATTGGCGATGCCCTGCACCGGATCCTGGTTGTAATCGAGGCCCGCGGTGCCAAAGGCGAGATCGAGGTCGATCACGACCGAATCGAGCGACAAATCACGGGCGATGGTCCAGGCCACGTTATGCGCGACGGTGGACGCGCCGACGCCGCCCTTGGCGCCGACCACTGCGATGACGCGGCCGGTGATGATGGTCTCGGAGGCCGAGAACAGGCTGCAGATCGAGCGGACGACGTCGAGAGTCTCGACCGGTCCGACCACATAGTCGTTGACGCCGCGGCGCACCAGCTCGCGATAGGGCGCCGTGTCGTTGGGATTGCCGATCACCACCACGCGGGTGCCGGGGTCGCAGACGCCGGCGAGGTCGTCCAATCCCTCGAGAATGTCGCGCGTGCCGTCGGATTCGATCACGATCACGTTCGGCGTCGGCATCGACTCATAGACTTCGATCGCCGCGGCAAGGCCGCCGTCCTTGGCGGTGAGATGCGCCTTGGCAAGCCGGCGGTCCTGACCGGCCGCGGTCACCGCCTTGAGCGTCTGCTCGGTCTCGCAAAAGGCCTGCACCGAGATGCGAGGAACCGGCGCGATGTGTTCCTCGGGATGTAGCGAATCGTCCGCTTCTTCGTCGTGGATGCCCGTCATTTGCCTGTGTCGCTCAGCTTTGCCTTGTCGGCGTCGGGATTGGGAGTCGAGATCGCCGTGCCCTTGCGATAGCGCTCGAACGCGATGTCGCGCCGCGCGGTATAGGCCGGTGTCTCGGATCGTGGCTGCTCGAGATCGGCGGGGTTGTCGATCATTGCCGCGAGGTTGCGCTGGCTGGCGCAGCCGAGATTGAAAAAGGGCCGGTTCTCGTTGTAGCCGGGGTCGAGGATGTTAGGCCCGACGTCTTCCGGCCACAGCCCGCAGGGGCCGGCCACCGCGGCCATCCTGGAATAGCTCAGGCGAATCGTGGGCAGCAGCCCGGGATCTTCAGGGCGATAGGGATGCTGCACGATGGCACGCGACGGCACGCCGCCGGATGCGAGCACAGAGCGGATCTCCTGATAGGTCGCGGCCGCCGCGCGCGAATTCGCGCTGTCGACGGGAACGTCGACGACGACCGAGCCGGTGCCTTCGCGCACCCAGTCCCGCGCAATGCCCGCGACATCCGAATGCTGCGGGGCAGAGAGGCCGCCCCGCGCCTTGCCGACGAAGATCACGATCGACTTCTTGCCCTCCTGCACCGCGATCGGGTGACGCTGGCGGTAATCGGTCGGGACCGTCTGGGTGACGATGTCGCCGGTGGTGTTGCAGGCACCGAGCATGACGGACAGGCCCGTCAGTGCCAGCGCGATCCCAAAGCCGCGACGTCGATCGGCTGATGTTGTCGTCATCGCCTGGTCCCCTCTTGCCCGTTCCTTGCCCCGATCCCCAGACCGTTCGTCTCAGTCGATGATGAACCCGAAATCCCCGGGCGTGCCGGCGACCGGATCGACAGGGCCCGCGACGCCGTAGAGGCGATTGACCCGGCCGAGCAGCGCCCTTTGTGCGTCCGAGGCCGGCGCAAAGCCGTCGTCGGGCCGTGACAATTCCTTCTGGGCGACTGCGCGCACCACATAGGGCGTGACGATCACCATCAGCTCGGTCTCGTTGTTGACGAAGTCCTGGCTGCGGAACAGCGCGCCGATGATCGGTACCTGGTCGACGCCAGGCAGTCCGTTGATTGCCTGCTTGGTCTGCTGCTGGATCAGGCCGGCCATCGCCATCGAGCCGCCCGAGGGAATTTCCAGTGTGGTCTCGGCGCGGCGGGTCTGGATCGAGGGAATGGTGATCGAATTGCTCGAGGTCGAGGACACCGCCTGGGTCAAGGTGATCGAGTTGGTGTTCGACAGCTCCGAGACCTCGGTCATCACGCGCAGGCTGATACGGCCTTCGCTGAGCACGACCGGGGTGAAGTTCAGCGAGATGCCGAACTTCTTGTAGGTGACCTGGGTGGTGCAGACGTGAGTGACCGGATCGCAGGCATAGCCTCCGGGAATCGGGAATTCGCCGCCGGCAACGAAAGTGGCGGATTCGCCCGAGATCGCCGTCAGGCTCGGTTCGGCCAGCGTGCGCATGACACCGGCACTTTCCATCGCGCGCATGGTGGCGCTGACGGTGGCGATGCCCTTGGCGAGCCCGGCGACGCCGAGCCCGTTGCTGCCGACGATCGGCCCGCCCGAGACCGAGAACGGGTTGGAATTGTTGAAATTCACCACCGCCGTGCCGGCGTTCAGGCTGGCGCTGAGATCGACGCCGAGCTGCTTGACGATGTCGCGGCGCACTTCGCCGACGACGACCTTGAGCATCACCTGGTCGCGGCCGCGCACGACGATGTTGTTGACGACCTTGTCCGATCCGCCGACCAGCTTTGCGGCGACGTCGCCGGCCTGCTGCGCCTCGACCGGGCTCGACACCGAACCGGTCAGCATCACGCTGTCGCCGACACCTTCGATCTGCACGCCCGGCAGCGACTGGCGCAGGGCCGCGCGCATGCCGTTGAGATCGCGCTTCACCGCGATGTCGTAGGAGGCGACCTGCTGGCCGTCGGCGGCGAAGAACACGACGTTGGTCTGGCCGACCTGACCGCCGATGATATAGGCGCGCTGAGCCGAGCGGATGACCGCGTTGGCGATCTTGGGATCGGCAACCAGCACGTCCTTGACCTCGCGGGGCAGGTCGATGACGACGGATTTGCCGATACCGAGCGAGAGAAAACGCGTCCGCGCCGACGCCATCGTCGCGACCGGCGACACGCCGAGATCCGGCGCCTGCATCGGTGCCTGGTCGCCGACCGGCGCGTCCGCTGCCCTGACGCAGTCGGGGGCTGCGAGCAGCCCCAGCACCAGCACCACCCCCGTCCAGAACGAGCGTGCGCGCTTCCCCCGAATGCACGCGCCCGTCCGATTGTCCCCGTACTTCATCATGTCCCCATCACTTCTGTGACGTCAGTTGCCGCGTTTGCACGCCGTAGCGGATGACGTTGACGCCTCCGGAGCGCTTGGCTCCCTGGTCCTCGACCGTGACTTCCGTCGCGTTGGCATCGACGATGCTCCGCAGCGCAAGCTGCAGCGTGCCGCCCTGGCGCGCGGCCGACAGCGTGGCGACCTGGTCGGGCTTGAGCTCGAGCGTGACGGTCTTGCCGACCACCGCGTTCTGACCGTCCTTCTCCTTCGGCGCCTGGTCGATCGCGAGCACGCGGATATTGGTCAGGATGACCTCGGACAGGATGAGGTCGTTGCCGCCGGTCGGGCCGTTGGTATCGGGATTCTTCAGGCGGCGGGTCAGCACGATGTCGACGCGGTCGTTCGGCAGGATGAAGCCGCCGGCGCCGGTTTCGGCTGAAATCTCGGTTGAAACGGCGCGCATGCCGGAGGGCAGGATCGCGGCCATGAAGCCGGAGCCTTCGGCCTTGACCAGCTTCTGCTCGCGGATCGGCTCGCCCTGCATCAGCGGGACGCGCGCGATCGAGCCGGCGATCTGGCTCGCGGCCTCGGGCCTGCTGTCACGGCGGATGAAGGCGCTGCTCGCAGTCGCCGCCGGCCAGGTCTGCCATTGCAGATCGTCGGGCTTGAGCGCCTGGCCGAGCTGGATGTCGTTCTTGGCGATGAGGACTTCGACCGTCGGCAGCTTCTCGGCGACGGCCGCAACGGGCGCGGGGGCATTCTGATAGCCGCTCGCCAGATAGGCAGCGACGCCGCCGGCGGCCAACGCGATGACGAGAACGACAATGCGTGCGGTGTTCATACGCTTTACTCATACGCGGGGCACTCGAACCGCACCTGGCGGGTCCCCCCGTGTCGATGAGTAGGGAGTAAAAGTATAAGGGGTCTTGCGAGGCCGAACGCGCCCGCCGGTCACGCCGGGGTCTTTCGGCAGATGGTGAACGTCCCGTTAGCCGGTCGGCCAGCGACCCCGTAGATTCACGTAAGCGCACTCGTGCGTTCGCACGAGCGGGAGCGCGTCATGGTGAACGGGTGGTTAGTGAGGGGACGGCGTGGAGAGAGAGTGCGGGCTCTCCAGTAAGATTCACTTCTTCCGCTTCTCTTCGATCACGTCCCAGATCTTCGCCGCGACATCCGGGCCGCCGAGCCGCGCAATCGCGCGGATACCCGTGGGCGAGGTCACGTTGATCTCGGTGAGGTTGCCGTTGATGACGTCGATGCCGACGAACAACAGGCCGCGCTCGCGCAAGGCCGGGCCGACCGTGGCGCAGATCTCGCGCTCGCGCGGGGTGAGCTCGGTCTCCTGCGCCGCGCCGCCGCGCACCATGTTGGAGCGGAGGTCATCGGCGGCCGGCACCCGGTTCACCGCGCCCGCGAATTCACCATTGACCAGGATGATGCGCTTGTCGCCGTGCTTCACCTCGGGGATGAACTGCTGGATCACCCACGGCTCCCGGAACGTCACCGAGAACATGTCGAACAGCGAGCCGAAATTCATGTCCTGCGGCATCACGCGGAACACCGCCGCGCCGCCATGGCCGTGCAGTGGCTTCATCACGACGGCACCATGCTTGTCGCGAAACGCGTTGATCTCATCTAAGTCGCGCGAGATCAGCGTCGGCGGCATCAGCTGCGGAAAGTTCATCACGAACAGCTTTTCCGGCGCGTTGCGCACCGAGGCGGGATCGTTGACGACAAGCGTCTTCGGATGGATGCGCTCGAGCATGTGCGTCGAGGTGATGTAGGCGAGATCGAACGGCGGATCCTGGCGCAGCAGCACCACGTCGAAACCGTTGAGCGCTTCGCGCCGGGGCTCGCCGAGGGTGAAATGATCGCCGGGCTCGTCGCGCACGGTCAGGAGCTGAACCGGCGCGACGATCTCCTCGCCGACCATCGAGAGCTTGTCCGGCGTGTAATAGGACAGGCCATGGCCGCGCTTCTGCGCCTCCAGGAGCAGCGCGAAGGTGGAATCGCCCTTGATGTTGATGCGGGCGATGGGGTCCATCTGGACGGCGACGTTCAGTTTCATGGTCTGCCTTTCAGGTCGAGGCGTCGAATGCCGCCAACACATGGCGCGGAAGTGAGCGCGGCGCAATCAGCATGGCGTCGAATCGCAATTCGAATTCGGCATGCTCGGGATGCGCCACGAGCCAGCCTTGCGCGGCGTCGATGATGCGCTGCTGCTGGCGCGGCGTCACGGCGAAGGCGGCATCGTCGAGGCTGGCGCGTGCCTTGACCTCGACGAAAGCGATCAAGTTGCGGCGGCGCGCGACGATGTCGATCTCACCATGCGGCGTGCGGTAGCGTTTGGCGAGGATGCGGTAGCCCTTGGCCATGAGATAGGCGGTGGCGCGGCTTTCCGCGGAGATGCCGGTGCGGAACGCGGCGATGCGCTCGGGCGAGGCGACCTTGGGTTCCCTCGGCGTCTCAGCCTTCGCCATTGCCGCCCCGCAAATCTTTTGCGAGCTCGAGCGCGCGGGCATAGACCTCGCGGCGCGGCCGGCCTGAGAGCGCGACCGCATGCGCCACCGCGTCCTTGACGCTGTGCGCGGCCAGCTGCTCGCGCAGGAGCTCGTCCAGCGCATCCGGTGTCAGCACCTCGGCGTCATCAGCCGGCGGCGCGATCACCAGCACGAATTCGCCGCGCGTCTCCAGCCCGTCGGCATCGCGGGCCAGCTCGGTCAGCTTTCCCCGCGAGATCTCCTCATGCAGCTTGGTCAGCTCGCGGCAGATCGCGGCCTCGCGTGTGCCCATGATCTCGGCGAGCTCGGCGAGCGTGTCCTGCACCCGGTTGCCGGAGTCGAACATCACCAGCGTCGCGTCGATGCGGGCGAGCTCGGTCAGGCGGGCGCGGCGCGCGGCGGATTTCGCCGGCAGAAAACCCTCGAAGAAGAACCGGTCGGTCGGCAGCGCCGCGACCGACAGCGCCGCCAGCACCGAGGACGGCCCGGGCAGCGCATAGACGGCGTGGCCCGCGGCGCAGACCTCGCGCACGAGCTTGAAGCCGGGATCGGAGATCAAGGGCGTGCCGGCGTCCGAGACCAGCGCGACCGAGCCGCCCGCCGCAAGCGCCTCCAGGATTTTGGGCCGGGCGGCCTCGGCGTTGTGCTCATGATATTGCTTGAGCTGCGCGGTGATGGCGTAGCGCTCGGTGAGGCGCCGGGTGATGCGGGTGTCCTCGCAGGCGATGACATCGACGCCGGCCAGCGTCTGCAGCGCCCGCAGCGTGATATCGCCGAGATTGCCGATCGGGGTTGCGACCAGATGGAGGCCCGGTGCCGCCTTCGGCGCCGGGAGCCGATGGGCATCAATGGAGAAGCCGCGCGAGGCGGCGTCTTGGGCTTCAGGCGTATTTATCGGGGCCGGCTTTGCGCGCATAATGAAGTCAACTTAGGCACGATCCGCAGGGCTTGGAACCAGCTCCTGGAAAAAGATCGTACCGAGGTGAGGGGTGAGGAAGGACTGGAATGTGATCCGACAGGCATCACATTCGAAGGGAATGAAGCATCAGCGTCATATTCACGGCGAAAACGCCGCCTTGATGCTGGATGACGGACGGTGGACAGCTAGCCAGGACTTTGGGGTGCGGCCGCGTTAAGCGATCATTATCCTTTTGTTTTAGTTAACTATTTGCCGACAATATGCCTGAATCCGCGGCCTTAGTCGCGGGACGAGTGTTGTGACCGGCTGGCGATCGCTGGTCAGAAGAGAAGCTGCCATGGTGGGCCCGCGCGATTTGAAGTCTCCCGTCCAGGGGCCCCCGATGTCAGGGGCGACCCGCCGGAGCGCGCTCGGCCTGTTGCTTGGCGCGCCCCTGCTGTCGGCCTGCGCCGGCGTGCAGCAGAGTCTCAGCCAGTTCTCCAACCCGTTCTCGAGCTCGGCGCCGCCCGCCCAGCCGGCAGGTCCCCCGCAGCAGGCGACCACCGCCGGCACCGGCGGCGTGAAGGTCGCCGTGATCCTGCCGCTGTCGGCGGCCGGCAATGCGGGCCTGGCCGCGCAATCCATGCGCAACGCTGCCGAGATGGCGCTGGCCGAGTTCCAGAACCCGAACATTCAGCTGCTGATCAAGGACGACAATGGCAGCCCGCAAGGCGCACAGGCGAGTGCGCAGCAGGCCGTCGACGAGGGCGCCGAGATCATCCTCGGACCGCTGTTCGCGCAGTCGGTGCCGGCGGTGGCGCAGATCGCGCGCACGCGCGGCATCTCGGTGATCGCGTTCTCGACCGATTCCAGCATTGCCGGTCGCGGCGTCTATCTGCTCTCCTTCCTGCCGGAATCCGACGTCAACCGCATCGTTGAATATTCCGCCGGCATCGGAAAGCGCTCCGTCGCCGTGCTGGTGCCCGACAACGCCTATGGCAATGTCGTCGAGGCCGCGGTGAAGGCGGCGGTGCCGCGCCGCGGCGGACGCATCGTCGCCTTCGAGAAATACGGCGCCGATCGCGCCACGCCGGCGCGCACCGTGGCGCAGCAGCTCGGCAGTGCGGACGCGCTGTTCATTGCCGATGACGGCGATGCCGTGGTGACGGTCGCCGATGCGATGACCGCCGCGGGCGCGAACCTGCGCAACATCCAGCTGCTCGGCACCGGCCTGTGGGACAATCCGCGGGTCTATGCCAATGCGAGCCTGCAAGGCGGCCTCTACGCCGCGCCCGATCCGGCCGGTTTTCGCGCCTTCTCGGGCCGCTACCGCACCAAATACGGCGCCGAGCCGATCCGCACCGCGACGCTGGCCTATGACGCCGTCGCCCTCGTTGCCGCGCTCGCGCGCACGCAGGGCACCACGCGCTTCTCGCCCGACGTGCTCACCAACCCCTCGGGTTTCGCCGGCATCGACGGCCTGTTCCGTTTCCGCGCCGACGGCACCAATGAGCGCGGGCTCGCGGTAATGAAGGTGACGCAAGGCGGCGGCGTTGCTGTCGCGGGTTCGCCGAAGAGCTTTGGGGCGTAGCTCGCTACGCCGCGAGATCCGCGACCACTGCATCGAGCACCGGAAATCCGCTGCTGGTCACGCGCAGCCGTCCCGTCGGATCCACAATGATCGCGCCTTCCTCGCGCAGCAGCGCGATGCGTTTGGGATCGAGCCGGCGGCCGGAAAGGGTTCTGTAGCGCTCGGGATCGATGCCTTCGGCAAGCCGCAACCCCATCAGCAAAAATTCGTCTGCGCGCTCCTCGCTGTTGAGGAGATCGTCGGTGACGACGCCATGGCCGTTGGTCTCGACCCGCATCAGCCAGGCTTCGGGACGCTTCTCGGTGGCGGTCGCATGCCTGACGCCGTCGATGTCGAGGCGGCCGTGCGCGCCGGGGCCGATGCCGGCATATTCCTCGCCGCGCCAATACACGAGATTGTGCCGGCACTCGGCGCCGTGCCGCGCGTGATTTGAAATCTCGTACGCGGGCAGGCCGAGCTTGTCGCAGGTTTCCTGCGTGACGTCGTAGAGCGCGCGCGCGACCGCCTCATCCGGCGTCTTCAATTTGCCGGCCTGGTGCAGGCCGAAGAACGGCGTGCCTTCCTCGATCGTCAATTGATAAAGCGACAGATGCTCGGCCGCTTCATCGATGGCGAGACGCAGTTCATCGGCCCACATCGCCGGCGTCTGGTCGGGGCGGGCATAGATCAGGTCGAATGAGTAACGGTCGAACGAGCGTCGCGCGATGGCGACGGCATCGAGCGCCTCGCGCGCGCTGTGCAGCCGGCCCAGCGCCTTGAGCGAGGCATCGTCGAGCGCCTGCACGCCGAGTGAGACACGATTCACGCCGGCGGTGCGATAGCCGGCAAAGCGCGTGGCTTCGACGCTGGTGGGATTGGCTTCGAGCGTGACTTCGACGTCGCCTGCCACGCTCCAGTGCTTGCCGATCGCATCGAGCACCGCGCCGACGGTCGCGGGCTGCATCAGCGACGGTGTGCCGCCGCCAAGGAAGATCGAGGTGACCTCGCGGCCGGGCGCGCGCTCGGCGGTCGCTGCGATTTCGCGCGCGAAGGCGGAAGCGAAGCGCACCTCGTCGATCGGGGCGTGGCGGACATGACTGTTGAAGTCGCAATAAGGACATTTCGACAGGCAGAACGGCCAGTGCACGTAGACGCCAAAAGCTTCGTTAGCGCGGCTCAAGGCAGATCTCCGCCAGTTTCACGAAGGCGCGGGCACGGTGCGACAGGCCGAGACCGAGCGGCGGCAGGCCGTGCTTCTCGATGCTCTCCATCTCGCCGAAGGTGCGGTCGTGGCCGTCGGGCAAGAACATCGGATCGTAGCCGAAACCGGCGGTGCCCCGCGGCGGCCAGACCAGCGTGCCGTCGACGCGCGCCTCGACCTCTTCGAGATGATCGTCCGGCCAGGCCACGCAGAGTGCCGAGACGAAATGTGCCTTGCGCTTGTCCGGTGTGGTGGCGCCGCGCTCCTGCAGCAGGCGCTCGATCTGCGCCATCGCGGCGTTGAAGTCCTTGGCCGGGCCGGCCCAGCGCGCGCTGTAGATGCCGGGCGCACCGTCGAGCGCGTCGACCACGATGCCGGAATCGTCGGCGAAAGCAGGAAGCCTGGTCGCCTGGGCCGCCGCGATCGCCTTGATCGCGGCATTGCTGCGGAAATCGTTGCCGGTCTCCTCCGGCTCGGCGAGGCCGAGCTCACCGGCCGACACCGCCTCGACGCCGTGGGGCGCGAGCAGCTCCCGCATCTCGGCGAGCTTGCCGGGATTGTGGGTGGCGATGACCAGCTTTCCGGTGATTCGGCGGTGCATGGCTTATTGACTACGCTACGGCCAGTTTCTGCAAGTCCACCAGACGCGCGATGCCTTTCTGCGCCAGGGCCATCAGCTTCAGGAACTCGTCCTGCGTGAACGGTTCGCGTTCCGCGGTGCCCTGCACCTCGATGATGCGGCCATCGCCGGTCATGACGAAATTGGCGTCGGTCTGGGCTTCCGAATCCTCGGCATAGTCGAGATCAAGCACCGGCGTGCCGTTATAGATACCGCAGGAGATCGCGGCGACGTTGTCGCGCATGACATTGGCCTTGATCATGTTGCGCGCCTTCATCCAGTTGACGCAATCGGCCAGTGCGACCCAGGCGCCGGTGATCGAGGCGGTGCGCGTGCCGCCGTCGGCCTGCAGCACGTCGCAATCGACCGTGATCTGGCGCTCGCCGAGTGCTTCGAGGTCGACGATGGTGCGGAGCGAGCGGCCGATCAGGCGCTGGATCTCGACGGTACGGCCGCTCTGCTTGCCGGCGGCGGCCTCGCGGCGGGTGCGTTCGGAGGTTGCGCGCGGCAGCATGCCGTATTCGGCGGTGACCCAGCCGCGGCCCTGGCCCTTCAGCCACGGCGGCAGTCGGTCTTCCAGCGTGGCGGTGACGAGCACATGGGTGTCGCCGAACTTCACCAGGCACGAGCCTTCCGCATATTTGACCACGCCGCGCTCCAGCGTCACGGGGCGCAATTCATCGGGCGCACGGCGGCTTGGCCGCATGGGAAATCCTCCAAAATTCACGGGATAAGGCTGTTGGCGGTGCTTGTAGGTGGGGTGAGGGTGGGCGGCAAGGGCTTATTCATCCCCCGATTTCTCCCTCGATTCCTCTCTCGATTCCTGCCCTGATTCCGGGTCCGCAAACGCCACGCTTGTCAGACGCCTCGGGGATAGACAAATTATGAGTATCTGAGAGGAGTTACAGTCTGTGGCCCATCACGATCCGATCCATCTGATCGCGCCGCGCGCAGGCCTTGCCCAGCTCAACGAGCGTTCCCGCGACATTTTTCGTCAAATTGTAGAAAGTTATCTCGCGACCGGTGAGCCCGTGGGCTCGCGCAATATCTCGCGCCTGATCGCGATGCCGCTGTCGCCGGCCTCGGTCCGCAACGTCATGGCCGACCTGGAACAGCTCGGCCTGATCTATGCGCCGCACACCTCCGCCGGCCGGCTGCCGACGGAACTCGGCCTGCGTTTCTTCGTCGACGCCCTGATGCAGGTCGGCGACCTCAACGAGGCCGAGCGGCAGTCGATCCAGAGCCAGCTCACATCCGTCGGTCAGGCCCACTCGGTCGAGGCCGCGCTGGACCAGGCGCTGACGCGGCTGTCCGGCTTGACCCGGGCCGCCGCGGTGGTGCTGACGCCAAAATCCAATGCGCGGCTGAAGCACATTGAATTCGTCCGTCTGGAACCGGAGAAAGCGCTGGTCATCCTCGTCGGTGAGGACGGCCAGGTCGAGAACCGGGTGCTGACGCTGCCGCCCGGAGTTCCCTCCTCGGCGATCACCGAAGCCGGCAATTTCCTCAATGCGCGAATCCGCGGCCGGACCCTGGCGGAAGCGCGGCTCGAGCTCGAGACGGCGTTGGGCGAGGCCCGCGCCGAGCTCGATCAGCTGGCACAGAAGGTGATTTCCGCCGGGATCGCCAGCTGGTCCGGCGGCGAGAACGAGGACCGCCAGCTCATCGTGCGCGGCCACGCCAATCTGCTGGAGGATTTGCACGCGCTGGAGGATCTGGAGCGGGTCCGCCTGCTGTTCGACGACCTCGAGACCAAGCGCGGCGTGATCGATCTGCTCGGCCGGGCCGAGACGGCCGAGGGCGTGCGTATCTTCATCGGCAGCGAGAACAAGCTGTTTTCGCTGTCGGGGTCTTCCACCATCATCTCGCCCTATCGGGATGCCGCCGGCCACATCGTCGGTGTCCTGGGCGTGATCGGGCCGACGCGGCTGAATTATGCCCGCGTGATCCCGACTGTGGACTACGCCGCTCGCATCGTCAGCCGCCTATTGGGGGGCTGATCGGGTTCGATCCGATCACGGCCGCTTGATTTTCGCGGCTCAAAGCACGATATCCGGACCAACAATCCCTGGAAACGAGTTCGAGATAAGAGCCGATGACCGATCGAGACCGGCAACCCGAAGACGCGGCCGCGCCGACTGGCGAGCCCGTGGTGTCGAAGCCCTACATCATGCCCGACGATCCCGAGCCAGGCTCGGTCGAGAGCCTGCAGAAGGAAGTCGCCGAGGCGCGCGATCGCACGCTGCGGACGCTGGCCGAGATGGAGAATTTGCGCAAGCGCACCACCAAGGAAGTCGCCGACGCCCGCCTCTACGGCATTACCGGCTTTGCCCGCGACGTGCTCGACATCGCCGACAATCTCCAGCGCGCGCTCGATGCCGTTCCACCCGAGGCTCGCGCCGCGGCGGATCCCGGCCTGATCTCGCTGATCGAGGGCGTCGAGCTCACCGAGCGGTCGCTGCTCAACGCGCTGGAAAAGCACGGCGTGAAGAAGCTCGATCCGCAGGGCCAGAAGTTCGACCCGAATTTCCACCAGGCGATGTACGAAGTGCCCGATCCGTCGGTGCCCTCTGGCACCGTGGTCCAGATCATGCAGGCCGGCTACACCATCGGCGATCGCGTGCTGCGTCCGGCCTTGGTCGGCGTCGCCAAGGGCGGTGCGAAGCCCGCGCCCGCCGCGAACAACAACGAATCGAGCGGCGCGCCGAACTGAGTTGGGTTGTCATTCCGGGGCGATGCGCAGCATCGAACTCCAGTGCGCACTGCGCACCGGAGGATCTCGAGATTCCGGGTTCGGCACTTCGAGCCGCCCCGGAATGACGACGCGAAACGCCTAGGCCCCCACCGCGATATCCGCAGACTGAATCCGCTTCACGCCGGCCTTGGCCATGTCGGCCCAGGCCTTTACGAGCGAGCCCTGCGTGTCGATGCCGCGGCAGGCGTCTTCCACCACATAGACTTCGAAGCCCGCCTTGCGCGCGTCGAGCGCCGTCCAGGCCACGCAGAAATCCGTCGCCAGGCCAGCGACGAAGACGCGCTTGATCTTGCGCCCCTTCAAATATCCGGCGAGGCCGGTCGAGGTCTTGCCGTCGGCTTCGAGGAAGGCCGAATAGCTGTCGACGTCCTTGTGAAAGCCCTTGCGGATGATGAGCTCGGCGTGCGGGATCGCGAGATCCTTGGACAGCGCCGCGCCGTCGGTGCCCTGCACGCAATGATCAGGCCACAGCACCTGCTTGCCGTAGGGAAGGTCGACGGTCTCGAACGGCTTCTTGCCGGAATGGACTGAGGCAAACGAGACGTGGCCCGGCGTGTGCCAGTCCTGCGTCATCACCACGTTCGCAAACGCCTTCGAGATCTTGTTGATGACAGGCACCACCTGCTCGCCCTCCTTCACGGCGAGGCTTCCGCCCGGCAGGAAGCAGTTCTGTACGTCGATCACGAGCAGCGCCGAGGTCTCGTCCGGCTTGATCGATGCCGCTGCAAGCAGTGCGGTCGGCGCGAGAGTCGCCAGCGCCGTCGTTCCAAGCATTGCCAAGACTTGTCGTCGATCCAGCATTGTTCGCCTCCCCTCAGGATGATCCAACGGAGCGAAGCCTAGTTCTGCGCGGCAGCGAACAGAAGCCCGAAAATGCAGCCGGTGTTGGTGAGGGGTTGGGCGTGCAGCCCCAACCTCGCTGTCGACCCTGCGAATGCGGGGGATGACAGCAAGTGTTTTGCGCGGCCGTCGCGCTTCAGCCCTTCGGCTGGATCCCGTCGCGCACGGCGCGGAAGCGGGTGAAAGCTGCTTGCCACTGGTCGCGCGGAGCGCTGGCGATGATGCGCAGCGAAGCGCCGCCGCTCGAGAAGCGGATCCACTGCACCACGGTCACCGGCGTCTTGTCCTTGCCGCTGACGCCGTCGATCCGGGTCTCGAAGCCCTGCTGGCCGTTGATGCGGATCGGCTCCGACATCGTGACACGGGATTCGCGCACGCCGGGGATCTGGAGCGCGGCCTCCTGGGCGAAGCGGGCGCGGTCGTCGGCGGCTTGCGGGGTGGCGCCGATCACGCCGAGGATCATGAACGGCTTCGATTCATAGCCCGTGCTCTCGTCGCCGTCGGCCAGGATGATGCTGCTGCCCGGCGCCAGCGTGCGGATGTCCTTGAAGTCGGCGAGATCGGTGATCTTGAACGGCATCAGTGCGATCTGCTCTTCCGCCGAGACTTGCTTGCGCGTGGTTGCGCTCGCGAACATCTGGCGCACCGCCTCGTCGGTGTAGATCTTGGTCGCGTTCTCGGGGACCTGCACCGCGACATAGCCGGAGAAGCCGGCGCCCGGCACGATCATCGAATAGCGCTTCACCGGGGTGTCGCCGGCCTTGCCGCTTTCGGTGGTGAAATAGGCCAGACCCGCGGGGGTCTCGACCTTGTCCTGCTTGACGCCGTTCGTTCCGGCCGGATTGGCATTGAAGGCGCTCACGACCTCGCCGTAGGCAGCCGGCGGCAGCTCGGTGATCAGCACCTTGACGCTGCCATCCTCACTCTCGAAGCCCGGAAAGGTTTTTGCGGTGTTGAGGCCGACCAGCGGCACCATGCCGAGGCGCAGGCCGGGTGGAAACACGGCGTCGGCGGCGAGGGCCGGAAGCGCGGAGGCGGCGAGAAGGGCGAGCGCGGCGAGGGGGCGGATCAGCTTCATGGGCACTCTGATTGGTTCACATTGAGGCCGTTCGATGGTCGGCCACCGGGCCGCTTTGTCGCGCGGAGCAGCTGTGGCGGCTGCCCGGCCGGCCCGCCTTTTACCGGGTTTGGGCCCGAGGCAACAGGGCGGGCGGGGCTCGCGGTAGCGGGGGCTTGCTGATGCCTGAACCTGTTAATGATTCCTCACCCGCAAGGGCGGTGGAGCCCGGATATGATCTTCCAAAACCCAATGTTTTCACGGCTCAAACTTGCGTTCGGTCCTTGCGGGCCCCTCCCCCCCTCCTATATGAGCCTCAACCATCGCAATATCGCGAATGTTTGATCTTAGGGGGTTTCGGTTCGGGTGCCTTCTGGGCCCAGCCAACCTGCCGCAAAAAGAAGGATATCAGGACCATGGGAAAGGTCATTGGGATCGACCTCGGCACCACGAATTCGTGCGTCGCCGTGATGGATGGCAAGAACGCCAAAGTCATCGAGAATTCCGAAGGCATGCGGACGACGCCTTCGATCGTCGCCGTCACGGATGACGGTGAGCGCCTCGTCGGCCAGCCGGCCAAGCGCCAGGCCGTCACCAATCCCGAGCGCACCTTCTTCGCAGTGAAGCGCCTCATCGGCCGCCGCTACGACGACCCGATGGTCGAGAAGGACAAGAAGCTCGTCCCCTACAAGATCGTGAAGGCGTCCAACGGCGATGCCTGGGTCGAGGCCGACGGCCAGACCTACTCGCCCTCGCAGGTCTCGGCGTTCATCCTGCAGAAGATGAAGGAGACCGCGGAAGCCCATCTCGGCCAGAAGGTCGATCAGGCCGTCATCACCGTTCCCGCCTACTTCAACGACGCCCAGCGTCAGGCGACCAAGGACGCCGGCAAGATCGCGGGCCTCGAAGTGCTGCGCATCATCAACGAGCCGACTGCGGCCGCGCTCGCCTACGGTCTCGACAAGACCAAGACCGGCACGATCGCGGTGTACGATCTCGGCGGCGGCACGTTCGATATCTCGATCCTCGAGATCGGCGACGGCGTGTTCGAGGTGAAGTCGACCAACGGCGACACCTTCCTCGGCGGCGAAGACTTCGACATGCGCCTGGTCGGCTATCTCGCCGACGAATTCCAGAAGGAGCAGGGCATCAACCTGCGCAACGACAAGCTCGCGTTGCAGCGCCTGAAGGAAGCCGCTGAAAAGGCCAAGATCGAGCTGTCCTCGACGACGCAGACCGAGATCAACCTGCCGTTCATCACCGCAGACCAGACCGGTCCGAAGCATCTGACGATGAAGCTCACCCGCGCCAAGTTCGAGGCGCTGGTCGACGACCTCGTCCAGAAGACCGTCGAGCCCTGCCGCAAGGCGCTGAAGGATGCCGGCGTCACCGCCGGTGAGATCGGCGAAGTCGTTCTGGTCGGCGGCATGTCGCGCATGCCGAAGGTCCAGGAAGTCGTCAAGCAGCTGTTCGGCAAGGAGCCGCACAAGGGCGTCAACCCGGACGAAGTCGTGGCGATCGGCGCTGCGATCCAGGCCGGCGTGCTTCAGGGCGACGTCAAGGACGTGCTGCTGCTGGACGTGACCCCGCTGTCGCTGGGCATCGAGACGCTGGGTGGCGTGTTCACCCGCATCATCGACCGCAACACCACGATCCCGACCAAGAAGAGCCAGGTGTTCTCGACCGCCGAAGACAACCAGAACGCGGTCACCATCCGCGTCTTCCAGGGCGAGCGTGAAATGGCGGCCGACAACAAGATGCTCGGTCAGTTCGACCTGATGGGCATTCCGCCGGCTCCGCGCGGCATGCCGCAGATCGAGGTGACCTTCGACATCGACGCCAACGGCATCGTCAACGTGTCGGCCAAGGACAAGGCCACCGGCAAGGAGCAGCAGATCCGCATCCAGGCCTCCGGCGGCCTGTCGGAAGCCGACATCGAGAAGATGGTCAAGGACGCCGAGGCCAATGCCGAGGCGGACAAGAAGCGCCGCGAGGCCGTCACCGCCAAGAACGAGGCGGATGGTCTGGTGCATTCGACCGAGAAGGCTTTGGCCGAGCACGGCTCGAAGGTCGGCGAGACCGAGCGCCGCGCGATCGAGGACGCCGTCGGCGACCTCAAGGAAGCGCTGAAGGGCGACGATGCCGAGGCGATCAAGGCCAAGACCCAGACGCTGGCCCAGGCTTCGATGAAGCTCGGCGAGGCCATGTACAAGCAGCAGGCCGAGGCCGATGCCAAGAAGGACGCGGCCAAGGACGACGTCGTCGACGCGGAATTCACCGAGGTCGACGACGACAAGAACAACAAGAAGTCCGCTTAAGCCCCAAGAGGGTGATGATGCGGACGGCTTGGACCCCACACGCACCAAAGGCCTCCTCCCTCGCGGGGGAGGCCACGGTGTCGGGCTCAGCGGGACCGATACCCGCAACGATCGATCAATTCCCAGCTGTTATGCTGAACGCCGCCGTGCCGGCTTCCGTCGCGAGGCGGAAGGGCGCTTATGTCGTCGCGCAGCGGCATCGTTTCGCTCCGACTTGATTCGCGATTGGATAGACCGAGCTCATCATGTCCACGTCCACCAAGCGCTGCTACTACGAGACTCTCGAAGTCGAACGTGATGCCGACGAAGGCAAGCTGAAATCGTCGTTTCGCAAGCTGGCGATGAAGTTCCACCCCGACCGTAATCCCGGGGACGACACCAGCGAAGTCAAGTTCAAGGAAATCAACGAGGCCTACGAGGTTCTGAAAGACAAGGACAAGCGCGCCGCCTATGACCGCTACGGTCATGCCGCTTTCGAGCAGGGCGGTGGCGGCGCCGGGTTCGGTGCGGGCTTCGCGTCCTCTTTCTCCGACATTTTCGAAGATTTGTTCGGCATGGCCGGGCAGCGCGGCCGCGGCGGCCGCGAGCGCGGCGCCGACCTGCGCTACAACATGGAAATCACGCTCGAGGAAGCCTTTGGCGGCAAGACCGCGCAGATCGAGATTCCGGTCTCGGTCACCTGCGAGGCCTGCTCGGGCATCGGCGCCAAGGCCGGAACCAAGCCGAAGACCTGCTCGACCTGTGGCGGCGCCGGCCGCGTGCGGCAATCGCAGGGCTTCTTCACGTTGGAGCGGACCTGTCCGGGCTGCCAGGGCCGCGGCCAGATGATCGAGGATGCCTGCCCGTCCTGCTCGGGCCAGGGCCGCGTCACCCGCGAGCGCAATCTGTCGGTCAACATTCCCCCCGGCGTCGAGGACGGCACCAGGATCAGGCTCGCCGGCGAAGGCGAAGCGGGAGTCCGCGGCGGTCCGCCCGGCGACCTCTACATCTTCCTGTCGCTGGCCCAGCACCAGTTCTTCCAGCGCGACGGCGCCGATCTGCATTGCCGTGTGCCGATCTCGATGGTGACGGCCGCCCTCGGCGGCGAATTCGAGGTGCCGACCATCGAGAACAGCAAGGCCAAGGTGAAGGTGCCGGCCGGGACCCAGTCCAACCGCCGATTCCGCATTGCATCAAAAGGCATGCCGGTGCTGCGGTCGCGCCAGATGGGCGACATGTATGTTCAGGTCGTGGTCGAGACCCCGCAGAACCTCACCAAGAAGCAGCAGGAATTGCTGGCCGAGTTCGAAAGGCTGTCAAGCGGCAACACCCAGCCGGAATCCGAGGGTTTCTTCGCCAAGGTCAAGGATTTCTTCGGTAATCGGGCGAGTTGACTCGGCTTGACCGTACCGCCTTCGGCCTATACGTCTTTATGACCATTTTCTGACACGCCGCGGTCCTGCGGTCCCGTCCGGTCCAGACATGCCATTGCCATCGTCCGCGCGTGCGTTGAAGAAGCCTCGTCTCGACGACGAGGTGCGCTTTCTCAGATCGTGGATCGAAAAGCCGCTGCACATGGGTGCGGTGATGCCGTCGGGCAAGCTGTTGGCCCGGACCATGGCCCATTACGTCGATGTCGATTCGGACGCGCCAGTGGTCGAGCTCGGGCCCGGCACCGGTGCCATCACCTCCGCGCTGGTCGAGCGCGGCGTCGACCAGAAGCGTCTCGTTCTCGTCGAATACAATCCCGGCTTCTGCGCGCTGCTGCGCGACCGCTATCCGCAGGCCAAGGTGGTGCAGGGCGATGCCTATCGCCTGCGCGACACGCTCTGGAACGTGCTGAGCGCGCCGGCCAGCGCGGTCGTCTCCGGCCTGCCGCTCGTGACAAAGCCGATGCTGACGCGGCTGCGGCTGATCCGCGATGCCTTCACGGCGCTGGCGCCCGGCGCGCCCTTCGTCCAGTTCACCTATGCGGTGGTGCCGCCGATCCCGAAATCGCTGCCCGGCGTGTCCACAGAGGCTTCGGAACGGATCTGGATGAACCTTCCGCCGGCCCGCGTCTGGGTGTATCGCAAGGACTAATCCCGCCGGCTTCCTTCTATGCGCGGCGGGCTCGTTTCGCCGAACGTATGGAAGTGGATGTCCGCACCGAAAATCCTGGTCATTCCCGGCTCGCTGCGCACCGGCTCGCACAACGCGAAGCTGGCGGCGGTCATCGCCTATGAATTTGCCCGGGCCGGCGTCGATGTCACCCGCATCTCGCTCGCCGATTTTCCGCTTCCGATCTATGACGGCGATCTCCAGGCCAAATCCGGCGTGCCCAAGCACGCGATCAACCTCAAGCGCATGATAGGCGCGCATCATGGCGTGCTGTTCGTCACGCCCGAATACAACGCCTCGGTGCCGCCGCTGCTCAAGAACGCGATCGACTGGGTCAGCCGCGTGCACGAGCTGAATGAGGCGCGCGGCGACGTGTTTCGCAACCGCGCCTTCGCGCTTGCCGGGGCGTCACAGAGCCGGCTCGGCGCGGCGCGCGCACTGCAGGCGCTGCGGCTGATCCTGACCTCCTGCCACGCCAATGTGATTGCCAGTCAGCTCACGCTCGGCTTTGCCGACCAGGCCTATGACGATATGGACAGGCTCAAGAACGAGGGCGACATCGCCGCGTTGAAGGAGCTCGTCGCGCAATTGATCGACATTTCCCAACGCATGATGTGAGGTGACATGACGCCAGCCGAGATCGCTCCAAAAGACCGCCTGATCGTCGCGCTCGATCTGCCCAGCGTCGATGCCGCGGAGGCGACGATCAACCGTCTCGGCGACAGCGTCACCTTCTACAAGATCGGCTATCGCCTCGCTTATGCCGGCGGATTGCCGCTGGTCGGCAAGCTCGCCGACAAGGGCAAGAAGGTCTTTCTCGATCTCAAGCTGCACGACATCGGCAACACCGTGACGCAAGGCGTCGAGAGCATCACCAGGCTCGGCGCCACCTTCCTGACCGTGCACGCCTATCCGCAGACCATGAAGGGCGCGGTCGAGGGCCGCGGCAATTCGAGCCTGAAGATCCTCGCGGTCACGGTGCTGACCTCCTATAACGACGACGATCTGCATGCGGCAGGTTTCCGGCTCGGCGTCTCCGAGCTGGTCGAGGCGCGCGCGCAGCAGGCGCAGGTGCTTGGCGTCGACGGGCTGGTGTCCTCGCCGGAGGAAGCTGCAGCGCTCCGCAAGATCGTCGGCCACCAGATGTGCCTCGTCACACCGGGCATCCGGCCCGCCGGCTCGTCGACCGGCGACCAGAAGCGCATCATGACGCCGGGCCGCGCGATCGCCGCCGGCGCCGATTATCTCGTCGTCGGGCGTCCGGTCGTGGAAGCCGCTGATCCCAGGGCCATCGCAGACGCCATTCAGGCCGAGATCGCGCAGGCGCTGGGCTGATCAACAACACAGGGAGAAGAATAATGGCAAAGGGCTACTGGATCGGGCGCGTCGACGTGAGCAGTGACGAGGGTTACAAGCCCTACGCCGTCGCCAACGGTCCGATCTTCAAGAAATGGGGCGGCCGCTTCGTCGTCCGCGGCGGCAAGTTCACCACCGTCGAAGGCGCCAGCCGCACCCGCAACGTCGTGATCGAATTCCCCGACTACGAGACCGCGATCGCCTGCTACAATTCGCCGGAATACCAGGCCAACATCAAGGTGCGCCAGCCGCACTCGGTCGCCGATCTCATCATCATCGAGGGCTATGACGGCCCGCAGCCGCAGGACGGCTGAGGCGCGATCTCACTTACCCTCCCCTCCAGGGGAGGGTAAGCGAGCGCGTGCCTCCCAAGCCCCTCGGTTGCCGGAACTGCCTCCCCCCGCTACAACGGCGGCGAAGAGGATCACACCATGTCCGACATGCGCTTGATTGTTGCTGGAGCCGGCGGCCGGATGGGCCGCGCGCTGGTGCGGGCGATTTCCGAGAGCAAAGGCGCGGTGCTGGCCGGCGCGCTGGAGGCCCCGGGATCGGAGCTGCTCGGCAAGGATGCCGGGGTGCTCGCAGGGCTGCCCGCCAACGGCATCAAGCTCTCGGCCGATCTCTGGGCGATGTCGAAGGAGGCCGACGGTATCCTCGATTTTACCGTCCCTGCCGCCACCATCGCCAATGTCGCGATCGCCGCCGAGCGCGGCATCGTCCATGTCGTCGGCACCACCGGGCTGTCGGGCTCCGACAACGCCGTGATCAAGAGCGTCACCAACCGTGCCGTCGTGGTGCAGTCGGGCAATATGAGCCTGGGCGTCAATTTGCTTGCCGCCGTGGTCAAGCGCGTCGCCAAGGCGCTCGACCAGGGTTTCGACATCGAGATCGTCGAGACCCATCACCGCATGAAGGTCGATGCACCCTCCGGCACGGCGCTGATGCTGGGCCAGGCCGCCGCCAGTGGCCGCGGCGTCACGCTCGATGAGCATTCCGAGCGGGGCCGCGACGGTATCACCGGCGCGCGCAGGCCTGGCAATATCGGCTTCGCCTCGTTGCGCGGCGGCACCGTCGCCGGCGATCACAGCGTGACCTTCCTCGGGCCGTTCGAGCGCCTGACGCTGACGCATCAGGCCGAGGACCGCATGCTGTTCGCCCATGGCGCGCTGAAGGCGGCGCTGTGGGCGCATGGCAAAGCGCCGGGGCATTACTCCATGGCCGACGTGCTCGGCCTTGCCGATATCTAGTCGACAATAAGCAACGGAAAGCAGTCAATGAGCGAACGTCTTCTCGTGCTCGTGCGCCACGGCCAGAGCGAATGGAATCTGAAGAACCTGTTCACCGGCTGGAAGGATCCTGACCTCACCGAGCTCGGCGTGAAGGAAGCTACCGAAGCCGGCCGCAAGCTGAAGGCACAGGGTCTCGTGTTCGACGTGGCCTTCACCTCGGTGCTGACGCGCGCGCAACACACGCTCGATATCATCCTCGGCGAGCTCGGCCAGAAGGGCTTGCCGACTTCGAAGAACCTCGCGCTGAACGAGCGCGACTACGGCGATCTCTCCGGCCTCAACAAGGACGACGCCCGCAAGAAATGGGGTGAGGATCAGGTGCTGATCTGGCGCCGCTCCTACGACGTGCCGCCGCCCGGCGGCGAAAGCCTGAAGGACACGCTCGCGCGCGCGCTGCCCTATTACGTGCAGGAGATCCTGCCCGGCGTGCTCAACGGCAAGCGCACCCTGGTTGCCGCCCACGGCAATTCGCTGCGCGCGCTGATCATGGTGCTGGAGAAGCTGTCGCCCGAAGGCATTTTGAAGCGCGAGCTCGCGACCGGCGTGCCGATCATCTACCGGCTCAACGCGGATTCGACCGTGGCGTCGAAGCTGGATCTGGCGGGCTAAACCTCGCTCCACGCGCGGTGCCGTAGGGTGGGTTAGACAGCGTCTGCGCGAAGCGCAATCGCTGGCGTAACCCACCATCTCTGCCGCCGCGGAAGCATAAGAGGTGGGTTACGCCTACGGCTAACCCACCCTACGAATTCCGCTGCATCCCGAGCTGCCCGGCTTCCCAGCCCAGCATCGCCTGCTTGCGCGTGATGCCCCAATGATAGCCGGTGAGCGTGCCGCTCTTGCCGAGCGCGCGGTGGCAGGGCACGACGAACGAGACCGGGTTCTTGCCGACCGCGGCGCCGACGGCGCGCGAGGCCTTCGGACTGTTGATGTTGCAGGCGATGTCCGAATAGGACACCGCGCGGCCCATCGGGATCTTCAAGAGCGTCTCCCACACCCGCACCTCGAAATCGGTGCCGATCATCACCACGCGCAGCGGCTGGTCCGGCCGCCACAGCCTGGTGTCGAAGATGCGCGCCGCGAGCGGCGCCGTGCCTTCGTGGTCTTCGACATAGGTGGCATTCGGCCAGCGCCGCGTCATGTCGGCGAGCGCGATCTTCTCGTCGCCGTGGTCGGCGAAGGCAAGCCCCGACAGGCCGCGATCGGTGGCGATCACGATCGCCGTGCCGAACGGGGAGGGATGAAAGCCGTAGCGCAAGGTGAGGCCGGCGCCGCCGTTCTTCCATTCGCCCGGCGACATCGCTTCATGCGTGACGAAGAGATCGTGCAGCCGGCCCGGGCCCGACAGGCCGGAATCGAGCGCGGCGTCGAGAATGCTCGCGGAGTCCCGCAGCAGGCCCTTGGCGTGGTCGAGCGTCAGCGCCTGCATGAAGGCCTTTGGTGTGATCGAGGCCCAGCGGCGGAACAGATGGTGCAGCTCATCCGGCGTGACGCCGGCCGCATCGGCCATCGCCTCGATGGTCGGCTGCGCGCGCCAGTTCTCCGAGATGAAGGCGATCGCCCGGCGCACCGAATCATAGTCGCGCAACGCGGCGTGTTGGGGGCCCGGCTTGGTCAGGCGCTGGTCATGTATGGCGAGTGTCATCATGACCGGAAATGTAGGAGAGGGGCGGGTCGGAAACCACCCGATTCCTGACTACGTTCAAGTCACCGGATTATAGGTCGGGCCGCGTCGGGCGGCATTCAGGGCGCCGACCAAGGCATTGTAAAAACTTGTCTTTTCCTCCGGTCCGAGAAAGCCGGCGATACGCAGCCGGCTGCCGCGAGAGATCAGATAGAGATGTTCGATGCCGTATTCCTCGTCGATCTCCTGGTCGAGCCGGACCCAGAGCGGGTTGAACGTCCATTCGGCAACCTGACCGCGGTGACTGACGCGGCGCACGCGCAGCTCCGAAGGCGTGATCACGATCTCCTCGCTGGCCCGCGCGGCGCGGAAATTGGCCTTGAAGGCCCACCAGATCACGAGAACGTCGAGGCCGAAGAAACCGAACACCGGCCAGGCGCCCATCATCAGGAAGACGAGGCCGGTGACGAAGCTGACCGCGCTCACGAACAGCATCACGGCGAGGAAGCCGGTGCGGTTCAGCGAGCGGTGCGGCGTCAGCAGCGCGGAGAAGATCTGCACGTCGCGCGGATCACGATCGCTGCGCTCAATTTCGTTGCCTGTGCTCATCGTCCGTCAGTATATCCCGATCATGGCGAAAATCACCCGCAAGCCGGTCCCGCGCAAGGCCGCCGCGCCGAAAAAGGCAAGGGCCGCTGTCGCGAAGCCCAAGCCCGGCGAGAAAACGGCTCCAGCGAAAAAATCACTCAAAGCGATCAGACCCTGGACGCCCGCCGAGGTCCGCGAGGTCTTCAGCCGTTTCCGCAAGGCCAACTCGGAACCGAAGGGCGAGCTCGAGCACGTCAATCCGTTCACGCTGCTGGTCGCCGTGGTGCTGTCGGCGCAGGCGACCGATGCCGGCGTCAACAAGGCGACGCGCGCCTTGTTCGAAATCGCCGATACCCCGCAGAAGATGCTCGACCTCGGCGAGGAGCGCTTGCGCGACTACATCAAGACCATCGGCCTCTACCGCACCAAGGCGAAAAACGTGATCGCGCTGTCGGCAAAGCTGCTCAGCGAGTTCGGCGGCGAGGTGCCGCGCACCCGCGCCGAGATCGAGTCGCTGCCCGGCGCCGGCCGCAAGACCGCCAACGTCGTGCTCAACATGGCCTTCGGCGAGCACACCATGGCGGTCGACACGCATGTCTTCCGCGTCGGCAACCGCACTGCCCTGGCGCCCGGCAAGACGCCGCTGGAGGTCGAGCTCGGTCTCGAGAAGGTCATCCCGGCCGAGTTCATGCTGCACGCCCATCATTGGCTGATCCTGCACGGCCGCTATACCTGCCTCGCGCGCAAGCCGCGCTGCGAGGTCTGCCTGATCAACGATCTCTGCCGGTGGCCGGAGAAGACGGTCTGAGACGGCGCCGTTAGCGCATCTGCCGCGCCGGTTCGATCAGCTCCGGCCGCGGGCCTGACAGCCGCTTGTGCATGTGGACCATGAAGGCCATGCCGAAGATCGGCGTCGCCAGATTGACGATCGGGATCGAGACGAAGGCGGCGATGAACAGGCCGGCGGTGAAGATGGTCGCGGCATTGTCGCGCCGCATCGCCTTGGCTTCCTCCGGCGAACGGAAGCGCATCGCCGCGAGCTCGAAATATTCACGGCCGAGCAGCCAGGCCGCGGCGAGGAAGAAGATCAGGAATCCGGCGCCGGCGAACAGCACCAGCGGCAGCGCGATCAGGTAGACCAAGATCGTCAGCAGCGCGGTCTTGATGCCTTCGAAGATCGCCTGGTTGAAGGGTAGCGCGAGACCCGGCTGCTCGGCCGGATAATGCTCGCGCTCCACGACATCGGCGACGTCGTCGACGAACAGGCTCGCCACCAGCGAGGTGATCGCGGGCATCAGGAAGATGCCGCCGAACACGACGCCGAGGCCCGCCGCGATCGAGACGATCCAGGACAGGACGTCGAGTGACGTATGCCAGCCCGGCCCGAGCAGGCCTTCCAGCCAGACCTCGCCGGAGGTCGCAAACCAGCTGAGCAGCCGCTGCAAGCCGATCGCCAGCACGATGATCAGCACCAGCGCGAGCCCAATCGACCGCCACAGGATCGAGCGCATCGGCGGCGACATCATTTGCGACAGCGCCTTCACGGCGGCATCCAGCATGGGAGACCCTTTCACGAAATCACTCGCGAGAGGTAGACACCGATTGCGGCTTCGGCAAGGGAGAGCGGCTGCTTCCCTTCTCCCCCTTGTGGGAGAAGGTGGCGCGAAGCGCCGGATGAGGGGTATCTATCCGCGAGTCCAAATGAGAATTGGAATCGCAGATAGATACCTCTCACCCGCCTCGCCGCTACGCGGCAAGCCACCCTCTCCCACAAGGGGGAGAGGGTTTGCACTGCCCGCACACTCGTTCCGGTCTACCCATGCCGGTGCCCGTGCTTCCGCGCCTTCGCCGGCTTCCGCTCCCCGGTCGGGATCATCACGACGCGGCCATAGCGCACGCCGCGTTCGGCGATGATGTGGTCGGCGAAATGCTTGACCTCGTCGGCAGCGCCCTTCAGCGCCGTCATCTCCATGCAATTGTCGTCGTCGAGATGGACGTGCAGGGTCGCCAGCGCGAGGTCGTGATGGCCGTGAAATTCCTGCACCAGTCGTTTCGACAGATCGCGGGCGGCGTGGTCGTAGACATAGACGAGGCCGGCGACGCATTGGCCTGTTTGCGCGGTGTCCTCGGTGCTCTGCTGCAGGCCGGCGCGGGCGAGGTCGCGGATGATCTCGGAGCGATTCTGGTAGCCGCGCGCCTCTGCCGCCGCGTCGATCTCCGCCAGCAGATCGTCCTCGATCGTGATCGTAATTCGCTGCATCAGATGCTCCCGCCTGTGTCCCCCTGAACCGTAGCCGGGATGGAGCGAAGCGCAATCCGGGACGGTGCCAATAAGAGGGCAGGCCCCCGGATTTCGCTTGCGCTCCATCCGGGCTACGCCGCCATCCCTACAGCCGCGTCGCGCGCAGCCGCAGCGCGTTCCCGACCACGCTCACCGAGGACAGGGCCATCGCCGCCGCGGCGATGATCGGCGAGAGCAACAGGCCGAACGCCGGATAGAGGATGCCGGCCGCAATCGGGATGCCGGCGGCATTGTAGATGAAGGCGAAGAACAGGTTTTGCCGGATGTTGCTCATGGTCGCCTGCGACAGTTTTCGCGCGCGGACGATGCCGACGAGATCGCCCTTGAGCAGTGTCACGCCGGCGCTCTCCATCGCGACATCCGTGCCGGTGCCCATGGCAATGCCGACTTCGGCGGCGGCCAGCGCCGGCGCGTCGTTGACGCCGTCGCCGGCCATGGCGACGACGCGGCCGGCCTTTTGCAGCTTGCTCACCACCGCGCTCTTCTGGTCCGGCAGCACCTCGGCTTCGACCTCGGAGATGCCGAGCCGGCGCGCCACCGCTTCCGCCGTGGTGCGGTTGTCGCCGGTCAGCATGATCACCTTGATGCCTTCGTCCGCCAGCGCCTTCAGCGCCTCCGGGGTCGAGGCCTTGACCGGATCGGCGATCGCGAACAGGCCGGCAAGCGCACCGTCGACGGCCATGTTGATCACGGTCGCGCCGTCCTGGCGCAGCCGCTCGGCCTCGGCGTCGAGCGCTATCGTGTCGATTCCGATCGAGGCGAGATATCTGGCGTTGCCGAGCGCGATGGTCTTGCCGTCGACCTTGCCGGTGGCGCCCTTGCCGGTTGGCGAGTCGAAGTGCTCGACCTGGCCGAGCGCGAGCTGCTTCTCCTTGGCCGCGCGCATGATCGCGTCAGCCAAAGGATGCTCGCTGGCGCGCTCGACGCTGGCCGCGAGCCGCAGGATGTCATCTTCCGCAAAGCCGGCGGCCGGCACGATCGCGACAACCTTGGGCTTGCCCTCGGTCAGCGTGCCCGTCTTGTCGACCACCAGCGTGTCGATCTTCTCCATCCGCTCCAGCGCTTCGGCGTTCTTGATCAGCACGCCGCCCTGCGCGCCGCGGCCGACGCCGACCATGATCGACATCGGGGTCGCAAGGCCCAGCGCGCAGGGGCAGGCGATGATCAGCACGCTGACGGCCGCGACGAGGCCGAAGGCCAGCCGCGGCTCCGGTCCGAACCAGGCCCATGCGCCGAACGCGACGAGAGCGACGACGATCACGGTGGGAACGAACCAGCCGGCGACCTGATCGGCGAGGCGCTGGATCGGCGCGCGCGAGCGCTGCGCGTCCGCGACCATCTGCACGATCTGCGACAGCAGCGTCTCGCGGCCGACCTTGTCGGCGCGCATCACGAAGCTGCCCGACTGGTTCAGCGTGCCGGCAATGACCTTGGCGCCGGCTTCCTTGGTGACCGGCATGGACTCGCCCGTCACCAGGGATTCGTCGAGCGAGGAGCGCCCCTCCAGGATGATGCCGTCGACCGGCACCTTCTCGCCGGGACGAACGCGCAAGCGGTCGCCGGCATGAAGCGTATCGATCTCGACCTCGTGCTCGCTGCCATCGGCATCGACGCGGCGCGCGGTCTTCGGCGCGAGCTGCAGCAGCGCCTTGATCGCGCCCGAGGTCGCGTCACGCGCGCGCAGCTCCAGCACCTGGCCGAGCAGCACCAGCACGGTGATGACGGCGGCCGCCTCGAAATAGACGGCAACCGCGCCTTCATGGCCACGGAACGTCGCAGGGAAGATCTGCGGCGTGACGGTGCCGAGGACGCTGTAGACATAGGCAACGCCCGTGCCCATCGCGATCAGCGTGAACATGTTGAGGTTGCGCGTCAGCAGCGATTGCCAGCCGCGGACGAAGAACGGCCAGCCGGCCCACAGCACCACCGGCGTGGCGAAGACGAGCTGGATCCAGTTCGAGAGCGTCGCGTCGATCCAGTTGTGCGGACCCGTGAGATGGCCGCCCATCTCCAGCACCACGGCCGGCAGCGCCAGCGCGCCGCCGATCCAGAACCGGCGTGTCATGTCGGCGAGCTCGGGGTTGGGTCCGCTCTCCAGGCTCGCGACTTCCGGCTCCAGCGCCATGCCGCAGATCGGGCAACTGCCGGGACCGACCTGGCGGATCTCGGGGTGCATCGGGCAGGTGTAGATCGTGCCCGCGGGCATCTCGGGTTCGGGCGCCTTCTCCTTGGCGAGATATTTGGCGGGATCGGCGGCGAACTTGGTGCGACAGCCGGCCGAGCAGAAATGGAAGGTCTCGCCGTGATGGTCAAAGCGGTGCTTCGAGGTCGCGGGATCGACGCTCATGCCGCAGACGGGGTCCTTGACCCCCGTCAAGGCGTCACCGCGGTCATGGGTGTGATGATGGGCATGGCCGGAATGATCGCCGTGACCCCCGCAGCACGAGGAGGTCGCGGGCTTGGCGGCCGGCGCCGCCTTGCTCGAACAACCGCATCCGGAAGGCTTGTTCGTGTCGTGATGATGCCCGTGCTCGTTGTTGTTCATTGCCATGCTCCGGCCCTTGTGCCTGGTCCCGTATCCGGGCTTGCAACCCATACCCGGTAGGGGTATATAGACCTCATGCGCAAGGACATCAAGGCATCTGTCGGAAAACGCCTGGGCCGGATCGAGGGCCAGGTTCGCGGCCTCTCGAAAATGGTAGAGGAGGACCGCTACTGCATCGACATCGTGACGCAGATCTCGGCGGTGCGTGCCGCGCTGCGCCGGGTCGAGGAGGAAGTCCTGAAGGATCACGTCGCCCATTGCGTCGAGCACGCCATCGCGAGCGGCGACAAGACCGACCAGCGCGAGAAGATCGCGGAGCTGATGGCGGTGATCGGACGGGCGGAGCGGTAGGTTTTCACCGTTGTCGCGAGCGCAGCTTCGTCGCTACGCCCATCGCAATAACGGTCCGTGAGGAGAAGTCCCGCAACACACTCGGTGTCGTGCCTGCGAACGGAAGGGCCGCAGCGGCTATGCCGCTTTCTCTCTTGCGCGGCCACGCCGACGCGGGCGGTACATCGCCAGCTTCTTCAGCAGCGGAACATGCTCGGAAGCAGTGACGCTTCCGGCCACTGCAACATCCGCACTCACTTGCTCAGCCGGAATCTCATCCGGCGCCTCTTGGTCAATCGCTTCAGGAACGAGCGGCGGCGCACTGATCGTTTCTGGAAACACACTGAATGTGCCCGCTACCTCCTCGAGCGGCTTCTGCTTGTCGGCCCAGTGCAGGGCGGTGTAGTCGAACCCGTGCACGATGGTGGGTTTGACGACTTCGAAATAGGGCGAGATGTCGAAGTCGCGGGGCATGTAGAGCGAGGAATCGCGGATGTGCAGGATCTCGCGGCGGGCGGCGCGGCTGCCGGCCTTGGTGATCTTGGGCAGGATCGGGTAGCGCACGGCGTCGAAGGCCTGCGCGATCAGTGCCGAGCAGATGATCTTGGTCGGATCGCCCGAGCCGATCGCGATCATGCGACGCCGCCAGCGCTGCGGCACCGGCAGCGGAAACAGGAAGCGCATGAGGTCGACGATGTTCTTGGTGTCGTAGCCGAAGCCGATGCGGTTGATCGCATAGCGGCAGACCGTGGTGCGATCCTCATAGGACAGCCCGACCGGGCGGCAGACGCGGGTGTGATACGGAAAATATTTCGACAGCGGCGCCGAGGTGACGCCTTCGCCGATATTGGCCTCGATCAGCACGTGCGGCTCGCCATCGGGCTCCGCGGCGCCTTCGACCGGACCGACATAGAGCGCGGCATGCGACCAGGTCGACTGGGTCAGATATTTGATGATGCCGGAGATGCGGTTGTTGCCCTCGACCAGCAGCACGTCGCCGGGCTCGATGACGCCGCGCAGGTGCTCGGGGTCGCTTGGCGTGAACGGCTCATAGCCGGGCACCTCCTTGGAGAGGTACGCGGCAATCAACTTGCCGACTGAATCTAGGACCGTCCCCATTTCAAGCTCCCCCCACGGCCTTTTCCGGCCGTCTTTTTCCCTTCTCTATCATGGTCGAAACGTGTTGCCATTCGGTTCATCAATCCGTGAGGTCAAGCACGATTGATTCACCATGATGGTTGCCGTGCAACATCAGATGCGGCAAGGTTCGCTGACTGTTCCCGTTTGCCGCAAGTCCTCGGAAACCATGACATGACAATCACGCGCCGCGGTTTCCTTGTCGCGTCGGCGGGCCTTGCCGCGATGCCGGTCCTGCGCGCAAGCGCCGCGCCCTTGCCGCGCGAGGCCGACATCGTCGTGGTCGGGGCGGGGGCTGCGGGCATCGCCGCGGCGCGGCGCATCATGGCGACGGGCCGCAAGGTCGTCGTGGTGGAAGCGGCATCGCAAATTGGCGGCCGCTGTATCACCGACAGCACGACCTTCGACACGCCGTTCGACCGCGGTGCGCGCTGGATGCACAATCCCGACACTAATCCGATGATCCGGCTGGCGCGCAGCGCCGGGCTCGACGTGCTGCCGGCGCCGTCCGGCCAGAAGATGCGTATCGGCCGCCGCAACGCGCGTGCGGGCGAAACCGAGCAGTTCCTGGCGGCGCTGGTGCGCGCCAACCGCGCCATCGACGAGGCGGCGCGGGGCAAGCTCGATACTTCCTGCGCGTCCGTGCTGCCGAAGGATCTCGGCGACTGGGCGGGCGCGGCCGAGTTCATGCTGGGCGCGAGCTTCGCCGGCAAGGATCTGAAGGAGCTGTCCGCGATCGACAAGGGCCGCGCGCAGGACCGCAACGCGGCGATCGCCTGCCGTCAGGGCTTGGGCACGCTGATCACCAGGCTCGGCGAGCAGGCGCCGGTGGCGCTGTCGAGCCCGGTGAGCCGCATAGCCTGGAGCAGCCGCGACGTTGGTGTGGAGACGCAAGCGGGCAAGATCGCCGCGCGCGCCGTCATCGTCACGGTCTCGACCAACGTGCTGACATCTGGCGCGATCAAGTTCGCGCCTGACATTCCCAAGCGCACGCTGGACGCGGCGTCGAAACTCGGTCTCGGCAGCTATGATCGCATCATGCTGCAATTGCCGGGCAATCCGCTCGGCCTGTCGCGCGACGACAGCCTGATCGAGCAGAGCAATTCGACACGCACGGCGCTGATGTTCGCCAATATCGGGGGATCCTCGCTCTGCTCCATCGATGTCGGCGGCGCGTTCGGCCGCGAACTGTCCGAGCAGGGCGAGAAGGCCATGGTCGCCTTTGCCAGGGAATGGATCACGAAGCTGTTTGGCAGCGAGGCGGCGGCCGCCGTGCAGAAGACCAGCGTCACGCGCTGGAACGCCTCGCCCTACGTGATGGGCGCGATGTCGGCGGCGTCACCCGGCGGTCAGCTCTCGCGAAAAATTCTGACCGAGCCGATCGGCAATGTGTTCCTCGCCGGCGAAGCCACCCATGAGACGTTGTGGGGCACCGTCGACGGCGCCTGGGAAAGTGGCGAGCGTGCCGCGGATGCCGCCCTGCGCAAGATCGGCGCGCTCAAGGACGACCCGGCGGATGTGCCGACGCAATCGACCAAGAAGCGGCGAGTGCCGCGGCAATAGGGCACTCCGCCTCAAAACAGCGGAGATTATCGGCGCAACACCCCGTCCAGCGCCGGTAATCCAAAAATCACCGCCAACGCAATCAGTCCGTAGCAAATCCCGCGAAACACCTTCTCGCTCGCGCGCCCGAACAGCGAGGCGCCGAACGCGACGCCGATCGCATAGACCGGGCCGACGATCAGCGAGAGCACCAGCGATTCGCGGCTGATCAGGCCCGTGGTCGCGTAACTGATCATCGAGAAGAAATCAGAGGCGCCGAAGAACAGCACGATGTTGGCGCGCGCGACGATCGGCGCGATCGGTCGGCCGAGCCAATAGCCGACGATCGGCGGGCCGCCGGTCTGCGCGAGGCCGCTGCAGAAGCCGGAGAGCCCGCCGATGCCGACCGAGAGCCAGGAATGGTCCTTGCCGCGATAGCGCCAGCCCGACAGCAGCAGAAGCAGGAGCGCGGTGACGAAGCAGGAGATGATCCAGCGCGTGGTGACGGGCTCGAGCACGCTGAGGAAATAGGTGCCGACGGGGACGCCGACCAGCGCGCCCAGCACGATCACGGCGGTGGCCTTGCGGTCAGCCTTCCGCCACGCGTCCGGCAGCAGCGGCGCCGCCGAGACGAAATCGATGACGAGCAGGAGCGCCGCAACGAGCCGCGGCGCCGCGATGCTGCTCGCGAGCGGCATGAAGATCAGCGCCGAACCGAAGCCGGAGAAGCCGCGGGCGGTGCCCGAAACGAAAGCGACGGCGCAGAGCGCCATCGCGATGGTGAGGCTGACGTCCTTGGGGAGGAAATCAGCGAGCGTCATCCGCGGAGCGTGCCGCCGGTCTTCTTCGTGACCTCGGCGACGATCTTCGCCGCGACGGCGTCGATCTCCTGATCGGTCAGGGTCTTCTCGCGCGGCTGGAGCGTCACCGCGATCGCGATCGATTTCTTGGCCTCGTCGATGCCCTTGCCCTCATAGACGTCGAAGACGTTGACGCCGGTGATGAGCTTCTTGTCGACACCCTGCGCGGCGCGCACGATGTCGCCCGTCTTCACGGTGCGATCGACGATGAAGGCGAAGTCGCGCGATACCGGCTGGAACGCCGAGAGTTCGATCAGCGGCTTGGCGCGGGTCGGCTTCTTCTTCGCTTCCGGGATACGGTCCAGGATCACCTCGAACACGACAAGCGGGCCGTCGGCGCCGAGCGCTTCGAGCGCGCGCGGATGCACCTCGCCGAAATATCCGAGCACGTTCTGCGGCCCGATCTGGATGGTGCCGGAGCGGCCCGGATGCAGCCAGGACGGTCCACCGGACACGATCTGCAGCGCCTGCATCGGCGCGCCGCTTGCTGCCAGCACCGCCAGCGCATCAGCCTTGGCGTCGAACACATCGGCCTGCGCCGAGCCGGTCCAGTGCCGTCCCAGGCCTTCGGACGAAGCAATGCCGTGGCGGACGCCGCTCGCGGCCATGAACTGGTCCTGCGGGCGATCGCCCTTGAACACCTGGCCGACCTCGAACAGCGCGACATCGTTCACGCCGCGGTTGGCGTTCGCCTGTGCCGCCGCGATCAGGCCCGCAAGCAGCGTCGGGCGCATGTCGGAGAGATCCGACGCGATCGGGTTGGCGACCTCGAGCTCGCGCTGGCCGCCGCCGAACAACTGTGCCGCGCTCTTGGTGATGAAGGACCAGGTCACCGCCTCCACCATGCCGCGGCCCGCGAGCGCGCGCTTGGCCCGGCGCGTGCGCAGCTGGAGCGGCGTCAGCACCGGCTTGCGCGCGTCCTCGCCGCGCTCGAACGGCGTCATCGGGACCTTGTCGACGCCGAAGATGCGGACAATCTCCTCGACGATGTCGGCCTTGCCGTGCACGTCGGAGCGCCAGGACGGCACAGCGACCTTCACGACCGGCCCCGGGCCGGCCATCATGAAGCCGAGATGGGTCAGGATGCGCTTCATCTCTGCTTGCGGCACGTCGATGCCGGAGAGACGCTTCACCTCGGTGACCGGGAAATCGATCACGCGGTCGTCGCCGAAGGATTTGCCGACCACGACGGTCTCGGACGGCGCGCCGCCGCACATCTCCGTCACGAGTTTCGTCGCAAGCTCCAGGCCGGGCACCATGAAGGCCGGATCGACGCCGCGCTCGAAACGGTAGCGCGCATCGGAATTGATGCCGAGCTTGCGGCCGGTCTGCGCGATGTTGATCTCGTTCCACAGCGCCGATTCGATCAGCACGTCGGTGGTGGTCTCGTCGCAGCCCGAGGCCTCGCCGCCCATGATGCCGGCCAGCGATTCGACGCCATGCTCGTCCGCGATCACGCAAATCGCGGGATCGAGATTGTAGGTGCGGCCGTCGAGCGCCAGCAGGCTCTCGCCCTCGCGCGCGCGGCGTACGACGAGATTGCCCTTCACCTTCTTGGCGTCGAACACGTGCAGCGGACGCGCGCGGTCGTAGGTCATGAAGTTGGTGATGTCGACCAGCGCGTTGATCGGACGCAGGCCGATCGCCGTCAGCCGCTTCTGCAGCCATTCCGGCGACGGCCCGTTCTTGACTCCGCGCACGAGGCGAAGCGCGAAGCCCGGACAGAGCGAGGTGTCCTCAACCGTGACTTTCACAGGACAGGGGAATTCGCCCTTGATCGGCTTGATGGTCGGGTCCTTGAACTTGCCCATGTCGGCGGCGGCGAGGTCGCGCGCGATGCCGTGCACGCCGGTGCAGTCCTGCCGGTTCGGCGTCAAATTGATCTCGACCACGGGATCGCCGAGCGCCGCCCATTCGGCGTAACCTGCGCCGATCGGCGCATCCGCCGGCAATTCCATGATGCCGTCATGATCGTTGGAGATCTGCAGCTCGGCCGCCGAGCACAGCATGCCGCGGCTCTCGACGCCTCTGATGGTGCCGACGCCCAGCGTGATGTCCTTGCCGGGGATGTAGGTGCCGGGCGGAGAGAACACGCTGACCAGACCCGCACGCGCATTCGGCGCGCCGCACACGACCTGCACCGGCGCGCCACCGTCGCCGGTGTCGACCATGCAGACGCGTAAACGATCCGCATTCGGATGCTGCTCGGCGGAAATCACCTTCGCAATGGTGAAGGGCTTGAGCGCCTTCGCCTTGTCCTCGATGTTCTCGACCTCGAGTCCGATCATGGTGAGCTTCTCGGCAAGCCTGTCGAGCGGCTCGTCAGTCTCGAGATGATCCTTCAGCCAGGAGAGGGTGAATTTCATGGCTGTGTGCCTCGGCTCTTGTCGGTGTTTACGAATTGATCTTGGTCGGTGCCAGTGTTCCCTCCCCCCTTGTGGGGGAGGGTCAGGGAGGGGGGTGAGCCGCGGGCTCCGGCGGAAGCTGCCTGGCGAATTGCCTCAACAACTCCCTCAAGGTTCGTCATCACCTGATCGTTGTTGAAGCGCAGGACCTGAAAGCCCTCAGCTGCGAAGAACGCGTCACGACGCTCGTCCTTCTTCTGACGTTCCTCGAAATTGTGGGATTCTCCATCGAGTTCGATGATGAGCTTTGAGGAGAAGCACACGAAGTCAGCGATGTAGTTTCCGATCGGCGTCTGGCGACGGATCCCAACGCCATCCATGCGGTTAGCTTTCAAGTAACGCCACAGCAGTGTTTCGGCGCGCGTCATCGCTCGGCGAAGATCCTTCGCCTTGCTGCGCTGACGCTCGCTCACAACTGCGTGCGGCATCCGCGGCTACCCCCCTCCCTGACCCTCCCCCACAAGGGGGGAGGGAACGGAGAGAGCTTTCGTATGGCCAATCACAGCCATCACGTGCTCAACCCCCCAGCCAGCGTCGGCACCTCCAGCGGCTTGAACCCGTAATGGCTCAGCCAGCGGACGTCGCTGTCGAACAGCTGGCGCAAATCGGCGATGCCGTATTTCAGCATGGCGATGCGGTCGATGCCCATGCCCCAGGCGAAGCCCTGGTACTCGTCGGGATCGATGCCGCAGGCGCGCAGCACGTTCGGATGCACCATGCCGCAGCCGAGGATCTCGAGCCAGTCCTCGCCCTCGCCGAAGCGGATCTCGCCCTTGTCGCGGCGGCACTGGATGTCGACTTCCAGCGACGGCTCGGTGAACGGGAAGAACGAGGGCCGGAAGCGCATGTTGATGTGGTCGACCTCGAAGAACGCCTTGCAGAATTCGTGCAGGATCCATTTGAGGTGGCCGAGATGCGAGGTCTTGTCGATGACGAGGCCTTCGACCTGGTGGAATTGCGGCGTGTGGGTCGCGTCCGAATCGATGCGGTAGGTACGGCCCGGGCAGATCACGCGGATCGGCGGCTTCTGGCTCAGCATGGTGCGCACCTGCACCGGCGAGGTGTGGGTCCGCAGCAGCATGCGCGAGCCGTCCTCCTTCGGATGGAAGAAGAACGTGTCGTGCATCTCGCGCGCGGGATGGCCTTCCGGGAAATTCAGCTTGGTGAAGTTGTAATCGTCGGTCTCGATGTCAGGACCTTCGGCCACCGAGAATCCCATGTCGGCGAAGATCGTGGTCAGCTCGTCCCAGACCTGGCTCAGCGGATGGATGCGGCCGGCTTCGGCCTGAGCCTCGCGCAGCGGCAGCGTGACGTCGACGGTCTCGGACGCCAGCCGCGCATCGAGCGCCGCCGATTTCAGGACGTCGCGCCTTGCCGCGAGCGCCTGGGTGACTTCGTCCTTGGCCTGGTTGATCGCGGCCCCTTGCGACTTGCGCTCGTCCGGCGACATCTTGCCGAGCGTTGCGAGCAGCGCGGAGATCGAACCCTTCTTGCCGAGGGCTGCGACGCGCACGGCTTCGAGCGCGCCCTCGTCGGCGGCGGCGGCGATGTCGGCGATGATCTGGGCTTGGAGCTGGGCAAGATCGGTCATGGCAATCCCTTTTGGCCAGGATGCTGAGCCGATGATCCTAGCCCGTTACGCCCGGCCCAGAAGCGCGAAGCGCGTCTTCGCGTAAATGCGCCGGGCTTCCACGTCGGAGAAGTGTTTGCGCGAGAGACGGCCGGGGCATCAAGGCGCAAGAAGCGCCTCTGCCCGGGGCCATCACAAGCTGAATGCTGCGCAGAGCACAGTGGAGGACGGCTTGCGCCGGTATCAGGCCGCCAGCGCGGCTTTGGCCTTCTCGGCGATCGCCTGGAACGCGGCGGGCTCGTTGACCGCCAGATCCGACAGCACCTTGCGGTCCACGGTGATCCCGGACTTGGCCATGCCGTCGATAAACCGGCTGTAGGTCATGCCGAACGGACGGACGGCAGCGTTGATGCGCTGGATCCAGAGCGCGCGGAACGTCCGCTTCTTGCGCTTGCGGTCACGGAAGGCGTACTGCATCGCCTTCTCGACCGCCGGCTTGGCGGCGCGGATGGTGTTCTTGCGGCGGCCGTAGAAGCCCTTGGCGGCCTTGTAGACTTTCTTGTGCTTGGCGTGGGCGGTCACACCGCGTTTGACGCGAGACATGACGAAATCCTTCAGAGATGACTTTGGTTATCGGATTGCCGCGAGATGCGGCACGGTTGGCAATGATCGGGGACGCGATCAGGCGTTCGGCAAGAAGTACTTCTTGACGTTGTCGCCGTCGGTCTTGAACAGCACGCGGGTGCCGCGGAGCTGACGGATCTGCTTCTTCGTCCGCTTGATCATGCCGTGACGCTTGCCGCGCTGGGCGTGCATCACTTTGCCGGTGGCAGTCACCTTGAAGCGCTTTTTAGCGCCCGATTTGGTCTTCAGCTTGGGCATTTGGCTCTCCTAATGGCCACAGAGTTCCGCCCGCGAAGGCGGCTGGCCGTCAAAAATGCTCGTTAGAGCGTTGATTGTGCTCAGGTTTTACGAACAAGCGCGAAACCCGCACGAAACACCGCCACGGCAGCCCTTAATCAGCCGGGCGATGAAGGCTGGGCTTATGGCAGAGGACAAGCCAATTGGCAACGATGAACCACCGGAACCCGCCCCGCGACTATCCGGAAATGCTGCCCTCATGTCCAAGTTTGTCGCCTGGAGCAGGACCACAATGGCCCATTTTTCCCAATTGCTTTCGTCTCTGACCGGTTTCGCCCGCCCGCGCCATCTGGCGCTGCTCGCTGTGCTGGCCACGGCCGCGCTGCCATCGACCGCCGATGCCCGTGCCGGCGGCTATGACGGCACCTGGAATGTCACCTTCGCCACCACGAGGGGCAATTGCAGCTCGGGCTACAGCGTGCCCTTCACCGTCACGGGCAGCCGGGTCTCGTCCGCCGGCGGCGGCCGGGTCTCCGGCACGGTCAGGCGCGGCGGCGCGGTCGCGGTCCAGGTCTCGGTCGGCGCGTCGCATGCCAACGGTGGCGGCCGGCTCGCCGGGGTCAACGGCGCCGGCTCGTGGAAGGGCGTCATTTCCGGCGACGCCTGCAGCGGCACCTGGCAGGCGACACGGACCTAGCTGTCGTCAGACGCTCGGTGCGCTCCCTCTCCCGCAAGCGAGCGAGGTGCAGCAGCGCTCGCGGCCTGCACCTTGGCCAAAACAAAACGGCCCGCCGGAAATCCGGACGGGCCGTTGAACCTCTTAACGTCCTAACGTGCTGGAATCAGCGTGGCGCCAGCACCATGACGACCTGGCGGCCCTCGAATCGCGCGTCCTGCTCGACCTTGGCGAGTTCGGCCACGTCGGTCTTGATCTTGTCCAGCAACTTGGTGCCGATCTCCTGGTGCGCCATTTCGCGGCCGCGATAGCGCAGCGTGATCTTGACCTTGTCGCCCTCTTCGAAGAACCGCTGCATCGCGCGCATCTTCACGTCGTAATCGTGATCGTCGATCATCGGGCGGAGCTTGATCTCCTTGATCTCGACGGTCTTCTGCCGCTTGCGGGCTTCGGCGGCTTTCTTCTGTGCCGAATACTTGTACTTCCCGTAGTCCATAATTTTGCAGACGGGAGGGCTGACGTTCGGCGAGATCTCGACAAGATCCATGCCGGCTTCCTGAGCCATGCGGATTGCCATAACTGTCTCGACGGTGCCTTTGTTGTCACCGGCCGCGTCGATCAGCTGGATCTGCGCATTGCGGATATCATCATTGATGCGCGGCCCGTCTTTGCTGGCAGCGGGCGGAGCTTTATTAGGACGGCGAATGGGTGGTTCTCCAAAGTTGTGAAAGAAGCGGCCATCTTGAAGGAAGTCGCGGTTGCCGGCAAGCAAGTCGCTCGTGCGGGACGCGAAAAACCCTCAAATGCGAGGTATTTTGGCCACGCCCGGGCACGCTGACCGACATAGACACCTTGCGTCTGTTCCGCAAGCGTCCCAAAGGGCGCAGCCGCATCCCGGTTGCGTCGCAGGAGGCACCCCGGACAGCTCAAACCGCACAGCCAGAGTAAACGTTCCATGACTTCAGCAATTCCCGATGCCGTGCCCGACTTCATCAACGTGGGCGAGGGGCCGTCCGCACGCAGGATCGCGGTGCGCCGCCGTGCCGGGAAGGACCATGTCTCGGGGCCTGGCCTGGTCTGGTTGGGCGGATTCAAGTCGGACATGCAGGGCGGCAAGGCCTTGGCACTGGATGCCTGGGCCCGGGATCACGGCCGCGCCATCGTCCGGTTCGACTATTCCGGTCACGGCGAATCCGGCGGCGATTTCGCCGATGGAACCATCGGCAGTTGGCTCGAGGACAGCGTCGCGGTGTTCGGGCGCTTTTGCGAGGGGCCGCAGGTTCTGATCGGCTCCTCCATGGGCGGCTGGATGGCGCTGTTGCTCGCGCGCGAGATCAAGAAGCGGCAGGAGAAACAACAAGCCAAGGCCTCGCTTGCGGGGCTCGTGCTGATCGCGCCGGCGCCCGATTTCACCGAAGAGCTGATGTGGAAGAATTTTTCGCCTGCTGCGAAGCAGGAGATCGAGACCAAGGGCGTCTGGATGCGGCCGTCGGACTATGGCGACGGCTCGCCCTATCCGATCACGCGGAAGCTGATCGAGGAGGGGCGCAACCATCTCGTGCTCGGCAGCGCCATCGATCTCGGCTGCCCGGTTCGCATCCTGCAGGGCGCCCAGGACCCGGATGTGCCCTGGCAGCACGCCTTCGCGCTGACGCACCGTCTGCCGGCCGACGACGTCGTGCTGACCATGATCCAGGACGGCGACCACCGCCTCTCCCGCCCGCAAGACATCGCGCGCATTCTTGCCGCGGTGGCCGAGATCGGGTGAAACTGTTCCCCCCTCTCCCACAAGGTGAGAGGGAAAGAAGAGCGCCGGGAGGATAACACGATGACCACCATCGCCATGCTGCGCGCTTTCTGCGACGCCGTCGAGCAACGCAACGGCCGCGCCTTTGCCGAGCTCTTCACCGAGGACGGCGTCTATCACGACGTCTTCTACGGCGCCTTCGCAGGCCGCGAAAAGATCGCCGCGATGATCGACGACTGGTTCTATCGCACGGCGACCGATTTTCGCTGGGACATGCATGACCCCGTCACTGACGGCGCCACGCTCTATGCGCGGTACACCTTCAGCTATCGCTCGACGCTGCCGGAAGCGAATGGTGCGCGTGCGATGTTCGAGGGCGTGGCGATCATGACGCTTCGTGAGGGGCAGATCGTCAGCTATCACGAGGTCGCCAACACGGCGCCGGCGTTCGTCGATCTGAAGTTCGCGCCGGAAAGAATCGCGAAGATCGTCGCCAAGCAGGGCATGGAATTGAAGCAGCGGCCGGAGATGCAGCGGCATCTCACCTGACCGTCATGCCGGGGCGCGCGAAGCGCGAACCCGGAATCCATTTCTCCTCCGGGCCTGTAGCCCGATGGATTCCGGGTCTGCGCCTGACGGCGTATCCCGGAATGACGAGCGGAGAAAGGCGCGCGCTCCCTACCGCTTCGACGGATTCGCCATCGGCTTGCGCTGCGCCAGCGCGGCGACCGTTGCGGTGCCGATCGGGCCCGCTTCGTCATAGAGCCAGCATTCGCCGATCGCGACGCCGTCGGTCGCCTGATGGTTCACCACCTCGAAACCGATCCACTCCGTTACCGGCAGGCGATGCAGATAGATCGTCACGTCGCTGTTGATGTAGCCGAGACCCTTGTCGCCGGCATTGGCAAAGGGGCTTGCGAAATCGGCGCCGGTGGCGACGTGGACGAACGGCGTCATCGGGACGCCGGCAACGAGCTCGCGCACCTCGCTCATCCAGAGCCGGCGCGGCCCGAGCGAGCCCATGTGGCCGACGATCGGGCGCGTCGTCCATTTGCCGTTCATGCCGAGCCTGGGATCGGCAGGTTTTGGAATGTCTGACGGCTTCGGCACGTCCCAGTTCGGCGGCGACCAGACATTGCCGTCGGGATTTTGCGTCTTGCGCAGCAGCTGGCAGGAGGCGCGCGCCATGCTGACGCCGCCGGAGACGAATTCCGCCTCGACCACGCGGATGCGCAGCCCGTCGCGCACAAGGCGCGTCGTCACCTCGATCGGCTTGTCGATGGTCGGCAGCCGAAACATGTCGACGGTGAGCCGCGCCGGCACCAGGTCGGGACCGGAATGGCGCTCTTCGATGGCGAAGCCCAGCAGGCCGACGATGACGCGACCATGCAGCGATTTCGGATCCCATGGACCGTTCGCGACTTCCGTCGGATGGAATGTGTCGCCGTCGCGGGTGAAGAAAGGCATGTTTGTCATGCGCGCGAGATTGCGGGAATGAGTGGAGAAATCAAGGGTGATGAGGCGTGGCCACAAAAGCGGTGTCATCGCCCGACTTGATCGGGCGATCCAGTACTCCGAGACGGCAGCGGTTTACTCGATAGGCCGCGGCGTACTGGATGCCCCGGTCAAGCCGGGGCATGACAGCGGTGGATTAGGAGGCGACGCGCCACTCCTCACGCACACTCTCGTCGGATTCTTTGTCCAACGCAGCATGCCTCAACGCAACAAACTCTTCGCGCTCCACCAACTCCCCCAGCGCCCACACCGCCGCCCCACGCACCAGCGGGTTCGCGTCCTCCAGCAATCGCCGTACCTCGCCCGCCAGCGCTGTATCGCCGGAGTTGCCGATCGCGATCAGCACGTTGCGCAAGAAGCGGTCGCGGCCGATGCGTTTCACCGGTGACTTTGTGAACAGCGCGCGAAACGCGGCGTCGTCGAGCCGCGCCAGCTCGGAAAGTGACGGTGCGCGCAACTCATCGCGCGCGGCGAGCTTCGCTTCGCGTCCCTCCTGCGCGAACTTGTTCCATGGACAGGCGGCGAGACAGTCGTCGCAGCCATAGATGCGATTGCCGATGGCTTTGCGGAATTCGATCGGGATCGGCCCCTTGTTCTCGATGGTGAGATAGGAGATGCAGCGCCGCGCATCGAGCTTGTAGGGCGCGGGGAATGCCGCGGTCGGGCAGATGTCGAGGCAGGCCTGGCACGAGCCGCAATGATCGATCTCCGCGGCGTCGCGCGACAACTCCAGCGTTGTGTAGATCGCGCCGAGGAACAGCCATGAGCCGAACCCGCGCGAGACGAGGTTGGTGTGCTTGCCCTGCCAGCCGAGACCCGCGGTCTGCGCCAGCGGCTTCTCCATCACCGCCGCGGTGTCGACGAACACTTTCACGTCCGACGGCGCGGTCGCGACCAGCCAGCGCGCCAGCGCCTTCAGTCGTTTCTTGATGAGGTCGTGATAATCGTCGCCTTGCGCATAGACCGAGATCGCTGCGCGCGTGCGCTGCTTCAGGATCGCCAGTGGATCGGAGTCGGGACCATAATTGACGCCGAGCATGATCACGCTCCGCACGTCGCTCCACAGCCCGCGTGGATCGACGCGGCGCTCCGGCTGCGCGGCCAGCCAGTCCATGTCGCCATGGCCGCCGGATGCGATGAACTCGAGGAAGTATCTTCCGGCGTTCTCGATCGTGCCGGGTGCGGTAACGCCGATGCAGTCGAAGCCGAGCTCACGCGCTTCGCGTGCGAGCGCCGTTTTCAGTTCAGTCGGATCGGAGCTCAGAAATCCAGGTCCACGTAGGTCCGCGATGCCGGCACGCCGGCCAGCCATTCGCTCAGCAGCGGACGGAACGACGGGCGGGACTTCACCCGCGCGTACCACGCCTTTGCTGAATCGTCCTCGCTCCATGGCACGTCGCCCAGATAGTCGATCGCCGAAAGATGCGCCGCGGCGGCGAGGTCCGCGTAAGTGAGCCGGTCGCCGCCGAGGAAATTGCGCGTCTGCGCCAGCCAGCCGATATAGGCCAGATGATAGCGCACATTGGCCTTGGCGGCGCGCATCACGTCGGCGGAAGGCGCACCGCCGCCGTTCTCCTCGCTCATGAAGCGCTTGTAGATGCGCTCGGTGACGAGGGGATGCGAGACCTCCTCGAAGAACTTTTCGTTGAACCAGGCCATCAGCCGGCGCACCTCGACGCGCTCGGAAATCGTCTCCGGCATCAGGCGCTTGGGTCCCATCTCGGCGCCATAGGCTTCGTCGACATATTCCGCGATGATCGCCGCGCCCGGGACGGGTGGCTGCTCGTCGTCGACCATGACGGGCGTCGTCCCCGCCGCGTTGAGCAGCAGAAATGCCTCGCGCCGTTCCCAGCTGCGCTCTTCGACCAGCTTCAGGTCGAGCCCGTACTCGCCCGCGATCAAGCGGATGAAGCGCGAATGCGGACAGAACGGATGATGAAACAGCGTAAACATGAAGCCTTTGACTATTTGATGGTGCTTAAGAATCCATCAATGTTTGTGCAGCGCCACACTAGTCCTTCAAAACCGCGAGGCAAGGGCGTGATGTCGCATTTTGCGATTGCGGCATAGGGGCGAATAGGCGAGAAGAGCCCCGCTTTTCAAGCCGAAATGGACCGTAAATATGTCAGACGCAATACGGGCAGTGATCCTCGGCATCATCGAGGGCGTGACCGAGTTCCTTCCCGTATCCTCGACCGGCCATCTGCTGCTCGCGGAGCGCTTCTTCCATCTCGGCGAAGGCGCGTTCTGGGATTCGTTTACGGTTCTGATCCAGCTCGGCGCGATCCTCGCCATCGTCGGCCTCTACTTCAAGAAGCTCTGGGACGTCGTGATCGGCTTCTTCACCGGCGACACCTATTCGCGCCGCTTCGTGCTCGGCGTGCTGGTGGCGTTCCTGCCCGCTGTGATCGTCGGGCTCGTCGCAGGCAAATACATCAAGAGCGTGCTGTTCAATCCCTGGGTCGTGTGTTTCACGCTGATCGTCGGCGGCGCCATCCTGCTCTGGGTCGACAAGCTCGATCTCAAGCCGCGCGAGCATGACGCCACGAGGTTTCCGCTGCTGATGTATCTCTATATCGGCATCGCGCAGTGCGTGGCGATGATCCCGGGCGTGTCGCGTTCCGGCGCCAGCATCGTCGCCGCGATGTTCCTGGGTGCCGACAAGCGCGCGGCGGCGGAGTTCTCGTTCTTCCTCGCCATCCCCACCATGATCGGCGCGTTCGCCTACGACTTCTACAAGAACCGCTCCGAGATGACGATGGACCATATGGGCATCGTCGCGATCGGTTTCGTGGTGTCGTTCATCACCGCGATCATCGTGGTCAAGACGTTCCTGGAATACGTCACCCGGCACGGCTTCGTGGTGTTCGCCTGGTGGCGCGTCATCGTCGGCACGCTCGGCCTGATCGCGCTGGCGCTCGGCCGGTAGGCGCGAAGTTCAGGTAACGGCAGTCGCGACGTCGAAGCTCGTCATGCCCGGCCTTGTGCCGGGCATCGACGTTCTTGGCGACCCCTCACGCGCTCTTGCGCTGGAACTGGCCCGCGGCGCGGAAACGCCAGAGATATTGCGGGGCGATCGCTTCCAGCGAATCGGCCTGGATGCCGAGCCCTTCCAGCGTCAGGCCGGCGGCCTTCGCCGCGTCGGACACGACATTGTCGCGCTCCAGCAGCGTGACCTGGTCCGGCGTCAGCTTGAATGCGCCCGGCGCGAATTGCAGGAAGGCGGCCTTGAAGCGGGCGAGGCCGAACGGCAGCGGCACCAGCATCCGCTCGCGATCGGTGATGGCGAGGATGGCCTCGATGATCTCGCGCATGGTCAGCACTTCAGGCCCGCCGAGCTCGTAGGTGGCGCCCGCCTTGGCCTTGCCGTCGACGGCGTCCGCGATCGCGGTGGCGACGTCGCCGACATAGGCCGGCTGCATCTTGGTCTCGCCGCCGATCAGCGGCAGCACCGGCGAGATCCGGGCCAGCGCGGCGAAGCGGTTGGTGAACTGGTCCTCGGGGCCGAACATCATGGACGGGCGGAAGATCGTGGCCGAGGGCACCGCGGCCAAGACCGCGGCTTCGCCGGCCGCCTTGGCCCTGGCGTAGCGCGCGGGCGATTCGGCGTCGGCCCCGATCGCTGAGACATGCACCAGGCGGGCCCCTGCCGCGGCCGCCGCCTTGGCGACCGTCTCGGCACCCCTGGCCTGGACCGCGTCGAACGTCTGCTCGCCGGCTTCAGTGAGGACGCCGACCAGATTGATCACGACATGCGAATCACGCAGCGCCGCCTCGACCGAGGCCGGATAGCGCAGATTGGCCTGCACGGTGTGGACCTGCCCGACCCTGCCGGAGGGCTGGAGGAAGCCCGCCAGTTCCGGCCGCCGCACCGCGACCCGGACCCGATAATCGCGCTTGCACAAGGCACGGACGACATTCCGGCCCAAAAACCCCGATCCGCCGAAAACCGTGACGAGAGTTTCCAGATTCGATGCCATGGGAGCCAATCCTGCGGAAAAGAGTGCGTCTTGTCAGGCTTGTATCGGGCCGGTTTGCGATGCGCAATCGGCATCCCGACCGGGCCGCAAGCATGAATTGACAACGGCGTCACCGAACCGTAGTAACCGCCTCCGTGCCCCAAACGGCATGCCCAGGTGGTGGAATTGGTAGACGCGCTGGCTTCAGGTGCCAGTGGCTTAACGGCCGTGAAGGTTCGAGTCCTTTCCTGGGCACCATTTTGTGCTTGTGCGAGCTGCACATAGCGGTCGATCGTGACACCCTGGTCCTCCGGGAAGAGTAGCGGCTCGTAGTCACGTGCGCCGTGGAGGATGTGGATCACCTCGATCGCATCGATACCGACACGGTAGAAAATCAAAAAGCTTCCGAACGGTCGCCGTCGAATACCGTTGTGCTCCTAGCGCGGGACCAAGGGGTAGCCGCGTGGTGCGTCAGCAAGGGATTCGCACTTTTCGCGCAGTGCGCGGATAAGCGCGAGCGCGCTCCGCGGGCTCTGCCCAGCGACATAGGACGCAATCTCCTCAAGGTCGGCTTCCGCTTCCGCGGTGATGACGACAATCACGCGGGCTCAGCCTTGGCGGCCAATCTCGCTTCCAGCCGGTCAAACACCTCAGAGTTCGATTTGACCCGTCCTGCTCCGGCGTCCTCAAGCCCGCGCGCGATTGCAGCGTCCAACGCGGCCAGACGGGCTTCACGCTCCTGGATAAGCCGGACGCCCTCCCGCAGCACCTCGCTCTTGGAGTGATAACGACCCGAAGCGACTAGATTTTTTACAAAGTTTTCAAGGGCTTCGCCGAGATCCGCGCTCGCAGCCATGACAATTCGCTCCACCAATGCCGCTCCCAATAACCATTGTTGGAAAGGTGCTGCATCAAATCGCCAACCGGGCAATCCCCCCTCACACCACCCGCTTCCCCGTCCGCTCGGCCACCGCCTTCTGCACGAAATACATCATCACCAGCGTGATGATCGTCGTGGCGACGACGACGTAGCCGATCCGGTCGAAATGGAGCAGCGCCCCGTCGGGCGCCTGCACGATAATCGCACCGGCGAGCACCGAGCCGAGGCCGCCGGAGAGCTGCTGCAGCGAGGCGCTGACCGCGCTGAACGAGCCGCGCTGGGTCGGATCGGGGATCGCCGACATCAGCGCCTGCGACGGGATCATGCGCGAGAAGATGCCGATGAACATCAGCACGTTGACGACGATCGCGGTCACCAGCGAGACGTGGCCGAGATGGGTGTAGATCAGCACCATGATCACGGTCATCACGCAGCCGAACACGAAGGTCGGGTATTTGCCGAACGCGTCGCTGGCTCGGCCGACCAGCGGCCCCGTGACGATGCTGAACAGGCCGGAGACGAGATAGATCGTCGGCAGATGCGTGATGTCGATGCCGAGATTGTGCACGGTGAAGGCGCTGGAGAACGGCATCAGCATGTAGCCGCCGGTCGCCAGCAGCGTCGTGACCGCGAAGGCCAGCGTGTAGCGCGGCTGCGCGAGCGTCGCGATCAGATGGTGGAACGGGTTTTTGTCCTGCCTCAGCTTCAGATGCGCATCGACCGGCTCCATGGCGAAGGCGATGATGGCGATCGCGGCAATCGACACCACGACGATCGCGATGAAGCAGACATGCCAGCTCCAGTGATTGGCGAGAAACAGCCCGGCGGGAATGCCGAGCACCTGGCTCGCCGCGAACGCCGTCTGGATAATCCCCATCACGCGGCCGCGCATCCGCAGCGGGAACAGGTCGGTGATGATGGCGAGCACCACCGAGCCGATCACGCCACCGAACAATCCGGTCACGATCCGGCCCATGAGCAACACGTGGTAGTTCGGCGCCGCCGCGCAGAGCGCGGTGCCGAGCGTGAAGCCGACATAGAAGAACAGCAGCAGGCGCTTGCGGTCGAAGCGATCGGCAAAGCCGGCGGCCAGCACGCCCGAAATGCCCGCGCTGAACGCGTAGGCCGACACCGCGACGCCGAATTGGGTGGCCGTGATGTCGAGCGCGGGCATCAGGATGGCGCCGAGCGGCGACATGATGATGAAGTCGAGGATGATGGTGAACTGCGTGAACGCGAGCAGCGCGATGAGAAGCGCCTGGTAGCGCGAAAAGCCGCGCGGCTGCTCCGATGGGGCGTCGATAGGCGCAGCGAGCGTCTGTTCGGTCATGGGTCTCGATTTCGTCGGGGGCGGTGAGGGAAACTGGCAGATGGGGTGGGCCCGCACGATTTTCACGGGCCGCTTAGCTCTCGTTGCTGCCGGGAACCTGAACTCGCGCCGGGTTGTGGGATCCGGGCAACAGCCTCCCGTCGGACGAGCCGTCCGCTTCTTTGCGAAAAGAGTGCGCGGATTGAGAAGCAGTGCACCGCGCGCACCCCATGAATATGGGGGGACGGAATGCCGCGCGGTCCGTCGCGCATCCGCGTCTTCCCAAAGCCATGGACTGCATGCTTTGAGTATCGCATATGGCGCAAGCGTCAATCGCGTTGACGTGGTGGCGGCCTTCGGCTGGAAGTGACGGCGGTCTTGGTTCTTCGTGCGCCACTTGCCGGTCGCAAGGTCGGAAGACGGGGTGGGGGGACCAACATGATGATCTCATCGCGAGCGCGAATCAGCGCTTGTCTCGCAACGGTGCTGATCGCCGTCGTCGTGGCCTGCGCCGGCGCGCCGCGAGCCCGGGCCCAGTTCATCTGCGTGGATGGGGCCTTATCCGATCAAGGCGCCAGTGCGGCCGGCTCAGCGGGCAATTTTGCCTGCGGGCCCTCCGCCTCCGCTCCGGGTGCGGGCAGCAACAACTCCGCGATCGGGAGCGGCGCTTACGCTGACGGAAATGCCAGCAGCAATATTGCCGTCGGTTCCGCCAACGCCAGCGGCCACAGCAGCTCCAATATGGCGACCGGAAACAATGCCAACGCCAGCGGCAACAACAGCTTCAACAGCGCGACCGGAGCGGGAGCCATCGCCAGCGGTGACACCAGCAAAAACATCGCGTCCGGTAACAACGCGCAGGCCAGCGGCGACAACAGCAACAATATCGCGACCGGCGCCGGAGCCAACGCCGGTGGCAACAACAGCGGCAATCTTGCGTCCGGGCTGACAGCCCTCGCCAACGGAGACAACAGCAGGAACGTTGCGACAGGGCGCAGTTCCAATGCCTCCGGCAACAACAGCAGAAATGTTGCGACCGGGTTTGTCGCCAGGGCTTACGGCGACAACAGCTTCAACACCGCGACGGGGACCAACGCCAACGCCTACGGCAACGGCAGCGCTAACATCGCGACCGGCCCCAACTCCAACGCGACCGGCGACAACAGCTTCAATATCGCGACCGGCGTGAATACCAACGCGAGCGGGTCCGGAAGCAATAACGTCGCCACCGGCAACGCCGCCAACGCATTTGGCGCCAACAGCTCCAACGCGGCGGCCGGCTATCTGGCGAATGCCAGCGGCGCCAATTCGGCGAATATCGCGAACGGCACGCAATCCAATGCCAGTGGGACCGGCAGCTTCAACATTGCGGTCGGCAACGGCGCCAATGCGAGCGGAAACGGTGTCGCGAACACCGCGGTCGGTAACGGCGCCAATGCCACCGGCGCGAATTCGTCGGCCTACGGCAATGGCGCATCAGCAACTTTCGGGAATTCCACCGCGATCGGCAATGGCGCCACCGCGACGCGCGCGAACCAGCAGGTTTACGGGACGGCGAGCAATACCTACACGATGACAGGCGTCACCTCGGCCGCGAGCACGGCCGCGCAGTCAGGGCCCGTGCAGCTCGTCACCACTGACGCTGCCGGCAATCTCGCATCCACCTCGCTCAGCGCGCTCGGGTTTGCGAGCCCCGCGGATATCGCAGGCATCAACAGCCAGCTCGCAGGCATCAATGCCCGGCTCAACGACCTCGACGGCAGGACCGGCAAGGCGGTCAACGGTGTCGCGATGGCCTTCGCGATGTCCGGCTCGCCCTGGCTGATGCCGTCCGAGAAGATCGCGATGAGCATGAACTGGGGCACGTTTCAGAACACCAATGCGCTCTCCATGAGTGCGGCGCTGCGTGTCAGCGAGCACGTGCAGGCCAGCGGCGGGCTGACCTATGGCACGAACGGCGGCGGCTTGGGCGGCCGCGTCGGCATGCGTGTCGGCTGGTGAAGGCAGCAGGCCACTTCATGCAAGGGGCCGTGCCATGCGATTGATCGTGCGAGCCGTGATTGCACTGGCGTTGCTGCTGTCCTGCGGCAGCGGGGCGATGGCGCAGCAGAAGACGCCCGAGCCGGCCCCGGCGCAGCCGTCGCTGCCCGTCACGCTGGAGAAGGCGCTCTATCTGATCCGCTCGACGCTGCTCACGCTCAATGATGCCAACCGCACCGGCAATTACACGGTGCTGCGCGACCTCGCGGCGCCCGACTTCCAGGCGCGCAACACCGCCGCAGATCTCGGATTGAATTTTCTCGACCTGCGGCGCCGCAATTTCGATCTCTATGCTGCGGCATTGCTGGCGCCGCAATTCAGCGAAGCGCCCGCGCTCGATCAGCGCGGGATGCTGCGCCTCGCAGGTTACATTCCGACCCGGCCGCAGCAGATCCAGTTCGATCTGACGTTTCAGATCGTTGCGGGGCAATGGCGCCTGTTCGCGATCGCGATCGCGACGCCGGAAGCTGCACCGGCACAGCCGCATGCCCAGGTGACGCCTGCCAAGCCCGCCGTGCCTGCGCAGAAGAAGGCGCCCTGAGGGGGTTGCGCGGGCGCGGCCGCATCACGGTCGCGGCGATGATCTGCATCATGCTGCCGGCGATCTGACCGAACCGCGTGCTTGCGCGGCCCGCCGGCAATGGCTACATCGCGGGCAATCCGAATTAGCTATTGTGCCGACGCAACCGATTCGACCCGAGGTTTTGAAACGCCATGACCGTACGCCTGCATCGCGGTGACCTGCCCGACCTCACGCGCTACACCACAGCGGTGGCGATCGACACCGAGACCATGGGGCTCAACCCGCACCGCGACCGGCTCTGCGTGGTGCAGCTCTCGCCCGGCGACGGCAGCGCCGACGTGGTGCAGATCCCGAAGGGGCACACCGACGCGCCGAACCTGAAGGCCCTGCTGGCCAATCCCGCCATCACGAAGATCTTCCACTTCGCGCGGTTCGACGTCGCGGTGCTGTACCAGACCTTCGGCGTCATGACCGGGCCGATTTATTGCACCAAGATTGCCTCGCGCCTGACCCGTACCTACACCGACCGCCACGGCCTGAAAGACCTCGTGCGCGAGGTGCTCAATGTCGATCTCTCCAAGCAGCAGCAGTCCAGCGATTGGGGTTCCGACAGCCTGACCGAGCCGCAGCTCGCCTACGCCGCCTCGGACGTGCTGCATCTGCATGGCTTGCGCGAACGACTCGATGCCATGCTGGTCCGGGAAGGCCGCACGGCGCTCGCCAAGGCCTGTTTCGACTTCCTGCCGACCCGTGCACTGCTCGACCTCCAGGGCTGGGCGGAGGAGGACATTTTCGCGCATTCCTGAGCCCGGGTCCCCGGTTAGACTCTGGACCGCGCCCCGTTTCGGACACTTTCGCGCGGTCTGTCCAGGCCACGCCAAGCCTGCAACGCCAGCCAGCGACGTCCACGGCTGCATATTGGCGCGGTGAGGGGTACAATGGGACGACCCTCGATCCGGCTTGGCGAGCGACACCTCAGGAGCTCAGGTGAATTCGGCCCATAATCCCACCTACGACGCCGCGCTTGCGGCGAAGTTTGCCAGCGCGGCGCGCCACAGCCGCCTGGTGCGGATTCTCAGGGTTTGGGTCCCCGCGACGGTGGTCGTGGCCATGGCCGTGATCATCTACATCGCGTTCTTCAACAAATTCCGGATTCCCGAGCTGCCGCTCACCGTCGAGAACATGGTGGTGTCGGGCACCAAGATCACGATGGAATCGCCGCATCTGTCCGGCTTCACACCGGATCAGCGGCCCTATGAGCTCTGGGCCAAGACCGCGACGCAGGACATCACCGATCCTGATCACGTCGATCTCAACGACCTCCGTGCGAAAGTGCTGATGGAGGATCAATCCACCCTGTTCCTCGATGCCCGCACCGGCCGCTTCGACAACAAGCAGCAGCAGCTCGATCTGCACAAGGACATCTTCCTGCGCACCTCCACCGGCTACGAGGCGCGGCTGAACTCCGCCTTCGTCGACATGAACAAGGGCACGGTCTCCTCGGACGAGCGTGTCGACGTCAAGCTGACCAACGGCACGCTGACCGCGGATCGCCTGCGAATTACGGAAGGCGGCGACGTCATCCGTTTCGAAGGCAATGTGGTCATGCATCTGGACAAGCTGGATGACCCCGCCGCCGCACAGCCTGCGCCACCCGAGCCCGCGCCGCCGGCAAAGACACGTCCGCCTCAGAACAAGTCTGCCAACTCAAGATGATTTTCATGACCAAGATCTTTTCGCGCAGCGACGACCAGCGGCGCGCCATCGTCAGCGCGGCTGCACTTGCCGTCGGCATTGTTCTGGTCGCCACAGGTGCGGCCATCGCGCAGAACACCATGCAGGGCGTGCCCAACGCGATGCAGGGCTTCTCGCAGAACCGCGATCAGCCGATTCAGATCGAGGCCGCTTCGCTCGAGATGCGCGACAAGAAGAAGGAGGCGACCTTCGCCGGCAATGTGAAGGTCATCCAGGGCGACACCACCATGACCTCGAAGACGCTGGTGGTGTTTTACGAATCGGGCGGCGACAAGCCGGCCACGCCGCCGCAGCCCGCGAAGGGCGCGAAGTCGACGGCGCCGATGCAGTCGGCGCAGCCAGGCCCGGGCGGCAGTTCCTCGATCAAGCGGCTGGAGGCGCACGGCAATGTCGTCGTCACCCAGAAAGACCAGGTGGTGACGGGCGAGACCGCCATATTCGACACCAAGACCAATCTCATCACGATGTTCGGCGGCGGCGCTGGGCAGGTGGTCATGACGCAGTGCAAGAACGTGATGCGTGGCGATCGGCTGAAGGTCGACATGACGACCGGCGTGTCGCGGGTGGAATCTGATAGCGGGAGGGTTCAGGTCTTGCTGCCCCAGGGCGCCGGCAATGATTGCGGTTCGGGCAAGGGCGGCGGAGCAGCGCCTCTGCAATTGCCTGGTGCAAGTAAACCGAAATAAATTCAAAGACTTGGTTCGGATGCAACCGAACCGAGGTTGAAGCTTGGCGGGCGAGACTGTATCTAGCGCCCAGGGCTTTCGAAGCGGGGTCCGCCGCTTTTCGGGCGTGTTTCACTGGGCATGAGACATCCCTTCACTCATGCTGCATCGGCGAATCGAAAGCCCGATGCGGCAGATCGCGCGAATTCGCGCGGGATCGTCGCGCAGGATCGTCGCGAAAGGCTTAGAAGGCGGGGATGGTCGATCTCTTCAGCATGTTCCGTCGGCGCCCCGCCAAGCGCGGCCGGCCAGGATTTGCGCGCCAGGACATCTCCGCGCTCGGTGACAGTGTCGGCGGGCTCGTGGCCAGCCCGATCCGCGATGCGCCGCCGCTCGCCCGCGACCCGGCGCGTGCGCCCGATCAGTTCCAGGCTGACTATCAGGACGGCTACGAAGCCGATTATCACGCCGAGCCCCGCCCGCAGGCGGTTCACCCGGTCAGGGCTGCCGGCAGGTCCAATGGCGCGACCGCGCCTCAGCTCCTGAAGCGGCCGGGTTTCCTGGCTGTGCATAGCGTGGAAAAGGCCTTCGGCAGCCGCCAGGTGGTTCGCGGCGTCAGCATCTATGTGCGCCGCGGCGAAGCCGTCGGCCTGCTCGGTCCGAACGGCGCCGGCAAGACCACCGTGTTCTACATGATCACCGGCCTGATCAAGGCCGATCGCGGCGCGATCGAGCTCGACGGCCACGACGTCACGAAACTGCCGATGTATCAGCGCGCGCGGCTCGGCATCGGCTATTTGCCGCAGGAAGCCTCGATCTTCCGCGGCCTCACCGTCGAGCAGAACATCCGCGCCGTGCTCGAAGTGGTCGAGCCCTCGCGCAAGAAGCGCGAGCAGCAGCTCGACTCGCTGCTCGACGAATTCAACATCACGCGGCTGCGCAAATCGCCGTCGATCGCGCTGTCCGGCGGCGAGCGCCGCCGCGTCGAGATTGCACGCGCGCTGGCGACGCGGCCGAACTACATGCTGCTCGACGAGCCGTTCGCCGGCATCGACCCGATCGCGGTCGGCGACATCCAGGACCTCGTCCGCCATCTCACCAATCGCGGCATCGGCGTGCTCATCACAGACCACAATGTGCGCGAGACGCTCGGCCTCACCGATCGCGCCTATATCGTCTATGCCGGGGAAATCCTGACCGAGGGGAGCCCGGATGAGATCGTGGCCGATCCGGACGTGCGCCGCCTTTACCTTGGCGAGGAATTCCGCCTCTAGCCCGTTTTTGCGTTTCGTCAAGACGTGTACATCGGGCCCGGACTAGGATAAGCAAAAATCGGACCAACTTTTTGGGATCGGTTCTAGCTTCATGGCGCTCACGCAGAGATTAGAGTTCCGGCAGTCGCAGTCGCTGGTCATGACGCCGCAGCTGATGCAGGCGATCAAGCTGCTGCAATTGTCCAATCTCGATCTCACGACCTTCGTGGAAGAGGAACTCGAGCGTAACCCCCTGCTGGAACGGGCCAGTGACGAGGCCCCCGCGGGTGAGACCCCCACGGATGCTGGCCAGTTCAGCGACAGCGACGATTTCGGCGGCGGCAACGCCGATGAGCCCGGCGGCGGTCCCGGCGAGGCGTTCGAGCCGGGCCAGGAAGAATGGATGAGCAAGGATCTCGGCACCCGCGCCGAGATCGAGCAGACCCTGGACACGGGCCTGGACAACGTCTTCTCCGAGGAGCCGGCCGAGGCCGCGGCACGCAACGCCCAGGACGCCGCGCCGACCACCTACACCGAATGGGGCGGCGGCGCCTCCGGTGACGAAGACTACAATCTCGAAGCTTTCGTCGCTGCTGAGATGACACTCGGCGACCACCTCGCCGAGCAGCTCTCGGTGGCTTTCACCGCGCCCGCGCAGCGCATGATCGGCCAGTACCTGATCGACCTCGTCGACGAGGCCGGTTATCTGCCGCCCGATCTCGGCCAGGCCGCGGAGCGCCTCGGCGCATCGCAAGCCGACGTCGAGGGCGTCCTTGCCGTGCTGCAAAAGTTCGATCCGCCCGGCGTCTGTGCGCGCAATTTGAGCGAATGCCTGGCGATCCAGCTCCGCGAGCTCGACCGCTACGACCCCGCGATGCAGGCCCTGGTCGAGCATCTCGATCTCCTCGCCAAACGCGACATCGCCGCCTTGCGCAAGCTCTGCGGCGTCGACGACGAGGACATCGCCGACATGATCGGCGAGATCCGCCGCCTCAATCCCAAGCCCGGCATGAAGTTCGGTTCGGCGCGCCTGCAGACGATGGTGCCCGACGTCTATGTCCGCCCGGGTCCCGACGGCGGCTGGCATGTCGAGCTCAACAGCGACACCTTGCCGCGCGTGCTGGTCAACCAGACCTACTATTCGCAGCTCTCGAAGAAGATCGGCAAGGACGGCGACAAGTCCTATTTCACCGACGCGCTGCAGAACGCGACCTGGTTGGTGCGCGCGCTCGACCAGCGCGCCCGCACCATCCTGAAAGTCGCAACCGAGATCGTGCGCCAGCAGGACGGCTTCTTCACCCATGGCGTGGCGCATCTGCGGCCGCTCAATCTGAAGGCCGTCGCCGACGCCATCCAGATGCACGAATCCACGGTGTCCCGCGTCACCGCCAACAAATACATGGCGACCAACCGCGGCACGTTCGAGCTGAAATATTTCTTCACGGCCTCGATCGCCTCGGCCGACGGCGGCGAGGCGCATTCCGCCGAAGCGGTGCGCCATCACATCAAGCAGCTGATCGATTCGGAGGAGCCGAGCGCGATCCTGTCGGACGACACCATCGTGGAACGCTTGCGCGCTTCGGGCATTGATATTGCCCGCCGCACGGTCGCGAAGTACCGCGAAGCCATGCGCATTCCTTCCTCGGTGCAACGCCGCCGCGACAAGCAGAGCGCCCTTGGTAACGTCCTCTCCACCGCCTTGTCCGATCGCTCGCGCAATCCCGAACCGGCCTGATTGCACTGGCGCGAAATCGCGCTACTCTCGGCTCCCCTTTGCAACCGATCCAAGCACGCGCATGATTCGAAAAAGTGCACAGCGGTCTCCTCTCGCGACCAACGCGGAACGGGTTCGTGGGGAGATCATGCGCAGGGAACGACTTCAGCTGCGGTGACGCGTCGTCGCGGCTGATGAGCAAATCAAGCGAGGCATCCCATGACTCTTCGGATTTCGGGCAAGAGCATCAGCGTCGGCGAGGCCCTGCGCGGCCGCGTCGCCGACCGCACCGACGAGGTGCTGCGCAAATATTTCGACGGCAATTATTCCGGCCACATCACGCTCAGCAAGGACGGCTTCGGCTTCCGCACCGATTGCGCCCTGCACCTCGATTCGGGGATCACGCTCGAGGCCGATTCGAACGCGCCGGATGCCTATGCCAGCGCCGACCAGGCGCTGCTGATGATCGAGAAGCGGCTGCGCCGCTACAAGAACCGGCTCAAGGACCGCTCCGCCCGCAAGGCCCATGTCGCCTCCGAGGCCATGGCTGCGCTCGACGCGACAGCCTACGTGCTGGAGGCGCCCGGCGAGGGCGAGGAGGACGTCACCGGCTACAGCCCCGTGATCATCGCCGAGCAGACCACCTCGTTGAAGCAGCTCTCGGTCAGCGAGGCGGTCATGGAACTCGACCTCAGCGGTGCCCCGTGCCTGGTCTTCCAGCATGGCTCTTCGGGCCGGGTGAACATCATTTACCGCCGGGCGGATGGCAATGTCGGCTGGATCGATCCGCCGGGGGCCAAGGTGGACGGCAAGGTCGATGGCAAGGCGGGCGGTTAGGCGGGGCGGGGCTCCGTACGATCCCGGCCCTTAACAATGACCGTGGCAAAGCCGCACGCGGGAGTTGGCACCGGGATTGCGTTGGAGTAGAAGCCCCCCACATCTGGACTTGGCAGGACTTTGGGCTAAGTCCCCTTCCTGCTTCACGTTATTGACGCTGGCTCGGCTTGGTCTATCAAGCTGGCCAATTCGGAACCTGACGGTTTAATTCACCTCGGAAAGCCTCCATGCCGATTACCGATCTGGTCGCACCCGAGGCGATTCTCCCGGCATTGAAGGTCAACAGCAAGAAGCAGGCCTTGCAGGAGCTCGCGGCCAAGGCCGCCGAGCTGACCGGGCAGAACGAGCGCTCGGTGTTCGAGGTGCTGCTGCAGCGTGAGAAGCTCGGCACCACCGCGGTCGGCTATGGCGTCGCCATCCCGCACGGCAAGCTGCCCAAGCTCGAAAAGATCTTTGGCCTGTTCGCGCGGCTCGACCGCCCGATCGATTTCGAGGCCATGGACGGCCAGCCGGTCGATCTGGTCTTCCTGCTGCTCGCCCCCGAAGGCGCCGGCGCCGATCACCTCAAGGCCCTCGCCCGCATCGCCCGCCTCCTGCGCGACCAGGACATCGCCAAGAAGCTCCGCGCCTCGCGCGATGCGCAGGCGATCTATTCGGTGCTGGCCCTGCCGCCGGCGACCGCGGCGTAAGTCTTCCGGTTCGAACCCGAGCCGCGCCGGCTGCGACCTAATGTCTAGGCCGGGCGCCATGACATGTCTCCGTCAGCTCTGATCGTTGTGCGTCCCGGCGCCGATTTGGCGCGGGAATTTTCAGAGATGATGTGCGGTTCGATCGGTCGGGTTTTTGGTCTGCTTTGCTCCGTGTCCGTGATCACCACGGCCGCAGCGCATGCTGACGAGGCCTCCAACGACCGCGTCATCGCGGAGAAGTCCGAGATCATCGCGGCCGACCCGACGAACGCGGTCGCCTACGAACTGCGTGGCGAAGCCTACTACCTCAAGCACGACTGGAATCGCGCTTTCGAGGATTGCAGTGCTGCGATCCGGATCGATCCGAATTTCGGCCGGGCCTATAATTGCCGCGGCCGCGCTTATTCCGCCAAAGGCGATCGCGATCACGCCATGGCCGACTACAACGAAGCCATTCGTCTCGATCCCGGCTATGGGCCATCCTACACCTCGCGTGCCCAGGAATATTTCAACAAGCGCGACTTCGAGGGCGCGATCGTCGGCTTCACCGAGGCGATCGAACGCAATCCCAAGCAGGTCTATTTTGCCACCGTCATGAGAGGTGAAGCCTACGCCGCGAAGGGCGACACCGACCGCGCCGTCGCCGATTACAACGAGGCGATGCGGCGTAACCCCGCTGCCGCTTGGCCCTACGAGCTGCGCAGCACGATCCATGTCGGGAAGGGCGAAATCGACGCGGCGCTCGACGATTGCAACAGCGCCGTTCGCCTCGAGCCGGGCAAAGCCGGCGGCCATTATTGCCGGGCGGTCATCCTCCTGAAAAAGGACGATGCCGACGGGGCCATCCGGGAGTTTGACGAGGTCACGCGGATGACCCCGGCTTTCGCGAGAGCCTATCTCGCTCGTGCCCTCGCCTGGCACAGGAAGGGTGACGACAAGCGCGCCCTCGCCGATTGCGACGAAGCGGTTCGATTGGAGCCCGCAAATTCGGCGGCCTACAATAACCGTGCCGCCTTGCTTCGCGACATGGGAGAGCACACGCGTGCGCTCGCCGACTACAACGACGCAGTCCGGCTCGATCCGAAGAACCAGGCCGCGCCGGCCAATCGCGGCCTCCTCTACATGATGATGTCGGATCCAAAGCACGCGCGCGCCGATTTCAACAACGTGCTCGCGCTGCCGCCGAACGACAAATGGGCGGTCGACACCGCGCGCGAAGGGCTTGGCTTTCTGAAGTGAATGAGAGTGGCGCGTGTCCCGGACAGCAGCAACGCTTAAGCGTTGCTGCGCAGAGCCGGGACCCAGCGCCTCACGGATTGCGGTCAGCCGCATGGGCCCCGGCTCTGCAGCGCACCGTCGAAGGGACGCTGCGCTGCGTCCGGGGCACGAGAGCTGAGCGTGCGATAGCCTTATACGCCGTCATTGCGAGCGCAGAAGCAATCCAGAGTCTTTCCGCGGAGGGATTCTGAATTGCTTCGCTGCGCTCGCAATGACAAAGCCGAGACGTCATCACACAAATGAAAACGGGCACGCCTTCCTGCGAAGGCATGCCCGCTCAAAATCCTAATCTTCGTGCGACGCTCGCGCGCTCAGTGCACGCTCACCGCTTGCAGCTCGTTGCTCCAGGCGTTGGCGACCGCGGCTTCGCGGCTGTCGGTCAGCATGATCGGCGTGCCGTCGGCGGCGTGGAGCGCGAAGAGCTTGAGGCCCGGCGCGATTTTCGGCGCTTCGGGAAACAGGCCCGGCACGTCTTCCGAGCGGATCTGCTTCACATAGGCGATATGGCCTTCGCCGAGGGTTGCCAGCGTCTCGGGCGAGACGTTCTTGGCTTCGTATTCGAACGCAACGTGACCTTCACTCATGGTCTCGACTCCTCTGGAACACTAAGCGGTCGAGTCCGCTACTCGTTCCATTATTCGTGCTCATTGATAGCGATTGTCTTAACGATCCTCTCCGGTTCAGGCCGGGCCAGATCGATCGACAACAGCCCGTTCTTCAGATCCGCACCCAGCACCAGCATCCCCTCTGCCAGCACGAAGGTGCGCTGGAAGTGGCGCGCGGCGATGCCGCGATGGATGTATTGCCGGGACTTGTCGTCCTGCTGCCGCCCACGGATCACGAGCTGGTTTTCCTCAATGGTTACATCGAGTTGGTCGCGCGTGAATCCGGCGACCGCCAGCGTGATGCGCAAACGCTCGGGCTGGCCGTCCGATCGGTCGCACCTCTCGATATTGTAGGGAGGGTAGCCGTCGGCGCCTTTGACGACGCGATCGAGCACGCGCTCAATCTCGTCGAAGCCCAGAAGGAACGGACTGGATAACGTGGGAACACGAGACATAGTTTACAAAGTCCTCGCAGAAGCGACTTTGGTGTGTCGGGGCCCATAGAGGCGCCCCTTGAGACGCAATATGGGCACGTTCCCGTGTTGGTTCAAGCAGGTAGCCGGGATGCTGTGGATTGGGGGCATGTCGGTCGCCCGTCCATTCTGCTGTCACCCATGTGTCAGCCATGTCTCCGGACGCCTCTCAGTGATGTCGTACGGGCTGAGCCGACAAGCCCGGGCGTGATGGCTTTCCGTCGCGGATTTTTCCCAACGAAAACAAAGCCCCCTCTACTGTGCATGGGGTTGTTTTCGTAATTTTGGTTTGGGAGGCCTCGGAACCCTCAGGCCTCGAGCCGCGTCCGGCCGTCGCCGCTGAACAAATGCAGCTTGCTGCGTACCGCAGCGACTCGGATTTTCGCGCCGATGGCGGGGGCATCGGTTCCGGGAATGCGGACGATGATCTCGCCGGGCGGCAGCTCCCCGGGCGTGGCGGCGAGGTGCTGCTCTTCCTGCTCGCGCGAGCCATAGACGAAAGTTTCTGCGCCGACGCGCTCGATCGCTTCCACGGTCAGCGGCAAGGCGACGCCGCCCGCCGGGGTCTGGTCGGTGATGACGAAGTCTTCCGGACGGATGCCGAGAATGCCGGCATCGGCAGCACTGCTGCCGGCGAGCTGCGCGCGGATTTCCTCGGGCCGCGTCGACATCAGATTCATCGGCGGCGCGCCGATGAAGGAGGCGACGAAGGTGGTCGCCGGCTTCTCGTAGATCGCCAGGGGATTGCCGACCTGCTCGACCTGGCCGCCATTCATCACGACGAGAATGTCGGCGAGCGTCATCGCCTCGAGCTGGTCGTGGGTGACGTAGATCGAGGTCGTGTTGAGCCGGCGCTGCAATTTGCGGATCTCCACCCGCATCGCGATGCGCAGTTTTGCGTCGAGATTCGACAGCGGCTCGTCGAACAGGAATACCTTCGGCTGGCGCACGATGGCGCGGCCCATGGCGACGCGCTGACGCTGGCCGCCGGAGAGCTGGCGCGGCTTGCGCTCCAGCATCGGCGACAGCTCGAGCACGCGCGCGGCTTCCTCGACGCGGGTCTTGATCTCGGCCTCCGCCATGCCGCGGTTGCGCAGGCCGTAAGCCATGTTGTTGTAGACGCTCATATGCGGATAGAGCGCGTAGTTCTGGAACACCATCGCGATGTCGCGATCGGCGGGCTCGACCTGGTTGACGACCTTGCCGCCGATGTCGATCTCGCCGCCGGTGACGGTCTCCAGGCCCGCGACCATGCGGAGCAAGGTCGACTTGCCGCAGCCGCTTGGTCCGACCAGCACGCAGAACTGTCCGTCGCCGACATCGACGTTGACGCCCTTGATGGCCTCGAAGCCGCCGGGATAGGTCTTGCGGACGTTGCGCAGGGTGACGTTAGCCATGAAAACTCGCTTCTTACTTTTCCGTCTCGACCAGCCCGCGCACGAACAATTTTTGCATCACGACGACGACGAACACCGGCGGCAGCATGGCCAGCACGGCGGTCGCCATCACGATCGGCCATTCGGTCAGCGCGTCGGTGGTGGTGATCATCTTGCGGATGCCGACCTGGATGGTCTGCATGTCGTCGCGGGTGGTGATGAGCAGCGGCCAGAGATATTGATTCCAGCCGAGGATGAACAGGATCACGAACAGCGCCGCCATGTTGGTGCGCGACAGCGGCAGCAGCGTATCCCAGAAGAAGCGCAAAGGGCCGGCGCCGTCGATGCGCGAGGCCTCCAGGAGTTCGTCCGGCACGGTCATGAAGAACTGGCGGAACAGCAGCGTCGCCGTGGCCGAGGCGATCAGCGGCAGCGCGAGGCCCGCATAGCTGTCGAGCATGTGCAGGTCGGCGACGATCTTGTAGGTCGGATAGATGCGCACCTCGACCGGCAGCATCAGGGTGATGAAGATCAGCCAGAAGATCGGCATGCGGAGCGGAAAGCGGAAATACACGATCGCATAGGCCGAGATGATCGAGATCGCGATCTTGCCGACCGCAATCATCAGCGCCATCACCAGCGAGTTCAGCATCATGTGGCCGACCGGCTCGCGGGTCGAGCCGCTCGTGCCGACGAAGATGGTCTGGTAGTAGGTCTCGAAGAAATGACCGCCGGGCAGCAGCGACATCTGCCCGTTCGCGATCAGCGCGTTCTCCTGCGTCGAGGCGATGATCGCGATGTAGACCGGGAACGCGACGATCGCGATCCCGATCCAGAGGATGACGTGGGCGACATAGCGCCGAAAGCCCTCTTCCTCGACCATCAGTACGTCACCTTGCGTTCGACGAAGCGGAACTGGATGCCGGTGAGCACGATGACCATGATCATCAGGACCACCGATTGCGCCGCGGAGCTGCCGAGATTGCCGCCGAGCAGGCCGTCGGAATAGACCTTGTAGACCAGCGTTTCCGTCGACTTGCCGGGGCCGCCGCGGGTCATGGTGTCGATGATGCCGAAGGTGTCGAAGAAGGCGTAGACGATGTTGACGACCAAGAGGAAGAAGATGGTCGGCGACAGCAGCGGGAAGGTCACGGTCCAGAACCTTCGCATCGGGCGGGCACCGTCGATCGCGGCGGCTTCGAGCACGCTGCGCGGGATGCTCTGCAGGCCGGCGAGGAAGAACAGGAAATTGTAGGAGATCTGCTTCCAGGCGGCGGCGAGGATGATCAGCGTTGCGGCCTGGTCGCCGTCGAGCAGCGGATTCCAGTCGATGCCCAGGGCGCGCAGATAACGCGCGATCACGCCGAGCGAGGGATGCAGCATGAAGATCCAGAGCACGCCGACGACCGGCGGCGCCACGGCATAGGGCCAGATCAGCAGCGTGCGATAGAGCATCGAGCCGCGCAGCGGCTTGTCGGCCATGACCGCGAGCAGCAGCGCGAACGACAGCGACGAGACCGCGATGGCGAACGAGAAGAAGAAGGTGCGGAGGATCGATTCGAAATAGGCGGAATCCCCGAACAGCTCGACGTAATTTTCGAACCAGACGAAGGTGGTCGACAGGCCGAAGGCGTCCTGCTGCAGGAAGGACTGGATCACGGCCTGCAGGGCCGGCCAGTAGAAGAAAATCAGGACGATCGCGAGCTGCGGCGCAACGAGCGCATACGGCAACAGCTTTGATTGGAAAATGGCTTGCTTTTGCATGATGTCCGCAGGAGTGGCAGGCCGGGTTGCCCGGCCTGCCATCCGTGACCTTACTTGACGGCGGTCTTTTCGAACTGACGCAGCATGGTGTTGCCGCGCTCGACGGCCGCGTCCAGCGCCTGCTTGGCGGTCTTCTTGCCGGCGAGCGCCTGCTCGATCTCTTCCGCCCAGACGTCACGCAGCTGAACCATGTTGCCGAGGCGAAGGCCGCGGGAGTTCTCGGTCGGCTCCTTGTTGGTCAGCTCGAGCAGCGGGGTCTCGAGATAGGGCTGGTCCTTGTAGAACCCTTCCGCCTTGGCCTTCTCGTAAGCCGCCTTGGTGATCGGCAGGTAGCCCGAGGCCTTGTGAATATAGACCTGGCGATCGGTGTCCGAGAGGAACGTCAGGAATTTTGCAACGCCCTTGTACTCCTCGGCCGGCTTGCCGCCCATGACCCAGAGCGAAGCGCCGCCGATGATGGAGTTCTGCGGCGCGCCCTTCGCGTCGGGGTAATAGGGCATCGGCACCGCGGTGAAGGCGAACTTGGCCTGCGCCTTGACGTTGCCGAAGAATGCCGACGAGGTCAGATAGAGCGGACATTCGCCCGAGGTGAAGCGGCCCTCGCCGGTGTTGGTGCGGCCGGCATAATCGTAGGTCTTGTCCTTCTGCAGCTCGACCAGCTTCTCGAGATGCTTGACCTGGAGCGGACCATTGAACTCGAGCTTGGTGTCGAAGCCGTCGAGGCCGTTGGCCTTGCTCGACAGCGGCACGTTGTGCCAGGCGGAGAGCTGCTCGAGATTGACCCAGGTGACCCAGGAATTGGAGAACCCGCAGGTCGCATGACCGTTGTCATGGAGCTTCTTGGCGGCCTCAAACGTTTCGGGCCAGGTCTTTGGGATCGCGACATTGGCCTTCTTCAGCTCGTCGAGATTGACCCACATGACGGTCGACGACGAGTTGAAGGGGAACGAGAGCATCTCGCCCTTCGAGGTGGAGTAGTAGCCGGTGATGGCGGGCAGGTAGATCTTGGGATCGAACTTTTCGCCGGCCTCGGCCATCAGCTTGTAGACGGGCTTCACGGCGCCGGTCGCGGCCATCATGGTGGCGGTGCCGACCTCGAACACCTGCATGATGTGCGGCGCGTTGCCGGCGCGGAACGCCGCGATGCCGGCATTCATCGTATCGGCGTAGTTGCCCTTGTAGGTCGGGATCACCTTGTAATCGCTCTGCGACGCGTTGAAGTCGTTGGCGAGCTTGACGATGACGTCGTTGTTGGCGCCGGTCATCGCGTGCCACCACTGGATCTCGGTCACGGCCAATGCCGGCGAGGCGCCGAGACCAACCGTGAGTGCAACAGCAGCAGCCGTGCCAAAATGTCGAAGAGCCATCAAGAAAACCTCCCTTGCCCGTCACTAAAGAAGCGCTTGCGCTAGCAGTGCCATATGACGTTCACATGACTGTGTAAGCGGGAGAAACGAAAGCAGCAAGCGCTGCTAAATGGGAAGTCGTCAAATAGGCGAAGAGGCCACAGCCAGCCTCCTCCGTTCGCGGTGCACTATCGTGCCCGCGCCGCACTGCGGCATCATTCGTTGGACGGAGGTGGCCTCTACCGCTTGCGCTCGGGGCCGCAGACCGTGCCCTTTTCGACCATCGCGTCGATCTCGGCCCTGGAGTAGCCGAACTCGCCCAGCACCTCGGCTGCGTGCTGGCTGAATTTCGGCGGCAGCCGGCGCAGGCTCGGCTTGCTGCGGTCGAGCCGGATCGGGGAGGCGACGCCCTTGTACCAGTCCTTCTCGATGATATCGCCGCGCGCGATCGTGTGCGGATTGGTCAGCGCCTGGTCGATCTTCTGCACGGGCCCTGCGGGCAGGCCCGCGGCGAGCAGGCGATTGCACAGCGGCTCGGCCTCGTGCTGGCTGAACACGGCGGCAAGCTCGGCGCGCAGCGCCTCGCGGTTGGCGATGCGGTCCTTGTTGCGGGCAAAGCGCGGATCGGTGCCGAGCTCGGGCTTGCCGATCTCCTTGGCGAGCTTGCGGAAGGTGCCGTCATTGCCGACGCCGATGAAGATGTTGTCGGTTTTCGTCGGGAAGATCGCGTAAGGCACGAGGTTCGGGTGCTCGTTGCCGGTGAGCGAGGGCGGCTTGCCATGCATGAAATAATTCGCGGTGTGCGGATGCATGATGGCAAGGCCGGTCTCGTACAGCGTGGTCTCGAGGAATTGGCCCTGGCCCGAACGCTGCCGCTCCGACAGCGCCATCAGGATGCCGATCGCCGCATAAAGGCCGGTGGTGATGTCGACCAAGGGCACGCCGATCCGCATCGGCCCGCTCTCGGGCGAGCCGGTCGCGGCGATCATGCCGGTCATGGCCTGGATGATGGCGTCATAGCCGGGATTGCCGCCACGCGGACCGTCGGCGCCGAAGCCGCAGATCCGGCAATGCACGAGACGCGGGAATTTCCTACTGAGGACGTCGTTGCCGATGCCCCATTTCTCCAGCGTGCCCGGCTTGAAATTCTCGATCAGGACGTCGGCTGTCTCCAGCATCTTGAGCAGCACGATGCGGCCGCCCTCGGAGGCGAGGTCGAGGCCGATCGAGCGCTTGTTGCGGTTGATGCCGACGAAATAAGCCGCGTCCTCCTCGTGGAAGGGAGGACCCCATTCGCGCACCTCGTCGCCGGCGGGCGGCTCGACCTTGATCACGTCGGCGCCGTGGTCGGCGAGGATCTGGGTGCAGTAGGGACCGCCGAGCACGCGCGTGAGATCGATGACGCGCAGTCCGCTCATGGCACCTGTGGCGGCTTCAGAACTCATTGCCTTCGCTTCCCCTGTGTCGATCTTTGGTCACAGGCCTAGCGAGGTTTGTTTGCGCCAGCAATGGGCCCTCGCGTAGGGCCATATGCGCCGCCGAGCGTCAGTCCCGCGGCGTGGCAAATCAACGCAAGTGGCCGGCCCGAGGGGGATCTCGGGCCGGCCAATCCGCCGTTCCGATCAGACGACCGTCAGGCGAACGTCGACATTGCCGCGCGTGGCGTTGGAATAGGGGCACACCTGGTGGGCCTTTTCGACCAGTGCTTCGGCCTCCGCGCGGGCGAGGCCCGGCAGCGAGACCGCGAGGTCGATATCGAGGCCGAAGCCGCCCTCGGAGCGCGGGCCGATACCGACGGTCGAGGTGACGGAGGCGTCGGCGGGAACCTTCGGGCCGCCCTGCGAGGCCACGAACTTCATCGCGCCGATGAAGCAGGCGGCATAGCCGGCCGCAAACAGCTGCTCGGGATTGTTGCCGGCGCCGCCGCCGCCGCCGAGCTCCTTCGGCGTGGTGAGCTTGACGTCGAGGGCGCCGTCGAGGGTCGCAGCATGGCCGTCGCGGCCGCCGGTGGCCTTGGCGCTGGTCTTGTAGAGGACGTTCACGGACATTGTCGTCTCCCTGGGGTCTTGGGGTGGGGGTGCGATCTATATCGCAGACAATTAGATTGTGCGCAATTGAAACTTCGCCGTCTCACATTTAATTGTTCGCAATTGAATGTGCCGGCGCGCGGCGCCAGAATGAGACAAGTCCCAAAGAGATTCCCATGCCCCGAAAATCATCGGCAGCGGACGCGCCGCTGCGGCTCGACAACCAGATCTGCTTCGCGGTCTATTCGGCCGCGCATGCCTTCAACCGCGTCTACAAGCCGCTGCTGGACCGGCTCGGCCTGACCTATCCGCAATATCTGGTGATGCTGGTGCTATGGGAGCGCGACGACGTGCCGGTCAAGGACATCGGCGAGCGGCTGTTCCTGGATTCGGGCACCCTGACCCCGCTGCTGAAACGGCTGGAAGCGGCGCATCTCGTGAAGCGCACCCGCTCCAGCGAGGACGAGCGCCAGGTCCTGATCGCGCTGACGGCGCAAGGCCATGCCCTGAAGGAGAAGGCGCGTGCCGTGCCGCAATCGATCCTGGCGGCGTCGGATTGCTCGGTGTCGGAGTTGGTGGCGATGAAGGACGAGATCGTGGCGCTCAGGGATCGGCTGAATGCGGTGATCGGGAAGTAGCGTTTCGCCAGAGCCGGCTTTGCCTTCGAAGCGGGCGAAGGCTGGTGGAGCCAGGCGGGATCGAACCGCCGACCTCTTGCATGCCATGCAAGCGCTCTCCCAGCTGAGCTATGGCCCCTTAGTCCTTAACGGGGTGAAATCTGGTGGATCACCCCAACCGGCGAGTCCTGGCGACTCGCGCGGTGCACCCTTTTTCACAGATCAGGACTGATCTCAAGTCTCTTCATCACCTCCGACATCACCAATGATGTCGGTAACGTCCTCATCGCCCTCTTCTTCATCGGCAATGAAGGTCGAATCATCGTCATCGTCGTCGTCGAGGGTCTCGTCGACCTCGATATCGTCCTCGGATTCGGGCACCACGGCCTTGACCTTGCCGGTGTTCTCCTCGGCGTCGGCCTCCTCGAGCGAGACCTCTTCGACCTCTGCCGGCTCGGGCGCAGCATCCGCTGTCGCCGCGTGCCGGGCTTCGGCGCCACGGGGCATACGCGCCGGCGCCACCGGGGCAATCGGCACGACTTCGCCGGTATAGGGCGAGATCACCGGATTCTTGTTGAGGTCATAGAACTTCTTGCCCGTGGTCGGGCAAATACGTTTGGTTCCGAGTTCGGACTTGGCCACGGCAGGAATCCTGGGAATGTCTGAAAAGCGGTGTTTCACTTGGCTAGTTGGCGGCCCGCTGTCAATAGCGCATTACGGGAGAACGACATGCCCGTGACGGGGCGCGGACCATGTGGTACCTGCGCCGCAGTCCCCTCAGGGCTCATCCAAGGACACAATCTTGACTCATTCCGACCAACCGAGGCCGCTTCAGTCTCGCGCCAGCGGTCCCCTGACCGGGAAAGTACGGGTGCCCGGCGACAAGTCGATCTCCCACCGCGCGCTGATCCTGGGCGCGCTCGCGGTCGGCGAGACCAGGATATCGGGCCTGCTCGAGGGTGAGGACGTCCTCAACACCGCCAAATCCATGCAGGCGCTGGGCGCCAGGGTCGAGCGCACCGGGGATTTTGCCTGGAAGGTCAACGGCGTGGGCGTTGCGGGCTTCGCCACGCCCAAGACCCCTCTGGATTTCGGCAACTCCGGCACCGGTTGCCGGCTGGTCATGGGCGCCGTCGCCGGCTGCCCGATCTCGGCGGTTTTCGACGGCGATGCCTCGCTGCGCAGCCGCCCCATGCGCCGGATCCTCGATCCCCTGGAAAAGATGGGCGCGAAGGTCATTTCCGGCGGCGAGGGCGGCCGCCTGCCCCTGACCCTTCAGGGCGCGCGCGATCCGCTGCCGATCACCTACACGACCCCGGTCGCCTCGGCCCAGATCAAGTCGGCGGTGCTGCTGGCCGGCCTTGCCGCACCGGGCACCACGACCGTGATCGAGAGCGAGGCCAGCCGCGACCACACCGAGTTGATGCTCAAGCATTTTGGCGCCGACATCACCTCGGCGCAGGAAGGCCAGCACGGCCGCCGCATCACGCTCAAGGGCCAGCCCGAACTGCATGGTGCCACCGTCGTGGTGCCCGCCGATCCGTCCTCGGCGGCCTTTCCGGTCGTCGCAGCGCTGATCGTCGAGGGCTCGGATGTCGTCCTGTCCGATGTCATGACCAACCCGCTGCGCACCGGTCTTTTCACGACGCTGCGCGAGATGGGCGCTTCGATCGAGGAAAGCGAGGTCCGTCGTGACGCCGGCGAGCCGATGGCGCAATTGCGCGTGCGCGCCTCGAAACTGCGCGGGGTCGAGGTGCCGTCCGAACGCGCGCCATCGATGATCGACGAATATCTGGTGCTGGCCGTGGCGGCGTCCTTCGCCGAAGGCACGACGATCATGCGCGGCCTCCAGGAGCTGCGCGTCAAGGAATCCGACCGGCTGGAGGCCACCGCCGCCATGCTGCGCGTCAACGGCGTGACGGTCACCATTTCCGGCGACGATCTCATCGTCGAGGGACGCGGCCACGTTCCCGGCGGCGGCACCGTCGCCACCCACATGGACCATCGCATCGCGATGTCGGCGCTGGTGATGGGTTGCGCCTCCGATCAGCCCGTGACCGTCGACGACACCGCCTTTATCGCCACGAGTTTCCCGGACTTCATTCCGATGATGCGTTCTTTAGGGGCCGAGTTTTCATGATCATCGCCATCGACGGGCCCGCGGCCTCGGGCAAGGGGACGCTCGGCAAGCGTCTTGCGCACCATTACGGCTATCGTCATCTCGATACCGGCGTGATCTACCGCGCGGTGGCCTATGCCCTGATGCAATCAGGTCATGATCTCCGCGACGAGGCCGCCGCGGTGCAGGCCGCCCTGGAGCTCGATCCCGAAAAGTTCGGCAATCCCGCCCTGAAGACCCAGAAGGCCGGCGAGGGCGCCTCGATCGTCTCGGCGATCCCCAGGGTTCGCGAGGTCCTGGTCAATTTCCAGCGGCAATTCGCCGCCGATCCGCCCGGCGCCGTGCTTGATGGCCGGGACATTGGAACCGTGATCTGCCCCGATGCCGACGTGAAGATCTTCGTCGTCGCCGACCCCAAGGTCCGCGCCCGCCGCCGGACCATGGAAGCCAAGGCCAGGGGCGAGGAGGCCGACGAAGCCGCCGTGCTCGCCGATATCATCCAGCGCGACGAACGCGACAAGAACCGGCCGATTGCGCCTTTAAAGCCCGCCCCGGATGCTTACTTGCTAGATAACTCCCAACTGGATATAGAGAGCGGCGTCCGGGCCGCCATCGACATTATCGAGGCCGTCCGAGCGGGCCGGTCGCGGGGTTAAGCCGCCGCCGTCATTGGAGGAAGTGCCCGCTCCCGCTCTTTGAGGTCGATACGTCAGGTCCCTGTTTCGGGACCGGCGCGATCCAGGCTCCGGACACAAGATTTCCACGTATCGAACGCGCGGGCCTCAGCCGGCCCGCTTCCGCCGTTCCGGTGTCAAGCCGGGGCTGCGAGCGGTCGCTCGAAGGTTCTGCGGACCTTCCGACACTGCGTGTGCGATGCGCCCATGAACCCAACGGCCGGCACGACATCCGCAACTGGAGAACAAATGGCTTCGACTTCTGCTGATACCTATAGCCCGTCGCGCGACGATTTCGCCGCGATGCTCGACGAGTCCTTCGCAGGCGGCAACCTGCAGGAAAGCTCCGTCGTCAAGGGCAAGGTGGTTGCAATTGAAAAGGACATGGCCGTCATCGACGTCGGCCTGAAGACCGAGGGCCGCGTCGCCCTGCGCGAATTTTCCGGCCCCGGCCGTGACAGTGAACTGAAGGTCGGCGACGAGGTTGAAGTGTTCCTCGACCGCATCGAGAACGCCCTCGGCGAAGCCGTGCTGTCGCGCGACAAGGCGCGCCGCGAAGAGAGCTGGGGCAAGCTCGAGAAGGCGTTCCAGAACAACGAAAAGGTCAACGGCGTCATCTTCAACCAGGTCAAGGGCGGCTTCACCGTCGACCTCGACGGTGCCGTGGCCTTCCTGCCGCGCTCGCAGGTCGACATCCGTCCGATCCGCGACGTTGCGCCGCTGATGAACAACTCGCAGCCGTTCCAGATCCTCAAGATGGACCGCCGCCGCGGCAACATCGTGGTGTCCCGCCGCACGGTTCTCGAAGAGACCCGCGCCGAGCAGCGCCAGGAGCTGGTGCAGAACCTCGAAGAGGGTCAGGTCATCGACGGCGTGGTCAAGAACATCACCGATTACGGTGCGTTCGTTGACCTCGGCGGCATCGACGGCCTGCTGCACGTCACCGACATCGCGTGGCGCCGCGTCAACCACCCGACCGAGGTGCTCTCGATCGGCCAGACCGTGAAGGTCAAGATCATCAAGATCAACCACGAGACGCACCGCATCTCGCTGGGCATGAAGCAGCTGCTGGACGATCCGTGGCAGGGCATCGAGGCGAAGTACCCGCTGCAGGCCCGCTTCACTGGCCGCGTCACCAACATCACCGACTACGGTGCGTTCGTCGAGCTCGAGCCGGGCATCGAAGGCCTGATCCACGTCTCCGAGATGTCGTGGACCAAGAAGAACATGCACCCCGGCAAGATCGTTTCGACCTCGCAGGAAGTCGAAGTGCAGGTGCTGGAAGTCGATTCCGTCAAGCGCCGCATCTCGCTCGGCCTCAAGCAGACCATGCGCAATCCGTGGGAGGTCTTCGTCGAAGGTCACCCGACCGGTTCGGTGGTCGAGGGCGAAGTCAAGAACAAGACCGAGTTCGGTCTGTTCCTGGGCCTCGAGGGCGACGTCGACGGCATGGTCCATCTCTCCGACCTCGACTGGAAGCTTCCGGGCGAGCAGGTGATCGACAACTACAAGAAGGGCGACATGGTGAAGGCCGTGGTGCTCGACGTGGACGTCGAGAAGGAGCGCATCTCGCTCGGCATCAAGCAGCTCGAAGGCGACCCCTTCGCCGAGCCGGGCGATGTCAAGAAGGGCGCGGTCGTGACCTGCGAAGTGCTCGAAGTGAAGGAAAGCGGTATCGAGGTGAAGATCACCGGGACCGACTTCTCGACCTTCATCAAGCGCTCCGAGCTTGCCCGTGACCGCAACGATCAGCGCGCCGAACGCTTCGCCGTCGGCGAGAAAGTCGATGCCCGCGTCATCCAGTTCGACAAGAAGGCCCGCAAGGTCCAGGTGTCGATCAAAGCGCTCGAAGTCGCCGAAGAGAAGGAAGCCATCGCGCAGTACGGCTCCTCGGATTCGGGTGCGACGCTCGGCGACATCCTGGGCACCGCGCTCAAGAACCGCGACAGCAAGTAAGCGAAACGCAGCTTTCGCTGACATCGAAGCCCCGGCGCAAGCCGGGGCTTTTTTGTTGGCCTTGTTGCCCGTAGCCCGGATGGAGCAAAGCGTAATCCGGGAAGGTCTTTCGGCGCGGTGACGGCCCCGGATTACGCTTGCGCTCCATCCGGGCTACGCAGCTACCGCTTACAGCCTTGTTTTCTTCAAATTGCGCCGCAATTGATGTATCGAGATAAGCCGTCGGTCATCTCGTGACGGCACAACGCGTCCAGTCTTTCATTTGGAGATATTCCGATGTCGCTCGATTCGGACATCATCGTCGACCGTCGGCGGATCCGTCGCAAGCTGACGTTCTGGCGCGTCATGGCCGCGCTGATCGCGATCGCGGCGATCGCAAGCGTCGCGTTGATTGCGACGCCGGGTGCGCGGGGGTCCTTCGTATCCGCCGGCTCGATCGCGCGGGTCCAGATCGAGGGATTGATCCGCAGCGATTCCGATCGCACGCAGGCGCTGGAGCGGCTCGAGAATTCGCAGGCCGCCGCCGTCATCGTCCACATCAATTCGCCGGGCGGCACCACCGCCGGCTCCGAGCAGCTCTACGATTCGCTGGTCCGGCTGAAAGCGAAGAAGCCGCTGGTGGTTGTGGTCGAGGGCCTGGCGGCCTCCGGCGGCTACATCACGGCGATCGCCAGCGATCACATCATCGCCCAGCAGAGCTCGCTGGTCGGCTCGATCGGCGTGCTGTTCCAATATCCCAACGTCTCCGAGCTCTTGAAGACGATCGGCGTCAAGGTCGAGGAGGTGAAGTCGTCGCCTCTGAAGGCCGCACCCAATGGTTTCGAGCCGACCAGTCCCGAGGCGCGCGCCGCCCTCGACGCGCTGGTGAAGGATTCCTACGCCTGGTTCAGGGGACTGGTGAAGGAACGGCGTGGCATGGATGACACGCAGCTCGAGAAAGTGGCCGACGGCCGCGTCTTCACCGGACGCCAGGCGATCGATCTCAAGCTGATCGACCAGATCGGCGATGAGAAGACGGCGGTGACCTGGCTGGTCGAGAACAAGAGCGTCAAGAAGGGTCTGCCGGTACGCAACTACAAGCTCGAGCCGCGATTTGGCGATCTGCCGTTCCTCAAGACGGCGGCCGCCGTCACGCTGGAAGCGCTTGGTTTAGGCTCGATTGCGCATCAAATCGGGCAAACCGGCGTCGCGCAGGCGGTCGATCGGTTTGGAATGGATGGAATGCTGGCTCTGTGGCAACCGGCCGCCTCAAACTGAGGGGCCGGGCGAGCTTCCCAAGGTTTTCCCGTCTGACGGGCATCGGGACAGCCCGCTTTTTCGGCATTTGTCACGCATTTTCACGACGCTCAGCCTTCATTTAGCGTCTTGACAGATCAAGGTATTTTCACGGAAATGGTCATCCGCACGCTTCCGGGTCCTATCTCTCGATGATCAAATCCGAACTTGTTCAGCGTATCGCCGAGCACAACCCGCATCTGTACCAGCGGGATGTCGAGAACATTGTGAATGCGATTCTCGAAGAGATCGTAGCGGCCCTCGCACGCGGTGACCGCGTCGAGCTGCGCGGCTTCGGTGCCTTCTCGGTCAAGCATCGCCCTGCACGCGCCGGGCGCAATCCGCGGACTGGCGCGCATGTGCCCGTCGATCAGAAGAGCGTTCCGTTCTTCAAGACCGGCAAGGAAATGCGCGAGCGGCTGAACCGCGATCATCCGGATCCGGGCGCCCCAGACTGAGCTGGCATGGGGATTTGTCTTGCGGTCGTGCATGCGGCCGCAAGCTTGATTCAAGGCGAGCAAAGCGAGATGCGAAAGTTCCTGACCGCGCTGATCGTGCTTCCGCTGGGCCTGATCCTGGTGACCTTCGCCGTCGCCAACCGGCATTTCGTCACGGTCTCGTTCGATCCCTTCATTGCGAACGACCCGTCCTTGTCGGTCACCTTGCCGCTGTTCCTGCTGCTGATCCTGGTGGCGGCTATCGGCGTCTTCGCCGGCGGCTGCGCCGTCTGGTTCGGCCAGCGGCACTGGCGGCGCTCCGCGCGCCGGCATGAGGCGGATGCCCGGGCCGCCAAGGGCGAACTGGCCGATCTGCGGGCCCAGGCGGCTGCAGCAAGGCCACAGTCCCAGCGCCTTCCCGTTCCCTCCGGGGTCGGGCTTTACGGGCCCATCGGGCGAGACAAGCAGCGCGCGACGTTGTAGAAGCGGCCGCAACCGAAAGCCCCGTTTTCCGGCCGCGGACCTGCGGCCTCCATTTGCATTGAGACCATGTCCCTGCTCGTCAAGATCTGCGGCCTGTCCACGCCCGAGACGCTTCAAACGGCGCTTGAGGCGGGTGCGGATATGGTGGGGTTCGTGTTCTTTCCGCCGTCGCCGCGGCACCTGTCCCTGGAGCTCGGCCGCGACCTCGGTCGCCAGGTGAGGGGGCGCGCGCTCAAGGTGGCGCTCACCGTCGATGCCGATGATGCCACGTTCGACAACATCATGGACGCGCTGTCGCCGGACATCTTCCAGCTCCACGGCAAGGAAAGCGTCGCGCGGCTGCGCGACATCAAGCAGCGGTTCGGCCGCCCGGTGATGAAAGTGGTGCCGGTCGAGGTGGCTGCGGATCTTGCCGTGCTGCCTGGCTACGCGGCGGTTGCCGACCGCATCCTGTTCGACGCGCGAGCACCGAAAGACGCGACGCGGCCCGGCGGCCTCGGTACGCCCTTCGACTGGCGCCTGCTCGGAAACCTTGAGCTCAAGCTGCCGTATATGGTTTCGGGCGGTCTGCATGCGGGGAACGTCGCCGAAGCCCTGCGCGTCACTCGCGCTGGCGGCGTCGATGTTTCCTCCGGTGTCGAGAGCGCTCCCGGCGTGAAGGACCCGGAGATGATCAAAGCCTTCATTCGCGCCGCGCGCGCCAGCCAAGAGTTGAGTGTTCGATGAACGTCGCCAAACCCAATTCCTATCGCAGCGGCCCCGACGATCGCGGCCATTTCGGCATTTTCGGTGGACGCTTCGTCGCCGAAACCCTGATGCCGCTGATCCTCGACCTGGAGAAGGCCTACACAGCGGCCAAGGCCGATCCGGCGTTCCAGGCCGAGATGAACGGCTATCTCAAGAGCTATGTCGGCCGGCCCTCGCCGCTATATTTCGCAGAACGCCTGACCGAGCATCTCGGCGGCGCAAAGATCTACCTCAAGCGCGAAGAGCTGAACCACACCGGCTCGCACAAGGTGAACAACGTGCTCGGCCAGATCATGCTGGCGCGGCGCATGGGCAAGAAGCGCATCATCGCCGAGACCGGCGCGGGCCAGCACGGTGTCGCCACCGCGACGCTGTGTGCGCGCTTCGGCCTGGAATGCGTGGTCTATATGGGCGCGGTCGACGTCGAGCGGCAGCAGCCCAACGTCATTCGCATGGAGATGCTGGGCGCGACGGTGGTCCCGGTGCAGTCGGGCACGCGCACGCTGAAGGACGCCATGAACGAGGCGCTGCGCGATTGGGTCACCAACGTGCACAACACCTTCTACTGCATCGGTACGGTCGCAGGCCCGCATCCCTATCCGATGCTGGTGCGCGACTTCCAGTCGATCATCGGCCACGAGACCAAGGCGCAGATGCAGGAGATCGAGGGTCGCCTGCCGGATTCGCTGGTCGCCTGCATCGGCGGCGGCTCCAACGCGATGGGCCTGTTCCATCCGTTCCTCGACGATCCCTCCGTGGAAATCTTTGGCGTCGAGGCCGCAGGCCACGGCCTGACGCAACTGCACGCGGCCTCGATCGCGGGCGGCCGCCCCGGCGTGCTCCACGGCAACCGCACCTATCTCCTGATGAACGCCGACGGGCAGATCCAGGACGCCCATTCGATCTCGGCCGGCCTCGACTATCCCGGCATCGGGCCCGAGCATTCCTGGCTGCACGAGGTCGGCCGCGTGAACTATCTCTCGGCGACCGATGACGAGGCGCTCGCCGCGTTCCAGCTGCTGTCGAAGCTCGAGGGCATCATTCCCGCGCTCGAGCCCGCGCATGCCATCGCCAAGGTGATGGAGCTGGCACCGAAGCGGCCGAAAGACCACCTGATGGTCGTCAATCTCTCCGGCCGCGGCGACAAGGACGTCCCGCAGGTCGGCGACATCCTGAGGGGCAAGAAGTGACCACGCGTATCGACACCCGTTTTGCCGAGCTGAAGAAGCAGGGCCGCGCGGCCTTCGTCACCTATGTGATGGCCGGCGATCCTGATCCGGCGACGTCGCTCGAGATCGTCAAGGCGCTCTCGAAATCAGGCGCCGACGTCATCGAACTCGGCATCCCCTTCACCGATCCGATGGCGGATGGTCCCTCGATTCAGGCTGCAGGTCTGCGCGCGCTCAAGGTCGGCATGACCTTGAAGAAGACGCTGGAATTGGTGCGCGACTTCCGCAAGGACGACAATGTCACGCCGCTGGTGCTGATGGGTTATTACAATCCGATCTACATTTACGGCGTCGACAAGTTCCTGACCGATGCCAAGACGGTCGGTGTCGACGGCCTGATCATCGTCGATCTGCCGCCGGAGGAAGACGACGAGCTCTGCATTCCCGCGCTGAAGGCCGGCCTGAACTTCATTCGCCTGGCGACTCCGACCACCGACGACAAGCGCCTGCCCGCGGTGCTCGCGAACACCTCTGGCTTTGTCTATTACGTCTCGATCGCCGGCATCACCGGTGCAGCGGCGGCGGACGCGAATGTCGTCGGCGACGCTGTCGCGCGCATCAAGCGGCACACCAAGCTGCCGATATGCGTCGGTTTCGGCATCCGCACGCCGGAGGCGGCACGTGCCATTGCCGAGAAGGCCGATGGCTCGGTGGTCGGCACTGCGCTGGTCGATGCGCTCAAGAACAGCCTCGATGCGGAAGGGCGCGCGACGGCCAAGACCGTCAATGCCGTCGCCGAGCTGACCGCAGCCCTGGCCCAGGGCGTCAAGGGCGCGCAACAGGCGGCCGAATAGGCCCGAGACGACGGCTTGCCGGGGCTAGGTCCGGCGGCCATATATCCCTTCAGGCGAACCCCAGCGGGGGCTCGCACATCGGAGCAAACCATGAACTGGCTTACCAATGTGGTCCGGCCGAAGATCCGCAACATGCTGCGGCGGGAAACGCCGGAGAATCTGTGGATCAAGTGCCCGGATTCCGGACAGCTCGTGTTCTACAAGGACGTCGAGGCCAACCAGTTCGTCATCCCCGGCTCGAACTACCACATGCGCATGGGCGCGGTGGCGCGCTTGAAGTCGATCTTCGACAACGAGACCTGGTACGACGTGGCGCTGCCCGACGTGACGCCCGACCCGCTCAAGTTCCGCGACGAGAAGAAATACGTCGACCGCATCAAGGATGCCCGCGCGCGAACCAACCTCAATGACGCGATCAAGGTCGGCTACGGCAAGCTCGAAGGCGCCGCCGTCGTCGTCGCCGTGCAGGATTTCGACTTCATGGGCGGCTCGCTCGGCATGGCCGCAGGCGAAGCCATCGTGCGCGGGCTCGAGCTCGCGGTCGAGAAGAAGTCTCCGTTCATCGTGTTCGCCGCATCCGGCGGTGCGCGCATGCAGGAAGGCATCCTGTCGCTGATGCAGATGCCGCGGACCACGGTCGCAGTGCAGATGCTGCGCGAGGCCAAGCTGCCCTACATCGTCGTGCTGACCAATCCGACCACCGGCGGCGTCACTGCGTCCTACGCGATGCTGGGCGACGTGCAGATCGCCGAGCCCGGCGCGCTGATCGGTTTTGCCGGCGCGCGCGTGATCGAGCAGACCATCCGCGAGAAGCTGCCCGAAGGCTTCCAGCGCGCCGAGTATCTCAAGGAGCACGGCATGGTCGACATGGTCGTGCATCGTCATGAGTTGCGCCCGACCCTGGCGCGGCTCTGCCGCCTGCTGACCAAGGCGCCGGCGCAGGAGGGCGTATCGAAGCCGACCCAGGCCGTGACGAGCCCGGCACAGATCGTATCGGCCGCTGAGACGGCGCCGGCTGCGCCCCACGCGTGAACGCGTCCCCTGACAGCACGAAGACGCCGCTCGGCGAATTGATCGGGCGGCTGTCGGCCCTGCATCAGAAGCGCATCGATCTCGGCCTCGAGCGGATGCACCGCCTGCTCGCGCGGCTCGGCCATCCCGAACGCAAGCTGCCGCCGGTGATCCACATCGCCGGCACCAACGGCAAGGGCTCGACGCTGGCTTATCTGCGCGCGACGCTGGAGGCTGCGGGCTTGCGCGTCCACGCCTATACCTCGCCCTACCTCGTCCGCATCAACGAATGCTTCCGGCTCGGCCGCGCCGGCGGCGGCGTGCTGGTCGGTGACGATGAACTACGCGCGGCGCTGGAAGAGGTCGAGCGCGTCAATGCCGGCGAGGTCGCGACCTTGTTCGAGCTGAAGACGGCAGCCGCCTTTCATCTGTTCGCGCAGAATCCGGCTGACGTCGTGTTGCTCGAAGTCGGCCTCGGCGGCCGGCTCGACTCGACCAATGTGATCGACACTCCTGCGGCCTGCGTGATCACCCCCGTCAGCATGGACCACATGGACTTCCTCGGGGATACCCTGACATCGATTGCCGGCGAGAAGGCGGCGATCATCAAGCGCGGCGTGCCCGTGATCTCTGCGGAGCAATCGCCGGACGCCATGGCGGTGATCGAGGCGCAGGCGAGGCGCATGCGTGCGCCGCTGTTTGCCGCGAACGAGAACTGGCACGTCAATGTCGAGCGCGGACGTCTGGTCTATTCCGACGATCGTGGCCTGATGGATCTGCCGGCACCGCGCCTGTTCGGCCGCCATCAGTTCGACAATGCCGGGCTCGCGATCGCGACGCTGCGCGCGGTTCCGGATTTCAAGATCAATCAGGCCGCCTTCGAGGCCGGCATCGTGGGCGCCGAATGGCCGGCGCGGATGCAGCGCATCACCTCGGGCGAGCTGCTGTCCTGGGGTCCGCAGGGCTCGGAGATCTGGCTCGATGGCGGGCACAATGTCGAAGGCGGGCGTGTCGCGGCCGCGGCGCTGGGCGACCTCGAAGAGCGGGTGTCGCGGCCGCTGGTCGTCATCGCAGGCATGATGGCCAACAAGGATGCGCAAGGCTTCCTGGCCAATTTCGCCGGCCTCACCCGCCACATCATCGCGGTGCCGATCCCCGACACCGAGAACGCAATGCCGGCCGACCGCCTCGCCGACGCCGCGCGCAGCCTCGGCATGCGCGTCGAGCCCGCGCCCGACGTCGAAGCCGCGCTGCGGGCCCTGTCGAAGCTCGCTTATGAGGTGCCGCCGCGCATCCTGATCACGGGCTCGCTGTATCTGGCCGGTCACGTGCTGGCGATCAACGGCACGCCTCCTGCATGAGGTTGCGTGTCGCGGACGCGCGAAGCGCGAGCCGGGACCCGGAATGCCGCACCATGGGCTCCGGCTCAGCAGCGCACCACTGCGTGATGCGCCGCGTCCGGGGCACGAGATTAGGGGATCACGACAATGCGCTTTGCGGCCATCGCCGACGTCCACGGAAACTACCTTGCGCTGGAGGCGGTGCTCGCCGACATCCGCGCGCTTGGCATCACCGACATCGTCAATCTCGGCGACATGCTGAGCGGCCCGCTCGATGCCCGCCGCACGATGGAAATGCTGATGCCGCTCGACGCCGTGCACGTGCTCGGCAATCACGACCGCTATCTGCTCGACCGTCCGCCGGAGAAGATGGGCTCGTGGGACCGTCCCGCCCATGACGCACTGAATGCCGCGCAACTCGACTGGCTGCGTGCGCAGCCGATGACGCTTGTATTTCGCGATCAGGTGTTTCTCTGTCATGCGACCCCCGGCAATGACGAGATCTATTGGCTCGACATTGTGCATCCCGACGGCGCGGTGGCGCTGTCGCCGCTGGACCGGATCGAGCAATTCGCGCATGGCGTCACGCAACCGCTGATCCTCTGCGCCCACACCCATCTCGCCCGTGCCGTGCGGTTGCGTGACGGCCGGCTGATCGTCAATCCCGGCAGCGTCGGTTGCCCCGGTTTTCGCGACAAGCATCCGTATCCGCATGTCGTCGAAGCCGGCACGCCGCACGCGCGCTATGCGATCCTCGAATTGTTTGATGGTGCCTGGCAGGTGACGTTCCGAAACGTCGCGTATGATCACGAGGCTATGGCGGTGCTCGCACGTCGCAACGGGCAGCCTGAGCTCGCGAACGCGCTCGCGACGGGATGGATCGGGTAACCACGCTCGTGTCCCGGGCGCGGTGCAGCACAAAGCTCTGCAGCGCTTCGCGCTGCGTCCGGGGCACCAGACCGTGCTACTTCAGCAGCTTCATCGGATGGGCCGCCTTCTGCTTCAACTGATCGAAGCTGCATTGCCGCGGGGCCTTGTCCGGGCGCCAGCGCAGGATCGAGGTGCCATGGCGAAAGCGCTCGCCGCTGAAATGGTCGTAGCAAACTTCGATCACCAGCTTCGGCTTCAGCGGGCACCACTTTGCTGAGCGCTCGGTCGACCAGCGGCTCGGTCCGCCCGGCGCGTTGCCGGTAAAGCCGGGCTCGCCAATCAGCGCCTCCAGCCGGTCGGTCAGTTCGGGCTTCTCGCCCGCCTTGATCGCCGAGGTGAAGCCGACATGGTGCAACAGTCCCTTCGTGTCATAGAGCCCGAGCAGCAGCGATCCCACCACCTTGCGGCCGGCGATCTTGTTGGTGGCATAGCGGAAGCCGCCGACCACGCAATCGGCGCTGCGGAATTTCTTGATCTTCTGCATGCCGTCGCGATTTCCGGCCTGATACGGCAGGTCGATCCGCTTGGCGATGACGCCGTCCGAGCCGCCGCCGGATTGCGCCAGCCACTTTTTGGCCGTGGCATAGCTGGTCGTGGACGGCGAGAGACGAAAGATGCCGCCTTTCAGATTGGCTTTCGCAAATGCTTCCAGCACCGGCCGCCGTTCGCTCAGCAACTTTTTGGCAAGCTGCTCGTCTCTGGCGGTCGCGAGCAGATCGAAGGCGAGATAGAGCGCCGGGGTTTCTTCCGAGAGCTTCTTCACGCGGCTTGCGGCGGGATGGATCCGTTGCAGCAGCGCGTCGAAGGAAAAACCCTTGCCGTGCGGCACGACGAGCTCGCCGTCGAGCGTGAAACGATCCGCTTTGAGCTTCAGGGCAGCGGCCACCACTTCCGGAAAATAGCGCGCGAGGTCCTCACCTGACTTCGAGCGCAGATCGACCCGGCTGCCGTCGCGCGAGAGGAGACAGCGAAAGCCGTCCCATTTCGGCTCGTACTGCCACTCCTTGCCGCGCGGGATCTCGTCGACCGAGCGCGCCTCCATCGCAACGAGCGAGGTCGATCTTCGGGCGCGCTTTCGGGGAGGGGCTGGCAAGGACGGGACTCGTCATACGCTGAACACGTCCCGTCAACGCAGAACGGCCGGCTTTCGCCGGCCGTTGTCGAAAATAATCTTGCGCGAAACGGATCAGACCGCGGAGGTGATCCACTGCTGCAGCTTCGCCTTCGGCGCGGCGCCGACCTGGCGGGAGGCCATCTCGCCGCCCTTGAAGATCATCAGGGTGGGGATCGACATCACGCCGTACTTCGAGGCGGTCTTCGGGCTCTCGTCGACGTTGAGCTTCACGATCTTGACCTTGTCGCCCATCGCGCCGGCGATCTCGTCGAGCGCGGGTGCGATCATGCGGCACGGGCCGCACCACTCCGCCCAGAAATCGACGACCACGGGGCCGTTCGCCTTGAGCACTTCGGCTTCGAAATCGGCGTCGGAAACCTTGCTAACGGCCATTGGGAGTACCTCACACGGGTTGAAAGAATCGGCGCGACCTGGAATCGCGCCCGGGATCATGGGGTGAACCTATGAACGGCTTCTTGCCGGGTCAAGGACGCTCACACCGAGATGAAGGGATGCCAGCGCCGCGTCCAGCGCGGGGGCTGAAATCTCCATATATTCAAGGGCCTCGGTCCAGAGCAGAACGGCCCGGATGGGCTTTTGGGGATAAAGCCGCGCCAGCACCGCCCGGTACAGCGCAAGTTGCCGGACATAGGCGACGGGCGCCTGAGCCGCGCTCGCAGGCGCCGCCTGATTGGTCTTGAAATCGACGATCAAAACCTCATCCGAACGCACGACCAGCCGATCGATCTGCCCCGACACCAAGGCCGGCGGGCGGCCCGGCCGCTCCAGCCGGCCGGCGATGGCGACTTCCGCCCGGCTGCCGGCGGCAAAGACCGGCGCAAAGCGCGGTTCAGTGATCAAAGCGAGCACCTTGTCGGCCAGTGCGGTGCGATCGGCGTCGGTCCAGTCCGCGGCATTGCGCGCCATGAAGCCGAGGGCCGCCTCGCGACGCCGCTCGACGGCGATGTCGGGGAGGGATTGCAGCAGCCGATGCACCAGCGTGCCGCGTTGCAATGCGAGCGCGCGGGACTGCACCGATTCGCCGGATCGCACGCTGCGGCCTTCGTCGGCCGGCTGACCCGACGGGCGCACCATGTCATCGTCGGTGGTCTCGCGTGGCGCCGCCTCCCGTAGCCAATCGGGGAGGGCAACGGTCTGGTCCACGGATGCCGCCGGCGTGCCCAGCGCCGCCACATCCTCCGGCCGGGCGAATCGGGTCACCTTGCCGAGCGGCGTCTCGATCACCTGCTTGTCCAGACCGGAGCCGGCGAGCCCGGTGTCGACCAAATCGTACCAGCTGAGCTTGCGGACCGTCTTCATGTTGCCGGGCATGCAGCCGCCGACAATCAGCCGGTCTGCCGCGCGCGTCATCGCGACATAGAGCAGGCGGCGATATTCGTCCTCGGTCTCGTCGATCATCGCCTTGCGTGCGTCCGCGACCGGCTTGGGATCGTCGGCCTTGCGGCCGGCCCAGACCACGACCTCGCCGCCATTGCCGCGCGGCACGTGGATCAGCCGGACCCGCTGCGAGTCCGCGGGCGACGACGTGGTGTCGACCATGAACACGACGGAGGCTTCGAGACCCTTGGCGCCGTGCACGGTCATCACCCGCACCTCGTCGCGCGAGATCTCCATGTCGCGCTTCACCTCGGTGTCGGCCGAGCGCAGCCACGCCATGAAGCCCTGCAGCGAGGCCGGCGCCTTGCGCTCGTAGTTCAGCGCCAGCTCCAGGAACTCGTCGAGCGCGTCGTTGGCTTCGTGACCGAGCCGGCGCAGCATGCGGGCGCGGCCACCGTCGCCGCCGAGCAGCCAGGCGTAGAAGGCGAACGGCGTCTCCTCGCGCGCCCACATCTCGCAGGCTTCCAGGCGACGCAGCGCGGTCGCGAACTTCTCGTTGCCGACGGCGTGCTCGCCGAGCGCGCGGCGCAGCGACCCCTTGCGGTCATGGGCCAGCTGGAACAGGTCGTCGTCGTCGAGTCCGAACAGCGGGCTCTTCAGCGCCACCGCGAGCGCGAGATCGTCCTGCGGCAGCAGCAGAGCGTCCGCGAGGTTCATCAAATCGATGATCGCGATATGCTCGGTGAGTTTGAGCCGGTCGGCGCCGGCGACGGGCACGCCCGCGTGCTTCAGCGCCTGGATCACCGCGTCGAACGCATTGCCGCGCCGGCGAACCAGGATCAGCATGTCGCCGTAACGCAGAGGCCGGCGCTCGCCTTCGTGTCCCGTCAGCGTGCCGCTCTCAACCAGCCGCTTGATCTCGGCCTGGATGCGGCGCGCCAGCTTGACCTCGGGGCTCGTGGCGGCAACGCCGTCGAACGGCGCGCGCCAGCCCTCGATCTCCTGCCGGTCGTCGGCCTCGGCAAGATCCCACAGCTCGATCACGCTGGGGCCGGCGTCAGCGAGTGCATTGTGCAGGGGGTGGCCGATCTCGACCGAATGGATGCTCTTGTAGATCTGGGGATCGCGGAAGACGTGGTCGACCGAGTGCAGGATGGTGGCGCCCGAGCGGAACGAATAGGTGAAAGCAACGGGGTCGAATTTCAGCCCGGCGGCGGTGAATTTGCGGTGCAGCTCGCGCCGGCGCGCGTCGAATTCGTGCGGCGCGGCGCCCTGGAACGAGAAGATCGACTGTTTTTCGTCGCCGACCGCGAAGATGGTGCGGTTCAATCCCTCGCGCGCGCCTTCGCCGGCGGTGAACTCGGAGATGATGTGGGCGACGATGTCCCATTGCCGCGGGCTGGTGTCCTGGGCCTCGTCGATCAGGACGTGGTCGACACCGCGATCGAGCTTGTAATGCACCCAGCCCGAGGAGATGCGGTCGAGCATCGCCAGCGTCTTGTCGATGAGATCGTCGTAGTCGAGCAGGCCGCGCTCCTGCTTTTCGCGGCGATAGTTTGCGGCGGCCGCGGTCGCGATATGCAGCAAGGCTGCGGTGCGGTCGCGCATGGTCACGGCGCGGCGCTTCTCGACCAATCCGCTCACGCGCTGCGCCTCCGCCTCGAACAGGCGGGCGACGGAGGGATTATGATCACAAAATTTCTTGGTCAGCAGCGTCTTGCGCGGCAGCTTTTCGTCGGTGAGGAAGACCCCGAGATAGGCGTCAACCTGCGCGCTGCCGGAAAATATCTTGGCTTCGCGGAGCCGGCCAGCCTGGTCATTGTCGGACTTGCTGCCGTCCTCCAGCGAAAAGGCGATGTCGTCCCAGCGCGAGCGCGGCAAATAGGGCCCATCGAGAATCTCCGTCTCGACGTCCTCGATCCGGTCCCCGGCATCGACGCCCAGCGCCGCCGCCATCTGCGCGGCAGCAGCTTCCGCGTTGCCGGCCCCGTCTGTCCAGGCCATGAAATGATCGCGGCTGAGACAGGCCTCGCGCACGACCTCCTTGAAGGTGACGTCGGCGGCGCTCGCCATCGCGGTCAGCAAGGCGCGGCCGGTGACGCTCTCGGGATCGCGCGCGGCCTCCAGCAGTACCTTCAGATTGGCGCGCTCCATCATGTCGTTCTGGTCGCGCTCGTCGATGACGGAGAAGCGCGCAGGCACGTTGGCCTCGAACGGGAATTGCTGCAGCAGGCGCGTGCACAGCGCGTGGATGGTCTGCACCTTCAAGCCGCCCGGCGTCTCCAGCGCGCAAGCAAACAGCTTTCGCGCGTCACGGCGCAGCTTTGCATTGGGATGCGGGATGCCGACCGCGCGGATCGCCGCGTCGAGCGCGGGGTCATCCAGCGTCACCCAATGCCCGAGCGTGGTGAACACGCGCTCGGCCATGTTGGCGGCGGCGGCCTTGGTGAAGGTGATGCAGAGGATCTTTTCCGGCGGCACGCCCGACAGCAAGAGGCGGATCACGCGCTGCACCAGCACATGGGTCTTGCCCGAGCCGGCATTGGCCGACACGAAGGCCGAGGCGGTCGGATCCGACGCGCGCGCCTGCCGCGCACGCACCTCGTCGGGGATGGGGCGCGGTGCCTTCACCATTCCTCGATCCCCAATCCGCCCGCGGCCGACCATTCCTTGATCCGGGCGAGGTCGTCATAGGCGCCGTAGCGGTTCGTCCACATCGGCAGGTTCAGCGAGGTGTAGGGCTGGTTCTCGTCCTCGAAGGCGCGGATCAGCGCCTCCAGCTTGGCGCGTGCTTCCGCGGCCGCCGTGTCAGGCGGCTGCTGTGCGTCGCTCTGCCGATATCTGAGCTCGAGAATGCGCTCCTCGCCCGGCGGGTTGTTGCCGCTCACGCGCACATAGACGAGCTGGCTCACTGACGAGCCCGCGTCGATATCAGCGAAGCCGCCTTCGCGCAGGATCGCGGCCTCCAGCGTCAGCTGCGGCGACAGGCCCATGCGCACCTGCTTGCCGGTCGGTGGCTGCCCGGTCTTGTAGTCGAGGATGGCGTAGCTGCCGCCCTGGCGCCGCTCGATGCGGTCGGCGCGCGCGGAGAGATAGAACGTGCGCGCATTGTCGAGTGGGATCGAGATCTCGCCGCGGGTTTCTGCGGTGACCGCCTCGATCGCCTCGCGGCGCGCGGTCTCCCATTCACCGAACCAGCGCGCGATGCGCTGGAAGCGCGGCCACCACAGCGCTCGCGCCTCGGGACGTTCCATCAAAGGTGCGAAGTGCTTTTCGCCGATCTCGCGCAGCACACGGGCGGGATCGTCGGGCAGAGACGAAGCATAGGACTTGGTGAACTCACCAAGCGCTTCGTGGATCGCAGAGCCACGGTCGGCGGCCGACAAGGGCATGTCGACGGGATCGAGCGCATCCAGCCGCAAGATGTGTTTTGCGTAGATCGTGTAGGGATCGCGCAGCCAGTCCTCGATCGCGGTGACCGACATTCTCAGCGGCCGCGTCGCGCGCGGCGGCCGCGGCTCGGGCTGCTTGATCGGCTCGACCTTGTCGGGCTGATCCAGCCTGTTTGCAAATCGCACATACGTCTCACCGGCGCGAATGGCGGCCTTCCAGAGCTCGTCGCCCGCGACCGCCTCGAGCCGGTGCAGGAAGCGCGAGGCCACCGCGGGCGCGCCGCCCGCCTTGGCGGAATGGGTGAGGATGACCTCGACGCCGCCCAGCAGTTGCGCGAAGTCATGGGCGGAGAGGCCGATGCGGCGCTCCGGCAGATCGAGGCCGAGCTCGTGCCGCATCGGCCGGCTCAGCCAGGGATCGATGCGAGGCGCCGGCGGCCAGACGCCCTCGATCAGGCCGCCGACGATGATGCGGTCGGCCTGCATCAAGCGCGATTCCAGGGGGCCGTAGATCTGCAGCCTCGCGCCGGGCTTGTCGCGCCGTCGCACCGCGCGATCGCCGAAGGCGGTCTGGAAGACGTCGGGATAGTCGGGCAGCTGCACCATCAATCCGCTGGTCGTGCCGCCGCGCAGGAGATCGTCGAGGGCGCTGGCGAGCGCGAGGCCCTCGCGGTCCTCGAAAGCGAGTGGGATACCCTGCTCGTCGCGCGACAGCTCGATCATGATCTCACGGTGCCGGTGTGCCAGTTCGGCAAAGTCATATGGTTTCGCTGAGGCCAGGCTCTCGATCGGCGCCAGCACCTTCTGCAAAACGCCGATCAGCGCCTGGATGCCATCGAGATCCTCGGCCTTGAGACGCGCGCGGGGCTCGGATTTATGAAGTGCGGAAACCTCGCGGCGCCCCAGTTTTGCAAGCTCCTCGCGAAAGCGGTTGAATTCGCGCAGCAGGCCGGCGGTGCCGGCGGGCGGACGCGTGCCACGCAAGACCGCGAGTTCGAGGTCTTCGATCGTCGCCTTCCATGCGCCGCCCGCGCGTCCGAGCCGGCACAGCGGATGCTTCAGCAGCGCCAACAGCGTCGGTGGCTCCAACCCTTTCGTCGCCGCCTCTGCCGCAAGGCGCGCGAAGATTCCGGCCGAGGTTTCCATCAGCACATCGCCGCTGGAATCGTCGAAACTGAGCCCCCACCGGGTCAGCGCCGCCATCACCCGTCGCGCCAGCGCGCGGTCGGGCGTCACCAGCGCGGCGGATTTGTCGAGATGTCGCGCCTCACGCATCGCAATGGCGATGGCGAGCGCTTCCATTTCAGGATTGGGAGCCTCGACGACCGCAAGATTGTTCATGCCGCCTGAGATCTTCGCTGCGACATCAGGCTGCTTCAGCCGGTCGTGCCAGACTTCCGTCTTGGCCGAGGGGCGCATCGATTCCGATGCGAGCAGGTCGCGGCCGCCCTCAGTCGGCGGCTGAAGGATCTCGACGTCGGTGCGCTTGATGCCGAAGCGCTGCAACAGCGCGTGCATGGCATATTGCGGATGGTTCGAGGCCGGATGCTCCACGAATTTGCCGAGCGCATCGCGCACGCCACCGATGGTCCGCCAGGCGTCCTCGTCGAGATCGGTGTCGAGGCCCGGCAGCACCACGGCGCCATGGGCTAGTTGCGCGACCGCGTGCAGGAATTTCGCGGTGGCCGGCATCGAGCCGGTCGATCCCGCCGCGATCACCGGCCCGCTTGGATGCGCGGTCAGCCGTTTGGCTTCCGCCGCGATCAGGAGATCGCGCCGCGCCGCGGGCTCGATCCGGTTGATCTCGGCGAGATGAGCGGGCCAGGCGATGCGCGCGATGCGCAAGAATTCGAGCGAGTGCTGCCAATAGCGATCGAGGTTGTCAGGCACGAGGCCGTCGAGCGCGCTCCAGTCGACGCCGCGCGTGACCATGTCGTCGATGAGGCGCGCGAGATCGCCGGCGAGCGCGAGCGTCGAGGCGGGTCCGCCGACCACCAACGGCGCCAGCACCGGGCCCTTGGCCCAGGCCGCGACGAGCTGCGCCAGCGTCAGCCGCCGTTCGAGCTCGCCGAGCCGCGGCGGAATCTCGAGGGGCGTCGTGCCGGAGAATTGCTCGCCCTCGTCAGCGAAAGCGAGCTCGTCCTCGTCGATGTCGCCGAGCGCGACGATGCGCGGCAGCACCACCGCATCCGCCTTCATCTCGTCGAGGAAGATCTCGCGCACGACGCGCATGGCGCGCCGGGTCGGTAAATACAGCGTGGCGTCCGCCAGGCGCGCCGGTTCCTTGCGCGCCTCGAATCCCTCGACCAGCCGCCCCTCGAGCAGGGCCGTGACAACCGTGCGCAGGAACGGAACTGAGAGGGGAACGCTGAAGACGCGCATGAGCTGCCTGATTCGGTGGATCAGGCGCCAATATAAGGAGGCGGGATCAAATGGTCATGGGTGGAGGGTAGATAGTCCCCGTTGTTCGTGCGAGCCACCGCTCGTGCCCCGGACGCTGCGCAGCACGCAGTGATGCGCTGCTGAGCCGGGGCCCACGCTGCTTCGTTCCGTGAGGGAGGATCGAGTGGGTGCCGGCTCTGCGGCGCGGCACCATAGCGTGTCGAAGACGCGCGTAAACGCGCTTATGGCGTCGCACCGCGTCCAGGACACGGAAGCGCTTACGCCACGCTCTCCAGGAACGCTTCTTCCGCGGCATGGACTGCATCGGGCGTGCCGACATGCATCCAGACGCCGTCGAGGCGGAGGCCGAACAGCCGCTCCTGCTCGTTGGCGCGGTCGAACATCTTGGTCAGCGAGAACTCACCCTGCGGCGCGCCTGCGAAGATCGCGGGCGACAGGATCGCCGCGCCGGCATAGACGAACGGGACGACCTCTTTTTCCTTGCGCTTGCGCAGGGCGCCGTCAGGCAGCATGCCGTAATCGCCGCGGCCGCTATAGCCGATGCTGGTTGCGGTCGGCGCCATCAGCAGCAGGATGTCCATGCGCGCGGGGTCGAAATTTTCAGCGAGCCGCGTCAGATTGGAGCGCACGCCGTCGATCCAGAGCGTGTCGGAATTGACATGATAGAATGGCGCATCACCGAGCAGCGGCAGCGCCTTGACCACGCCGCCTCCGGTGCCCAGCACCTGGTCGCGTTCGTCGGAGATGGTGACGCGCGGATGCTGGCGCGAGGCCGTGTGATCGATGATCTGATCCGGCAGGTAATGCACGTTGACCACGGCCTCGCTCACGCCGGCCTGGCCGAGCTTGTCGAGCACGTGATCGAGCAGCGGCTGGCCGGCGACCGGCACCATCGGCTTCGGCATCTTGTCCGTCAGCGGACGCATGCGCAGGCCGAACCCTGCGGCGAGCACCATGGCTTTGGTCGGCTTGACGGACATCCTTCGCTTTCTCAGATCCCTTGATTTCGCTTTCGCGGCAATCCTAGCATGAGCCACGACTGGCCGCACCGCATCTCAACCGCCTTAGCCACCCGCCGTGACGGTTGTACGACGGGTGTTGCCGTCATGCCCCGACGGCTGTGGAACGCACCTTTTTCTTCTTGTCGCCCACTTTGAGGAAATTGACGCCGATCTGGTCGCCATTGACCCAGGCAAGCTCGCAGCGCCGGTAGGCCAGTCCGGTGGACGACAGCAGCAGAAAGAACTCTTTCAGGTGCAGGCCTTCGACCGAGCCGTCGATGGTCAGCTTGGCGCCGCTATCGGAGACATCCTCCATGGTGCATTCGCGCCGCCAGGTCCCGTCGATACCCATCATCTGGGCCGGAATCCCACGCTCGAAAACGACCCTGCTATTTCCGCGCTGATCCGCTTTCGCCGCCATCTGCCCTGCTCCAGCCCCGTAATCATCCGGCTCCCTCGCCGTCAGAATAGCGACATCTTGGCTAACGGCCGGTAAATCGGGTCGTTAATCAGGCCTGAGGAGGCGGGACGTTGGCGAGATACCAGTCGCGCAAGGCACTCAGCGCGGGATGGGCCAGCGAGCGCTGCAGATAGGTCCAGATCCGCGGCTGGTGACGCAAATAATGCGGCTTGCCGTCGCGGCGGTTGAGGCGGGCGAAGGTGCCGAGCAGCCGCGTGTTCCGCTGCGCCGACATGATCGCGTAGAGCTCGGCGAAGCCGGCCGCCTCGAAGCCGGCATCGGCCGCGCGCCGCGCCTTGATGTAGCGCGACAGCAGCGTCAGCTCGATGTTTTCGGGCACGTCGATGCGGGCGTCCTGCAGCAGCGACACCACGTCGTAGGAGTGCGGACCGAGCACGGTGTCCTGGAAATCGATCACGCCGACGCGTTGGATGCCGTCGCGGTCAGCGAGCCAGATCAAGTTCGGCGAGTGGTAGTCGCGGATGATCCACGTCCGCGGTGCCGCCAGCGGCTTCTTCAAGAGCTCCCGCCACATCGCGAAGAATTCTGCGCGCGCTGCCTCGCTCAGCGGCGCGTTGCGGTCGGGCAGATACCATTCCGGCATCAAGCCGATTTCGATCAGCATCGCCTCGATGTCGAAGACGGGAATGGCATAGGTCTGCCCGTCCAGCGGCAACGTCTCCGGCAGCGTCTTGCCATGCAGCGCGGCCAATAGATCGGTCGCGGCCTCGTAGCGCTCGGCGATCGGGCGCGGCGGATCGCCTTCGATCACGCCTGCGCTGCCGAAATCCTCGGAGATCAGGAAACCGTGGTCGAGATCGAAATGGTGGATCTTCGGCGCGGAGATTCCTGCCTCGCACAGGCCTTCGTCGAGGGCAACGAACGGCTTGATGTTTTCCGCGAGATGCACCGCGGCGCTGTAGGACTTGCCGTTGTAGAGCGCCGCGCCGTCCGGCCGCTGCGGCGAGTTCATGAGGATGACGACCTCGTCGTCGCGGATCAGGCGCGCGTAGGATCGTGTCGAGGCATCGCCGGCCATCCGCTTGCGCGTCGCGTCGATGTATCCGGAGGCATCGAGAAATTCGCGCAGCGCCTGCAATCGCGCCACAGTCGCGGCACCCTTGCCATACCCGGCGATGTCGGCTGCGCGTGCATTCGACCCCAGCGCCGGGCGATGCGTCAACGCGATGTCGATGCGGTCCTGCGGCATTGCCGACGGCGCGCGCTCCGGCCATTCGATCAGGACGAGCGTGGCATCGGGCAGTGGCGACAGCCCGATCTCCTCGAGCTCGCTCTCGTCCTCGACGCGGTAGAGATCGGCATGCAGCACCGGGAAGGGCGGCAGCTCGTAGCCCTGCACCAGCGTGAAGGTCGGGCTGGGCACCTCCAGCTCCTCGTCGCTGGCGAGATAGCGGATCAGGCTGCGCGCTGCTGCGGTCTTGCCGGCGCCGAGATCGCCGGTCAGGGCGATGACGTCGCCAGGGCCGACCAGCAGCGCGAGGTCGGCCATCAATTGCGCGGTGGCCGTCTCGTTGTGAAGCGCGACGGAGAGTTTCGTGGGTTCTGTCATTCGGCGGCGTCGCGATGCGCCGCTTGGTCGGTCGGGAAATCGCAGATCACGACCGTGCCGCGGCCGACGATCGAATCCACCCGCACCTTGCCGCCATGCAGCTCGACGAAGGAGCGCACCAGCGACAGGCCGAGCCCGGCGCCGCGGTGACGCGAGCCCTGCGAGCGGCTTTCGAACCAGTTGAACACCTTGTCCTTCATGTCGGCAGGTATTCCAGGCCCGGAATCTGTCACGGTGAAGACCACGCTGCGCTCGGTACGCCGCGCGCTGATGCCGACGGTGGAATCCTGTGGAGAAAACCCGACGGCGTTGGCGAGGAGGTTATAGAGCACCTGCACCACGCGCTTCTCGTCGCCGACGAAGCTGCCGACATCGGGCGCGATCTCGACCTTGAGGCGGATGCGGTCGGTGGCGAGGCGGTCCTGGATGCCCTCGGCGGCGAGTTCGATGGTCTTGCTGACGTCGACCGGCCCGAGTTCCAGCTTCATCGCGCCGGCATCGATGGTGGCGAGATCGAGGATGTTGTTGGTCAGCGCCAGCAGCGCGTTGGTCGATTTGGTGACGTAGTCGAGATATTCGGCCTGTTTCGGGGTCAGCGGCCCGGTCGAGGGATCGCTGAGGAAATGCGCGAAGCCGATGATGGTGGTGAGCGGCGAGCGCAGCTCGTAGGAGACGTGGTGGACGAAATCCACCTTCATCTGGTCGGCTGTCTCCAGCGCCTCGTTGCGCTCGCGCAGCGCGCGCTCGACATTCTCGGTGTCGGTGATGTCCTGGAACGTGAGCATGGTTGCGCCGTCATGCAGCGGGCGGATCATGCCGTCGAGCACGCTGCCGTCCTTGCGCTCCAGCTTCAGCGGCACGTCGGCGCGGCTCTCGATCGAGGTGACTGCCTCGCGGATCTGGCGCCAGACCGCGGGGTCGTCGAACAGCTGGTGGCACCAGCCTTCCACCGTCTGGATGTGCGGCTCGTCGCGCATGGCATCGCTCGACAGCTTCCACATCCGGACGAAGGCCGGGTTGAACAGCTGCGCCTTGCCGTTGCTGCCGAACACCGCGACGCCCTCGGCGAGGCTGTCCAGCGTCTCGCGCTGGACCCGGATCATGCCGTCGAAGCGGCGGGCGAGCTCGAGGCTCTCGGTGACGTCGTCGAACAGATAGGTGACGCCGCCTTCCGGGTTCGGCGTGGTGACGACGGAGAGCGCACGGCCGTCGGGCAGATACCACGTGTCCTTCGCAGCCTCGACCGCGCGGTAGGCCTCGTGCAGTTTCGCTTTCCAGGCGCGGAAATCGGGCTGTTCCGGCAGCTTGCGCGCGGCGCGGAGCTGGTCGAGCACGCTGGAATCGTCGGGATGGGCGTCGAGGAAGCTGCGGTCGAGGTCCCACAGCCGGCGGTAGGAATCGTTGTAGAAGGCGAGGCGGCGCTGGCCGTCGAACACGGCAACGCCGGAGGAGAGCTGGTCGAGGGTGCGGCGATGCGCCTCGGCCATGCGCACCAGCGCCGAGCTGAGGCCATCGGCCTCGCTGGCATCGATGGCGACGCCGACGCTGCCGCTGCCGACATTGACCGCGCGCACGTCGTAGATGCGGCGCTCGCCGCCGATCACGATCGGCAGCCGCGCGTTGAAACTGGCCGCGTCCTTCAGGCCCCGCTCCAGCGCGGTGCGATCGGCACTGTCGAGCAGCTCGAGCTTGCGTTCCTGCGCGTCGGTGACGCTGTTCGCTTCGGTCGCGCGGACATAGGCCGGGTTGGCGTAGGTCAGCGCGCCGTTCTCGCTCTTGGCCCAGATCGGCCAGGGTGCGGCGGCGGCAAAGCCGCGCAGCATCTCGGTCTCGTCGGAGAGCGCGTTGTAGCGCAGATGGGTCTCGGCCAGCTCGCGGCGCAGGCCCGAGAGTTCGCGAATCCGGACGATGGCCTGGCCGCCGATGGCGCGGCCGATCGCTTCCAGCGTATGGCCATGTGCGGTGCCCAGCGTCAGCTGGAACCCGTCGCCGCGGTCACGCAGGGCGTCGACCGCATGGTCCATCTGCAGCGCGGGTTCCGGCGGCAACCAGGTTCCGAAGGCGAGCACGCGCTGCGGCGAGGAGTCGCGCGGCAGCACCAAGGAGATGTCGCCGGAGATCTGCGCGCGATTGTCGCCGGCCGGCCAGGAGATCAGGATCTGCGGCTCGGCGAACAGCAGCGCGCCGAAGCGGTCGGCCTGCAGCTGGAGTTCCCCGATCCGGGCGCGCAGCCGCGCCTCGCTCTTCGCCGTCCGCACGCGCGTGCGCATCAACAGGATCGCGGCCATCACCGAGAAGCCGAGCAGGGCCAGCGCGGTGGCGAGCACCGCGAGTTCCTGCCGGTTGAAATTCAGCATGATGGAGAGGGTGTCGATGAGGTCGGCGGCCTCGGCCGGCGCAGCCGGCAGCAGCGCTGCAAGAGCGCCTCCCAACAAGCCGTTGCGCGCAAGTGATGTGCACGACAGCAGCGTCCGACGCATCGACACGATCACGCCTGACATAGTTGCCCCAAGACCGCACGAATCTACGCGCGGCGACCCCCGTCGCGCGCGAATCAAAAGACAATACCCTCACCGTGACTCCGCCGGTAAGAGTCCAGATCGTGAACGCAAAGGCGGCCCCAAAAAAATGCGGGGCGCGGTGTTCCAGCTCACGTAGTTCTTCGGGATGATTCGGCTGGATCTGCCGTGCGTTAGCGCCCGGTCGAGCCGAAGCCGCCGGTGCCGCGATCGGTCGTCGACAACGTCGCCACTGGAACCAGCGCCGCCTGCACCACGGGCGCGATCACCATCTGGGCGATGCGTTCGCCGCGCTTGATCACGAACGGGGCCGTGCCGTGATTGATCAGGATCACCTTGATCTCGCCGCGATAGTCGGCGTCGATCGTGCCCGGCGAGTTCAGCACGGTGACGCCGTGCCTGGCCGCGAGTCCCGAGCGCGGCCGCACCTGGGCCTCAAAGCCGGGCGGCAAGGCGATCGCAAGCCCGGTCGGCACCAGCACATATTGGCCGGGCGCGAGCGTCAGCGGCTCGCTGTCCGCAACCGCGGCCATCAAATCGAGCCCGGCGGCCTCACTGGTCTGATAGGCCGGCAATGGCAGGCCGTCGGCATGCGCCAGTTGCTGCAGTTCGACAGTGACTTTCGTGCTCAAGGCGCCGACTCCAGGGATGTGTCGGTCGCGCTCTTTGCGATGTGCGCGACCAGTTCGATGGCGACCTGTTCCTTGGTCATCACCGGCCAGGAATCAACTGCCATCTCGCCATTCTTCTCACCATTCTTGCGGCTGATCAGATGCACGGTGTTGCGGTCGCCGCCCATCACGCCGGTGGCGGGGGAGACGTCGTTGGCGACGATCCAGTCGCAGCCCTTGCGGGCGAGCTTCGACTTGGCGTTGTCGATGAGGTGCTCGGTCTCGGCGGCAAAGCCGATCACCAGCGGCGGGCGCTTGTCGGTCAATTTTGAAATCGTGGCGAGGATGTCGGGATTCTCGACCAGCTGCAGCGGCGGCATGCCGGCGGACGTCTTCTTCAGCTTCTGCTCGCCTTCATTGGCGACGCGCCAATCGGCGACGGCGGCAGCGAAGATCGCGATGTCGGCGGGCAGCGCGGCCTGCACCTGCTCCAGCATCTGCCGGGCCGATTCGACATGCTTTACCGTCACGCCCGGGGGATCGCTGAGATCGACCGGACCGCTCACCAGGATCACCTCGGCACCGGCGGCCTGAGCGGCCGCGGCAATGGCAAAGCCCTGCTTGCCGGAGGAGCGGTTGGCGATGTAGCGCACCGGATCGATTGGCTCGTAGGTCGGACCTGCAGTGATCAGCACGCGCTTGCCGGCGAGCGGCTTTGGCATCGGGGGCCGCAGCAGGCGCTCGGCGGCATTGGCGATCTCGATCGCCTCCGACATGCGGCCGACGCCCGCCTCGCCCGCCTCCGCCATCTCGCCGGAATTCGGTCCACACAGCACGACGCCGTCGCGCTGAAGCTGCGTGACGTTGCGGCGGGTCGCCGCATTGCTCCACATCAGCGGATTCATCGCCGGTGCCAGCAGCACCTTGCGGTTGGTTGCGAGCAGGATGGCGCTGGCGAGATCGTCGGCATGGCCGTTCGCCATCTTCGCCATCAGATCTGCGGTGGCCGGCGCCACCACGATGAGGTCGCAGTCGCGCGCGAGGCGGATATGCCCGGCGTCGAACTCGCTCTGGGGATCGAACAGGTCGGTGTAGACGCGCTCATGCGACAGCGCGCTCACCGCCAGCGGCGTGACGAATTGCTGGGCCGCCTTGGTCAGCACGCACCGAACCTCGATGCGGCGCTCCTTCAGCCTGCGGATCAGGTCGAGCGATTTGTAGGCCGCGATGCCGCCGCCGATGATCAGGGTGACGCTGGCCTCTGCGACCGCGCCGGCGCGCTGCGGCGTAGGGGCGGTGGATGCGGCGGGCGGCGCCGAAAACGGCCTCAGCGGCTCCTCGCGGCCCTCGATCAGCTCCCGCAGGATGACCCGGACCTCTTCCTCGACCGACCTGTGGTTTTTGGCCGAGCGCAGCCGCAGATAGGTTTTGACGTGTTCGTCGAGCTTGCGGATGGTGAGGCTTGCCACGGCGCCCTCCAGCACGGAATGATAGCGATGCTATCATTCGCATGATTGCAGTGCAATCATAAATTCCGGACGGCGATCAGGATTCCGATGAAGGTCGCGGCGATGATCCAGAGCGCGACGGTGCGCCAGCGGTTCTTGCGGCCTTCGCTCCGTCCCATCGCGGCGATGCTCTCCGGCGACAGCCTGATGCCCTCCCGCGTCATGGTTTCGAGTTGCTCGAGCACCTTCACCGACCGCTCGGCGATCTCTGGCAGCCGCATCAGCACCCGCGCGATGTCGCCGGTTCCGGCGAGCGCGCCCTGCACCCGGCCGATCGGACCGAGATTGCGCTCGATCCATTCGCGCACCACGGGGTCGGCGACCTTCCAGATGTCGAGCCGGGGATCGAAGCCGCGCGCCACGCCTTCGACCACGACCATGGTCTTCTGCAGCAGGATCAGCTCGGGCCGCGTCGTCATGTCGAACAGGCCGGTGACCTCGAGCAGCAGCGTCAAGAGCCGCGCCATCGAGATCTCTTCCGCCGTGCGATTGTGGATCGGCTCGCCGATGGCGCGGATGGCTTGCGCGAAATTCTCGACCGAGTGATGCGCGGGCACGTAGCCCGCCTCGAAATGCACCTCGGCGACGCGGCGATAGTCGCGGGTGATGAAGCCGAGCAGGATTTCGGCGAGGAAGCGCCGCTCTTTCATGCCGAGCCGGCCCATGATGCCGAAATCGACCGCGACGAGACGGCCGGCGTCGTCGAGGAACAGATTGCCCGGATGCATGTCGGCATGGAAGAAGCCGTCGCGCAGCGCGTGGCGCAGGAAGCTCTGGATCACCTTGCGGCCAAGGTCGGGCAAATCGACCTGCGCCTCTTCCAGGCGCTTGTGATCGTTCAGCGCGATGCCGTCGATCCACTCCATCGTCAGCACGTTGTGCGTGGTGCGGTCCCAGTCGACTGCAGGCACGCGGAAATCGGGGTCGTCGCGGGTGTTCTCCGCCATCTCCGACAGCGCAGCTGCCTCGAGACGCAGGTCCATCTCCATGGCGACCGAGCGCGACATGGTGTTGATGACTTCGATGAGGCGCAGCCGCCGCGCTTCCGCCGAGTAGGTCTCGGCCTTGTGTGCGACGAAGAAGAAGTCGGAGAGATCGCGGCGGAAACGCGCGGCGACGTTCGGCCGGAGCACCTTGACCGCGACCGATTTGCGGATCCCGTCGTGCAGGACTTCGCCGCGATGTACCTGCGCGATCGAGGCGGCTGCGACGGCCGGCCCGAAGCTCACGAACACGTCCTTCAGCGGGCGCTCCAGCGACGTCGCGATCGCGGCCTCGGCTTCGTCCTGCGGAAACGGCGGCAGGCGATCCTGCAGGCTTTCGAGGTCGCGGGCCATGATGACGCCGACGACGTCGGGGCGCGTCGCCAGGAACTGTCCGAGCTTGAGATAGGCGGGGCCCATCCGTGTCAGCGCGCGAGCGATCCGGGGACCGTGCTTGGTGCCGCGGCGTTCGACGAGGCGTGCGAGCTTCAGCGCGAGCTGTCCCGGCGGGGGCACCAGGCTCGGATCGACCGAGCCGAACACGCCCTCGCGCGCGAAGACGAACGCGGCGCGGATCAGGCGCGAAATGTGGTTGAAGGCAGAGATCACAAACGCCAGCCCGAATGCAGTGCGACGATGCCGCCGGACAATGTCTGCCAGCTGACGCGGGAAAAGCCGGCTTCGCGGATCATGTCGGCGAAGGCGTTCGGCTTCGGAAACTTGCGGATCGATTCAACCAGATATTGGTAGGACTCGGCATCGCCCGTGATCATACGGCCGAGCGGCGGGATCACCTTGAACGAGAACAGGTCATAAAGCCGATCGAGCCCGGGCATCTCGACGCTGGAGAATTCAAGGCAGAGGAAGCGGCTGCCGGGCCTCAGCACGCGATAGGCTTCGTGCAGCGCCAGATCGATCCGGGGTACGTTGCGAATGCCGAACGCGATCGTATAGGCGTCGAAGCTGCGGTCCGCGAAGCCGAGCGCTTCGGCATTGCCTTCGACGAAATCGACTTTGGCTTCGAGATGCCGCTTGGCCGCGCGCTCGCGGCCTACCGCCAGCATGTCGGTGTTGATGTCGCAGACGGTGGCATGGAAGCCCGCACCTGCGGCCTTGGCGGCGCGGAACGAGATGTCGCCGGTGCCGCCGGCCACGTCGAGCAAGGCGAACGGCCGATCGCTCCTGGGCGGATCCAGCGCCGTGATCATGATGTCCTTCCAGACCCGGTGCAGGCCGCCGGACATCAAATCGTTCATCAAATCATAGCGCGACGCCACGCTGTGAAACACGTCGTTCACCAGCGTCTGCTTGTCCCCGAGGGGCACGTCCCTGAAGCCAAAATGCGTGGTTTCGCCCGGCCGATCCATTACTCTACTCCACTGGGCGGACCATAGCGCGCCCGCCGCAATGGCGCTATCACACCGCCCTCATAAGGTGAATGCCTGACCATGCCTGAATTGCCCGAAGTCGAGACCGTCCGCCGCGGCCTTCAGCCCGTCATGGAGGGTGCGAAAATCCTCAAGGCGGAGGCTCGCCGGCCGGACCTGCGCTTTCCGTTCCAGCCGGACTTCGTGGCCCGGCTCCAGGGCCAGGTCGTCACAGGACTGGGCCGCCGCGCAAAATATCTCATGGCCGATCTTGCCTCCGGTGACGTGCTTCTGATGCATCTGGGCATGTCGGGCTCGTTCCGCGTCATCAAGCCGGACAACGACGCCGCTCCGGGCGAGTTTCACTATCCGAAGGGCAAGGATTCGGCGCACGACCACGTGCTGTTTCGGATGTCCTCCGGCGCGGATATCGTCTTCAACGATCCGCGCCGCTTCGGTTACATGAAAGTGATCGCGCGCAGTGCACTCGACGAGGAGCCGTTGTTGCGTGGGCTCGGCCCCGAGCCGCTCGGCAACGAATTCGATGCCGCGATGCTGGCGGGGGCCTGCGCAGGCAAGCTCACGAGCCTGAAGGCGGCACTGCTCGACCAGCGCGTGGTCGCAGGCCTCGGCAACATCTATGTCTGCGAAGCCCTGCATCGCTCGCATCTGTCGCCACGCAGGATCGCCGCGACGCTCGCGACCAAGGGTCGCAAGGGCGTCGGCGCGGGCGAGCCGACCGATCATGCGAAGCGGCTGGTCGGTGCGATTCACACCGTGCTGAACGACGCCATCAAGGCCGGCGGATCGTCACTGCGCGATCATCGCCAGACCTCCGGCGAGCTCGGCTATTTCCAGCATTCGTTCAAAGTCTACGACCGCGAGGGCGAGAAATGCACCACGCCGCGCTGCGGCGGCACGATCAAGCGTTTCACCCAGAATGGCCGGTCGACCTTCTGGTGTCCGAAATGTCAGAAGTGATGATCGGGCACGAAGGCGTCTTCCCAAAAACGCGAAGCGAAGCAATCCGGCCGGGCTGGTGGCCGGACTGCTTCGTCGCTTCGGCCCTTCCGGATGGCGAAGGGCCGACGGTCGTCTGAGCGATGGCCCCGCTCAGGACGCCAGAGTCGTGGTCTCGTCCGCCGCGAGCTCGGCAGCGATGTGCAGCATGCCGTCTGCGGCCGACATCACCTGGTCGATCAGGACATTGGTCGTGGCTTCGAGCTCGAGCCGGGTCTCGATCCAGCGCCAGAGGTCGCGGATCTCGTCCGCGGACTTGCCGTTCGGCGCGAATTCGCTCACCGCAAGGCCGCTCGCGAGCGAGTCCTGGTGATCATTGCGCATCACGATCAGTGGGCGTGCCAGCACGTCAGCGAGATCGAGTGCGGCTTCCTCGGCGAGCGTGTTGGCCGCGTTGTCGATGCGCTGGCCGCGGATCGGGGTCTGGTTGAGCACGAAGCTGTAGGGCCGCTTCCAGGCGCGGGCAACGCTGAGGGTGGAGACGGTCGCCTCGATGTCGGCGACGCTCGGGCGGGCCGGGATCAGACAGAGGTCGGAATGACGGATCGCAGCGGTGGTGGCGGCGGAAAGACCGGCGGCGGTGTCGACGATCGCGAGCTGCAGGCCGCTGTCAGCCAGCATCTTCAGGCGCGGCTCGATGTCGGCGGCGTGGTAGATCGGCTCGACGACGAGATCGTCGGCGGTGCGGCGACGCTGCCAGTTGGACAGGGTGCCCTGCGGGTCGGTCTCGATCAGGCGGACGGTAAAGCCGGCCTGCTTGGCTGCGAGCGCGAGGCCGATGGCGAGCGTGCTCTTGCCGCTGCCACCCTTTTGGGTGGCCAGTACGATCGTGTGCATTTGAAGGTCAATCCTTTGGAGTGCTTGGGTCAGGAATACGCCACGCGAACGTGCATCAATCGCGATGCTGAGCTCTTCTCGCTCAGGACGTGCCGGCCCGATCCAAAGGGGGATCGCGGAGGTCCGAATCAGCAGTCATGATGATGGCGGAATAGGGAATGCCAGCTAATCCGTACCATTACTGGACCAGTACTCGTACGTGTGATGTGCTCGCTGCCGTGATGGAAAGGGCAGGCGATGAGCGGTAACTGGCGCGACCGGACAACAACCACCTTTGACTGCCAGAAGATGCCGGCGGTCTCGAGCCGCGGCATGGTGGTCAGCAACCATCCCCTGGCCTCCAGCGCCGGGGCCGAGATGCTGGCCGCCGGCGGCAACGCCATCGATGCCGCGATCGCGACCCTGTTCACGCTGACCGTGGTCGAGCCGATGATGGTCGGCATCATCGGCGGCGGCATGGCACACATCCGGCTGGCCGACGGAAGCCACCGCTTCATCGATGGCCAGAGCACCGTCCCGTCGGCCGTTCGCGACACGACCTATACGTCCGCGCCCGGCTCGGCCCACGACGTGTTCGACACCGTCGGCAACGAGAACCTCAACGGGGCGAAGGCCGTCGCGGTGCCGGGCTCGCTCAAGGCCTGGTGCGAGACCCTGCATCGGTTTGGCACCATGAGCCTCGCCGACGTGATTCAGCCCGCGATCAAGCATGCGGCCCGCGGCTATGCGGCGACGCCCTACTTGCATGAATGCATCAGCGAGAGCGCCGTCGAGATGCGCAAGGATAAGCCGATCGCGGCGATCTATCTGCCCGATGGCGAGCCGCTGAAGGTCGGCGAGCGCGTGGTGCAAGCCGAATATGCCGAGACCTTGCGCTATATCGCCGATCATGGCGAAAAAGCTCTCTACGAAGGGCCGCTCGGCGATATCCTCGCCAACTACATGGAGAAGAACGGCGGCTTCATTCGTCGCAATGACCTCACGGCTTACAAGACCGTCGAGCGGCAGCCGGTCCGCGCCGATTATCGCGGCTGGACCATCCTTGGACCTCCGCCGCCCGCCGCGTCCGGCGTGCACATTGCCCAGATGCTCAACATCCTGGAGGGCTATGACATCGGCGCCCTCGGCTTCGGCACGTCAGAGACGATCCACTATCTTGCCGAGGTGCTGAAGATCGCCTTTGCCGACCGCGCTGCGGCCAGCGGCGATCCTGATTATGTCGGCGTCCCCGTGGAGAAACTGACCTCCAAAGCCTATGCCGAAGAGCGCCGGCGCGCCATCGACTCCGTGCGGGCGCAGAATTGGGGCGCCGGCGTGTCGCAGCTCGAAGGTGCCCACACCACGCACATGACTTCGGCGGACGCTTTCGGAAACGTGGTCGCGACGACGCAGACCATCAACAATCTGTTCGGCGCCAAGATCATGATCCCGGGCTTAGGGGCCATTGCCAACAACTACATGAACCTGTTCGATCCGCGACCGGGCCACGCGCTCTCGCTGGCGCCGGGCAAGCGTGTCACCACCTCGATGTCGCCGATGATGGCGCTGAAGGGTGGTAAGCTGCGCTATGCGCTCGGATTGCCCGGCGGCAAGCGCATCTTTCCGAGTGCGATGCAGGCCCTGGTCAATCTGATCGACCACGGCATGAGCCTGCAGGAGGCCGTCGAGGCGCCCAGGGTCTGGACCGAGGGCAACGCGCTCGAGGTCGAGCAGACGGTGCCGGAGACCGTGCGCACCAAGCTCGAAAGCCTCGGCCACACAGTGCAGCCCGTTGCGACGGTCGCAGGCGGCATGAACGGCATCGCTTTCGACGACGACGGCACCATGACCGGGGCCGCCTGCTGGCGTGCTGACGGCACGCCGGTCGGGATATCGGGTGGTCTCGCGCGGAGTGGCATCAGATTCAGGTTGGGCTGACCGGGAAATTACAAGACCGGTTCGCTCGCCCGTCGAGGCCACTGAACTCGTCCAATCGCCTGCGGACGGCATCGCCTTCGTTCCGCGCTTGGCAGTTCTCGGATTGCCGCGGCATTATTCGAACAATGGCCTTTGCCGGTGCACATCGACGTCACCTCGGACCCGATCCCCTGCGGATGACGGCGTGAGCCCGGCAGTATATGCTGGGGCTGGCTGGCGGCAGGCGCGTCTGTCAACGTCTCAGTAAGGCTGTGCGTATGGGCAGGGATATCGGCGGCGACTTCTTGGCTGGCGGAGGCGAGTTGGGCGCTTTGACGCGAGCGTTTGACTGGTCGAGCACATCCCTGGGCGCTCCAGAAAGCTGGCCCCAAAGTCTTAGGGTCACGGTGCGGCTCGTTCTGACCTCGCGGCACCCCATGTTCATCTGGTGGGGGCCGGAGCTCATCCAATTCTACAACGATGCATACCGGGAGACGATGGGGCCGGAAAGGCACCCAAGCGCTTTGGGGAGCTGCGGCCGCGAGTGCTGGGCTGAGATCTGGGACATCATTGGTCCTCAGATCGAGTACGTCATGTCCGGCAAGGGAGCGACCTGGAATGAGGACCAATTGGTGCCGGTCACGCGTCACGGACGTCGCGAGGACGTTTGGTGGACCTATAGCTTCGGCCCTATCGATCTTGAAGGCGAGGTTGGCGGCGTGCTTGTCGTCTGCAGGGATGTCACGTCCGAGCATATTGCAAGGGAAGCGCTCAACCTCATCAACGAGGAGCTGAAGCACCGCGTCAAGAATACGCTTGCAGTGTTGAGCGCGGTCGCTGCGCAGACATTTCGCGATCCCACGAGCAAAGCGAGCCTCGAAAAGTACCAGGCGCGGCTGGGCGCCTTTGGACGCGCGCAGGACCTGCTGACCGCGTCAAACTGGGCGGCCGCGCCGCTCCACGATGTGATCCGCACGGCTCTAGCACCCTATCGGACAGGTGAAGGCCGCTTCACGGTGTCGGGTCCTCCACTCGTCGTGAAGTCTCGCCAAGCGCTTGCTCTGTCCCTGGCGCTTCATGAACTTGCGACCAACGCTTTGAAGTACGGCGCTCTGACCGTGGCGGGAGGCTGTGTATCCATCACATGGACGGTCGAGACTGAGGATGGCGAGTCCAAATTCGTTTTTGTCTGGGAGGAGATTGACGGCCCGCTTGTATCGGAGCCCGTTGGCGCAGGTTTCGGCTCCAGGCTTATTTCGCGCGTGCTGAAAGACGATTTCAGCGGTTCCGTCGATGTTTCCTACGGCTCGGCCGGGCTCAAATGTCGTCTGACGGCGCCCCTTAAGAATCTCGGGACTTCGCAGAATATCACGTGAGACTCTGCATGGGCGTGGCCGAGCGGAGCGCATCACGTGCCGCACCGCATCGGACACGAGAGAGCATGATGATCTCTCGCTCTATTTCCTGACGCAGATCACGCGCACGACGGCCGCCTTTGCGTCCGTCGAGGTGCCGTTGGCTGCGACATTGTTCGCCTTCAGGAAATCGCGTACGGCGTCCGCGGACACCATCACGGCCTGCGAGGCCGGAACCGATGTCGCAGGTCCCGCCACCATGGCCGGCTTCAACAGCGCAATACCGGCGAACTTGCCGTCGCTATCGATCAACGGAGCACCGGAAAACCCGACCGCCGGCGGCGGGGACAGCATGGACTCGCTGCTCGGGACCGGCGCCAGCGCAGCCTTGACGATTGACACGCCGCCGGCGCCGCCTTGACTTTGCGGATCGGCGATGCCGACGACATCCACACTGGTCTTTGCCGCGCCGCCAGTAAGGCTCAACGGCTTCAGGCCGCGGGCGCCGTAGATGTGTAGGAGCGCGAGGCCGCGCTCCTTGTCTTCGGCCAGACGGTCGGCACTGCCATGGCCGGCGATCGTGATCGCGAGACAGCTGTCGGTGACGAGGCGGTCAGCGACGATCGCGCCGTCGTCGCTGACGACGATGCCGGTGCCGTATTCGACGGTCTTGCGCGGCGGCGGCCCGGCCTGCGGTCCCGACGGGAACGCGTTGAACGCACTCGACATCGCGATCACGACCGGCTCGACCGTGTTCTCCATCGCCTGGTCGTAGAGGATCGTCATGGTGCGGACCTCATCTCCTTTGAAGGCGCCCCGCACGTAGAACTTCTTCAGGCCCTGCAAGCCCGACAGCACGAAGAAGTCGGGCTTCACCACGGTGTAATCGACCTTGCGTCCGGACGGCTCCTTCTCCAGCTCCGCGAGTTTTGCCGCGGTCGGGTTCGCCTCCTTGCGGCGGCTGAGCAGCACCTGCACGGTTCCGCTCGGCGAGGTCCATTTCGAGCCGTTGGCGTCGCTTGCCTGCTGTGTCACCAGTTTCGAGGGGATGCCGAGCCGGGCGCCGCTGGTCGGCTCCGTCACGATCTTCCAGCCGACGCCGTCCTGCTTCTTTCGCGCCGTCTCGGCGAGCGCGGCGCGCTCCTGCGGATTGAGCACGCCGGTCGGCTTGCCGCCCTTGGCCTTCTGGTATTCCTTGATGGCGTTGACCAAGCGCTCACTGACGTCGCCGGTGATGGCGCCGTTGTACTGGCCGACCCAGGCGAGGTCGGATTGCAGCGCCAGCCGCTCGGCCTTCGCCATGGCATCCGCCGTCGCCGCCGGCGTCTGCATGGCCGGAGGCTGGATCGGCACGGTCTGCACCGTCTTCGGCTTGGTGCCGGGGATCTGCGGCGTCGTCATCTGGGCCTGCGCGCCGGTGGCAGCCGCAAACATCAAGGTTGCCGCAAGCATCGATCTCATGACAAATCCAACCAGCCCATTGAACGCAATGCCATTGAAGCACATCTCGTTGGTCGCGAACAATGTTGGGGTGGTTCAGGCTGTTGACCCTCATCCTGAGGAGCCGCGGAAGCGGCGTCTCGAAGCATGAAGGCCGAGCTGCCGCAGCAGGGCCTGCATGGTTCGAGATGGCGCTTCGCGCCTCCTCACCATGAGGGGTGAGAGGAACGAAAGCGATGCTGAGCCCGGACGAACTCGAACGCTATGCCCGCCATATCGTGCTGCGCGACGTCGGCGGCCCAGGCCAGGCCGCGCTGAAAAAGGCCTCCGTGCTGGTCGTCGGCGCCGGCGGCCTCGGCGCGCCCGTTCTGATGTATCTGGCCGCGGCCGGCGTGGGCACGCTCGGCGTGGTCGACGACGACGTGGTGTCGCTGTCCAATCTGCAGCGCCAGGTCATCCACACCACGCCCGACATCGGCCGGCACAAGGTCGAGAGCGCCGCCGAGCGGATCGCGGCGCTCAATCCGCATGTCCGCTTCGTCGGCCATGCCACCTGGCTGAATGCCGACAACGCGCTCAGCCTGATCGGCGACTACGATCTCGTGCTCGACGGCTCCGACAATTTTTCGACGCGCTATCTGGTCTCGGACGCGTGCTTCTTCGCGAAGCGGCCGCTGATTACTGCCGCGCTCGGCACCTTTGACGGCTCGCTCACCACCATCCGCGCGCATGAGAGGAACGAGCAGGGCGAATTCAATCCGACCTATCGCTGCCTGTTTCCGGAGGCGCCGCCGCCCGGCACCGTGCCGGCCTGCGCGGAAGCCGGCGTCATGGGGGCGCTCGCCGGTGTGCTCGGCTCGATGATGGCGCTGGAGGCGATCCGCGAGATCGTCGGTTTTGGCGAGGGCCTCGTCGGCCGCCTCCTGATGATCGATGCGCGCGCGATGCGCTTCGAAACGCTGCGCTATGGGCGCGATCCGGCCAACCCGCTCAACGGCGATGGGCCCGTGGTCGCCGACCTCAGCGCCCACCGCAGCTGATCGCCTGATTACGCCGTGGCCAATTTCTCGCTGTCGAGATGCGCCATCTGCTCGGCGGCGTAGCGCGTGCCGGAAGCGACATCCGGCGGGAAGGCTTTTGCCAGCGCCGCAAGATGCGCCTGTGTCAGCGTGAACCGGGTCGCGCCGAGCGCTTCGGTGAGACGGTTGCGGGTTCGTGCGCCAACCAGCGGCACGATCTCCTTGCCCTGCGCCGCCACCCAGGCAATCGCGACTTGCGCCGGCGTTGCGCCGATCTCGGTGGCGATCGCACGGAGGGATTCCACCAGCGCAAGATTGGCATCGAGGTTGGCGCCCTGAAAGCGCGGCGTCATCAGCCGGTAGTCTCTGCCGACTTTGCCGCTGTCCTTGGTCCAATGGCCGCTGATCAGTCCGCGCGCCAGCACGCCGTAAGCGGTGATGCCGATGCCGAGCTCGCGGCAGGTCTTGAGGATATCGCGTTCGATGCCGCGCTCGATCAGTGAATATTCGATCTGGAGGTCTGCGATCGGATGCACCGCATGCGCGCGGCGGATGGTATCGGAGCCGACCTCGGACAGGCCGATATGCCTGATGTATCCGGCCTTCACGAGATCGGCGAGGCCGCCGATGGTCTCCTCGATGGGGACGTTGGGATCGAGCCGCGCCGGACGGTAGATGTCGAGATAGTCGGTGCCGAGACGTTGCAGTGAATAGGCGAGGAAGTTCCTGGTCGCGCCCGGCCTCGTGTCCATGCCGGCGAACTCACCGGCCGGACCGCGCAGCGCGCCGTACTTGACGCTGATCTGCACCTTGTCGCGGGCGACCTCCTTCAGGGCCTCGCGCACCAGCATTTCGTTGTGACCCATCGCGTAGAAATCGCCGGTGTCGAGCAGTGTGATGCCGGCGTCGATCGCCGCATGCACAGTGGCAATGGCTTCGCCGCGGTCGGCGGGGCCATAGACCTCGGACATGCCCATGCAGCCGAGGCCGAGGGCTGAGGTGGTGGGGCCGGCTGAACCGAGTTTGCGCTGTTCCATGATGGTTCTCCCTTAAAATGCGGCTGATTGCGCCGCGTGACGAGGGAGATATGCGCCGGCTCGATTGCGCCGATAAGCTGGACAATCAAGAATAGCTTGTTCACATTAGCGAACAATGCCTGAGCCTGATCTGCGCGATCTCGATGTCTTCGTGGCGGTCGCCCGCACCCGCAATTTCCGGCGTGCGGCGGTCGAAATGCGCGTGTCGGTGTCGAGCCTCAGCCAGCGGCTCCGGGACCTCGAGGAGCGCCTTGGCGTCCGCCTGATGAACCGCACCACCCGCAGCGTCGCCCTGACCGAGGCGGGCGAGTTGCTGCTGTCGCGGGTGGCGCCGGCCTTGCGCGATGTCGGCGATGCGCTCGATCAGGTCCGGGGCCTTCGCGAGGTCGCCTCGGGTCGCCTGCGCATCAACGCGCCGCCACCGGCCGTCGATCTCGTGCTGGGGCCGATGGTCGGGCCGTTTCTGAGCGCCTATCCGCAGGTCGATCTCGACATCGTCTCGGAGAGCGGCTTCGTCGACATCGTCAGTGCCGGCTACGATGCCGGCGTGCGCTATGGCGAGCATCTCGCGCAGGACATGGTTGCGATCCCGCTGAGCGGACCGCAGAGCTACGTCGTCGTCGCATCGCCTGCATATCTTGCGCGGCGCGGCCGGCCGAAACATCCGAAGGATCTGCTCGAGCATGATTGCATCCGCGCGCGCTACTCGAGCGGCGTCATGCACGATCTGGAGTTCGAGAAGGCCGGCCAGGTCGTGAAGGTCGATCCGCCCGCAAAGCTGATCTCGACCAACATGAACCTTGCGATGCGCGCGGTGCTCGACGGCGTCGGCATCTGGGCAACGATCGACGGCTATGTCGGCGACGCCTTGAAAACCGGCGCGCTGGTCAGCTTGATGGAAGATTGGTGCGAGCCGTTCCCTGGTCCGTTCCTGTATTACCCGAGCCGGCGGCAAACGCCGCCGGCGCTCCGCGCCTTCATCGATTTCGTCGCCGACTGGCGCAAGTGCGAAGCGCGAGGCGAATAGGCTCTCACAGCATGCTCGGCAGCACGCGATCCGGCGGTTTGTGGGCGTCGAGGAAGGTGCGGATGTTGATGATCACCTTCTCGCCCATCTCGACGCGGCCCTCGATCGTGGCCGAGCCCATATGCGGCATCAGCGTCACCTTGCCGGCCTTGGCGAGCCGCACCAGCTTCGGGTTGACCGCGGGCTCGTGCTCGTAGACGTCGAGGCCGGCGCCGGCGATCTCGCCGCCTTCGATCAGCTTGATCAGCGTGTCCTCGTCGGTGACCTCGCCGCGCGCGGTGTTGACGATGTAGGCGTCCTTGCGGATCAGCTTCAGCCGCCGCGCCGAGAGCAAATGATAGGTCGCCGGCGTGTGCGGGCAGTTCACCGAGATGATGTCCATCCGCGCCAGCATCTGGTCGAGGCTTTCCCAATAGGTCGCACCGAGTTCTTCGGCGATCTTCGGGGCGACGGGACGGCGGTTGTGATAGTGGATCTGCAGGCCGAAGGCGCGGGCGCGGCGCGCCACCGCCTGGCCGATGCGGCCCATGCCGATGATGCCGAGCCGCTTGCCGCCGATGCGGTGGCCGAGCATCCAGGTCGGCGACCAGCCCGGCCACGGCTTCCCCTCGGTCAGGATCGAGGCGCCTTCGATCATTCGCCTGGGCACGGCGAGGATCAGCGCCATGGTCATGTCGGCGGTATCCTCGGTGAGAACTTTCGGCGTGTTGGTGACGGTGATGCCGCGCGCGTGGGCGGCCTCGACGTCGATATTGTCGACGCCGTTGCCGAAATTGGCGATCAGCCGCAGCTTGCAGTCGGGCTGGTTGACGATGTCGGCGCTGATATGGTCGGTCACCGTCGGAACCAGCACGTCGGCGGTGCGCGCGGCTTCGGCGATCTGTTCGGCGGACATCGGCGTGTCCTCGAGATTGATCCGCGCGTCGAACAATTCGCGCATCCGCGTCTCGATCGAATCCGGCAGCTTGCGCGTCACCACGACGAGGGGCTTTTTCTTCACCGACATGTCCTGCTCTCATGAGGCGTCGCAGGCCGCCCCTGTCGCCAAAGGCTGGTCGTTGAGGCCTCATTAACCCGGTTGTTCGACACTGCCCTTGCCGTGTCCGTCTCCGGCGTTTCCTTCAAGCTCTCCCGAGATTTCCGGCCCGGAAAATCGGGGCAAACTGGTTGTTCAAGTGCTCGTCCTCTCTAGCAGAAGGCCGGGCCAAGACAAGAACCACGGGCCAGGCTTGGGGAACACCCGCGTGGGGCGGGTCGGGATCGACGCGGCAGGATTTGGATTTGGGGTGGGGGTCCGGCAAGGCCGGGTCCTCGACAGGAGACGGGTTGATGGCGTTGGGGCGTTTTTGTTCGGTGATGGCGCTCGTTTGCACCTGGTGGAGCGCCTCGGTCGGTCCCTCGCATTCGGCCAAGGATAATACCCCGCAGACCACCAGCGGCCTGCCGGTGCCGCGTTACGTCAGCCTCAAGTCGGATCACGTCAATGTTCGCGCCGGTCCGACCAAGGACAATGACGTGGCCTGGGTCTACACCCGTGCCGGCCTGCCGGTCGAAATTACCGCCGAGTTCGAGAATTGGCGCCGGGTGCGCGATTCCGAGGGCGCCGAGGGCTGGGTCTATCATTCGCTGCTGTCGGGCCGCCGCACCGCGGTGGTCACCATGAAGCACAAGGACGATCTCGCCCCGATCTACGATCGCGCCGATCTCGACAGCGCGGTTGCAGCAAAGCTCCAGGCCGGCGTCGTCACGCAGGTGAAGAAGTGCACTGCAAACTGGTGCCGCGTCACCGGCAACGGCTTCGACGGCTGGATCCAGCAGGAGCGCCTCTGGGGCGTCTACTCGGACGAGCAGGTGAATTGACGCGAAGCGTCATTCCGGGGTCGGTACTCCGCACCGTCCCGGAATGACCGCGCAAAACGGCGATGGCCGGGACAAGCCCGGCCATGACGACGAATTCAGCAGTTCGGACCGATCTCAGCGCTTCTTGCGCAGGCGCACGACCATGTCGATGCGCGCGATCTCGTAGCCCTCGGGCACCTCCGGCATCTTGGACAGCGCCAGATGCGGATCCTCGATGTCGACCAGCTCATGGCTGTTCTCGAGGTAGTAGTGGTGGTGGGTGGTGACATTGGTGTCGAAATAGGTCTTGGTGCCGTCGACGCTGACCTGCCGGAGCAGACCGGCATCGGTGAGCTGGTTCAGCGTGTTATAGACGGTGGCCAGCGACACCGGGACCTTAGCCAGGGTCGCTTCCTCGTAGAGCATTTCAGCCGTCAGGTGGCGTGCACCCTTGCCGAACAATAACCAGCCGAGCGCCATGCGCTGGCGCGTCGGACGGAGCCCGGCGGACTGGAGCATTTCGTTGACGTCGTGCCAGGGACAGCCGGTCAAAGCCGGCTGACGGCCGGACAAGAGGGCCGCAGCGTGGACGTCGTCGTCGTGATGGGGCGCAGTATTCTCGCTCATTTCCAGATTTCGGGCACGCGTGAACAAATATCTCTCTGCAATATAAGAACAGAAAGATGCAGATGCAAGTTTCTCGCAACTAGAGAGGTTCTAATCAGCCTTGAAGGTTCTCATCAATCTTGGAACCGGGCCGACATCGCGTCATTTTACCTTCATGGATGCACTTTGCCACCGGAAATGGCCTGTGTTAGAGAGCCCGCGGTTCCGCTTAGCCGATTTTGGCGCAGCCGGGCATGGAGGCCCGGCCGGCAGTCCATCCGGGGCATGCGGGAGCTGCGCCTGACGGTGGCAATTGGCGTTGCTCTCCGACCGAGACGGGGCCCATTTTCGCCAAAAAACGCCGCTCAACCGGAATTCAAACAGAGGCTCGTCCATGCTGAACAGGCGCAACGGTTACGAATACGAAGATCTGCTGGCCTGTGCCCGCGGCGAGATGTTCGGTCCGGGCAATGCCCAGCTGCCGCTGCCGCCGATGCTGATGTTCGATCGCATCACCGAGATCAACGACAATGGCGGCGAGTTCGGCAAGGGGCTGGTGCGCGCCGAGCTCGACGTGAAGCCCGACCTCTGGTTCTTCGGCTGCCATTTCAAGAACGATCCGGTGATGCCCGGCTGCCTCGGCCTCGACGCGCTGTGGCAGATGGTCGGCTTCTACCTGGGCTGGACCGGGGGCGAAGGTCGTGGTCGCGCGCTCGGCCTGAACGAGCTGAAGTTCAGCGGCCAGGTGCTGCCCGAGGCACGCAAGGTTGTGTACAACGTCGATATCAAACGCGTGATGCGTTCAAAGCTGGTGCTCGGTATTGCCGACGGGTGGCTTTCGGTCGACGACCAGATTATTTATCGCGCCAAGGACCTGAAGGTCGGCCTGTTCAAGCAGGGCACGAGCCTGGGCTAACGCGCATTCACCACGAAGAGAACGAGAAGATAACGAGCAGGGCGAGGCTGTCATGAGGCGGGTTGTGGTCACCGGGATGGGCATCGTCTCGTCGATCGGAAACAACACCCAGGAAGTGCTTGCGAGCCTTCACGAGGCGAAGTCGGGCATTTCTCGGGCTGAGAAATATGCCGAGCTCGGCTTTCGTTCGCAGGTGCAAGGCGCGCCGTCGCTCGATCCCGCGACTGTGGTCGACCGCCGCGCCATGCGTTTCCTCGGTCAGGGCGCGGCGTGGAATCACGTCGCGATGGAGCAGGCGATCCAGGACTCCGGTCTGTCGCCTGACGAAGTCTCCAACATCCGCACCGGCATCATCATGGGCTCCGGCGGTCCGTCCGCCCGCACCATCGTCGAATCCGCCGACATCACCCGCACCAAGGGGCCGAAGCGCGTCGGACCGTTTGCGGTGCCGAAGGCGATGTCGTCCACGGCCTCCGCGACGCTCGCGACCTGGTTCAAGATCAAGGGCGTGAACTACTCGATCTCCTCGGCCTGCGCGACGTCGAACCATTGCGTCGGCAATGCCTATGAGACGATCCAGATCGGCAAGCAGGACGTCATCTTCGCCGGCGGCTGCGAGGAGCTGGACTGGTCGCTGTCCGTGCTGTTCGACGCCATGGGCGCGATGTCCTCGAAATACAACGACACGCCTGCCACGGCCTCGCGTCCCTACGACGTCAACCGCGACGGCTTCGTCATCGCCGGTGGCGCGGGAGTCCTCGTGCTGGAAGAGCTCGAGCATGCCAAGGCGCGTGGCGCGCGCATTTACGGCGAGATCGTCGGCTATGGCGCAACCTCGGACGGCTACGACATGGTCGCGCCATCGGGTGAAGGCGCCGAGCGCTGCATGCGCATGGCGATGTCGACGGTGAAGACCAAGGTGGACTACATCAATCCGCACGCGACCTCGACGCCGGCCGGCGATCCGCCGGAGATCGACGCGCTGCGTCGGGTGTTCGGCGCCGGCGAGAAGTGCCCGCCGATCTCGGCGACCAAGGCGCTGACCGGCCATTCGCTGGGGGCCACCGGCGTGCAGGAGGCGATCTACTCGCTGCTGATGATGAACAACGGCTTCATCTGCGAGAGCGCCCATATCCAGGAGCTCGATCCTGTGTTCGCCGACATGCCGATCGTGCGCAAGCGCATCGACAACGTCAAAATCGGCACCGTGCTGTCGAACTCCTTCGGCTTCGGCGGCACCAACGCCACGCTGGTGTTCAGCCGGATGGATGTGTGACGTCCTTGTTGGTGCACCGTTGATTTTCTCGTCAATGGCCGGGCTCGTCCCGGCCATCCACGTCTTGGCCTCAGGCTCCGAAGGGCGTGGATGGCCGGGACAAGCCCGGGCATGACGAAAGCGGAAGGTGGTCTTGAGATGGAAGGTTTGATGAAGGGCAAGCGCGGTCTGATCATGGGCATCGCCAATGATCATTCGATCGCCTGGGGCATGGCGAAGACGTTGCATGCGCACGGTGCCGAGCTTGCCTTCACCTTCCAGGGCGAGGCCCTCGGCAAGCGCGTCAAGCCGCTGGCCGAGCAGCTTGGTGTCGATCTGGTGCTGCCTTGCGACGTCGAGGACATCGCCAGCGTCGATGCCACCTTCGCGGCGCTTCGCGAAAAATGGGGCAAGCTCGACTTCGTCATCCACGCGATCGGCTTCGCCGACAAGAACGAGCTGAAAGGCCGCTACGCCGACACCAGCCGCGAGAATTTCTCGCGCACCATGGTGATCTCCTGCTTCTCCTTCACGGAGGTCGCAAAGCGCGCCGCCGAGCTGATGAATGAGGGTGGCAGCATGATCACGCTGACCTTCGGCGCTTCGGAGCGAGCGATGCCGAACTACAACGTGATGGGCGTCGCCAAGGCTGCGCTGGAAGCCTCGGTGCGTTATCTCGCCTCGGATTTCGGACCGCGCGGCATCCGCGTCAACGCGATCTCCGCAGGTCCGATCCGTACGCTCGCCGGCTCCGGCATCGGCGAGGCGCGCGCGATGTTCGCCTTCATGCAGAAGCATTCGCCGCTCCGCCGCGGCGTCACGCTCGATGAGCTCGGCGGTTCGGCGCTGTATCTCTTGTCGGATCTCTCCGGCGGCGTCACCGGCGAGATCCACTATGTCGATTCCGGCTACAACATCGTGCTGATGCCGCGGCCGGACGATTTGAAGTCCCCGGAGTAGCTTCGCGCCCCACGATCATGGGGCTGACTCGCCCACAGAATTATGCTTGCTGCTCCCCGGTGGCGCCTCAGGGTCGTTTTCCCTGCGGTTCGGGAGGGGTGATCGTGCCAAGGCGGCATGCGATAAGGCTGCATGCGATGTGTCGCGCGAGCGCGCTGGCGTCCGTTGCCGGCGCGATGCTGCTTTGCGGTGGCTCGCACGCGCTGGCACAATCCACGATCTGGGACACGACCCTCTCCAACACGAATTGGTACGTCCCGACGGCGCAGCTGCTGGCCTATGCCGCGCCCAAGACCGGCTTCTCCAATCCGATTCCGATCGGCGACCAGACCCTGTGGTCGCTGGCGACCGCGACCAACGGCTCGTTCACGGGAGCGAGCGTGGCGCAGCTCAAGCTTGGGCCGGCGCTGCTGACCGACACCTCGACCATCCAGGGCTTCGTCACGACCGCGGGCCAGATCACGATGCAGTTCACGCCGACATCGGGCGGCGCGGTGACGGTCGGCCTCGGTCATATGAGAACCATCAACGGCGTGACCGCGATGGAAATGCAGATGATCACGGGCGACAGCCTGCTGGTGACGCATTGGGCCTATATGCTGCCCTACGATCCCGCGACGTTCACGCCGCCGGCTTCGCAGCCCGTTCCCGCCAACTCGGTCCCGCAATGGGCGTGGACCTCAGGCACGCCATGGCGGATCACCAGCAATTCGTTGTTCGGCACCTCCGCGCCCGGCCGCTTCGTCATCACGAATTACCAGAACGGATATTTCTGGGGCGCGGGCGTCGCGCCGGCGGGCAGCAATGCGGCCAACTTCACGCTGCTGGGATCCGTGACACCGGAGGGCAACGTGCTCTTCAACACGCTCTCGCGCGGCACGCTCGCCAGCCTCTATGGCTCCGCCAGCGGCGACGCCTCGGGCGCGCAGATGCTCGTCAGCACCTACGATCTCTCGGGCAATCCGACCGGCGGCCACGCCTATCTCTCCCTGGTGCGCCCCTATGCCGAGACGCTTCAGGCCCAGAATAGCCGCGCGGGATTGGGTGCGGCCGGCATGCTGTATCGCCTGTCGGCGACATCGCTCGGCTGGAGCGGCAGCATGGCAACCGGCTTCACTGCGCTCGACAATCTCAACGGATCCGGTCTCGTCAACGCGGTCAACCAGACCTTGCCGGTTATAACGGGCGCGGCATCGCAGGCGACCTACGCCACGCAGCGCGTGTTCCAGCAGGCGATGACGGGGCGACTGGACGATGTGCTCGGGCTGAATACGGGCGTTGCGGCTGAACGGAATCTTTGGATGAAGCCGCTCGGCGGCAGCATTCGGCAGGCAAGCGTCGACGGCGTACCCGGTTATAACGCGACCGGCGGCGGCATGGCCCTCGGTGCCGACGCGACGATCTCGCCGCGCGCGATGCTCGGCGGCGTGCTCGCCTATTCGCATCAAGCCATCACCGGCAGCGACGATGCCGTCCCGAACCGGCTCGCCATCGATTCCTATCAGGCGGGTCTCTACGGGGCCTACGCCCTCGGCCATGGCATTCAACTCGATGGCCAGCTCGACGGCGCGCTGAATGACAGCAGCGAGAGCCGTTCGCTGACTTTCATCAACGGCATGGCTGGCGCCGGCTATCGCTCCTATAGCGGTCATGCGGGCGCCGGCATTCGCAAGCTGATTCCGATCGAGCCCGGACTTGCGATCGCCCCGTCATTGCGGCTGGACTATGGGCACGTGCGCTCGCCCGCCTATCAGGAAGGCGGCGCGGGCGGCTTCAGTCTCCATGTGGATTCACAAACCTATCGCGAGCTGACAGTGACGGCGGGGCTGAAGAGCGCATACCGGATCGCGAAGCAGGTCTATCTCACCGGCGATGTCGGCGTCGGCTACAACACGTTGAACCAGGGATTGCAGATCAAATCGGCGTTTGCCGGCGGTGGCGAGAGCTTCATTACCAATGGTCTTGCGTTGTCGCCCTGGATCTACTCGACCGCGCTGGGCCTCGTCGCGGCGGACGGCAAGGGGTTCGATCTCGGCATCCGCTACGGTGTTGCGATGACGTCCTCCGGACTGCTGGAGCAGTCCGGGCTCGCCGTCCTCAAGATCAAATTGTAAGCGCGCCGTCTCACCCCGCCGCGATCTTCTCCGCGCGCTGGAACGCCGGCCGCGCGGTGCAGCGCGCCAGATAGGCGTCGAAGGCGGGACGCGTCGGTACCATCTTGAACTGGCGCACCGCGAAATTCAGGCCCGAGCCGATCGTGACGTCGGCGGCCGAAAAATCCTCGCCGAGAATCCACGGTCCCTTGGCGAGCGCAGCTTCCAGCACGTCGAACACCTGCGTGGCGCTGCCCCAGGCCGCGGTCGAGGTCGGAATCTCGATCTTAGTGAAGATCTGGATGATGGCGGGCTCGATGCAGCCCGGCGAAAAGAACAGCCATTGCAGATAGCGCGCGCGGCGTGGATCGGTCACCCCCGGCGCAAGCTTGGTCTCGGGATAGCGGTCGGCGATGTAGGCGCAGATCGCGGCGGCTTCGCCGAGCGCGGCATCGCCGTCGGTCAGCGCCGGCACCTTGCCCATTGGGTTGATCTTCAGATAGTCCGGCGCCTTCTGCGCGCCGGTCGAGATGTCGGTCAGCACGCGCTCATAGGGCAAGCCGCTCTCCTCCATCAGCCAAAGCGTCGTGAACGAGCGCGAGCGGGGCGACCAATAGAGCTTGATCATGGCGCGGAACCTTCCATCGGCAAGGGGCGGGTGGCGCGCAATTCATGGCGCGTTTGCAGCGCATTCGCAACGCACTACGCCTAGAGGCAAGGAGAGTTTTGCGAGCGATATCTTGGTCAACGCGACGAAGGCGATGTCGGACGTTGCAACAGGGCCGGAAGCGTCTTGTCGAGGCTCTTTATCAGCATCGTCCGCACACCGGCGCGCAGCACAGTATTGTTGACCACTTCCGCAGGCTTTTCCGGAAACATCGCAGGATCCAGCTTCATCGAGGGCCCGCCGAGAAAATTATGCGTCATGCGCTCGATATAGGTGTCCTCGGTCATCAAGGCCGGCGCCTCCTTGATCAGCTCGAAAGTCCGGCCGTCGTAGATTCGGATGAGCATCATGGCGAAGAGATGCACGGGTCCGCCATAGGGGTATTGCGAGATGCCGATACCGTATTCGCGCTGCGTTCCGCCGTGCCGGTGGACGACGAGGTAACGATCACAGCGGATCTTTGGCGCTAGAAATTGAACAAAGCCCTTCACGTCGGCTTCGGCCCGATAGAACCACGGATTCTGCTTTTGTCGGCCCCCGGACCTGAGCTCCTCGAGGGTGTAAGGAACCCTGCGTACGGAAATGCCAAGTGCAGCAGCACGAACGCGGGAGACGACGAGGTCGTCGAGCGCCCACGCCGCGACCGACGTGCGCGTGTACTTGTCGAGAAACTTCAGAGGACCGAATTTCTCGACCATGAACAGGTCGCCTGCGATCGGGATCACGCCGACGTGGCACGGGCCCGCTTCTGCGGTGGCACGTGGAGCGACAGCCGGCTTCTTTGCAGCCGGTCTTACCGGCTCCGGCTTTGGCGCCGATTGCACCTGTCCGCCGCTTGGGGACACCAGCGCATATGAGACCATTGCGACAACGGCGAGAAGATTGATGGTCACATCGTGCTCGCTTCACTGCGCGAAATACGGCGGCAAGATCTTGTCGAGCCGCTTTGTCAGAAAGTCGCGCGTGGTGTCGCGCAGGGCGGTGTTGCTGGCGGAGTCCGTGGCCGCCTCCGGAAACATGGACTTGTCCACCTTCTGTAACAGTTCGTTCGACGTGAAGTTGTCCGCCATATGCTTCATGACACCTTCGAACGTCACGGCCGGACCTTTCATGACTTCGAAGGTGCGGCCGTCGATCCATGTCACGCCGATAGAGGCGAAGACGTAGGCGTAGGAGATGAGACCGACACCCCGGCTGAAGATGCCGATGCCGCTGAGCGACTGATTGGTCCCGTCGAGCTGTCCTTCGCTGCGCATGATGACGAGATAACGCTCGCAACCGGCATTGCCCGCGACCTGTCGGATCAGGTTCGACAACTCCTGGCGCTGATTACGGAACAGGCCGGATTTGGGGTGATAGTAGGAATCGAGCGCGCCCTTGGCGTAGCTGATACGTCGTACCGGCGTGTTGCCTGCCGCGGCCCGCGCCCGCGCAAAGACGAGATCGTCGAGGCCCCAGGACACCGGGACTTCTGCATAGTCGTTGCCGAACACGGTCAGGCCGATCTTCTGGACGACGAAGATGTCGCCGGTCCCCGCAATCACGCCGACGCCGCAAGGACCGGCCGTCGCCGGGTCCGCAGGCTTGGCTGCTGCCTTCGGCTTCGCGGCCGCTTTCTTGGGAGCCGGCTTCGCCTGTGGCGCGGACTGAGCGGCGGGAGCACTGGTTGCAGGCGTAGTATGTGCCTCTGCCGGACCCAGAAGGGACAGCAGGACGAGCACTGGGACAGCAGGTCGAAACATGGATTCCAAGTGGGATCAGACGCAACGTGACAGCGGACGCGTCACACTAGGTTGTCAAGGCGACAACCGCAAGCTGCGCTCGGAGTTCGGTGCCTACCCGATGGGCCGCTTCCACCGATAGTACTTCATCATGAAGCCGTTCGACGGCTCGATCTCTTGCTTCTCGAACACAAATCCTTCGCGCTCGTACCAGCGCCAGGCTTTTTCGTTCTCGCGGACGCAGCGCAGGTGCATCTCATCCGGCATTTGCGTGCGGGTGAAGGCGAGCAACTTTCGTCCGAGCGATTGGCCCTGATAGGCGGGCGCGACGAACAGCATGTCGAGATAACGCTTCGGCACATGCAGCGCCAGCATGGCGGCGATCGTGCCGCGATCGTCGGCAACGAACAGGCTCCAGCCGTCCGCGATCTCGCGCCGGATGCGCGCGCGCAGGTTGGCGAGCAGGAAGTCGCTGGCCTCGCCGAGGCCGGTCGAGACCCAGCTCTCCATCCAGACGCGGCCGACCTCATCGTATTCGTTTGCGCGGGCGGGACGAATGACGGGATGCGACATCTGGCGCTCAGCTGCGATGATCGCGCGCGGCCGAACGCGGGCGTGCCTTGCCGGCCGACAGGCACACCACTTCGGAGATCTGCAGCAGCTGCCGGGCCAGCGGGCTGGTCTTGCGCCAGACCATGCCGATGGTGCGGGACGGCTGCGGGTCGCGGAAGCGTGCCAGCGAGACCGAGGCCGATCGCGTCTCCACAGGCACTGCCATTTCCGGGATCAGCGTCACGCCAATGCCGGCGCTGACCATCTGCACAAGCGTCGACAGCGAATTGGCATCCAGCATCTCGCGCGGCGGCGCCGACTGCATGTTGCAGAACGACAGCGCCTGATCGCGGAAGCAGTGGCCTTCCTCGAGCAGCAACAGCCGCATCTCGCGCATCCTCTCGCGCGACGGCGCCGGTGTGCCCTCATCCGTGCTGGGCCGGACCAGCAGGAATTTCTCCTCGAACAGCGCAACCTCGGTCAGCGAAGGCTCCGACACCGGCAGCGCCACGATGGCGGTGTCGAGCCGTCCCTCCACCAGCTCCTGGATCAGCCGCGGCGTCATGGTCTCGCGGACGCGGATGTCGAGCTCCGGATGCATGCGCGTGAGATTCTTGGTGATCGTGGGCAGCAGATAAGGCGCGATGGTCGGGATCATGCCGATGCGTAAGCGGCCCGAGAAGTGATCCTGCGAGGCGCGGGCGAAATCGCCGAGCTCATCGACGAAGCGCAAAATGTCGCGGACGCGCTGTGCGAGCTCCTCGCCGAATCGGGTCAGCGCCACCTGGCGCGCGCTGCGCTCCAGCAGCAGCCCGCCCAGCGCCTCCTCCAACTCCTTGATCTGCATCGACAAGGCCGGTTGCGAGATCGAGCAGGACTCGGCCGCGCGGCCGAAATGGCCGTGACGCGCCAGCGCATCGAAATACCGGAGTTGGCGCAGGGTCACGTTGAGCATCAGGAATTCTTATTGCAGCGATCACTAAAGTCAACTTCCCCTGATCGAACGCGGCGCCTAGAGTGGTTCTACCTGGTCAAAGGCGCGAGTTCGACGCCACCAGAGGAGGTATTCATGGACGACACTTCGAAGTGCCCGTTTTCGGGCGGAAAACCCACGCGCGTGAACCGCGACTGGTGGCCGACGCAGCTCGATATCGAGGTGCTGCACAAGAATTCCGACAAGTCCGATCCGATGGGCCAAGGCTTCGACTATGCCAAGGAATTCAAGACGCTCGACCTGAACGCCGTGATCAAGGACCTGACCGCCCTGATGACGGATTCGCAGGAATGGTGGCCGGCCGATTTCGGTCATTACGGTGGCCTGATGATCCGCATGGCCTGGCACAGCGCGGGCACCTACCGCACCACCGACGGTCGCGGCGGCGCCGGCGCCGGACAGCAGCGCTTTGCGCCGCTCAACAGCTGGCCCGACAACGCCAATCTCGACAAGGCGCGCCGCCTGCTGTGGCCGATCAAGCAGAAATACGGCCGCAAGATTTCCTGGGCCGATCTGATGGTTCTCGCCGGCAACGTCGCGCTGGAATCGATGGGCTTCAAGACCTTCGGTTTTGCCGGCGGCCGCGTTGACGTGTGGGAGCCGGAAGAGCTGTATTGGGGCCCCGAGGGCACCTGGCTCGGCGATGAGCGCTACAGCGGCGAACGCCAGCTCGCCGAGCCGCTCGGCGCGGTGCAGATGGGCCTCATCTACGTCAATCCGGAAGGTCCCAACGGCAAACCGGACCCGGTCGCCGCGGCCAAGGACATCCGCGAGACCTTCGCCCGCATGGCGATGAACGACGAGGAGACCGTCGCGCTGATCGCCGGCGGCCACAGCTTCGGCAAGACCCACGGCGCGGGCGACCCTTCGCTGGTTGGACCGGAGCCGGAAGCGGGCGCTCTGGAGGATCAGGGCCTCGGCTGGAAGAGCAAGCACGCCTCGGGTCACTCGGGCGACGCCATCACCAGCGGCCTCGAAGTCACCTGGACGACGACGCCGACGAAGTGGAGCAACAACTTCTTCGAGAACCTGTTCAATTTCCAATGGGAGCTGACCAAGAGCCCGGGCGGCGCGCAGCAATGGACGGCCAAGGGTGCCGACGCGATCATTCCCGATGCCTTCGACAAGTCGAAGAAGCATCGGCCGACGATGCTGACGACCGACCTCTCGCTGCGCTTCGATCCGGCCTATGAGAAGATCTCGCGCCGCTTCCTGGAGAACCCGGCTCAGTTCGCTGACGCCTTTGCCCGCGCCTGGTTCAAGCTCACCCATCGCGACATGGGTCCGATCCAGCGCTATCTCGGCCCGCTGGTGCCGAAGGAGACGCTGATCTGGCAGGATCCGATTCCGGCCGTGAACCACGAGCTGGCCAGCGATCAGGACATCGCTGCGCTGAAGAGCAAGATCCTGGCTTCGGGGCTTTCGGTGTCCGAGCTGGTCTCGACCGCCTGGGCGTCGGCCTCGACGTTCCGCGGCTCGGACAAGCGCGGCGGCGCCAACGGCGCGCGCATTCGCCTTGCCCCGCAGAAGGACTGGGAGGTGAACGAGCCGGCGCAGCTCAGCAAGGTGCTCGGCAAGCTCGAAGCGATCCAGAAGGACTTCAACGCCTCGTCAGGCGCGAAGAAGGTCTCGCTCGCGGACCTCATCGTCCTCGGCGGCACCGCCGCGGTCGAGAAGGCCGCGAAGGATGCCGGCGTCGACGTCAAGGTTGCGTTCACGCCGGGCCGCATGGATGCTTCGCAGGAGCAGACCGACGCGGCGTCCTTTGCACCGCTCGAGCCGCGGGCTGATGGCTTCCGCAACTATGTCGGCAAGCGGCATCAGTTCATGCAGCAGGAAGAGGCGCTGGTCGATCGTGCGCAGCTCCTGAGGCTGACCGGCCCCGAGATGACGGCACTGGTCGGCGGACTGCGTGTGCTCGGCGCCAATGCGAACGGGTCGAAGCACGGCGTCTTCACCGCGAAGGTGGGTACGTTCAGCAACGACTTCTTCGTCAACCTGCTCGACATGAGCACGCAGTGGACGCCGGCGGCTGACGGCAGCTACGAGGCCCGCGACCGCAAGACCAACGCGGTGAAGTGGACCGGCACGCGTGTCGACCTGATCTTCGGCGCGCACTCGCAGCTCCGTGCCTACGCGGAAGTCTACGCGACCTCGGATGCGAAGGAGAAGTTCGTGGCTGACTTCGCCAAGGCCTGGACCAAGGTGATGAACCTGGACCGCTACGACATCGTGGCGTGAGGCGATCTCGCCTCGTGGTCGGTGCAACCTCTCCCGCAAGCGGGAGGGGGGAGCGCAGATCGCCCGGAGCGAACACAAGCAAAAAGGGCGGCCTTTCGGCCGCCCTTCGCGTTTCTGATGTCGTGAGACTTACTCGCCGGCGGCTTCGCGCGGGGCCTTCTCGCCCTCGCCGCCCTTGCCTTCGAGGTCTTCGCCGGTGGTCTGGTCGACCACCTTCATCGACAGGCGGGTCTTGCCGCGGTCGTCGAAGCCGAGCAGCTTGACCTTGACCTTGTCGCCTTCCTTGACGACGTCGGAGGTCTTCTGCACGCGGTTGGCCGCGAGCTGGCTGATGTGGACGAGGCCGTCCTTGGAGCCGAAGAAGTTCACGAAGGCGCCGAACTCCATCACCTTGACGACGGTGCCGTCATAGATCTGGCCGACTTCCGGATCGGACGCGATCGACTTGATCCACTTGATCGCGGCCTTCATCGCTTCGCCGTCGCTGGAGGCGACCTTCACGGTGCCGTCGTCCTCGATGTTGACCTTGGCGCCGGTCTTCTCGACGATCTCGCGGATCACCTTGCCGCCGGTGCCGATCACTTCGCGGATCTTGTCGGTGGCGATCTTGAAGGTCTCGATGCGCGGCGCGTATTCGCCGAGCTCGGCGCGGGCGTTGGTGAGCGCCTTCGCCATCTCGCCGAGGATGTGGATACGGCCTTCCTTGGCCTGGCCGAGCGCCACCTTCATGATCTCTTCGGTGATGCCCTCGATCTTGATGTCCATCTGGAGCGAGGTGATGCCTTGCTCGGTGCCGGCCACCTTGAAGTCCATGTCGCCGAGATGGTCTTCGTCACCGAGGATGTCCGAGAGGACCGCGAAGCGCTTGTCCTCGAGGATCAGGCCCATCGCGATGCCCGCGGTCGGCCGCTTCAACGGCACGCCTGCGTCCATCAGCGCGAGCGAGGCGCCGCAGACCGAAGCCATCGACGAGGAGCCGTTGGATTCGGTGATCTCCGAGACCACGCGGATCGTGTAGGGGAACTCGTGATGCGGCGGCAGCACCGGGTGGATCGCGCGCCAGGCCAGCTTGCCGTGGCCGATCTCGCGGCGCTTGGTACCGCCGAGGCGGCCGGTCTCACCGACCGAGTAGGGAGGGAAGTTGTAGTGCAGCAGGAACGTCTCTTTGTACGTTCCCGACAGCGCGTCGATGTACTGCTCGTCTTCGCCGGTGCCGAGCGTGGTGACGACCAGGCCCTGGGTTTCGCCGCGGGTGAACAGCGCCGAGCCGTGGGCGCGCGGCAGCACGCCGACTTCGGCGACGATGTTGCGCACGGTCTTGCTGTCGCGACCGTCGATGCGCTTGCCGGTGTCGAGGATGTTCCAGCGAACGATCTTCGCCTCGAGCTCCTTGAACACGGCGCTGATGCGCAGCTTGTCGTATTTCGGTTCCTGCCCTTCGGGGAAGTAGTGGGCGATCACCTTTTCCTTGACCTTGCCGACCGCGGCGTAGCGGTCCTGCTTGACCGGAATGGCGTAGGCGGCGCGCAGCTCCTGCTCGACGAGGCCGAGCATCTCTTTCTCGAGCGCGGCATTGTCGATCACAGTGACTTCGCGCGGCTCCTTGGCGGCCTTCTCGGCAAGCTCGATGATCGCGTTGATCACCGGCTGGAAGTGGCGATGACCGAACATCACCGCGCCGAGCATGATGTCTTCGTTCAGCTCCTTGGCTTCCGATTCCACCATCAGCACGGCGTCGGCGGTGCCGGCGACGACCAGGTCGAGCTGGGTGTCGACCATCTCGTCGAGGGTCGGGTTGAGGATGAACTCGTCATTGGCGAAGCCGACGCGGGCCGCGCCGATCGGGCCCTTGAACGGAGCGCCGGACAGGGTCAGCGCGGCGGACGAGGCCACCAGCGCGACGATGTCAGGGTCGTTCTCCATGTCGTGCGACAGCACGGTGACGATCACCTGAGTCTCGTTGCGCCAGCCGTCGACGAACAGCGGGCGGATCGGACGGTCGATCAGGCGGGAGACCAGCGTCTCCTTCTCGGTCGGACGACCCTCACGCTTGAAATAGCCACCGGGAATGCGGCCCGCAGCGTAAGTCTTTTCCTGGTAGTCGACGGTCAGCGGCAGGAAGTCGACGCCTTCGCGCGGCGCCTTCGCCGCGACGACGGTGGCGAGCACCACGGTCTCGCCGTAGGTGGCGACGACGGCGCCGTCGGCCTGGCGTGCGATCTTGCCGGTTTCGAGCTTGAGAGGGCGTCCGCCCCAGTCGATCTCGACTGAATGCTTATTGAACATAGAGGTCTTCTTTCATGGGTTCTCGAAAGAGGGGACGGCTCTCGAAAAACAAAAACCATGCGCAAGATTGCGGGACGCTGATCGGAGCGGGTGATCAGCGTCCTGCGATCCTGCCATGGTTTTCGGATTTCGGATGGCGTCCATCCTTTCGGGTCATACGGGCGCCTTGCCCGTTGTGCCCAGCCGCCGGATTGCTGCTGGACTGTCAGTCGGCACGAATGCGAACACCGAACCTTCGGTCTTCGCCCATCATGCCCCGGATGCTGGCCATCAACGGCCCGCATCCGACGTGCACGCAGCCTCGATCAAAAACCTTTAAACAAACGCTTTCGTCGAAATCACGCGCGAAAACGCGCGCCGTTGGGCGCGCGCAAGAACTCTTAACGACGAATATTGTGCTTCTCGAGCAGCGCCTTGTAGCGCGCCTCGTCCCTCTTCTTGAGATAGTCGAGGAGCGAGCGGCGGGTCGAGACCAGCTTCAAGAGGCCACGACGCGAATGGTTGTCCTTCACGTGGGTCTTGAAATGGTTGGTGAGGTTGTTGATGCGTTCCGACAGGATCGCGACCTGAACCTCGGGCGAGCCGGTGTCGCCGGCCTTGGTGGCATTGGTCTTGATGACTTCCGCTTTGCGTTCTGCGGCAATCGACATCGTCAATTTCTCTCGTTGCGACCGGGGCTGGCAGTCAGGCCGGTCAGGTTGAACACACGCTTGGGGATGATTTCGCCATTGCCAACTTCAGCAAGCGCCAAAAGACGGCCTGCCACCGTGACATAGACTGTGCCGCTACAAGTGGGCGCATCCCGTCCGCGCAACAAAACGGCCTGACCCCGATGGAGCCTTGCCGCATCAGCCCGAGTGACGGCCAGTGCCGGGATGTCGTCCAGCGCGGTCTCAACGGGCATAAGCGCGTCCGCGAGGCTACCCTCGCCGGACGCGGCTCTATCGCACAAAGCCTCCAGCTGATCCAGCGGAATCATGTCGTTTTCGCCAAATGGGCCGACCAGGGTCCGCCTGAGCGCGCAGATATGGCCGTAAGTGCCGAGAATCCGGCCCATATCGCGGGCCAGCGCGCGGACATAGGTGCCCTTGCCGCATTCGGCCTCGAACACGGCGTGGTCGTTATCCGGTTGATCCAAAAGGGTTAAATGGTGAATCTCGACCGGGCGGGGAGCCAGCTCCACGACTTCGCCGTCGCGGGCGAGGTCATAGGCGCGCTCGCCCTGGACCTTGATCGCGGAATAGCGCGGCGGGATCTGCTCGATCACCCCGGTGAAGCGGGGCAGCAGGGCTAGGATGGCCTCCCGGGTCGGACGCTGGTCGGAGGTCGCGGTCGCCCGGCCCTCGATGTCGTCAGTGTCGCGCTCCTCACCCCAGCACACCGTAAACTGGTAGCGCTTGCGGCCGTCCATGACGAAAGGAACGGTCTTGGTGGCCTCACCGAGCGCGATCGGCAAGCCCCCCGAAGCGAGCGGATCGAGCGTGCCGGCATGTCCGGCGCGCTTGGCGTTGAACAGGCGCTTGAGCACTGCGACCGCCTGCGTCGAGGTCATGCCGATCGGCTTGTCGAGCACGACCCAGCCGTGGACGTCACGCCGGTCGCGGCGAACCTGGTTGCCCTTCTGCTGCCTGGCGCGCGGATCGTTGTTGACGCGGCGCGGCTCCTGATGCGGCTCCGAATTGCCGCCCATGTCCGCGAAATTATTGTCCGCGAAATTATTTTTCTGCACGTCGCGCTGATCGGCCTGTTCGCCGCTGATCGTGTCGTGAGCCGGGTCCATCGTCATCGTTCTTCTTCCCGATCCGTCTCCGGATCCTGTTCCAAATCCTGTTCGAGATCCTTCTGCACCGCAGGCGTTCGCAAAAGCTTCTCGATCCGTTCCGCTTCGTCGAATCGCTCGTCGACGCGGAAGCGAAGGTCGGGTGCAAATTTCAGGTTAACGCGCCGCGCGACTTCGCCGCGCAGGAACTTCTTGTTGCGTTCGAGCGCAGCGATGACGATCCCGGTGTCGCGGCCACCGAGCGGCATCACGTAGACGGTCGCGAGCTTCAGGTCGGGCGACATCCGCACCTCCGGCACGGTGATGATGTGACCTTCGAGGTCGGCATCATGCACATTGCCTTGCGCCAGAATATCGGCCATCGCGTGGCGAACCTGCTCGCCGACGCGCAACTGGCGTTGCGAGCCTCCGCCGGGTGCGGAACTCTTTTTCTGATGATGGCGTGGCATTCTCGAAAATCACCTCGTCATGCCCGCGCTCGAGCCACGGGCATTGCCATTTGTACTGTTGAAACGAAGAGGGGTGGATGGCCGGAAAAAATCCGGCCATCGCACTCCCGCAATTTCAGTTCAAAATGATCCGAACGCTTCGGTAAGATTTGGACTTACAGGGAGCGCTGGATCGTCTCCACGCGATAACACTCGATGACGTCGCCTGCGCGCATGTCGTGGTAGTTCTCGAAGGCCATGCCGCATTCCTGACCGGACTGGACTTCCTTCACTTCGTCCTTGAAGCGCTTCAGCGTCGACAGCTTGCCCTCGTGCACGACGACGTTGTCGCGGATCAGGCGCACATTGGCGCCGCGTTCCACGGTGCCGTCGGTGACGCGGCAGCCGGCAACCTTGCCGACCTTGGAGATGTTGAAGATCTCCAGGATCGAGGCGTTGCCGAGCATGGTTTCGCGCAAGGTCGGCGCGAGCAGGCCGCTCATCGCCTTCTTCACGTCGTCCACGAGATCGTAGATGATGTTGTAGTAGCGGATCTCGATGCCGTTGCGCTTGGCGGCCGCAGCGGCCTCCTTGTTGGCACGAACCGAGAAGCCGATGATCGCGGCGTTGAAGCCTTCGGCCAGCGTCACGTCGGATTCCGAGATGCCGCCGACGCCGGCATGCAGGATGCGGGCTGCGACTTCGTCGGTGCCGAGCTTCTCCAGCGAGCCGAGGATCGCTTCCAGCGAGCCCTGCACGTCGGCCTTGATGATCAGCGGGAATTCCTTGCGGCCCGCCGTCTTCAATTGCGACATCATCTGCTCGAGCGAGCCGCGCATGCCGGAGATCGAGGCAGCCGCGTTCTCGCGCTTCTGGTGCGCGCGGTAGCTCGTGACCTGACGGGCGCGGGCTTCGTTCTCGACCACGGCGAGACGATCGCCGGCTTCCGGCGGACCGTTGAAGCCGAGCACTTCGACCGGCACCGAGGGACCTGCTTCCTGCACGGTCTCGCCCTGATCAGAGATCAGCGCGCGGACGCGGCCCATCTCTGCGCCCGCGACGATGATGTCGCCGACCCGGAGCGTGCCGCGCTGGACCAGCACGGTGGCGACCGGACCACGGCCGCGATCGAGCTTGGCTTCGATCACGGTGCCTTCGGCCGGACGTTCCGAATTGGTCTTGAGGTCGAGGATGTCGGCCTGGAGCGCGATCATCTCGAGCAGCTTGTCGAGATTGGTCTTGTTCTTGGCGGACACTTCGACGTCGACGACGTCGCCGCCGAACGATTCGACCTGCACCTCGTGCTGCAGCAGCTCGGTGCGCACGCGCTCGGGCTTGGCGTCGGGCTTGTCGATCTTGTTGATGGCAACGATGATCGGCACCCGCGCCGCCTTGGCGTGGTTGATGGCTTCGACCGTCTGCGGCATCACGCCGTCATCGGCCGCAACCACCAACACGACGATGTCGGTGACCTTGGCGCCGCGGGCGCGCATCGCGGTGAACGCGGCGTGGCCGGGCGTGTCGATGAAGGTGATCTTCTTGCCGCTCTCGGGCGAGGTGACCTGATAGGCGCCGATATGCTGAGTGATGCCGCCGGCCTCGCCGGAGACCACGTTGGCGTGACGGAGCGCATCGAGCAGCGAGGTTTTGCCGTGGTCGACGTGACCCATCACGGTCACCACGGGCGAGCGCGTCTCGGTGTCGGTGGAATCGTCGGTGACGTCGAACAGTCCCTCTTCGACGTCGGACGCGGCGACGCGCTTGACGGTGTGTCCGAGCTCTTCGGCGATCAGCTGCGCGGTGTCGGCATCGATCACGTCGGTGATCTTGTGCATCGCGCCCTGCTTCATCAGCATGCGGATGACGTCGACCGCGCGCTCGGCCATGCGGTTGGCGAGCTCCTGGATGGTGATCGCTTCCGGAATGGTCACCTCGCGAATGAGCTTTTCCTTGGGCTCGTTCGAGGCGTGGCCCTTCAGGCGCTGGGTGCGGCGGCGGAACGAGGCGATCGAACGCTCGCGCACTTCGTCGGCATTGAGCGCCGTGACGACGGTGAGGCGGCCACGCTCCTTCTGCGGGCCGGGCTTGTGGGTCGGTTTGGGAGCCACCACGGGACGTGCGGCGCCGCCGGGACCACGACGGATCTGGCGCGGACCATCGTCCTCGTCGGGTCCGGCCGCGACCGCGGGCGCGCGACCCAAAGGTCCGCCAGCCGGCCGTTGCGTGCTGGTTCCGGGGCGAGCCGTCGTCGTTCCCGGGCGTGCCGTGGTCGTGGTGCCGGGACGTGAAGCGGGCGCGCCGGAACGCGGCGCAGGAGCGGCCGGGGCCGCACTTGCGGGGCGCGGAGCGGAGGGTTGCTCGCCTTCGCCAAAGCGCTTCTTGGCCTCGGTCTCGGCCTTGCGCTTGGCCTCGTCCTCGTGACGGTGGCGCTCTTCCTCGGCCTTGCGGCGGGATTCGGCGGCCTCGCGCTCGGCGCGTTCGGCGGCCTCGCGGACCGCGCGGCGCTGGGCCTCTTCCTCGGCCTGGCGGCGCTCTTCGACTTCGCGCACCTTGGCATCGGCCAGCGCGCTGGCGCGGGCGGAGCGTTCGTCCTCGGTCAGCGTGCGCAGCACCACGCCGGAGCCGGCGTTGCGCGGCGGCGCAGGGCGCGACGGAGCGGGCGCGGGTGCGGCCGGTGCGGGCTTCGCCACCTCGGCAGCCTGCGGCTCGGGCGTGCCGTCGATACGGCGCTTGCCGCGCTTCTCGACCACGACCTGCTTGCTGCGGCCATGGCTGAAGCTCTGGCGCACGGTGCCCGTTTCGACGCGCGGCTTGAGCGATAGCGTCTTGCTCGGAACGCTCAGCTTCTTGTCGCCAGGGGTCTTGGTATCAACCATTCAGCAGTCCTAATCCTGATTTATCAGTGTTGTGCGTTGCCGCACCGTCCAATCGGGTCGTCGTTGTCTCTCAGAAATCCTGGCCGTGCTTTTCGGCAGTCTTGTCATCGTCCGCCATCCGGTATCGGACCAGCATCTGGCTACGTGACAGGAATGACTTGCTCGCCGGGCCCGCGAGCAGGGCAGCATGTATCACATTTGACCGGGTCAGTGCCAAATCCAATTCTACCGATTTCAGTGCGGTGACGACGGGAATCGGCGGCTTGGAGCCGCGATTTCCGGCATTTTGACGTGCCAGCATGTCTAATTTGCGGATTCCGTCCGCGGCCCCGTCGCTGGCGTGGATCAGGACCTCGACCGTGCCTTCCCGAAGGCCGCTTTCGACCTTGCCGAAGCCGGCCACGACCTGGCCCGCCTTGGCGGCGATCCCAAGGGCTTCCGACACGCTCCGAACCAGGAGTGCCTCGATGTCGGCAGGAAGCGTCTGGGGGATGCGCAGCTCGCGCTTGAAGGCCTTGGTAAATTGGTGACGCCGCACCGCTTCCGCAACCACCCCGCGGGAGGCCGTCAGCCACATGCCGCGTCCGGGCAGCTTGCGCTTGAGATCTGGAACGACGTCGCCCTGCGGCGAAATGACGAAGCGGATCAGCTCGTCGATCGGCCGGACCTGCCGACTGACAGCGCACATCCGCATGGTCGCGGACCTTTCGGTCCGCGGTCCATTGTCGAGTTCGCTGTCCATATTGGCGAGCATCCGGGCGACATCCTCCTTCGCCTTCTAAGTCGTGTGTTTACGCAAGGCCGGTCTCCACTTTGCCGAAAACGCCTCAGGCCGGCTGATCTTCGGTCGCCTCGGCCTCTTCAGCGGGCTTGGCGAGATCGGCCTCGGTGATCCAGCCGGCCTTGACGCGGGCCTGCATGATCATCGCTTCAGCATCGTCGCGGGAGATATCGATGCCGTCGAGGGCACCCGGGAATTTGGTCTGCTCGCCGCCTTCCTTGCGCTCGGTCCAGCCGACCAGATCGTCGGTGGCGCAGCCGGCGAGGTCTTCGACCGTCTTGATGTCGTTCTCGCCGAACTTCACCAGCATCTTGGAGGTGACGCCGGGCACGTCCTTGACCGCGTCCTCGACACCGAGCTCCTTGCGCCTGGCCTCGATCTCGGCGTCCTGCTGTTCGAGATATTCGCGGGCGCGGCTCTGCAGCTCCTGCGCGGTCTCTTCGTCGAAACCCTCGATGCTAGCGAGTTCCCTGAGATCCACCATGGCCACTTCCTCGACCGCGGTGAAGCCTTCGGTCGCCAAGAGCTGGCCGACAACCTCGTCGACGTTGAGCGTTTCCATGAAGACGCGGGTGGCGTTCTCGAAGCCGGCCTGACGGCGCTCCGATTCCTCCTGCTCGGTCAGGATGTCGATATCCCAGCCGGTGAGCTGCGAGGCCAGACGCACGTTCTGGCCGCGGCGGCCGATCGCCAGCGAAAGCTGGTTGTTGGTATCGGGCACGACGACCTCGATGCGCTCGCGATCTTCGTCGATGACGACCTTGGACACTTCGGCCGGCGCCAGCGCGTTGACCACGAAGGTCGCGATGTCGGGCGACCAGGGAATGATGTCGATCTTCTCGCCCTGCAATTCATTCACCACGGCCTGCACGCGCGAGCCGCGCATGCCGACGCAGGCGCCGACCGGATCGACCGAGGAATCGCGGGAAATCACGCCGATTTTGGCGCGCGAGCCCGGATCGCGGGCCACCGCCTTGATCTCGACGATGCCGTCATAGATCTCCGGCACTTCCTGCGCGAACAGCTTTGCCATGAACTGCGGATGGGTGCGCGAGAGGAAGATCTGCGGGCCTCTCGTCTCGCGGCGGACGTCGAAGATGTAGGCGCGGACGCGGTCGCCGTTGCGGAACACTTCGCGCGGCAGCATCTCGTCGCGGCGGATGATGGCCTCGCCGCGGCCGAGATCGACAATCACGCTGCCATATTCGACGCGCTTGACGACGCCGTTGACGATGTCGCCGATGCGGTCCTTGAATTCTTGGTATTGCCGGTCGCGCTCGGCCTCGCGCACCTTCTGCACGATGACCTGCTTGGCCGATTGCGCGGCGATGCGGCCATATTCCAGCGGCGGCAGGGTGTCGGCGATGGTGTCGCCGACCTGGGCGCCGGGATTGGCGCGCTGCGCGTCCACCAGCGAGATCTGGTTGGAATGGTTTTCGACCTTCTCGACCACCAGCATGTGGCGCGACAGCCGCAGCTCGCCCTTCTTCGGGTCGATCTCGGCGTGAACGTCAGTCTCGCTGCCGTAACGTGCGCGCGCCGCCTTGGCGATGGCGTCCTCCATCGCCGCGATGACGATGCCGCGGTCGATCGATTTCTCGCGTGCAACGGCGTCGGCGATCTGGAGCAATTCAAGTCGATTGGCGCTGACTGCCATGGCTAGTCTCCTTGGTCAGGATCGATGTCGCCGCGCCGCGCGCGTTCGGCGGCAAGGCGATGTTTCTTGGTGTTGGTCGGGGCCGGTTTCTTTTTCGGCTTGGTGTTCTTGGTGATCTTCGCGCTGATCTCCGCGTGCGGCGCAGCCGGCGGCTCCAGTCCGAGATTCCTGCGCATCTGGCGCTCCTCGGCCTTGCCGCGGCGCATCGATTCCGCAATCAACTCGTCGGTCAGCACCAGCCGGGCCTCGCCGATATCCTCCATGGTCAGGAGCACCTCGGCCTCGGCGCCCGCCTTGACGTCGTCGCGACGCAGGTGCACGCGGTCGCCTTCGACGGCACCGAGCGTGCCGCGGAACCGCTTGCGTCCCTCATGTGCGACCGCCATGTCGATCTTCACCAGATGGCCGGAATAGCGCTCGAAATCGGAGCGGCGGACCAGCGGACGGTCGATCCCCGGCGAGGAGATTTCCAGCCGGTAGGCGCGATCGATGGGGTCGGCGACATCGAGCACGGGCGACAGCGCACGGGAGATCGCCTCGCAATCTTCGAGCTGCATCGAGCCGTCCGGCCGCTCGGCCATGATCTGCACGGTGCAGCCGGCCTCGCCGGAAATTCGGATCCGCACCAGGCGGTAGCCCATTCCCTCGAGCACCGGTGCTGCGACCGCGGACACCCGTGCCGCCACACCGGGCTCGACGACGAGTCTCGGCTCGGCCAGCAATTCGGCATCCGTGGAACCAGGGGTCGGTTCGGTCATGTCCAGGGTCAGGCGCTCGATGGTTAAGGCTTGGTTACGATTCCAAAGCCCGCTTCGGAACTCTCCCGACAAACGTCGGGCCGCATCTTCCGCCAAGCCGCGTTCAGGTAATAAAAAAGAGCGGGTCCTTTCGGGCCCACTCTCACTACGCGGATCGTATGAGAAGATGAATTGGCGCTGATATAGCGCTTTTGATCCCCCCGGACAAGGCCCATCGCGGGCCAGACGAGGCTTTTTACGCCCGATTCGCGCCGTCGTTCGCGCCGTCCCGGGCCTAACGCTTCTTTCACCTCGGGCGGCTAAATTCCCTGATTGTGGGGCGGCTTCGACCAAGGGCGCACCCGCGGCGTGCCCTGATCGAGTTGTTTCATGACCGTTGCCACGTCGCTCATTCCCGGACTGGACGATATCGTCAAACGCGGCGATCCGCGGCGGCGCGGCGAAATCGCGCGCGCCATCTCCGAATTGTTCTTCCAGGATTCCGCCAATCTTCGTCCCGAGCTGATCGATCTCTTCGACAACCTGCTGATCGATCTCGTCCCGCATGCGGAGCTTGCCTCGCGCGCCGACCTCGCCGAGCGCTTCTCGCACCTGAACAATGCGCCGCCGCATCTGGTCAATCAACTCGCGCGCGAAAACGAGATCATGGTGGCCGGCCCCGTGCTGCGCCGCTCGCCGGTGCTCGATGATTCCGCTCTGGTCGAGATCGCGCGGCTGAAGGGCCAGGGCCATCTGCTGGCGATGACGGAGCGCCCGGTATTGTCGGCCGAGATCACCGACGTGCTGGTCGAGCGCGGTGATCGCGACGTGGTGCGCCGCGCCGCCGGCAATGCCGGTGCGGTGTTCTCGCCGAGCAGCTATTCCGAGATGATCAAGCGCGCGTCGCAGGACGGCGTGCTGACGCTCAAGATCGGCCAGCGCAACGACCTCTCGGGTGAGCACCTGAAAGAGCTTCTCGACGGCACGCTCGACGTCATCCGCCGGCGCCTCTCCAGCGTGGTCAACCCCGCGCGCCAGGTCGAGATCAAGCGTGCGATGGCGGCGATCGAGGATGCCAAGCTGCCGCCGGGGCCGCGGCGCGATTTCTCTGCGGCCCAGCGCACGGTGCTCGCCTTGCATCGTGACGGCCATCTCGGCGAGAGCGCGCTGCTCGGCTTTGCCAAGGCGCACAAATACGAGGAATCGATCGCCTCGCTGTCGGCGATGTCCGGCGTTCGCCTCTCGGTTCTCGACCGCCTGATCGCCGGCGACCGCTACGATCCGATCCTCATCGTCGGCCGCGTGCTGAATCTGGGCTGGCCCACGGTGCGCGCGCTCATCCTGCTCTGGTACGGTCCGCAACGCACGCCGGCCGACGCCGACATCGAGGCTGCACGCGTCAACTTCACGCGCCTGATGCCGACGACCGCCGAGCGCGTCGTGAATTTCTGGCGCAACCGGCAGACGATTTGAGATTCCGAACAGTCTTCGTCATGGCCGGGACAAGCCCGGGCATGACGACAGCGGAAGTACCGCGCGAAAAGTCTACACCCGCCTGAACCGCAAATAAGCCGCCTTGCGTCCTTCGCGCGCGGCCTTGCGGCCGTAGCGCGTCATGGTGTAGCCCGCCCATGGCTGCCTGAAATCGTCGGCGCGTTCGGCAAGCCAGACGAAGTCCTGTGAACGCGCAAGGTGCGACAGCGTCCAGGCGCAGTAATCGTCGATATCGCAGACGAAGCGGAATTCGCCGCCGCTCCTGAGCACGCGCGCCATCGCGGCGATCGTCCTGTCCTGGACGAAGCGCCGTTTCCAGTGCCGCCGTTTCGGCCAGGGGTCGGGATGGATCAGGTCGATCCGCGACAGCGATGCCTTGGGCAGCCAGGCCAGCAGCTCGGCGGCATCGCCCGCGAACAGGCGGATGTTGCCGATATTGGCGGCCTCGATCTGCGCGAGGATCTTCGCCATGCCGTTGACATAGGGCTCGCAGCCGATGAGGCCGGTCGTGGGGAATTTCTGTGCCTCGGCCGCGAGATGCTCACCGCCGCCGAAGCCGATCTCGAGCCGCACATCTTCGGTCTCGGGGCCAAAGATCTCGCTTGCGTCTGCCGGCGTCTCACTTTGGATGTCGAGCGCAAGATGCGGCAGCAGGTGATCGACCAGCTCGGCCTGGTGCTGTCTGAGCTTGTGGCCCTTGCGGCGCCCAAAGAAGGCGCGCTCGCTGTCCTCGCGATCGGGGTCTGATCTGCGCTCGCTCATCGCAGCGTCTGATACAGGCGATGGAGCAGCCGCGCGCGCGGCGCGAGCGAGGAGACATAGAGCTGCTCATAATGGGTGTGCGCGCCCTTGCCGTCGACGCCGAGCCCGTCGAGCGTCGCGGTATGCGGGGCGGTGAAATTGCCGTCCGAGCCGCCGCCGGTGTGGGTGTCGATCAGCTCGAAGCCGATCTCGCCGGCGAGCGTCTTCGCATGCTCGTACAGCGAGGCGCCTGCATTGCTTTTCTCGTAAGGCGGGCGGTTGAGCTCGCCCGTGACGGTGACGGTGACGCCGTCGGTCCTCGAGGTCAGAGCGAGAATCCTGCCGACGAACTCGTCTGCGTCCTTGAGGCTCACAACGCGCAGATCGACTTCGGCATAGGCGTCTTCAGGCGTGACGTTGGGGCGCGTGCCGCCGCGCACCACGCCGACATTGACGGAGACGCCACGCGCGAGGTCGTTCATCCCTTCCAGCGCCAGGATGACGTTGGCGAGCTCGCGGACGGCGCTGCGGCCGTCTTCGGGCCGCGAGCCGGCATGCGCCGGCACGCCCTTGATGGACACGCGGAAGCGTCCGACGCCCTTGCGCCCCGTGACGATCTTGCCGCCGTCCCGCGCCGGCTCCGTCACCAGCACGTATTTGGCCTTGCGTCCTTCCCGCTCGATGAGCGCGCGCGAGGTCGGGCTGCCGATCTCCTCGTCGGAGGTGAACAGATGCGTGATGCCGAGCGGCGAGCGATCGGCTGTCGCACACAGCGCGCCAAACGCGTGATGGGCGATGTAGGCGCCGCCCTTCATGTCGTAGATGCCGGGACCGTAGGCGATGTCGCCTTCGACCTTGAACGGCAGGCGCTCGATGAATCCCATGGGATGGACGGTGTCGAGGTGGCTCAACACCAGGATGCCGGGCTGGTCCTGGCCCCAATTCGAGCGCGCCAGGAGATGATCACCGCAGCCATCGGTGCCGGCGACGCGCTCGAGCGTGACGGGCCAATCGCGATATTGCTCCGCGACCACGGAGATCAGCTCGTTGACCTGTTCAGGCGCTTCCGTCGGTGTCTCGATCTCCACCCAGCGGCGGATGCCATCGAGAATAGTTTGAGTATCGAACCAATTGGAGCCGGTCATGGGCGCATCTTTGCCTTTGAATCGCATCATCGAAGCGGACGCACGCCAAGGCGCGGCCACAAATGACGACATAGGCCAGATTTGACGCGGTCTCAATTCGCCATTGAGGCGGCGCGTCAGCGCTTGTCGGGACCTTCGCGAGCCGCAATCTGCTCGACGAGATCGACGATCGAGCGGCGCATCTTCGAATCGGTGATTCGCGTGAACGCCTTGGTCAGGGCCAGGCCTTCGGAGGTCGCGAGAAAATCCGATACGTAAGAGGGTGAGGCGCCTTCAGCGAAGCCATCCGGCCCAGGCACGCCGCTCGGACCGCCCTCGAACAGGAATGACACCGGCACCTGCAGAATCTCGGCGATCTGCTGGATGCGGCTCGCGCCGACCCGGTTGGTGCCCTTCTCGTACTTCTGAATCTGCTGGAAAGTCAGGCCCAAAGCTTCACCGAGCTTTTCCTGACTCATGCCCAACATGATGCGGCGCATACGCACGCGACTGCCGACATATTTGTCAACAGGGTTGGGCGCTTTCGACATTTCCTCAGCCCTCCAAACACCACCTTCAGCGCAATCAACCGGAGTGCCTCAGGTGCAAGCAACGTCAAATCAAACCCTGTTATTGGGAAACATTGCGGAGAAATTTAGCAATGCACCACTGTCTTTTGCAGCCGGTGCAGAATGGGGAGCCCGTGTGCAGTCTGTCAACCGTAGGACCGCGGTTGTCAAAAGTTTCCGGCTACCTCCGCGGCGACGGCGCGATCAGCCATGCCGCTTGGTGACACGTCGGCGGACCGCCAAAATCACCGCCAGCGCGACGAACATGGCCGCAGGTGCATCGCCCACCCGCGCATAGACGGTCGGCGGGATCGCCGCGGGCAGGTTTGCATCCAAAATGCCTTCGATTCCGAGACCGAGGCTCGCAACGGTACGGCCCACCGGATCGATCACTGCGGAGATGCCGGTATTGGCGGAGCGGACCAGCGGCAATCCCAGTTCGATCGCGCGCATTCGCGACTGCTCCAGATGCTGGTAGGGGCCGGTCGAGATGCCGAACCAACCGTCATTGGTGAGGTTCACGATCCAGCCCGGACGTTCGTCGCGTCCGGCCACTTCGCCGGGAAAAATGGCTTCATAACAGATCAGCGGCAGTGCGGATGGTGCACCGGGGACCGGCAGCGCGTGCCGCACGGTGCCGGGAATGAAGCCGCCGCGCACACGCGTCAGTTGCTCGAAGCCGAGCTTCTCCATCAGCCCCTGGTAGGGCAGAAATTCTCCAAACGGCACCAGATGCAACTTGTCGTACACGGCCAGCACGCTGCCGTCGTGATCGATCACGTAGATCGAATTATAGGCACGGGTGATCGGCGTGCCTCGCGGCAGATCGGGCGCGCGGACCGAGCCCGTGATCAGCACGGTGCCTTTCGGCAGGAGGTCGGCGATTTGCGCCATCGCGTCGGCTTCGCGGGTCAGGAAGAACGGAAAGGCGGATTCCGGCCAGATCAGGATGGTGGCATCGCGTACGCCCGTCGATTGCGGGCCGGAGGCGCGGTCTGACAGCGCCAAATATTTCTTCATCACCTCGGGCTTGGCGGCGTAGTTGAATTTCGCGTCCTGCTGGAGGTTCGGCTGCATCAGGCGCAGCTTGGCGCCTGACACCATCGTGGTCGGGTGCAGCGACAGGCGGATCGCGCCGAAGATGCTCATGACAATCAAGAGCGCAATGGCCGCCGCCGGCACGCGCCATGGCAGGCGGCGATCGGGCGTGCGGTCGATCAGCGTCGCGGGGCTCGCGAAGATCGCAACCGTCAGGAACGTCATGCCCCAAAGGCCGACCAGCGAGGCCGTCTGCGCCAGCGGCAGCGGCTCGGACAGCGCGTAGCCGAACGCGTTCCAGGGGAAGCCGGTCAGCGCGTGGCCGCGCAACCATTCGCTCAACGTGAGGCTTGCCGCGAGCGCAAGTACGCGCGTGGCGTTCTTGGTCCAGAGCAGGCGCGCCAGCGCGAAGCCGATGGCCGTGAAGAGGGAGAGATAGGCCGGCAGGCCGAGCACGGCGAACGGCGTTAGCCAGGCGAACACATCGGCGTCGACGAAGAAGGCGTAGCCGATCCAGTAGAGCCCGGGCACGAAATAGCCGAGCCCGAACCAGTAGCCGGTCAGCGCGGCAGCGGGAACGCCGCTATATCGGCCGGCGCCGGCGCCGTCGATCAGCCAGACCAGTACGGGAAATGTGATGAACAGGATGGGAAAGACATTGAATGGCGCCAGCGCCAGCACCGACAGCGCGCCGCACGCCATGGCGATGATGGCGCGCTTCCATCCCCAGGCGAGGATGGTGGCAAGCGCGATCTGTCGAAGTCGCTGAAACGGACTCACTGTTGGCTGGTCCCGTCGCTCGGCGGCGGGCTGGGCGTATCGTTGGCCGGCGGCTGGCCGCTATCCGGCGCGGCCTCGCGGCGGCTTCTCTCGCGCTGGGTCCGCGGCGCGGGACGCTCTTTCCGCGTCGAGATGCGCAGCCGCTTGACGCGGCGCGGATCGGCATCGAGCACCTCGACCTCGTAAGTGCCGGGGCCCGAGATCACCTCGCCGCGCACCGGCAGGCGCCCGACGAAGCTGACGAGATAGCCGCCCAGCGTCTCCACCTCCTCGCCGGCTTCGCCGGTGACGAAATCCTCGCCGATCACCGTGCGGACGTCGTCGAGGCTGGCGCGGGCGTCGGCGATGAAGGCGTTGTCGGGCAGGCGCACGATCGACGGCGGCTCGTCGCTGTCGTGCTCGTCGTCGATCTCGCCGACGATCTGCTCGACGATGTCCTCGAGCGAAACCAGCCCGTCGCTGCCGCCATATTCGTCGACCACCAGCGCGAGGTGAATGCGCGTGGCCTGCATCTGCGCGAGCAGGTCGATCGCCCGCATCGACGGCGGCACGTAGAGCAGCTTGCGGATGATCCGTGCGTCCTCGAGCGGCAGCGCGAGATCGACGGCGCGCAGGTCGAGCCCGGCCGGCAACGGTTTCTTGCGTTTGGTCTTGGTGGCCTCCGACACGCGGGCACGCGCGGTCATGAAGGCGAGCAGGTCGCGGATGTGGACGATGCCGACGGGATCGTCGAGCGTCTCGTTATAGACCATGAGGCGCGAATGGCCGGCGCTCTCGAAGCGGTCCATCAATTCGCCGAGCGGGATGTCGCGCTTCACCGCGACGACGTCGGCGCGATGCACCATGACGTCGGCGATGCGCCGCTCGTGCAGGCCAAGGATGTTGCGCAGCATGGTGCGCTCGACCGCCGAGAAGCCGGAATCGCCGGGCGTCGTCGCATCGAGCACGACCTGGAGGTCGTCGCGCACCGATCCCGCCTTCCAGCCGAACAGCGTGCGGATGGCGCGCAACAGCCAGCCGTCGGCGGTCGGGCGCATCACCTCGCCTTGCGTCACCACGGCCGGCAGATTGGCCGTGTTGCGCGGGTTGTCCTGGATAGGGTCGGAGTCAGGCATCTCAGTGCGTCCCTGCGCGGTCTGCATAGGGATCGGGAATTCCAAGGTGAGCCAGGATCTGCGTCTCCAGCGCTTCCATCTCCTCGGCGTCGCCGTCGTTCTCGTGATCGTAGCCGATCAGGTGCAGGAAACCATGCACCGCGAGATGGCTCAAATGGTGGTCGAACGGCTTTTGTTCCTCGTCCGCCTCGCGCCGCATGGTCTCGTAGGCGATCGCGATATCGCCGAGCATGCGCGGCGCGTCACCCGGCTTCCACTCACCCTCAGGCTGAAGTGCGGGAAACGACAGCACGTTGGTCGGCTTGTCGATGCCCCGCCAATTGCTGTTGAGGGTGCGGATGCCGGCATCATCGGTCAGCATCACGGCCACTTCGGCGTCGGCAACGTCGTCGTCGACGCTCTCGGCGGCAGCCGCCACCGCGCGCTGGATCACGGCTTCGGAATCGGGCTCGCGCTGCCAGCAATCGGCGACGACGAGGACTTCGGTCATGGGAAGGTTGGGATGGGACATTGTGTTGTCTGGGACGAACAGGCGCCGTGTCCGCGCCCTCCGGGGTCCAGCTGTTGCCTCGTCAGGATTGGCCGGTGGCCGGCCGCTGCGGCGAACCTTCGTAGGCGGCAACGATCCGCGCCACGAGTTCGTGGCGGATCACGTCCTCGGCTTTGAAATGAACTTGGGCAATGCCCTCGACGCCACCCAGGAGCCGGGTCGCTTCGGCGAGGCCCGAGGTCTGGCCGTTCGGCAGGTCGATCTGCGAGGGATCGCCCGTCACGATCATGCGGCTGTTCTCGCCCAGACGGGTCAGGAACATCTTCATCTGCATCGAGGTGGTGTTCTGCGCCTCGTCCAGGATGATGGCGGCGTTGGTGAGGGTGCGGCCGCGCATGAAGGCGAGCGGCGCGATCTCGATCTCGCCGGTCTGCAGCGCGCGCTCGACGATGCGCGCATCCATGAGGTCGTAGAGCGCGTCGTAGATCGGGCGAAGATAAGGATCGACCTTCTCGCGGAGATCGCCGGGCAGGAAGCCGAGCCGCTCGCCGGCTTCCACCGCCGGGCGCGACAGGATGATCTTGTCGACCTCCTTGCGCTCGAACAGCTGCGCGGCATGGGCGACCGCGAGCCAGGTCTTGCCGGTGCCGGCCGGGCCGATGCCGAAAACCAGCTCGTGGCGCTTCAGCGCGCGGATGTAGGAGTCCTGCGCGGCGGTGCGCGCGCGCACCGGGCGCTTGCGCAGGTTGATGCTGTCGAACGCCGATTTGGTCGATTTGGCATCGAACTCGAACAGCGAGCCCTGGGCGATCACGGCGCGGATCGCGCCTTCGACCTCGCCCTGGTCGAGATCCTGTCCCTTCACGGCTTGCGCGTAGAGCATCTCGAGCACGCGGCGAGCGGCGTCGCAGCCGTCGCGCGTGCCGCCGATTGTGATGTGGTTGCCCTTGGAATCGACGACCACGCCAAGCCGCCGCTCGACCTGGGCCAAATGCTGGCCGTAGGGGCCAACCAGGGCCGAAGCGGCGCGATTGTCGTCGAAGTCGATGACGACCTGGGTCTCGGGCGGAACTTGCATGTCGCGGTCAAATTTGCGGGGAGCGAACGAAGACGAATCCGATGCGCTTTTGGGCAAGGGTTCAGGCTCCAGTGGCTTGCGATAAAACGGGCTCGCGCGCGCCACGCGGCATCGCGAGCTCGCCGAGAAAGCTGTAGCGCTCGAGGCTGTCGATTCTGACAGGCAGGATCTGCCCGATGATGTCGGGCGAGGCCATCACGTGAGCGGGCTGAAGGAATGCGGTGCGGCCGACGATCTGGCCGTCTTTGCGCGCCGGGCGTTCGAACAGCACGTCGACCGTTGAGCCAATCGCAGCCTTGTTGAAGGCCGATTGCTGGCTGTCGATCAGTTCCTGGAGCCGCTCCAATCGCTGGTCCATCTCGGCGGGGGATACCGTCTCCTGCATATCCGCGGCCGGCGTTCCCGGCCGGGCGGAGTATTTGAACGAATACGCCGCAGCGTAGCCGATTTGCGTGACAAGCGCGAGGGTGGCGAGAAAATCTTGCTCGCTCTCGCCGGGGAAGCCGACGATAAAATCTGATGAAAAAGCAATGTCTTGGCGCGCGGAGCGGAAACGGTCGATGACCCGCCGGTAATCATCGGCGGTATGTTTGCGGTTCATGGCCGCCAGAATGCGGTCCGAGCCCGACTGCACCGGCAGGTGCACGAACGGCATCAGGGCACCGAGATCGCGATGGGCTGCGATCAGGCTGTCGTCGACGTCGCGGGGATGGCTGGTCGAATAGCGCAGCCGCGCGATGCCGGGGATCGTCGCCAGATGTTCGAGCAATCGGCCGAGCGGCCAGGTTTTTCCGTCGGGCCCCTCGCCGTGATAGGCGTTGACGTTCTGCCCGATCAGCGTGAGCTCGCGTACGCCGTTGTCGGCCAGCCGCTTCACGTCGTCGACGATCTTCGCGACGGGGCGCGAGACTTCCGAACCCCGCGTGTACGGCACGACGCAGAACGTACAAAACTTGTCGCAGCCCTCCTGAACCGTGACGAACGCGGAAATGCCGCGCGCGCGGATCGCGTCGGGTTTTGGCTGGGCCAGGAAGCCGAACTTGTCCTGCGCCGGGAATTCGGTCTCGATCGCGCGGCCTTCGTTGCCGGCGCGCTTCAGGAGCTCCGGCAGATGATGATAGCTCTGCGGTCCCACCACGACATCCACGGCAGGCGCGCGGCGCACGATCTCCTCGCCCTCGGCCTGCGCCACGCAGCCGGCAACGGCGATCTGCATCGCGCGTCCCCCGCGCGCGGCCTCGTCCTTGGCGACGCGCAGCCGGCCGAGCTCGGAATAGACCTTCTCGGAGGCCTTCTCGCGGATATGGCAGGTGTTGAGGATGACGAGGTCGGCCTCCTCGGCGTTCGCCGTCTCCACGAATCCCTCCGGAGCCAGCGTGTCCACCATGCGCTGGGCATCGTAGACGTTCATCTGGCAGCCATATGATTTGATGTGCAGCTTGCGCGGCGGCGTCATGGAACCCGAAAATGGCGGTGGAGGACGGCCTTCAAATAGAGGCTGGAGCGGCGAAAAGCCAGCGAATGGAGCCGCTGACCGTCATTGCGGGAACCCGCAAAGCGGACGAGCCCGGAATTTCGCGCCAAAACCTCTGGATTCCGGGCTCACGCGCATCGCGCGTGCCCCGGAATGACGAAAAAGACGAAATCAGCCAGTTAAGACCTTTGCTCCAGCCTTCCGGACCAGCTCCGGCAGTTGCAGCATGTCGTCGAACGTCAATCCGGCCCCGGCGGCGTGCAGCCTTTCGGAATGGCCCGGCGGGCAGTGGCTGCCGCCGTGAAAGCCCAGCACGGTCATCCCGGCCGCGCGCGCGCCCGTGACCCCGGGGACGCTGTCCTCGATCACCAGGCACCGCTCCGGGGCGACATTCATCTGCTTGGCGGCAAACAGGAACAGGTCGGGCGCGGGCTTGCCGCGTGCGACCTGGCTCGCCGAAAAGATGTGCGGCGCGAGCAGGTCATGCAGCCCGGCACAGGTCAGGCCATGAAGGATCTTCTCCGGCGTCCCGCTGGACGCAACGCATTTGGGCAGATCGATCGCGGCGATCGCTGCGGCGACATGGGTGATCGGCTGCAGGTCGCTGGCGTAGAATTTCAGCGTGGCGGCATTGATCTGCTGCTCCAGATCATCGGGCAGGCTGCGGCCGATTTCCTGCTCCACCATCCGCCGCGCGTCTTTCTCGGACACGCCGAGGAAACGGACCAGCACTTGCTCGGAGCTGATCGGATAGCCGTGCCGCGTCAGCACGTCGGCATGGGCGCGGCAGGAGATCACCTCGCTGTCCACGAGCACGCCGTCGCAATCGAAGATGATGAGGTCGACGGGCACTTAGTTGGTAGGCTTGTCGTCGTCGAGCGGGACGCAATAGAGTTCGAGCCGGTGGTCGACCAGCTTGTAGCCGAGCTTGCGGGCGATCTCCGCCTGCAGCTTCTCGATCTCTTCCGAAGTGAACTCGATCACCTTGCCGTCGCGCAGATTGATGAGGTGATCGTGATGGCTGTCGCGCATCGTCTCGTAGCGCGCGCGGCCTTCGCGGAAATCGTGGCGCTCGATGATGCCGGCGTCCTCGAACAGCTTGACGGTGCGATACACGGTCGAGATCGAGATCTTGTCGTCGACGGCGACGCAGCGCCGGTACAGTTCTTCGACATCGGGGTGATCGATCGCCTCCGCAAGCACGCGGGCGATGACACGACGCTGCTCGGTCATGCGCATGCCGGTAGCGGCACAGCGCGCCTCGATGCCGGACGCCTTGGATGCGGAAGAAGGTTTCAGAGCGGTCATTGTTTGTCTGCCTGGCGGGGGCGCTTTCTGCCACCAATGTTACGACAAGTCACGTCGCATCAGAAGGGCGTTCAATTGTTCCCCGTTCGGCTGCTTATAGTAGCGTTCGCGGCGCCCGACCACCACGAATCCGCACCCGGCGTAGAGCCGCCCCGCCGGCTGGTTGTTTTCCTCGACCTCCAGAAATATTCTGCGCACGCCGCGCCCGGCGAGGTGGCCGAGATGGGTCATCAGCAGCATGCGGGAGAGGCCGCGGCCGCGATAGGCCTCGTCCACCGCGATCGAGAGGATTTCCGCTTCGTCCGCACCGATCCTGGATACCGCGAAGCCGATCGTCTTGCGGCCGAGGCGCAAGCGGTGCACCAGCGTGTTGCGCTCACTGAGCATCGTCTCGAATTCGCCTTCGCCCCAGCCATGTGCGAAGGAGGCGCCGTGCATCTGCGCCAGCCGCGCGGCGTCGCGCGCGGAGGCTGGCTCGACGGCGGCGGTGCCGCCGCGCCACCACTGCGACAGCCATCTCATCATGAGGTTGCGGCTTGTGCTGCGAGCGGCGGAGTTGCGGCCGGCTTGGCGTCGGGTGCCTTCAGGTAGAACGGCCGCGCCGGATTTGTCTCGGGATCGGCCGCCGCGCCGAGCCATGCGACCCAGCCGATATCGGGTGCTGCTTGCGCGTCGACCGCGACCGGCTGCTCGCCATCTTTCGGCCAGCGCTCGGCGAGGATATTTGCGGCATTGCCGACCAGATGCGGCGCGCCGAATTGCGAGGCCGCGATCGCCTCGTCGATCGGCGCGACGCGCGGCCGGACCAATTGACTTCCGTCGCCGGCGACGATCTGGAAATAGACGTGGTCGTGCCGCGCGTCGATCGCGGAGATCACCGGTGCCGATTTGCTCTGGCCGACGATTGTGGCGGCATAGGCCGACAGGGTGGTGAGGCCGATCGCCGGGCGCCCGGCCGCAAGCGCCAGGCCGCGCGCCGCCGAAATGCCGACGCGCAGGCCGGTGAAACTGCCGGGGCCGACGGTGACCGCGATGCGGTCGAGCGAGGTGAAGGCGAGACTGGCCGACTGCATGACGCGCGCAATCATCGGCATCAGGGCCTCGGCATGACCGCGCTTCATCAGAAGCTGCTCTTGCGCAAGCAGCTCGGCCGTTTCGGTGTCGAGCACGGCCACGGAGCAGGCGTCGAGCGCAGTATCGATGGCGAGGATCAGCATGGAAAAGCGAATGGCGAGTGGCGAATAGCGAGTAGTCTAGCCGATCGGAATGCCATTCGCCATTCGCTACTCGCCATTCGCTGACCGATCACATCGGCCGGACTTCGACCACGTCGGGCACGAAGTGCTTGAGCAGGTTCTGGATGCCGTGCTGCAGCGTCGCGGTCGATGACGGGCAGCCGGAGCAGGCACCCTTCATGTTGAGATAGACGATGCCGTCCTTGAAGCCGCGGAAGGTGATGTCGCCGCCGTCATTGGCGACCGCCGGCCGCACGCGGGTCTCGATCAGATCCTTGATCATGTCGACCGTCTCGGCATCGGCCTCGTCGAAGAACTCGTCCTCGTCGTCGAGATCGGCATCATCGGCAGCCGCGCCGTCGGCGAGCAGCGGCGCGCCGGACATGTAGTGCTCCATGATGGCGCCGAGGATCGCGGGCTTGAGCCGCTGCCATTCACCGCTCGCCTTGGTCACGGTGATGAAATCCGATCCATAGAACACGCCGGTGACGCCGGGCACCTCGAACAGCTTTTCGGCCAGCGGGGAGCGCGTAGCGGCTTCGCGGCTCGAAAATTCCATGGGGTTGCCGTCGGTCACGACGCGGCCGGGAATGAACTTCAGCGTGGCGGGATTGGGGGTGGCTTCGGTTTGAATGAACATGGTTTTCTCCAGACGTCGCCGGTTCAAGGCCGGCGCGTTGCCCTATTCCCTAGCAGATGGCGACGGGGAACGCACGATCAAGGGGAAACGAGGTCGTTTCGTTGTTATTTCAGTGGGTTAGGGTGCCGAAATTTCCGCGGCGTCGTGGCCGAGCTTGACGAGCAAACACCTGGCCGCATCCCAGTAGGGGTACCTAAGACAGCGAGTCCACGCTTTCGTCGCTGAGCGCGCCGGAAATGATGGTCACGGGAATCGGGAACGTCCCCACCGCATGCGCGAGCAGCGCGACCAATGGTCCCGGCCCTTCCGCGCCGGGATTGGCGGCGAGCACCAGCATGGCGATGTCGGGGTCCTCGTCGATCACGGCGAGCAATTGTTCCATCGGCACGCCCTCCCGGATCACCCGCTCCGGGGTGATCGCGGCGATGCCGTTGGCGCGGCCCGCGGCGCGGTCGAGCGCGGCTTCGGCGGCTTCCTGCGCCTCGGCGCGCATGATGTCGGCGACCCCCAGCCATTCCTGGCTCTGCTGCTCGGGCTCGATGATGCGCAGCATCACCACGCCGCCGCCGGCACGGATCGCCCAGCGGCTGGCATAATAGACCGCGCGATCCCATTCGGCGGTGTCATCGACGATGACGAGGCATTTGGGCTTGTGACCCGGCTCGTAGCAAAGTCGTTTGCTGGTCATGCCTATCCCGGAATGTGCAGGGACGGCATGCTGCCACACTCCCGCAAGCTTGGGGAGGGGAGAAGCGAGTCGGCGCTTCTAGCGCCGACCGTCTTCAGCGCGGGCGGATGAAGCCGACGATGTCCTTGGAGAGTTTCATCGTCTCGTCGGCAATCGCGCGGGCCCGGTCGGAGCCGTCGTTCAGGATCGCGTCGATATGGCCGGGGTCGGCGACGAGGCGCTTCATCTCGCCGGCGATCGGCGCGAGCTTGGTCACGCACAGCTCCGCCAGCGCGTTCTTGAAGCTGGAGAACTGGCCGGCGCCGAATTCACGCAGCACGTCGGCCTTGGCGCGGCCGGAGAGCGCGGCGAAGATGCCGACCAGATTGTCGGCTTCGGGGCGCGCTTCCAGGCCCTTTTCTTCCGTCGGCAGCGGCTCCGGATCGGTCTTCGCCTTGCGGATCTTCTGCGCGATGGTGTCGGCATCGTCGGTCAGATTGATGCGCGAATTGTCCGACGCGTCGGACTTCGACATCTTCTTGGTGCCGTCGCGCAGGCTCATCACGCGCGTCGCAGGGCCGGTGATCAGCGGCTCCGGCAGCGGGAAGAACAGACCGTCATTGGCGCCCTGCGCGCGGATGGAATCGCCGAAGTCGTTGTTGAACTTCTGCGCGATGTCGCGCGAGAGTTCCAGATGCTGCTTCTGGTCCTCGCCGACCGGCACGTGCGTGGCGCGGTACAGCAGGATGTCGGCGGCCATCAGCACGGGATAGTCGAACAGCCCGACCGAGGCGTTCTCGCGGTCCTTGCCGGCCTTCTCCTTGAACTGGGTCATGCGGCCGAGCCAGCCCATGCGCGCGACGCAATTGAAGATCCAGGCGAGCTCGGCATGGCCCGAGACCTGGCTCTGGTTGAACACGATGTGCTTCTTGGGATCGATGCCGGCGGCGATGAACGCCGCGGTGACCTCGCGGGTGTTGCGCGTGAGCTCGGCCGGTCCGCCCCAGACGTCGATGCCCTGCGTGATCGCGTGCATGTCGACGACGCAATAGATGCAATTGTGGGTTTCCTGCATCTTCACGAAGTTGACGATCGCGCCGAGATAATTGCCGAGGTGCAGATTGCCCGTGGGCTGGACGCCCGAAAAGACCCGTTCAACGAATGGCATGGTCAGCTTTCCCATAGGTATTCGGCCGTCGTTTCCAACAGCGGCGCTGCCCCGTCAAGGGCAATTCCACGTTCGCGGTTTAGGCGGACCGTTTCAACGCGTTAACCGCCTCGCGCCACGAGGCCGCGCCGAGGATTTGCAGCAGCAGGCCATAGACCGCGATCCCGGCCCCGATCTGCAGGCCCAGCACGATCAAGCGGACGAGGCCGTGCGCCTCGGCAGGCACGAGGTCCGCGGTGAGCCAGAGCAGGGCGCCCATGGCGGCTGCGGCCAGCACGATGCGCGGCAACCGCTTGCGGGCGGTGGCATCGACCGAAAAGCCGAACTCGGCCGTGCCTTTGCGGAGCAGCGAGAGCGCGCTGCTCCAGGCGCCGGCCGCGATACTCGCCGCGATCCCGCTCGCTCCGAAAAAATGGCCGAGCAGCACGGCAAGCACGATTGCGACCGCGAAGCCTTTGGCGGTGGCGAGAAGCGGCGTCATCGTGTCGCTGCGGGCATAGAAGGCCGGCGACAGCGCCTTGATGAGTACATGCGCCGGCAGGCCCAGCGCCAGCCACATCAGCGCGTGTGCAGTCGCCGCACTGTCATCCGAGCCGAACGCGCCGTGCTCGAACAGCAGCCGTACGATCGGCTCGGCCAGCACGATCAGGCCGAGCGTCGCGGGCAGTGCCAGCCCTGCCGCCAGCTCCAGCGCGCGGGACTCCGTATGCGCCACCGCCTCGCGGTCGCCGCTTCCGACAGCGCGCGTCAGCTCCGGCACCAGCACGGTGCCCATCGCGACGCCGACGATGCCGAGCGGCAGCTCGATCAGGCGGTTGGCGAAATAGAGCCAGGACACCGCGGACGGCGTCGCGGATGCGATGATCGCGCCGGCCACCATCAGCCATTGCGGCCCGGAGCTTGCGATCATGCCGGGGATGGCCTTGGCGAAGAAGCCGCGCATCTCCTTGTCGAAGCTGACGCGCAGCGGCGTCGCGAGGCGCGCGCTTCGCTGCGACAGCAGCATCAACAATTGCAGCAGCCCTGCGATCCCGACGGTGGCCGCCAGCAGCCACGCCGCGAAGGTCGCATCGGCATGCCAGACGAGCAGCACGGCGATCGCGGCGATCAAGGCAATATTGAACAGCAGTGGCGAAAATGCCGTGAGCGCAAAGCGCCCTTGAGCGTTCAGCAGGCCCATCAGCACCGTGACCGGGCCGGCGAAGGCGAGATAAGGCAGCATCAGCCGCGCGTTCGCGACGGCAAGATCGAGCGTGCCGCTGCCGAGAAAGCCCGGCGCGATGACCGTGATGATCAATGGCATCACCAGCGCGATCACGATCGAAATCGCGACCAGGGCCGCGCTGACCGTGCCGAGCACGCGGCCTGCGAATGCGGTGGCGGCCTTCTCGCCGTCACGCTCGCGGACCCGCAGCCAGGCCGGGATCAGCGCCGCATTCAGCGCGCCCTCGCTGAGCAGGCGGCGCACCACATTGACGAGCTGGAAGGCCGCCAGAAACGCATCCGCCACGGCGCCGGTACCGAGCAGCGCCGCGATCAGGGAATCGCGCGCAAAACCCAGCAGCCGCGAGGCCAGTGTTCCCGTCGAAACTGTCAGGAAGGAGCGGATCATCGGCTCTTTATAATACCGTTGCTTGCCCGCTTGGGGCCGGTCGTGATAGGCCGCGAGCCAGATTTCAGGCCGACAGGAAGCGGATTTTCGCGGGGATCGCAATCCGCCAAACAGGATCAAGGTGAATGGCTGACGTGAAATATGACGTTCTCGGCATCGGCAACGCGCTGTTCGACGTGCTGGTCAGGACCGATGAGGCCTTTCTGGCCAAGCACGGCATGACCAAGGGCAGCATGTCCCTGATCGATGAGGCGCGGGCCGCCGCGATCTACAAGGACATGGGGCCGGCCACGGAAGTCTCGGGGGGATCTGCCGCCAACACCATCGTCGGCATCGGCAGCCTCGGGGCCCGCGCGGCCTATGTCGGCAAGGTCAAGGACGACCAGATCGGCAAGCTCTACGTCCACGACATCCGCGCTGCCGGCGTCGCCTTCAACACGCCGGCCGCGACCGACGGCCCTGCCACCGGCTGCTCCTACATCCTCGTCACGGATGACGGCGAGCGCACCATGAACACCTATCTCGGCGCGGCGCAGGACCTGTCGCCCGCCGATATCGATCCGGCCGAGATCGCCGGCGCCGGCATCGTCTATCTCGAGGGGTATCTCTGGGACCCCAAGAACGCCAAGGACGCCTTCGTCAAGGCGGCCAAGATCGCCCATGACGCCAAGCGCAAGGTGGCGCTGACGCTGTCGGATTCCTTCTGCGTCGATCGCTATCGCGACGAGTTCCTGTCCCTGATGCGCAACGGCACCGTCGACATCGTGTTCGCCAACGAGTCCGAGCTGCACTCGCTCTACATGACGTCGGATTTCGACACGGCGCTGAAGCAGCTGCGCAACGACGTCAATCTCGGCGTGGTCACCCGCAGCGAGAAGGGCTGCATGGTGGTTTCGTCTGAAGATGCCGTCGCCGCGCCGGCATTCCCCGTGGACAAGGTCATCGACACCACCGGCGCCGGCGACCTGTTCGCCGCAGGCTTCCTGTATGGCCTCGCGCGCAATCTTGCCTACAAGCAGTGCGGCGAACTCGGCGCACTCGCGGCCGCCGAAGTCATCCAGCACATCGGCGCCCGCCCGCTGGTGTCGCTGAAGGAGCTGGCAGGCCAGCGCGGGCTGACGGCGTAGGAGCGTTACGCTCGCGCCTCACACTCTACTGTCATCGCCCGGCTTGACCGGGCGATGCAGTATTCCAGAGACAATTGTGGTTCGACGATAAGCCGCGGCGTACTGGATTCCCCGCCTTCGCGGGGAATGACAGCGACGGGGCGCGAGAGTGATCAGCCCCTCACGCCGTCTTCGCTGCCTTCAGCCCCAGCCGCTGCTCCACCGCATCGCGCATCACGAATTTCTGGATCTTGCCCGTCACCGTCATCGGAAATTCGTCGACGAACTCGACGTAGCGCGGGATCTTGTTGTGGGCGATCTGGCCGTCGCAGAAGGCGCGGACCTCCTCGGCGGTCAGCGTCTCGCCCGGCCTGACGCGGATCCAGGCGCAGAGCTCCTCGCCGTAGCGGGTGTCCGCGACGCCAAAGATCTGCACGTCCTGGATCTTGGGGTGACGGTACAAGAACTCCTCGATCTCGCGCGGGTAGAGGTTCTCGCCGCCGCGGATCACCAGATCCTTGATGCGGCCGACGATGTTGCAATAACCCTCGTCGTCGATGGTGGCGAGGTCGCCGGTGTGCATCCAGCCATTGGCGTCGAGCACGTCGGCCGTCTTCTCCGTCTCCTCCCAATAGCCCAGCATGACGCTGTAGCCGCGGGTGCAGAGCTCGCCGCGTTCGCCGCGCTTGACGATCCGCCCCTCGAGATCGATGACCTTGACCTCGACATGCGGATGAATGCGGCCGACGGTAGAGACGCGTCGCTCCAGCGGATCGTCGGTTGCGCTCTGGAAACTGACCGGGCTGGTTTCGGTCATGCCATAGGCGATGGTGACCTCGCGCATGTTCATCTCGGTATTGACGCGCTTCATCACCTCGATCGGGCAGGGCGCGCCGGCCATGATGCCGGTGCGCAATGACTTCAGATTGAAAGTCTTGAACTCGGGATGATCGAGCTCCGCGATGAACATGGTCGGCACGCCGTAGAGTGCCGTGCACTTCTCCTGTTCGATCGTACGCAGCGTCGCGAGCGGATCGAAGCCCTCGCCGGGGTAAACCATGGTGGTGCCGAGCGTGACCGAGGCGAGGTTGCCCATCACCATGCCGAAGCAATGATACAGCGGCACCGGAATGCAGATGCGATCCTGCTCCGTCAGCCGCATCGCGCGTCCCGTGAAATAGCCGTTGTTGAGGATGTTGTGGTGGGTCAGCGTGACGCCCTTCGGCGATCCCGTGGTGCCGCTGGTGAACTGGATGTTGACGGGGTCGTCGAATTGCAGCTCGCGGCCGAGCGCGGCAAGCTGCTGACGATGCCGGTCGCCGCCCATGTGCGCGACCTCGTCGAAGGCAATCGTGCCGGCCGCGGCGGGGCCGCCGATCTGAAACACCATCCGCAAGGCCGGCAAGCGTGCCGCGTGCAGCTGTCCGGGCTTTGAGCCTGCCAGCTCCGGCAACAGCGTGTTGAGCATCTCCATGTAATTGCTGGTCTTGAAGGCGGTGGCGGTGACGATCGCCGCGCAGCCGACTTTCTTCAGCGCAAACTCCAGCTCGCTGAGCCGGTAGGCGGGGTTGATCGTCACCAAGATCAGCCCGGCCTTCGCGGCGGCGAACTGGGTCAGCGTCCATTCCGGCCTGTTCAGCGACCAGATGCCGATCCGCATCCCCCGTTCGAGCCCGAGTGCGAGAAAGCCCGCGGCGAGCGCGTCGACCCGCTCGGCGAATTCCCGCCAGGTCCATCGGACGCCGTGGCTGGGTGAGACCAGCGCCTCGCGTTTCCCCCAGCGCCGCACCGCGTGGTCGAGGCTGCGACCGATGGTGTCGCCGAGCAGCGGCGTGTCCGAGATGCCGCAAACGTAGCTGTCCGCTTTATCCGCCAGGTCGCTCGCCAAGTTCGTCTCCTCAAAGCTGGTGCCTCGTGCCCGAAGCCGATGGCTCTTGGCACGAGGTTATCGATTGCTGCGAAGGCGCGCGACTTCGCGCACCTCATACTAAGTGGCTAGGCCGCCTTCTGTCCGCTGCCCGCATCGAGCCCGGCATAGACCCCGCGCTCGAAGCCTGCGAACGCCTCCAGGCACTTGCCGTCGGCGAACGGGAGCAGCTGCATCAGGATCACGCCGGTGACGTCGCGCGCGGGATCGATCCAGTAATAGGTGTTGGCGAGGCCGGCCCAGGCGAGGCTGCCGGCGCTGCGGCCCTCGGCGGTCTTGGCGGTGTTGATCATGAAGCTGAGGCCCCACTTCTTCACCTGCTCCGGATAGAGATCGACGTCGTTGGTGTACATCGGCGCCGATGTCGTCATCTTGCCCATGGCGAGATCGCCGATGTGGTTCTGGCCCATCGTCGCCACGGTCTCGGCCTTCAGCACCTGGTTGCCGTTGCCGCGGCCCTTGTTCAGGATCATCTGGGTGAACTTGATGTAGTCGGCCGCGGTCGAATAGAGGCCGCCGCCACCCATGTGGAATTCCGGCTCCTGCTCCAGCTCGAACGGGATCGCTGCGAGCTGGCCGTCCTCGCCGCGCGCATGCATGCCGACGAGGCGCTTGCGCATGCTGTCGGTGATCTTGAACGCCGTGTCGCTCATGCCGAGCGGGTTGAACAGGTTGTCGCGCAGGTAGGCATCCAGCCGCTTGCCGCTGACGGCCTCCACCGCCTTGCCGACGAAATCGATGTTCGTGCCGTATTCCCAGCGCGTGCCGGGGTCGGTCATGATAGGCGTCTTCAGCGCCGCGTTCTGGCAGGTGGTGATCGCGGGAATGCCGTGCTTGTCCAGATAGACCGCGAGATCGCCGTTCCACATGTTGTAGCAGAACCCGGCGGTGTGGGTCATGAGCTGGCGCAGCGTGATGGGCCGCTTGGCCGGCCGCAGCTTGGCCTCGCCCTTGGCGTCAAAACCTTCGAGCACTTGCGGATTGGCGAGATCGAGCAACAGCTCGCCGATCGGCGCATCCAGCGACAGCTTGCCCTGCTCGACCAACTGCATCGCTCCCGCTGTCGTCACCGCCTTGGTCATCGAGGCGATCCAGAACACGCTGTCAGCGGTCATCGGATCGGGCTTCGACAGGTCGCGCTTGCCGAACGCGCCCTGATACAGCACGTCGTTACCGCTGGCGGCGATGGCGACGACGCCGGGAATCTCCTTGGCTTCGCTCTTCTGACGCAAAATCTCGTCGATCTCAGCTTTGCTTTGCATGGCGTTTCCTCGGGTTTGATTATTGTTGGCAGTGATCGATTGTCCTCCCGCACGCTCTGTGCGGCAAGCGTGTCCAGATGCCCGCTGCGGTCGCGATGTCGTGACTTGACGGTCCGTGCGCCACGCAGGACGACAGGTGGGCTCAACGGCAACACTCCGTCACAATCTGCGGTGGATGGCCGCACGTCGCAGTGACCGTGGATGGGCTCTGGCGATATGTTTCACCTGTTTGAAAGCACTTGAAACATTTTGTGCGTTGCGGCGTTTCAGCTCGCGGCCAATCGGCCGACGACGTTAAGACTTGATGCAAATTGGCGGCTGCTGACCGGCCGCGAGGGGACCTCAAATGATTTCGACCTGGAGTGAATGGAAGCGCTATCCCCGTCCCGGACGGGGCGAGAACCTGGAGGCGCCGATCTCGCCCGGCATTTACGAGGTCCGTGTCGCCGGCACCGGCGCGCTCTATTCCTTCGGTGCGGTCGACAATCTGGCGCAATCCCTGGCGCTGCTGCCGGTCGGCTCCAAGTCGTGGTTCGGACGCCGCAACGCGTCCGACGTGCCCGATCTCGAATACCGGACCTGCGCGACCTCCTCGAAGGCCGACGCCAAGGCCGCGGCCGAGCGCATGATTGGCCGCCGCGAGACCTATATGAGCGGCGCGGCGTAAGGCCGCTCTCTCTCAAGCTACAAGCAGATGTGCGTCGCGGGGCGGTGCATTGGGCACCGCTTGCCCCTATATTCCGGGCCGATCCGATCGCCCAAGTCCGATCGCCCAAGTCCGATTGCCCCCTGGGAGTAACGCCATGACACCGACCGCCGCCGCACGCGCCCCGCAATCCACCGCCACCCTGCGCGACCGGTTGAAGGACCCTTCGCTCCTGAAGGAGGCCTGCTACATCGACGGCGCCTGGGTCGGCACGCCGGTGTTCGCCGTCAACAATCCCGCGACCGGCGTCGAGCTGGCAAAAGTTCCGCAGTTCGGCGCGGACGAGACCACCAGGGCGGTGGAAGCCGCCGAGCGCGCCTTTCCGGGCTGGGCCAAGCACACCGCCAAGCAGCGCTCCAACATCCTGCGCAAATGGTTCGAGCTGATCACAGCCAACCGCGAGGACCTCGCGCTGATCCTCACCTCGGAGCAGGGCAAGCCGCTCTCGGAGGCGCTCGGCGAGGTCGATATTGGCGCGGCCTATATCGAATTCTTCGCCGAGGAAGCGAGGCGCGTCTATGGCGAGACCATCCCGACGCAGCGGCCCGATGCGCGGCTGCTCGCGATCAAGCAGCCGATCGGCGTCTGCGGTGCCATCACGCCATGGAATTTCCCGAACTCTATGATTACGCGAAAAGTGTCGCCGGCACTGGCCGCTGGTTGCACCGTGGTGCTGAAGCCCGCCAACGAGACCCCGCTGTCGGCGCTGGCGCTGGCCGTGCTCGCCGAGAAGGCGGGCATCCCCAAGGGCGTGCTCAACATCATCACCGGTGACGCGCCGCCGATCGGCAAGGTGCTGTGCGAGCATCCGGCCGTGCGCTTCGTCGGCTTCACCGGCTCGACCGCGGTCGGCAAGATCCTCTATCAGCAGGCCTCCGTCGGCGTGAAGCGGCTCGGCCTCGAGCTGGGCGGCAATGCGCCCTTCGTGGTGTTCGACGACGCCGACATCGACGCTGCGGTCGAGGGCGCCATCGTCTCGAAATATCGCAACATGGGCCAGACCTGCGTCTGCGCCAACCGCCTCTACGCCCAGGACAAGATCTACGACGAGTTCGTGCAGAAGCTCTCGAAGAAAGTTGCCGCGATGAAGATCGGCGATGGCACCGAGAGCGGCGTCACGCAGGGCCCGCTGATCAACATGAAGGCGGTCGACAAGGTCGAGCGCCATATCGCGGATGCCGTCAAGCGCGGCGCCAAGGTCGTGACCGGCGGCAAGCGCAGCGAGCTCGGCCGCTCGTTCTTCGAGCCCACGGTGCTCGCCGACGTCAAGTCGGACTCGCTGGTGTCGCAGGAAGAAACCTTCGGCCCGCTCGCGCCGGTGATCCGCTTCAAGGACGAGGCCGACGTCATCGCGATGTGCAACGCCTCGCCGTTCGGCCTGGCTTCGTATTTCTACTCCCGCGATCTCGGCCGCGTCTGGCGCGTCGCCGAAGCGCTGGAGTCAGGCATGGTCGGCGTCAACACCGGCCTGATCACCACGGAAGTTGCGCCGTTCGGCGGTGTCAAGGAAAGCGGCCTCGGCCGTGAAGGCTCCCGCCACGGCATGGAAGAATATGTCGAGATCAAATACGTGATGATGGCGGGGGTGTAACCCGACGATCGGCGATGCGCGCCGGCGATTTGAGTTCGCCGGCGCGAATGGCATCAGCGGCAGACGTAGGCGCCGTTCACATAGACGCGGACGCACGCTGTGCCGGCAGCTGCCGCACCCGCAGCCGCGCCCCCTACGACCGCGCGACGCGTGGTTCGACGGGCGACGCCGGCAACGCTCACGGGGGTTAACGGCCGGCCGACTCTGGCTTCAGCGCTTGGAACGCCGAACGCGATGCCGGCGTCGTTCGACCAGTTTGTCGAGCCAAAAATTCCGCAGCCCAGCGCGGCTGCAAAAAGTAACGTTCGCTTCGTGCCGACCAGCCTCATGGCAATCTCCCTCGTTGTTGTACCAATCCGAGGTGATCAGCTTTCTTTGATCGTGGGCGCCTGGCTTGATCTGGATCAATGAGTCGAGATCGCGCGGCAGCAACCGCGCGCTAGATCTTCAGCTCCGCTCCCGTCACCCGCCGATACGCTTCCAGATACCGCTTGCTGGTCGCCTCCACCACGCTCGCCGGCAGCGGCGGCGGGGGAGCGTCGCCGTTCCAGCGGCCGGCGCGGCGCTCGACGTCGAGATAGTCGCGCAGGGGCTGCTTGTCGAAGCTCGCCTGTGGCTGGCCGGGCTTATAGGCATCGACCGCCCAGAAGCGCGAGGAATCCGGCGTCATGACTTCGTCGATCAGGATGATGCGGCCGTCCTTGTCGCGGCCGAACTCGAACTTGGTGTCGGCGATGATGATGCCCTGCTCGCGGGCGAGCTCCTCGCCCAGCGTATAGATCGCGCGCGTCATGCTCTCCAGCGTGTAGGCGGTCTCGTCGCCGACCACGCTGCGCATCTTCGCGATGGTGATGTTCTCGTCATGGCCGGTCTCGGCCTTGGTCGCCGGGCTGAAGATCGCGGGCTCCAGCTTTTCGCTCTCGACGAGACCCGCTTTCAGCGTCTCGCCAGCGAGCGTGCCTGAGGCGGCGTATTCCTTCCAGGCCGAGCCCGAGAGATAGCCGCGGATCACGCATTCGATCGGGAAGACGGTGGTGCGTTTGCACAGCATCGCGCGGCCGAGGATCTCGGCGCGGTGGGCTTTGAGCGCCGGCACGGCGGCGATGATCTCGTCGGTGTCGGCACTGATCATGTGATGCGGCACCACGCCTTCGAGCTCGTTGAACCAGAACGCGCTGATCTGCGTCAGCACCGCGCCCTTCATCGGGATGGTCTCGCCCATCACGACGTCGAAGGCGCTGATGCGGTCGGTGGTGACGAGCAGCAGGCGGTCGTCGTCGACGGCGTAGATGTCGCGCACCTTGCCGCGTCCGATCTTGGGCAGGGGCAGGTCGCTGGAGAGCATGGTGGTCATCGGCAGAGCTTTCGCGGACAGGGCAGGGGAATCCGGCCGCGCCTGGGTGGTACGGCCGGACACCGGATTAGCCTATTCCGGCAGCGGAATGAACTCGTGTTCCTGCGGAACTGCGGCGAAGCGGCCGGTTTTCCAGTCCTGCTTGGCCTGCTCGATCCGCTCCTTGCTGGAGGAGACGAAATTCCACCAGATGTGGCGCGGCCCCTCCAGTGCATCGCCGCCGAGAAACATCATTCGCGTCGCCTTGAGCGCCTTCACGGTGATGCGGTCGCCGGGGCGGAAGATCAGCAGCCGCGGCCCCTCATAGCGCTCGCTCGCGATCTCGACCTCGCCCTCCACCACGTAGATCGCCCGCTCCTCATGGTCAGGGTCGAGCGGCACGCTCGCGCCCGCGACGGCCGTGACCTCGGTGTAGAACCAGGGCGACACCATCGTGACCGGCGAGGTGATGCCGAACGCCGAACCCGCGATCACCCGCGCGGTAAAATCGCGCTCGGAAATCATCGGCAGATCGCCGGCCGCGTAATGCTGGAATGACGGCGCGATCTCCTCCGATCCCGCCGGCAGCGCGATCCAGCTCTGCAGGCCCAGCATCTTCTGCCCCGAGGCGCGCTGCGCGTCCGGCGTCCGCTCGGAATGGGCGATGCCGCGCCCCGCCGTCATCAAGTTCATCGCGCCCGGCGCGATCTCCTGGACGTTGCCCTCGCTGTCGCGATGCATGATCGCGCCGTCGAACAGATAGGTCACGGTGGCGAGCCCGATATGCGGATGCGGCCGCACATCCATGCCCTTGCCGGAGACGAACTGCACCGGGCCGAAATGGTCGAAGAAGATGAACGGCCCGACCATCTGCCGCTTGCCGTGCGGCAGCGCGCGCCGCACCGCGAATCCGTCGCCGAGATCGCGCGTGCGCGGCACGATGACGAGGTCGAGCGCGTCGCAGGACATGGGATCGCCGAGCACGGGATCGTTCGAGGGCTGCCAGCTCATGAGGGGGCTCCTTTTTGACTTTCTTGGACGCGAGCCTAGCAGGAATTTGCAGCATCGTCGCGGCAAAGGCAGCGCTCTGCGCCGCGGTCCGCAACAGCGCCAAATGCACGAGTGGAGGTCGGCGTGGCATGCGGATCGTCCTTGAAAAAGCCGGCGCAACCAACGATGTTCGGCTGCTTTCAACTGCGACCGTTCGCCCAGCCGATGACCCTTGCCGCAACCGAGCTTGCCTTTCGCGCCGCCAGCGTCGCTCTGCTGCTGGTGCTGGCGGCGTCATTGATCGCCGATTTCCGCAACGTGCTGGCGGGGCGGCTCGGTGCTGCTCTCGCACTGGGCTTGGCCGCGCATGCGGTGAGCTATTCGGTGGGTGTCACGTCGCGGATCCCGGTATCGCATGCGCCGCTGGTTGCGCTATCGACCGGCAACATCGTGGTATTCTGGTTGTTCACGCGCGCGCTGTTCGACGACGAGTTTCGCCTCCGCTGGTGGCACGGATGGGTCTGGGCGCTGGTCACCGCCTTCAGCTTCGCCGGCTGCGTCTGGATCGCGCCGGGCGGCCATGTGCGATTCTCGGTGACTTTGGTCAATTTGATCGTGCTTGAGTTCATCGCGCTTGCGATCGGGCAGACGATCGCCTCGTGGCCGGCCGATCTGGTCGAGCGCCGCCGCCGCGTTCGCGTGTTCATCGTCTGTGCGGGCGCGCTCTATGGCGGCGTGAATGCGGCTCTCCAGATCGCCGTCGCGGGCAGCAAAGTCGGCGATGTCGCCGACGCGATCAATACTGGCGTGCTCGCCTGTATCGTCGCGGCCATCGCCTACGCCATGATGCGCGTCGATGCCGCCGATCTGTTTCCGGTCGAAGCGAAGGCCGCACCGGTGGTCGTTTTCGCCCCGCAAGCCGCTGAAGACGCCGCCGATCAAAAGCTCATCGATGCCCTGATGCGGCTGATGGCGGACGAGCGGGTCTATCGCCAGGAGAACATCACCATCGGCGTGCTGGCGGGTCGGCTGAAGATCCCGGAATACCGCCTGCGCCGGCTGATCAACCAGCGCCTCGGCTACCGCAACTTCAATGTGTTCCTGAACAATCACCGGATCGAGGAGGCCAAGGCCGCGCTCGCCGATCCCGCCCAGGCCGAGGTCCCCGTCATCACCATCGCGATGGATGCCGGCTTCCAGTCGCTCGGCCCGTTCAACCGCGCCTTCAAGGCGGTGACGGGCGTGACGCCGACGGAATACCGGCGGCTGAAAGTGAATGCGATCTAAATCCTAAACTGCTGTAATCGCAGCATGATTTCAGAATCAACCAGTCCTCTCCGACTTCGACCAGACCATTTTCCAAATGCGGCGAGCATGCCTCTGTCCGCTCCGGCTTTCCTCCCGGGCTCGCGCCCCAAGCCGGAGAAAGCCAGTGACCCGCCGCCGCCAGATCGTCCTCCTCACCGCCACCATCACCGCTGCCGGCCTTGCGCTCGGCGCCGCGCGCGCTCGCGATGTGCCGAAGGTCGCCACCGGCTTCGTCGCCGACATCCTGTGCTCGGAGACGTTCGTCTCCGGCCTCGATCCGCAGCGCAACTTCACCGAGACCACCGATGCGATGCCCGGAACGGGCCTGATCACCTGGGCCATGGACACGCGGGTCGATCGCGTCCGCAAGGACGTCACGGTGACGCTGTTCGGCGTCGGCCGCAGCCGTGCCGTCTATCGCGAGGGGCTCGGCTGCACGCTCGACCATGGCGCGGGGATGGCTGCCGTCGAGCCGCCCGCGAACGACAGGCAGCCCGCGCTGCTGCCCGAGATCGCCGGCTCTGAGATCGTGCCGCCGCAAAGCTCCTCACTTGCCGCCGCGCTCGATCGCGCCTTCACCGAGCCGACGCAGCCGCCTTACCGGCGCACCCGCGCGGTGGTCGTGATGAAGTCGGGCCGCGTCGTCGCGGAGCGTTATGCAGGGGGCATTGGACCGGAGACGCCGCTGCTCGGCTTCTCCATGACGAAATCGATCATCTCGGCGCTGATCGGCGTGCTGGTGCGCCAGGGCAAGCTGAAGCTCGACGGGCCCGCGCCGGTCGCGGCCTGGAAAGACCCGGATGATCCCCGACATGCCATCACGGTCGACCAGCTTCTGCGCCATACCGCAGGGCTTGCGCTCGGCAGCTCGCTGCAGGCCTCGCTCGGCTCGGCCTTCGAGCCGGTCAACCGGATGAAGTTCATGGAATCGGACATGGCCGCCTATGCCGAGACCATCCCGCTCGAGACCGCGCCAGGCGCTGCCTGGAATTATCACGACGGCAACATCCTCATCCTCTCGCATCTGATCCGCGATGCGGCCGGCGGCAATCCCGAAGACGCGTTACGCTTTGCGCGCCGTGAATTGTTCGCCCCGCTCGGCATGCGCCGTGTCGTCCTCCAGCTCGATGGCTCCGGCACGATCGAAGGATCGAGCGAGATGCTCGCATCCGCGCGCGACTGGGCGCGCTTCGGCCAGCTCTATCTCAATGACGGCATCGCCGGCGGCAGACGCATTCTGCCTGAGGGATGGGCGAACTATTCGGCGACGGCAACGCCGAATGCGTGGGTCGGCATCGGTGCCGGCTTCTGGACCAACCAGGGCGACAGCTTTGGCGCGAAGTTGCGCATCGCCCATGGCTGGCCGCGCGATGCCTTCTTCGCCAAGGGCACCATCGGGCAATACACCATCGTGATCCCGTCGCAGCAATTGGTGATCGTCCGCCTCGGCCGCTCGCCGAACGGTCCGCCGGAAGCGGACGGCGTGTTCGACCTCGTGCGTGATGTCGTGGCCGCGACGCGGGAGAAGGGCAAGCTGGCGGGGGCGGATTGAGAAGAGCGGGTTGCTTCTTCTTCCTTCCTCCCTTGCGGGAGAAGGTGGCGCGAAGCGCCGGATGAGGGGTATCTATCCACACGACAGATGAGAGAGATTCGTCTGCTGAGGCATACCCCTCACCCGTCTCGCCGCTGCGCGGCGAGCCACCCTCTCCCACAAGGGGAGAGGGAAAGATAACGACTACCTCCCCAATTCCGTCGCCTTGGCCACGCGATCGAACCGCTCCAGCGTCATGATCGCGTCCGCAAACTTCTCCGCACGCGCGTTCAGCACCGGGCGCGCCAGCGTCAGGAACTTCTGCTGCATCGCCTGCGCATCCGGGAACGAGGTCGGCTCTCCGGACGGATCCGCATAGAGCCGCTCGTGCACGCCGTCGTCCGTGGTGATGCTGACCCGGGCGCCGAACGGATGCGTGCGGCCGACCTCCAACCGATCATCCTGCACCACGTCGAATTTGTCGGCGAGCGCGTCGATCGCGGCGTCGCCGAGGCGGTTGTAATCGTCCCAGCCGAACGAACCCTGGTCGAGCGCAAGCGCGCCGGTGAAGAACATCGAGAACTGGCCGCCGACGATCGAGGTCGGATGCCGCTTGGTTGCGGCATCGCCGGTGAGCGTGATGCCGTTGCGATGCAAGCCGATCTCGACGCGCTTGACCTGGTCGGGCGTCAGATTGTGCTCGCGCCGCATCGCGATCAGCGCGTCGATTGCTGCATGCGTATAGCGGCAGCTCGGATAGGGTTTGACGCCGATCTTCATGGTCTCATAGGTCTTGCCGAGCTCGGCGACCGCCTTGCCCGGATGCGCGTCGTCGGTGTAGCCGGCGAGCAGGCCGTGCTTGCCCTCGACCGATTCCGTCGCGCCGACAAAATCGTTGCGCGCCAGCGTCGCGGCGATCACGCCGTTCATCGCGGCCGCGCCGACCTGATAGCGCTTGTTCCAGGCGCCGTTGACCAGGAATTGCAGCGAGCCCGCGGCCTGGCTGCCGGAGACGCCGAAGGCGGCGATCAGCTGTTTCTCGCTGAGGCCGAACAGTTTTCCGGCCGCCGCGGCGGCGCCATAGGTGCCGGCGGTCGCGGTCGGGTGGAAGCCGCGCGCGTAATGCGAGGTCGGGTCGAGCGCATTGCCGAGCCGGCAGCAGACCTCATAGCCCGCGACGATCGCGGTCAGCACGTCGCGTCCCGAGGCGCCGACCATCTCGCCGACGGCGAAGGCGGCCGGGACCACAGGCGCGCTCGGATGCAGCGAGGAATCAGCGTGGGTGTCGTCGAAATCGAGGGAATGGCCGAGCGCGCCGTTGAGCAGGGCCGCGACCGCCGGTGTCCAGGTCTTGCTGTCGCCGAACACGGTGGATTCGCCCTTGGTGTCGAGTGCCAGCGCCTCCAGCATCTTCAGGATCGACGGGGTCGATTCTGCTTCGCTGCGGGCCCGGATCGCGCTGCCGAGGAAGTCCAGCGTCAGCACCTTGGCGCGCTCCAGCACCTCTGCCGGAATATCCCCGTATTTCAGATTGAAGACATAGGCGGCGAGCGTTGCGGTTTCGTGAGCCATCGTGTTTCCTCGTTTTGGCGCGCAAGTTAGGCGGGCTGATTTGGCCTTTCAAGCAGCCTTGCGGCCGCGGGCAGCAGCCATGCTTTTGCCTGGCCTCGAGAAGATCGGGACTTCAGACGATGGCACTCGCAAAAGAGCTGTTCGACCGGATCAGGTCGCGGCGGACCCAACTGGGATTGGCGATCCGGGTCACCGTCGCGGCGACCGCGGCCTATGCACTCGCCACCGCGCTGCATCTGCTATTGCCGCTCTGGGCGGTCCTGACCTCGCTGATCGTGACCCAGATGAGCGTCGGGCGCTCGCTGAAGGCAACGCGCGACTACATGCTCGGCACCATCGGCGGCGCGATCTATGGCGGCGCCATCGCGATCCTGATCCCCTATTCGAGCGAGGTGGGCCTGCTCGGGCTCCTGGTGCTCTCGGTCGCCCCGCTCGCCTTCATCGCTGCGATCAATCCGAGCCTCAGCGCGGCCACGGTGACGGCCGTGATCGTGCTGCTGGTTCCGACCATGCATCATTCCGATCCCATGACGTCGGCAATCGACCGCGTCAGCGAGGTCGGTGTCGGCGCGGTCACGGGACTCTTGGTCTCGTTCCTGGTGCTGCCCTCGCGCGCGGTGCGCCAGATACGTGCCAGCGCGGCGATCCTGCTCGAGCTGATCGCGGATGCCTTCACGGAATTGCTCGCCGGCCTCACGCGCGGCCGCGACAACGACGCGCTGCACCGGATCCAGGACGGCATCGGCACCGCGATGGTGGGCATGAATGCCATCGGCGCGGAGGCCGAACGCGAGCGCGCCGCGCGCCTGTCGAGTGGGCCCGACACCGGCCCGTTGCTGCGAACGGTCCTGCGGCTGCGCCACGACGTCGTCATGATCGGCCGCGCCACCGTGGTGCCGCTGCCGGTCGAGGTGCAGATGCGCCTTGCCGCTCCGCTGACGGAAGTGTCGACCGCGATCGCGCGCTTCCTGCGTTCGGCAGCCAGTGCCTTGCGCGAAGGCGCCGGCGCGCCGCCAATCCACCCCGTCCATGTCGCGCTCCAGCATTATGCCGAGGCGGTCGCCGCCGTCCGCCAGGATGGTCTGATTCGCGGTCATCCCGGCGACACCGCCGAGCGCTTCTTCGCGCTCGGCTTCTCGCTGGAGCAGATGCACCAGAATCTCTGCGACCTCGACCGTGTCGTCGGCGAATGGTCGGAGGCGGCGGCAGGTGGGCAGGCGAAGCTCGCGGAGTGAGCTGGTGCTGGAACTATCCGGCCGGTGCCATTCGCCGGTCACGCACGATCAGCAGTGCCAGAGAGACAATTCCAGCCATCAGCAACGCCCAGTCTTGTGGCACGCGAAGAAATATCGCGGCGCTGCCTCCGACAAGCGACCACAAGAATGGGATCACAAGCAGCCAGCGCGAGACCGGCGCTCTCGTCAGCAACAGCATCCCGAAACTGAAGATGGTGACGGGACACGGCGTGACCCCAAACATCGGTAGTTGGTTGGGGAGTTGACCCATCTCGAGGCCGAACAGCGGGTAGATCGCCGCTGCGTAGACCACCAACGCGACCCCGATGAATCCCGCCGGTCTCCCCGTATAGCCGAAATTCAAGTGGCTCCGAGACACGGCAAAATAAATGAAGGCCGCAGCCTGCATTGCAAACAGCGCGCCGAAAACATAGGCCAGCTTGTTGATCGATGCGAAGAAGATCAGGTGATAGACGATCCCGGTCCACGCCCACATCGACGCGAGAATTCCGGCGATGATCTGATCGGACCATCGGCCCTTGCGAAACACCAGCGAGAAGGCCAACCCGCCCATCAGATATGCGAAAACCTGCGCCGGCCAGATGGCCCGGTTGTAACTCGCAAAAACGCCGAGGAATTGCTCGATCGTGAACGGCAGCATGATCGCGGCTCCTTCAGGATGTCAGACGCTATGCAGCCGTTGGGATGAGTCGTTTGACCGGTGTCAACGGGGACGCACTGATGGCCGCGGCATGTTGACCTATGTCGGTACGCGTGGCCGGCTTGTATCTCCGACGTGTCAAACGACGGCTTTTCGAGATCGCGCGGAATCTGCCCTAGCGCTTCGCCAGGCCCTTGCCCTGCATGCGCCAGACCAGGAGGTCGATGCGGTCCTGGCCGAAGAACGGCTCGTTCTCGAACACGAAGGTCGGCACGCCCCAATGGCCCGACGCGGCGTGGTCTTTCTCGTTCTCCGCGATCACCTGCTCGTAGCGATCGGGATCGGCGGTGATCGCGGCGTCCATCGCGGCGAGATCGAAGCCGGCGTTCGCGGCCGCGCGCGCGAGATGGTCGCCCTCGTTCCATCCGGCGACCGAACCATCCCACAGCACGCGCGCGATCGCATGAGTGAATGCGAGCGCGCGTCCCTCGAGCTGCGCCATCGCGCCGAGCCGGGTCAGGCGGTGGATATAGGGCTGCTCGGCCGCGACATCGAAATTCGTCTTGTCCTGCACGATCGGATCGGGCCGGGGAAAGCGGAACGGAATGCCCTCGTGCTGGGCGACGCGCGTGCTGTCGAGCACGACATAGCGAATGAAATTCGGGCTGGCCTTCTTGAAGAAGCCGGGCACGCGCACCGCGAGCGGATAGACCGGCCGCAGGTTCACGGCGAGATCATAGTCCTCCACGAGCTTCAAAGTCTTGGGCAGCGCCAGATAGCTGAACGGGCTGCGGAATGAGAAGAAAAGATCAACTGACAGAGTCATCGGCCCGCTCCACGATCGGTCCCATCACGCCGCGGACGCCCCGGGGTGACTTCGCGGACTGTCGGCGTCATCCCGCCAGTCTGCGCGTCAGCATCCGGAAGCGCAAGATCAGCAGCCCTGCATACACGAACGTCCCGACCGAGAACCCGACCCAGATGCCGACCGCGCCCAGCCCCGTGTGGAAGGCCAGCACCCAGGCGACGGGAAAGGCGATGCCCCAATAGCCGATCGCGGCAAACAGCAGCGTCATCCTGGTGTCGTTGATGCCGCGCAGCGCGCCGCCCATGATGGTCTGAAGGCCGTCGGCGATGAAGAAGGTGGCGCCGACCAGCAGCAGCGTGGCGGTCAGCCCGACCGTAGGCGCGCTGGCTTCATTGCTGCCGAAGAACAATCGTCCCAGCTCATAGCGAGCGAGGATGATCGCGAGCGTCAGGGCCGAGACGAGCGCGATACCGAGCACGGCTGCGGCGAGTCCCGCGCGCTTCACCGCCGCCGGATCGCCCCGGCCGAAGGCGTGGCCCACCCGCACCGTCGCCGCCATGCCGATGCCGAGCGGCACCATGAACAGCACCGCGGTGACCTGCAGCGCGATCTGATGCGCGGCAATCGCGGTGGTCGAGATCAACCCCATCAGCAGCGCCGCCGAGGAGAACAGGCCATATTCCAGCAGAAGGGAAAACGAGATCGGCGCGCCGATCGCGATCAGCTGGCGCATCAGGGGCCAGTCGATCCGCCACAGCCGGGCGAGCGGGCGGTAGTCCGAAAACGGCTTGCGCAGCCCCGCGATGGCGAGGGTGGCGATGAACGTGCCGAGATTGACGAGCGTGGTCCCAAGTCCCGCGCCGAACAGGCCGAGCTCGGGCAGGCCGAACAGGCCGTGGATCAGGGCGTAGACCAGCACGGCATTGATCGGGATCGCCGCCAGCGTGATCCATAGCGGCGGCTGCGGCCGGTTCACCGCGCTCATCATGCTGCGCAGCGCGATGAAGCCGAGCGCCGGTGCGATACCCCAGGCCAATCCGTCGAGATAGCGTTGCGCCAGCGCGGCCGATTGCGGCGCCTGGCCGAGCGCGAGCAGGATCTGCTCGCCATAGAGCGGCGAGGCCATCATCGGCAGCGAGATCAGGAATGCGACCCACAGTCCAACGCGCAAGGAGCGCCGGATCAGCCTGACGTCGCCGGCACCGAAGGCCTGCGCCGCCAGCGGCGATACCGCGGACATCAAGCCGAGGCCGAAGGTGAAGCTGACGAAATAGACCGTGTGCGCCAGCGCCGCCGCGGCGACCGCGTCCTCGCCGAGCCGCCCGATCAGCGCGAGATCGGTCGTGATCATCGCGATCTGCCCGAGCTGCGTCAGCATCAGCGGCACGGCCAGCCGCAGCGTCTCGACGAATTCCTGCGCGAGATGGTTTTGCGGCACGCCGGCTTGCGGCTGCGTGGGATGTTGCACAGTGTCGAGCATGGCGGCTCAATAACACGGCCGAGCGACGGAAACATGGCTCTCGTGTCCCGGACGCGCGAAGCGCGAGCCGGACCCAGGAGTCACGGGCGTAGATCTCGGCGGCATGGGCCCCGGCTCAGCAGCGCATCACTCGCGTGCTGCGCTGCGTCCGGGGCAGGAGACCATTCGCGGGATGCAGAGGCAGCGCCTCAGCCCTTCCGCTCCGGCACGCGCTTGATTTTCGCGCCCAGTGCGTTCAGCCGTTCCTCGATGCGCTCGTAGCCGCGCTCGATCTGGTCGGCGTTGTTGATGGTGGAGGTGCCCTGGGCGCACACGGCCGCCAGCAGCATCGCCATGCCGGCGCGGATGTCGGGCGAGGTCATGGTTGCGCCGTGGAGGCGGCTGGGACCGGCGATGATCGCGCGGTGCGGGTCGCACAGCACAATACGCGCACCCATCGCGATCAGCTTGTCGACGAAGAACATCCTGGATTCGAACATCTTCTCGAACATCAGGATGACGCCCTCGCATTGCGTGGCGGTAACGATCGCGATCGACATCAGATCGGCCGGGAAGGCCGGCCAGGGCTGGTCCTCCAGCTTGGGCACGTGGCCGCCGAAATCGTCCTGGATCTTCAATGTTTGATTGGACGGCACGATCAGATCGTCGCCCTCGACGCGGCAGACGATGCCGAGCCGCTCGAACCCCATGCGGATCGAGCGCAGATGCTCGACGCCGGCGCGCGTGATGCGCAAGGGCGAGCGCGTCACCGCGGCAAGCCCGATCAGCGAGCCGACCTCGATGTGGTCGGGCTGGATCCGGTAGGTCGTCCCACCCAGCGTCGCCGGCCCATGGACGATCATGGTGTTGGTGCCGATGCCCTCGATTTGAGCGCCGAGCGCGACCAGGAAGTTGGCGAGGTCCTGCACGTGCGGTTCGGAGGCCGCGTTGCGCAAATAGGTGACGCCGTCGGCGGCGACCGCCGCGACCAGCGCGTTCTCCGTCGCGGTGACGCTGGGCTCGTCCAGGAACACGTCCGCGCCGGCCAGCCTTGGGGCGCGGAATTCGAGCCGGTCCGTCGCGGTGACCTTGGCCCCTAACTGCTCCAGCGCCAGCACATGGGTGTCGAGCCGGCGGCGGCCGATCACGTCGCCGCCCGGCGGCGGCAGCATCACTTCGCCGCAGCGGGCGAGCAGGGGGCCGGCGAGCAGGATCGAGGCGCGGATCCGCACGCACAGCTCGGGGTCGAGATCGGCGGCGCGGATGGTCTTGGCGTGGATGTGAAGCGTGTTGCGGGCGGTCCATTCCGCGGACGCGCCGACCGAGCGGATCAGTTCGACCAGCGTCTCGGTGTCGCGGATCCGCGGCACGTTCTCCAGCGTCACCGGATGCGAGGTGAGCAGGGCGGCGGCGATGATCGGCAGTGCCGAATTCTTGTTGCCGGACGGCTCGATCGAGCCCGAGAGCCGGTGACCGCCCTCGACGATGTATTGGATGGGCGCCACTTGCGTTTCTCGCTGTCCTGTTGCGTTGGGGCGGGCTGCTTCGGGAGCGGAAACTACCGAGAATTGAGCAGGGTAGCAATTCTGCACTTGTCGCGGCGGAGGCCGCTTATTGGCCCTGAACAGGCCCGCTGCGCCAGGCGTTTAGAACAAGCCGATGATATTGGCCACCACATAAAGGATCACGATCAGCATCAAGACGCCCATGACGAGAAAGGAGATTTCGACGGCAATGGCGCCCGCTCCAAGCGCGGCCGCGACCCCCGCCAAAAGCCTCTCTTCGCGAAACACCAGCGCGAGCACGGAGAACAGGATGGCAAGCAGGCCGAGCGAGATCGCACCGATCGAGGACATCTCCCTCAGCTGGCTTCCGGTCGATTTTTCCCGCGGCGGCGCCTGATACTCGACGCCCTTGACCCGCGCGATCAGGCGATCCTTGAGGCGATGGCCGGTGTCGACGATCACCTTGTCCGCCGGCGGCGGCGGATATAGCACCGGTACGACCCAGTGCGGCAGCACGGCCGCGATCAACGCCAGCACCCCGACGATGCTGCCGATCACGCCGAGGCGGCGCGAGGGGAGGGCTGGGCTGGTCGTTGCGGATGCGGTCACGGCGCGATGCTTCAGTTGCGGAGCAAATTGATGACGCCGCCCTCGCCTTTGACTTCGAAATACATGAGATCGACGTAGATCGCAGCCGCGAGAACCAGCGCGCGCTCGTCTTCCGTCAGGCTGCGTTCCAGATATTCCACCAGAAAATTATCACGGTCGGTGAACAGCTCGGATCCGAGGCCGGACCATTTCTTCGCAACGCGCGCCTGCTCTCGCCCGCCACGCATGAACGGAAAGGTCCATACCTTCCAGAGTGGCGAAGTGACTTCGAGCACAACTCGTCCCTGCGCATCGTGCACATGGAAGCGCTTGGTGAAGATTGAAAACTGACGCTCGATGGTTCCTATGAGGCGGTCGTCACGCGAGCGCAGCTCCAGACATTGAAAGAAAAAGCGGAAGGGATGAATGCCGCGCATGACCGGCTGTCGGGCGGCATCGAAGAAATGCACCTCAAAGGAGCGCCAATGCCCGAAGAGCTGACGAAACAGGAAGCCGAGAACTCCCTTTTGCTGTTCGGCAGCATAGAGCAGATCGCGGCCATTTTCGTCGCGAATGCGATATTTGTTGCGGGTTTCGAGGCCGAACAGCTCGGCCATTTCGAACACCTGCTGCACGTACATGCGGTGCTGGTCGGCTAACATCGGCAACATTCGCTTGGACCTCTTCCAGTGCCAGCTACGCCATTTTGTCGCGGTGGCCGGGGATGAGGTTCAGGCGGCGGAGCCGCCGTGAGGGCGGTGCGCCCCCTCTCCCGCAAGCGGGAGAGGCGAAACAAGTCTCAGATGTCGATCGTCGCGCTGAGAGAGTGTTCCTGAATGAAGTCGCGGCGCGGCTCGACCACGTCGCCCATCAGCTTGGTGAAGATGTCGTCGGCCTCGTCGACCTCCTTGACCTTCACCTGGAGCAGTGAGCGCGCTTCGGTGTCGAGCGTCGTCTCCCAGAGCTGCTCCGGGTTCATCTCGCCCAGGCCTTTGTAGCGCTGCAGCGAGATGCCCTTGCGGCCGGCGTCGGTGACCGCCTCGAACAGGTCGGACGGACCGTGGACCACGTGCTCGCTGTCCTTGCGCCGCAGCTTGCCGGAGCGCGCATAGACGTCCTGGAGCTTGGGCGCGTACTCGTCGAGCTTGCGGGCTTCGGCGGAGCCGAGCAGCGCATCGTCGATGACAGCCGCTTCCTTGACGCCGCGCACCGTGCGCTCGAACACAAAACCCTGACCCTCGACGAATTGGCCGACCCAGCCGCGCTCGACCTCCTCGGCCTGGCTGTCCAGCCGGGTCGCAATGTACTGCGCCGCGGCTGCGGCGTTCTCGGGGTTTCCGTACACCGACTTGTTCAGCACGCCGGTGATGGCGGCCTGCTCGACCACCTTGCGGTTATAGCGGCTGTGCAGGTTGCGCAGGATGCTGCGGACGATTCGAGCGTCGTCGACCAGCGCGCGCAGGTCGCGGCCGGTGCGGTCGCCGCCGTTGCCGGGCATATACACGCAGTCGTCGAGGCCGGCGTCGATCAGGTAATCCTCCAGCGCCCGCTCGTCCTTGAGATATTGCTCGGACTTGCCGCGTGAGACCTTATAGAGCGGCGGCTGGGCGATATAGAGATAGCCGCCGTCGATGATGTCGCGCATCTGCCGGTAGAAGAAGGTCAGCAGCAGCGTGCGGATATGGGCGCCGTCGACGTCGGCGTCCGTCATCACGATGATCTTGTGATAGCGCAGCTTCTCGATCGAGAACTCGTCGCTGATGCCGGTGCCGAGCGCGGTGATCAGCGTGCCGATCTGCTCGCTTCCCAGCATCTTGTCGGGGCGCACGCGCTCGACGTTCAAGATCTTGCCGCGGAGCGGCAAGACGGCCTGGAATTCGCGGTTGCGGCCCTGCTTGGCGCTGCCGCCTGCGGAGTCGCCCTCGACGATGAACAGCTCGGACTTAGCCGGGTCCTTCTCCTGGCAGTCGGCGAGCTTGCCGGGCAGCGAGGAGACCGAGAGCGGGCTCTTGCGCGTCAACTCGCGCGCCTTTCGCGCAGCCTCGCGCGCTGCGGCGGCCTGGATCACCTTGCCGACGATCATCTTGGCTTCGGACGGGTGCTCCTCGAACCAGGCTTGCAGCGCCTCGTTGAGCACGTTCTCGACCACGGGGCGCACTTCCGAGGACACCAGCTTGTCCTTGGTCTGCGACGAAAATTTCGGATCGGGCACCTTCACCGACAGCACGGCGGTGAGACCTTCGCGGCAGTCGTCGCCGGTCAGCGCGATCTTCTCTTTCTTGGCGTTGGCCTCGGCATAGCCGTTGACCTGGCGCGTCAGCGCGCCGCGGAAACCGGCCAGATGCGTGCCGCCGTCACGCTGCGGGATGTTGTTGGTGAAGCACAGCACGTTCTCGTGGTAGCTGTCGTTCCACCACAAAGCCGCCTCGACGCCGATGCCGTTGGCTTCCGCGCGCACCATGATCGGCGCCGGCACGATCGCCTTCTTGTTGCGGTCGAGATATTTGACGAATTCCTCGACGCCGCCGGAATAGTGCATCTCCTCGCGCTTCTCGACCGCATGACGCATGTCGGACAGCGCGATGTTGACCCCGGAATTGAGGAAGGCGAGTTCGCGCAGCCGATGCTCGAGCGTCGCGAAATCATATTCGATGTTCTTGAAGGTCTCGGACGAGGCGAGGAACGTCACCTCGGTGCCGCGCTTGCCCGGCGCGTCGCCGACCACCACCAGCGGTGCGACGGCATCGCCATGGGCGAACTCGATATAATGCTCCTTGTTGTCGCGCCAGATGCGCAGGCCGAGCTTGCTCGACAGCGCGTTGACGACGGAGACGCCGACGCCGTGCAGGCCGCCGGAAACCTTGTAGGAGTTCTGGTCGAACTTACCGCCGGCGTGGAGCTGGGTCATGATGACCTCGGCCGCCGAGATGCCTTCGCCCTTGTGGATGTCGACGGGAATGCCGCGGCCGTCGTCGCGCACGGTGACGGAATTGTCGGCGTTGAGCACGACATCGACACGCGTGGCGTGGCCGGCCAGCGCTTCGTCGATCGCGTTGTCGACGACCTCGTAGACCATGTGGTGCAGGCCCGAGCCGTCGTCGGTGTCACCGATATACATGCCCGGGCGCTTGCGGACGGCATCGAGACCCTTGAGCACGCGGATCGATTCCGCGCCGTAGTCGCTCGGATTGGACGGCTCGTTTTCGGCAGCGGGCTGCCGAGCAGGTTCTGTCATGAGAGGCCTTCGAAATGTCGCCCGAATCAGCGGCGCAAAAGGCGCTGATTTGCAGGCTATTTGTGCCATGAAAGCGAGATTGCGCCTAGCGCAAAGTATGCTGCCGCAACCCTTTGATGAGATGGGGTTTTTTGGCGAGTTTTCAAGGTTTTTGGAGGCCGATTTCAGGGCCCGTGAAAAGCCCGATTCGAGACCCCGTTCCGGGTCCTCAAAGACGTGGATTTTGCGGGGCGTGGAGCCTCTTCCCAAGGCGCCTCGGCGCCGCGGAGCGGCCGTCGGCTCAGTAGATCTGGTTGGACTCGCCGTCGCCGTCACGCAGCTTGAGGAACCACGCTTGGTCCGCGGCCAGCGTGATGGTGTCGCTGCGCACCAGATGACCCGACACGTGCAGGGCGTAGGAATATGTGCCGGGCGGCAGATCCAGCGTTTGCGGATGATTTAAGCCGCCCGCGATCTTGATGATTTGATCGTTGATCGCGAGCGAGGCCACATCAGGCACGAGATAGCCGAAGATCAGCCGTGCTTGTCCTGGCATTGGCAGGAAGTTGGCCTTGGCCGCGGCCTCCGTATTTCGCTGCACCAGGTCGACCGTGGTCTCGCCCTTGGCACGGCCGAGCGTCAGCGTGCCCGGCCCCTTCGGAGAGGCGAAGACGAGCAGGGCGCGATCGGCAGTGACCACCGCGCCATCGGGCTTTTCCTGCCAGCCGCGCTTTCCAAGCTCCGTGCGGTAGAAGGCGAGGACGTCGCCGAGCTCGGCGGGCACCTCGGCCTTGAGCTCGAGCCGGAGCGGGACTTCGACCCCGTCCGCGCTGGTGCGGCTGAAGCTCGAGTGGCTGGCTCGCGTCGGCACCGGCATGTCGGAGTGGGCATCTGCTGCGGTCAGCGGCTGCTGCGAGCAGCTCGCAAGCAGAGTGAGGCTGCACACCAGCAGCCGCCATCGTGCCGGGACCTTCGTCCCGCGTCTTGCCGTCGTCATGTCCATTCTCCCGGAAGGTCGCGCGTCATGATCTTCGCGCGATGAGGTGGCTGCGACATTGTCGCGGCCACCTCCGACCAACTGGTCGCCCCATGAACCTGATGGGTTCAACCTGGCCGGGACAGGCACAGGGGATCAATACATCTGCAGCGGCAGCACAGCGCGATCAGGACCCACCATGAGGCCCCAGGCATCCCCGGCCGCAACGGTGAGGCTCTCGGTGCGGGCGGGATGTCCGGGCACGCGCAGGGCGTATTGGTATTTGCCAGGCGGCAGATCGACCATCGGACCTTTCGGCGATTGCGGGCCGCCGGCGCCAGCCGCGATCTTGACGGTCTGCTTGTTGATGGTGAGCGACGCTTCCTTCGGTCCGATATTGCCGAGCATCAGCCTGGCCTGGCCCGCCTTCGGCATGATGTCGGCCTTGACGGCGGCTTCCGGATTCTTTTGTGCCAGACTGACCGTGGTCTCGCTCTTGGCACGGCCGAGCTTCAGCACCGCCGGGCCTTGCGGCGAAGTGAAGTCGATCTGCGCGCGCTCCGCCGACACAATGGCGCCGTCGGCCTTTTCCTGCCAGCCGAGCTTGGACAGCTCCGTGCGGTAAAACGCCAGGACGTCGCCGAGCGGGGCCGGGATGCTGGCTTCGAGCTCGCGGCGGAACGGCGTCTCGCTGCCCGGCATCTTGGTGGTGGCGAGCGAGGTCGACGACCGCTGCGTCGGTACGGGCAACTGCGATTCGGTGTCGGGCTTGAGCGGCTCGGACGATTTGGCCTGCGCTTCCACGGGCTTGGCGGTCGCCACCTTGAGGCCCGATCCCTCGGCGCTGACTCTCACTTTCGGCCCCATCTGCATCACGGTGAAGGAGATCGACTTGCCGCTCTTGGCAAACTCCAGCATCGCCATGTTGGGCTGGTTGATGACCGAAGGCCGCTCGTTCCAGCCCAGCGGCTTCAGCGAGGCCCGGTAGAACGCGGTCAGCGCCTTCACGCTCGATCCGGACGAGAATTCGAGGCTGCCGTCGTCGCCTTTGAATCTGACGTCTTCGGCGGTCTCCGGCAGCGGCACCGGCGTCTTGCTGTCGGCAAGTGCACCGAGCGGCGCATCGGACAGCGCGGCCGCCTGCCCCTTGCGCCGCGCTTCGTCGGCGGCGATGACCTGCTTGGCCATCGCCTCGGCGTCTTTCATGAATTTCTCGTCGGCCTCTTTCTTCGCCTTGGCACGGGCCGCAAGCGCGGATTCCCTCACCTGTGCGGTCAGACTGACCATGGTGAAGTCATATTTGCGGCCAAGCCGCAGCACGCCGGTCTCCTCGGCGTTGGAGATCTTGAGCGCAACGTCGTCGCCGGGGGCGAGCGGGGCGCTGCCATCCTCCTGCCAGCCTCGCGCAGCGAGCTCGCGATGATAGAAGGCGAGCACGGCAGGCAGCTCGGCCATCGCGGCGGCGCTCATCTCGCGCTTGTTGGAGCTCGCGCTGCCGAGGCCCCTGGCCGACTTGGTCGGATTCGGCCGCGGCAGGCCGGCAACATCGCTATCGGCGGTGAGGTCGGCGGGCAGCACGAAAGGTGCGATCCGGACATCGACATCGGTGCGGCCGTCGTTGCGCTTCGTCAGCGTCAGCATCACCGGCTTCTGCTTGTAGAACTGCGTCGTGTCGCCCTCGGGATGGTCGTAGAATGCGCGCATGCCGTTCGGAACGGCCTCGTCGAGGCCCGTCGTCGTCCAGCGTGCCGCCGTTTCCGCCGTGAGCTTGCGCCAGCCGATCGCCTCCATCTGGCGAATGTAGAATTCCGACGTCGCATCGAGCGCGCCCGGCGCGATGCAGCCGAGATAGGGCCTGGTGCCGTCGAACACGAGATCGCTCGCGCCGTCGGGGAACGGTACGTTCGAATAGATCCGATCGGTCGTGTAATAGACCGCGGACTGATCGGGCCGGCCGCCGGCCTGCGTGAAGTGAACGGACAGGCCTTGCCGTCCCTTCTTGAATTTCAGCGTGGTGCTCTTCTCCTCCAGCGGCAGCACATAGGGCACCCAGCCCTCGGCACTCAGGAGTTTTCGCACCGCCTGTAACGTCACGGCTGGCGGCGTCGGCACGCGATATTCGACGCGGTAGGGATCGGGGCGCGAAGTGTCTTCCACCGCGCCCTCGAGCTGCGGCAGCGCGTGGACGTCGACGATGCCGGCATCGGCCGCGGCGGCAACCGAGCTGCTCGCCAACAGGAAGAGGCCGCATGCAAGCAGCCGCCAGCGTGCCGGGACCTGCGTCCCGCGCGTCATCCTCGACATCGTCACTTCTCCAAGGGGCGTGGCGCGGCGCATCGGCTCGCGCGCAATTGCAGGCTGCGACACCGTCGGCGCGGCCTCTGACCAGAAGTCGCGACAGGAACCCGTGAGGTTCAAAGATCGCCGATGCCCCGGAAGCGCTCAATACAGCTGGAGCGGCGGCCAGACGTCTCCGTCGGGCCCGACCGTGAGCTCCCAGGTATCGCCGGCCACAATGTCGAGGGTCTTCGTGGTGGCCGAACGGTCCGGCACGCGCAGCTCGTAGGAATATCGGCCGGGCGCCAGATCCAGCGAGACCGCGTTTGTGCCGGCGGCGCGCTTGACGGTTTTCGCGTCGATCGTGAGCGTGGCATCCGTCCCGCTGATATTGCTGAACACCAGCATCGCCTGGCCGGGCTCGGGCATGATATTCGCCCGGCTCGCCGCATCGGCGTTCTTCTGCACGATATGGATCGAGGTGCTGCCGTCCTTGCGGGCGAGCTGCAGTGCGGCGGGCCCGAGCGGGGAAGCGAAGGAGAGCTGGACGTGATCGGCTGCGATCACCGCGCCTTCGGGCTTTTCCCGCCAGCCGAGCTTTCCGAGCTCGGTGCGATAGAAGCGGACGACGTCGCCGAGCTGCGCAGGCACCGTGGTTTCGAGCCTGGTGCGGAGCGGGGCTTCGATGCCGGGCATCACCGTGGTGTGGGTGCCGCGAAAGCTGTAGCGGGCCGGCGCGGGCAGTTTGGCGGCGGGGTCCAGCGTCAGCGCGGGCGAGAACAACGGCGGCAGATTCGACACGAACGCGCCGGCGCTTGCGGCGAGCAGGCAGCTTGCGAGGAGAACGAGGCCGCACGCAATAGGTTGCCATCGTGCCGGAGCTCGCGCCCCATGCCCCACCGTCGCCATGCCTGTGCTCCAAAGGATATCGCGCGTGTCCGAGATATTTGCGCGATGGCCGCATGTTGCGGCCTCAAGCAGCTAGTCGCCGGCGGAAACGAGCGGGTTCAACGCGGCGGCTCAGCTTCGGGCGGAGACTCGTCCGCTCTCGACGTCAAACACTTCGCCTCCCGCGCCGATCTCGGCGAAGGCCGCCGGGTCGGCGCCGGTGAGCCAGACCTGCGCGCCGAGCTTCTTCAGCTCGTCGAACAGCGCGGCGCGCCTGCTGGGATCGAGATGCGCGACGACCTCGTCGAGCAGCAGCAGCGGCACGATGCCGGTCATCTCGGCCACCAGGCTCGCATGCGCCAGCACGAGGCCGATCAGCAGCGCCTTCTGCTCGCCGGTCGAGGCGTCGCGCGCCGGCATGCTCTTCGGCGCATAGATCACCTGGAGGTCGGTGAGATGCGGGCCGTCGGTGGTGCGGCCGGCGATGGCATCGCGCGGACGGTTGTCGCGCAGGATCTGCCGGTAGCGGTCCTCGACCGAGGTTGCGGTCTCCTGAAGCAGCGCATTCTCCATCCAGCCGTCGAGCGCGATCTGCGCCGACGGAAACGCGGACGCCTGCGCGCGCGCATTCAACATGCCGGTCAGCCTTGCCGCCGTCTGGCCGCGCGTGGCCGCGACCGCGACCGCGAGCTCGGCGGTCTCGCGCTCGATGGCGTCACACCAATGGTCGTCGTAATTGCGGGTCTCGAGCAGGCGGTTGCGCGAGCGCAAGGAGCGTTCCAGCGCGTTGATGCGGCTGGAATGCTCGCTGTCGATGGCGAGCACCAGGCGGTCGAAGAAGCGCCGCCGCTCGGAGCCTGCGCCCATGAACAGCCCGTCCATCGCCGGCGTCAGCCAGACCATGCGGATGTGGTCGCCGAAGGCTGCCGCCGACCCCACCGGCTCGCGGTCGATGCGGCAGCGCCGGCTGACGGCGGCATCAGCGCGCGGTGCATCGATGCCGGTACCGAGCGTCGCCAGCCCCAGCGCGCCTTCGACCTGCGCCGACACCGCCCAGGAGCCGTCGCCCTGGTTGTCGGCGACGTCTTCCAGCGTGGCGCGCCGCAGGCCGCGCCCCGGCGACAGGAACGAGATCGCCTCGATGCAATTGGTCTTGCCCGCCCCATTCGGCCCGACCAGCGCCACCAGGTCAGCCGCCGTCTCGAGCCCCCCCGCCCGATAATTGCGAAAATGCGTCAGCGTCAGGCGATGAATGCGGGAGGCGGTCATGCTAGCTCGTCATTGCCGGACTCTACTTCCCTCCCCCCTTGTGGGGGAGGGTGGCGCCTCACGCAGTGAGGCGACGGGTGAGGGGTATCTTACCGCCCGGCAAGCTTTGCAAGGATATCCTCCAATACGGAAGTGGACTGCTGAAGCACGTCATTGTTCCAATAGCGCAAAGTCCAAAACCCTTCAGCTGCAAGCGCGGCCTCACGAGTCGTGTCTCGCTGTGACTCCGCGTGTTGGCTTCCGTCGATCTCGATTACAAGAGACTGCTCGAAACAGACAAAGTCGAGAATGTAGTTCTTGAACGGTACCTGTCGGCGAAATTTGAACGTGGAGAGCCGACGATCCCTGAGCAGGCGCCACATCGCGGCTTCCGCATCCGTCGGTTCGTGCCGCATGTTCTTCGCGAATTGGCGGAGACGTTTGGGGACTGGGCCGATGGGATGGCTCCTGCGGCACGAACCCCTCACCCGACTGAGTGTGTATCCGCCTGCGGAGATGCCCTCTCCCACAAGGGGAGAGGGCACAGCAACGTGCATCGCGCTTGTTTCGACGGGGAAAACTGTAGCTTTACCCTCTCCCCTTGTGGGAGAGGGTGGCTTCGCGCAGCGAAGCCGGGTGAGGGATTGTCTCCACGTAGAAGGTGTCGCGAGAGGAGGAACACGTCCCTCACACCCGCATCGGCATCAGCACGTACAACGCGCTCTTGTCGTCGCGGTCTTGCACGAGGGTCGGCGAGCCGGGATCGGCGAGCTTGAGGGTTGCGACGTCGCCTTCGATCTGGGCGGCGATGTCGAGCAGATAGCGGGAGTTGAAGCCGATATCGAGGGCGTCGGAGGCGTATTCCACCTCGAGCTCTTCGGTCGCGCTGCCGGAATCCGGATTGGTGACCGACAGCACCAGCTTGCCCGGCGACAGCGACAGTTTGACCGCGCGCCCGCGTTCGCTGGAGATGGTCGAGACGCGGTCGACCGCGTTCTCGAAGTCCTTCTTGTCGACGACGAGCTCCTTGTCGTTGCCTTGCGGAATGACGCGGCCGTAATCGGGGAAGGTACCGTCGATCAGCTTCGAGGTCAGCACGACGTTGCCGATGGTGAAGCGGATCTTGGCCTGCGACAGCTCGATCGTCATCTCGGCGTCGGTGTCCTCGATCAGGCGCTGCACCTCGCCGACGGTCTTGCGCGGCACGATCACGCCGGGCATGCCCTCGGCGCCCTTGGGCTGCACCAGATCGAGCTGGGCGAGGCGGTGGCCGTCGGTGGCGACGCCGCGCAGCGTTGCGGCCTTGGCCGTGCCCGCCGCGTGCAGATAGATGCCGTTGAGGTAATAGCGCGTCTCTTCGGTCGAGATCGCGAACTGGGTGCGGTCGATCAGCCGCTTGACGTCCTTGGCGGCGAGCGAGAAGGAGTGCGACATGTCGCCGGCGGCCAGATCCGGGAAGTCGTTCTCGGGCAGCGTCTGCAGGGTGAAGCGCGAGCGGCCGGCGCGGATCGCCAGCACCGCGCGGTCGCCGTCGGCCTCCAGCACGATCTGCGAACCATCGGGCAGCTTGCGCACGATGTCGTAGAACATGTGCGCCGGCACCGTGGTGGAGCCCGCGGTCGCGGTTTCCGCTGGCAACGTCTCGGTGACCTCGAGGTCGAGGTCGGTCGCCTTCAGCGACAGCTTGGCGTTCTCGGCCCGGACCAGCACGTTGCCCAGGATCGGAATCGTGTTGCGGCGCTCGACCACGCGGTGGACATGGCCCAGCGACTTCAGGAGTTGCGCGCGTTCGACCGTAACCTTCATTGCACTACTCGCCCGATCCCCAAGGAAACACAAATTTGAGAACGCCGGGCGGCGGGACGCGCGCCACGGCACCGAAGACCCCGGAAAGCCGGATCATCCAGCCGATATGACCAAAGCTGTCAGGGTCGCGCAAGGTGGCTCGGATGGCCCCCGGATTCAAGAGATCGGAGGCAGTTCCCCACGATTTACCGCCCAAAACGAAAACCGCCGCCCAGGCGAGGCCGGGGCGGCGGCAGAATGGCAGGAGCGCGCCTAGGCGTTTATTCCTGAAGCTGGCGCTTCAGCGACTCCACTTCCTCCGACAGCGCGGTGTCCTTGGAGACCAGGGCCTCGATCTTGCGCACGGCGTGCAGCACCGTGGTGTGGTCGCGTCCGCCGAAGCGGCGGCCGATCTCGGGGAGCGAGCGCAGGGTCAGCGTCTTGGCGAGATACATCGCCACCTGGCGCGGGCGCACCACGTTGGCGGTGCGGCGCGAGGACAAGAGGTCGGACCGGCTGACATTATACTGCCGCGCCACCACACGCTGGATGTCCTCGATCTTGATCCGCTTCGGCTCCTGCGGCCGGACCAGGTCGCGCACCTCGTGCTCGGCCATCTCCAGCGTCACCGGCCGGTTGTTGAGCTTGGAGTGCGCCAGCAGGCGATTGATGGCGCCTTCGAGGTCGCGGCCATTATGGGTGATGGTGCGCGCCAGATAATGCAGCACCTCTTCCGGCACCTCGAACGTCGCATGATGGGTGCGGGCGGCGGCGACGCGCGACTTGAGGATGCCGTGGCGCAGCTCCTCGCCGAGCGAGCCCATCTCGACCACGAGGCCGCCGGCGAGCCGCGAACGCACGCGGTCGTCGAGGCTTTCGAGATCGGACGGCGGACGGTCGGCCGCGATCACGACCTGGCGGCCGGCGTCGATCAGCGCGTTCAGCGTGTGGCAGAACTCGGCCTGGGTCGACTTGCCCTGCAGGAACTGGAGGTCGTCGATCACCAGCACGTCGATGCCGCGCAGCGCTTCCTTGAAGGCCAGCGCCGTTTGCGTCTTCAGCGCGGCGACGAAGCCGTACATGAACTTTTCAGCCGTGAGATACAGCACCTTGCGCTCGTTGCCGGAATTGCCGGCCCAGGTCACCGCCTGCAAGAGATGCGTCTTGCCGAGGCCGACACCGGCATGGATGTAGAGCGGGTTGAACATCACGGGGTCGCCGCGGCGACCTTCCGCGACCTGACGCGCGGCCGCATGCGCCAGCGTGTTGGAGCGGCCGACGACGAAGCTCGCGAAGGTCAGGCGCGGATCGAGCGGCGAGCCGCCGAGCGCGTCGTGATTGGCCGAGACCGGCGCAATCGCGGTCGAGCGCAGCTCCGGGGTCGGCGTGCGCCGCGTCTCGACCGGCACCGGGGCTTCCTTCTGCGCCACCGGACGCACGGCCGTACGCACCGTGAGGTCGATGCGATGCACTTCCGGCATCTCGGCCTGCCAGCACGACAGCACGCGCTCGGCATAATGGGCCTGGATCCAGCTCTTCAGGAAGCGTGTCGGCACCGAGAGCCGCACACTCTCCTCCTGCACGCCTTCCAGATCCATGCGCGCAAACCAGCTCGTGTAGACGTCTTCGCCAACGCTCGAGCGCAGCCGACCCTTCACGCGTGACCAGCGATCCTGTTCCATTGTCAT